>NZ_BLZO01000187.1 GCF_014132355.1 Okeania sp. KiyG1
GAGATTAAATATTAAAGTAATTATAGAATTATCAACATATACTATATAACCGGAATAATATCAAATCCGGTTAAACAGCCATAGAATGGTTAACTCTTTAGGAGTCAGGAGTCAGGAGGAGAAAGAATTACAAACATGAGCATAGTTATGACGATTGAAGAATTTTTTTATGTCTAATTAAACGGATTTGATATAACACCAAATCTTCACAAGCAAAACTTTGTAAGGACCTTCCATGGAGCGTTTCTATTGTGGTCTACCCAAATGGAAACTGCTGTAAAATTAAGACAACGCAATATTCTTACTCCTTTCTTTTTCCTTCTTCCTTCTTCCCTCTTCCTTCTGCTATTACAAAACCACCCCCAATCAATGGAGGTGGCTCAAACACAATACACACTATTTACACAAACAAAATGGAGAGGGGTAATTCTCAAATTATCCCCCATCTCAAAAAACCTAGTAATCGAAATCGCCGCCGCCCATACCAGCGCCAGCAGGAGCACCTTCCTTAGGTTCAGGTTTGTCAACAACAATACACTCAGTTGTCAACACCATACCAGCAATAGAAGCAGCGTTTTGTAGAGCAGAACGAGTTACCTTAGCAGGATCAACAATACCAGCTTCAAATAAATCCATAAACTCGTTACTAGCAGCATTGTAACCAGTATTGAAATCCTTCTCTTTCACGCGCTCGCCAATTACAGCGCCGTTCTGACCAGCATTTTCAGCAATGCGCTTCAGTGGAGCTAACAAAGCACGACTAACAATTAAAGCACCAGTTAACTCTTCAGCTTGCAAATTCTCATTTGCCCAACTTTCTAGATCGGGAGCTAAATGAGCTAGAGTTGTACCACCACCAGGAACAATACCTTCTTCCACAGCAGCTTTAGTTGCGTTGATAGCATCTTCCAAGCGTAACTTGCGGTCCTTCATTTCTGTTTCAGTAGCAGCACCAACTTTGATTACAGCTACCCCACCAGCTAACTTAGCTAGACGCTCTTGTAACTTCTCCTTGTCGTAGGAAGAATCAGTTTCTTCCATTTGACGGCGAATTTGTTCGCAACGAGCTTTAACTTCTTTTTCGTTACCTTCAGCAACGATAGTAGTGTTGTCCTTAGTAATGTTGATGCGACGAGCTTTACCAAGCATATCTAGCTTGGCGCTTTCTAGTTTCAAACCAGCATCTTCAGTAATAACTTGACCACCAGTTAATACAGCAATATCTTCTAACATTGCTTTACGGCGATCGCCAAAACCAGGAGCTTTCACTGCAGCTACATTCAACACACCCCGCAAACGGTTAACAACCAGAGTAGCTAAAGCTTCTTTCTCAATATCTTCAGCCAAAATTAATAAAGGTTTGCCAGAACGAGCTACTTGTTCTAATACTGGTACTAAATCTTGTACTAGAGCAATTTTCTTATCAGTAATTAGAATCATCGGTTCTTCGAGTACAGCTTCCATCCGCTCCATATCTGTTGCGAAGTAGGGAGAGATGTAGCCTTTGTCGAAACGCATACCTTCAGTAATTTCTAGTTCGGTCTGCATTGACTTCCCTTCTTCTAGGGAAATTACGCCTTCTTTGCCCACTTTATCCATTGCTTGGGCAATCATATTACCCACTTCTTCGTCATTACCAGCAGAGATAGAACCTACTTGAGCGATCGCCTTAGAATCTTCAATTTGACGAGCGTGAGATGCAATTTTTTCTACCAAGAAACCTGCAGCTTTGTCAACACCACGCTTGATAGCAATAGGGTTAGCACCTGCAGCTACGTTTCGTAGACCTTCTTTTACCATTGCGTGAGCTAAAACGGTAGCTGTAGTAGTACCATCACCTGCTGCGTCATTGGTTTTAGAAGCTGCTTGACGAATTAGGGCAACTCCTGTATTTTCAATATGGTCTTCTAGTTCAATTTCTTTAGCGATGGTGACACCATCATTAACGATTTGAGGAGCGCCAAATTTTTTCTCTAGAACTACATTCCTACCTTTTGGACCGAGTGTTACTGCTACAGACTCGGCTAGAATATCCATACCTTTTTCGAGGGCGCGACGAGCATTTTCGTTGTAGATTATACGTTTAGCCATAGTTGTAATTTTTATTGATTAGTAATTGTGGATGCTTGTTTGTGATTTGTTGATAATTAGTTGTTTTAGCACTTTAGCAAACATCAAATGAGTCGATAAAGTTTGCTAGTGCTATAGCAAAGAACGAGTTGGTTAGGATATAGACTGCTGATGAACCTTAGACAGAGAAATGCTTTTGCTACTGTTCCCTGTTCCCTGTTCCCTGTTCCCTGCTATATGAAACAACTTGATAAATCTTAGTTAACAATTGCGAGAATATCTTTTTCTGCCAGTAGAACATACTCATCACCACCGAGTTTGATATCTGTTCCAGCGTATTTTGAGTACAGCACTTTGTCTCCGACTTTAACTTCCATTTCTGCACGGGAACCGTCGTCATTACGCTTACCAGGACCAGCAGCAGCAACTTCTCCTACTTGGGGTTTTTCTTTTGCATTGTCAGGTAGAAGAATACCACCTGCTGTTTTTTCTTCAGCTGCACTGACTTTGACAAATACGCGATCGCCTAAAGGCTTAACAGTAGAAACACTCAGTGTTACGGCTGCCATGGTTTTCCCTCCAGATATATTTTAACTATTGCTGAGAGGCTAGAATCTGAAGCTCAATTATTGGCTTCGTTTGATTTTTTAGCACTCTCACTATCTGAGTGCTAATTTAGCTGAATAAGAGTTGCCATTGCAACTGATGAAACTGTACGGGTTCCCGAACTGAGAGATTTGGTTTTTTTGTCAAAAGTTAAAATAAAATGGCCAAAATTTAGAGTAATCTCGATTGAATTAAGCTTTTTAAATTAGGACAGTAGAAGGACAGTAGAATAAAATTATCTGAGCAGATCGAGAATTTTACCGTCAAAGTCATTTATGATTTAGAATAGGATATTTTACCGAAATATTGTGGTTTAAAGCCTCCCCTTTTAAGGGGATAATAAATAAAAATTTTCCTGTTCGTCAATCCTCTTCTTTCAAGGAGAGGTAATTCTAAATTCTAAATTCTAAATTCTAAATTCTTGAACAAAAGACAATATCCCTAGAAGTTCGTTGAAAGGTGTGTCGAAAATTTTATGACAGATAATATATCATCTCAAAGAACCGATAAATCTGATGGGACTAACTTCCAGAGCGCCGAATCCCAGGAAAATCCTCGACAGGACGATATTGACCAAGATATTTGTCAGGAATCTCTTGGTGTTTGTATCCAATCTCTGGGACTAAATAAAATTCAGCGACATATTTTTATTTGTGCTGACCAAACAAAGCCTAAATGTTGCTCGACAGAGGCTGGTTTAGAGGCATGGAATTATCTCAAAAAACGGCTCCAAGAGTTAAAAATAGACCGAGTTAACCCTGATTTACCTGGCTGTATATTTCGTACTAAAGCTAACTGTTTACGAGTTTGTTGTCAAGGTCCAATCATGGTTGTTTATCCTGAAGGAGTATGGTACCATTCCGCAACTCCTCCTGTAATTGAAAGAATTATTCAAGAGCATATAATGGGGAATCGAGTTGTAGAGGAATATGTTTTTCTCACTCATCCTTTGCCGGAATCAATGATTATTTCATCAAATAGCCTTAGTTGATTCATTAACTGATACTCATAAATTGTGGACATTTACTTGACTGGGAAACTCAAAAGTTCAAAGTTAACAATTAGTAACTAATAGTTATCAATATAAATTCTGATAACATTAGTAACCAATACTGTCAAATTTTCATATATTATTAAAAGTAGTGGAAGTTATTTTTCACAATACAAAACTATTATCTAGTTATACTTATATATCTATATCTAACTAAATAGGGTTTGCGCTCATAGAGTCTTTTTGCTGGGGTAGGAGACAACCCACCCCTCGCCCCTCCCTCCCAGGAGGGGAGGGGAAGACAGGAGGAACGGGGAATGTAGAGGAGGTAGGAGCGGGCGTTTTGTCTCTCAATTTTTCTGCCATAATCGTCCCAAAATACTAGCTTTTTGCAGCTCTTGCCACCGAAAAGCTGGTACTTTTTTCAACTCTAAAATGCTAAAACCAATATCTGTCAATACTTTTAGAATTAATCAGCAAGCCCTAAATAGTGTAGAAGTATTGATTGAGTCTAAAATCTATAATCAAAAATAGACAGGGGCATGATTTCTTTAGACCCCTAGATGCAGTCCCAGTCCTTTGGGTAAGGATATATATTAATCTAAAATAAAGTAGCAAACTCGCCCTACTTCTTTAATCTTTTATGAAAGATGCGGTTTATACCCGTCTTTGAAGTTAATGTTTGCGGGAATTAAACAAAGTGAGTTCTTCATTATGAAGGAAATTAATACTACAGACCAAAGACGGTTAATGTTAGTTGATGATGACCCTAATTTAATTTTATTAGTCAAGGATTATTTAGAATTTCGTGGGTATCAGGTAACAACAGCAGAAAATGGCCGAGAAGCACTAGAAAAGCTGGAAAATGAAATTCCTGAGCTAATTATATGTGATGTGATGATGCCAGAAATGGATGGCTATACCCTTGTGCAACACATCAGAGAAAACCCAGCTACAGAATGGATTCCAGTTCTATTTCTATCTGCCAAGGGTCAAAGTCAAGACCGAGTCAAAGGTTTAAATACTGGAGCTGATGTCTACATTGTCAAACCATTTGAGCCAGAAGAACTTGTAGCTCAAGTAGAATCTTCCCTGAAGCAAGCTTCTCGTCTAATTAAACATCAAAATTCTGGCGTGCCTAGTAGTAATGGGCCAAAAATTAAGGTGCGCCGAAATGTAGAATTAACTCCCACAGAATTAAAGGTAGTCCAACTTGTAGCCCAGGGGATGGCAAATCGTGACATTGCAGAAATGATGGAAGTTAGTCAAAGAACCATTGAGAGTCATGTCAGTAATATGCTTGGCAAAACTGGTCTACACAATCGGACAGAATTAGCCCGTTGGGCTATAGAAAGTAAAAAGGCGTAGGTATAATTACTCAAGAATCCATCGGGGTGTAAATTTTTAATCTTTAATATAATTTGTATATTTGAGGGCTGTAATTTTGTACTGCCCCGGTTTTTCTATATTCCAAATTTTATATACATAGTTTTTATTAAGTCAATTGTTTTTGATTTGACTGAATTATTAGAAGATTGGATGAATCCAATCTTCAAAGTATGGCCTTAATGAAAAATTATTGTCTGATATTGAAGATATGGAAGGGGATCGATTAATTTAATAAGCAGAAAAAGTATTTTTTACAGAAAAAGACTAAAATAGATAGTATATAACTACTAAAATTATTAAAATTATGAGAAGAGAAAAATATTATCGATTTACGATATAAAGGTAATTTTTTGCAGTTTAAATCTGAAATATGTAAGTAACAATGTTAGTTTATCTAAATTAAAAATAATGTAAGCATTTCCTGCGGAATACTGCCCTTGCCAGTCATCAGCTATTAGCTAGCCTCATAAGGTCGGAACTGCGGACTTCAGCAATTAATTTTGAGGAATTTCAATAATTGATAATTGATAATTACCTCTTCCTTTTAGGGAGAGAATTGAATAAAAGGAAAATTCATTCATTGTTTCTCCTTTAAAGGAGAGGATTTTTACCTTAATTATTCGGTAAAAGCAACTTTTGAAATTGAGAAAGAATAAAAAGTTACTGCCAAAGTCCTCTTCCCAAACCTGAGAAGTAATTATCTTTTTTTGCGGGTTTAATACCCCACCGTCTAAACGGTGCTTAAAATTGCTTGGGGTTATAAGACACGAAGTGGCGTGTCGAAGACTATCTATAAGGTAAGCATTTCCTGCGGAATGCTGCCCTTGCCAGCCGTCAGCTAGGCTCATAAGGTCCTAACTGCAGACTTCAGCGCTTCCCTGCGGGATGTGCTTGCATTCAGCTATTGCTTTTAGTTTTAGATAAAAGCTTTACTAATTGAGGTAGGATTAAATCTTACTTATAAAAGCTGGCTTTAAATCCTATATTCATTTAAACCCCCTCCTTTTACTGAGAGCTGACAGCTAATAGCTGAATGCTTACTCCATAAGTAATTTTCCCTTCTGCCTTCTGCTTTCTTCAATAATTACTAATAGCTGAACGCTTACAAAATAATTGCATTGATGATAGGAATATTACTAAAGTAATAGATTTAGACTGAATTATCTAAAATCAATATTAAATTTAAGTTTCTATGAATAATCTTAAGAACCGTCTTTCTATATTTGTGGACGGGAATAATATGTTCTACGCTCAACAAAAAAATGGTTGGTTTTTTGACCCAAGAAGAGTATTAGAACATTTCAACAAACCAGAAGTCAGACTAATAAATGCTTTTTGGTACACAGGCTTAAAAGACCCACAAGATCAAAGAGGATTCCGAGATGCTTTGATTAGTTTGGGTTATACAGTACGCACTAAAATTCTTAAAGAATATTATGATGATGTTTCGGGTCGCTATTCTCAAAAAGCTAATTTAGATATTGAAATTGTAGTAGATATGTTTAATACAGTAGACCAATATGACCAAGTAGTTTTGTTTAGTGGAGATGGGGATTTTGAAAGAGCTATTGAGCTACTTCGTTCTAAAAATACTCATATAACAGTTGTATCAACAGAAGGAATGATTGCTAGAGAATTACGAAATGTCACAGACCAATATGTAGACTTAAATGATATTCGCGACCAAATAGAAAAGGCAGAATATTAATTAAGAAGGAAGAAGGAAGAAGGAAGAAGGAAGAAGTTAAGAAGGAAGAAGGAGGAAGGAGGAAGGAAGAAGAAAAAAAATCTCAATTTCTTTCAGAATGTACTAAGTTAGAAGGCAGGAAGTATCAAAGAAAAAATCTCTGCTTGAAGACTCACAGCGTATTTCATATTAGTGAGGTACACCAGTCGCGGGCAAGATGCCCGCACTTGCATTCACCTTACCATTTATATTTGTACCTAATGTATCTGCAATCTGCTGTAAATATCTTCCTAGAAAACTCAAAAAAATTAGACTAATTTAGGTTTAATTTAAAGTATATTCACTATCTTGTAAAACAAGTTCAACAATTAATAATTAATAATTAATAATTAACAATTACCTCTCCTTGAAAACGGGTAGGATTGACTCAAAGGAAAATTTTTTCTTGTTTTTCCTTTAAAGGAGAGGCTTTAAACCTTAAATTATTCGGTAAGATCGAAAAAAGCTCAAGACTAACTTCTGTAAACTATAAGGTAAAAATAATGACAAGTAATCAAGACCGAATTATTATTTTTGATACGACTCTCCGGGATGGGGAACAATCTCCTGGGGCGGCTCTCAATATAGATGAAAAATTGACTATTGCTCGGCAACTATCTCGCCTGGGAGTAGATGTGATTGAAGCGGGTTTTCCCTACTCTAGTCCTGGAGATTTTGAAGCAGTACAAAAAATTGCTGAGACAGTGGGTGTAGAAGGAGGCCCAACAATCTGTGGTTTGGCAAGAACGACCCGTGCAGATATTGAAGCAGCAGGTAAAGCTCTTAAACCCGCAGTTAATGCTCGTATTCATACTTTTATTGCTACTTCCGATATTCACTTAGCTTATAAACTGAAGAAAACTAGGGAAGAAGTATTGGCGATCGCTCCTGAAATGGTGGCCTATGCTAAAACCTTTGTAGATGATGTAGAATTTTCTCCCGAAGATGCAGGTCGCTCTGACCCAGAATTTCTCTATCAAGTATTGGAGGCGGCGATCGCTGCTGGAGCGACTACGGTGAATATTCCTGATACTGTTGGTTATACGACACCTGCTGAATTTGGAGCGCTCATCCGAGGTATTAAGGAAAATGTTCCTAATATTGACCAAGCTATTATTTCTGTTCACGGTCACAATGACTTGGGTTTAGCTGTCGCCAACTTCCTCGAAGCTGTGAAAAACGGCGCTCGTCAACTGGAATGCACTATTAATGGTATCGGTGAGCGAGCTGGTAATGCTGCTTTGGAAGAGTTAGTTATGGCATTGCACGTCCGGCGACAATATTTCAATCCTTTCCTTGGTCGCGCACCAGAGTCAGAAGCACCACTTACTAATATTGATACTCGCCATATTTATAAAACATCTCGTCTGGTTTCTAACTTGACAGGAATGTTTGTGCAACCAAACAAAGCTATTGTCGGCGCTAATGCTTTTGCTCATGAGTCAGGTATTCATCAAGATGGGGTACTGAAGAATAAGCTTACTTATGAAATCATGGATGCTGAGTCCATCGGATTGACAGATAATCAAATAGTCTTGGGTAAACTTTCTGGTCGTCATGCTTTCCAAACTCGTCTCAAAGAACTTGGGTTTGATATTTCTGATGAAGAGGTGAATAAAGCTTTCCTCAGATTTAAAAATTTGGCAGACAAAAAGAAAGAAATTACAGATTGGGATTTAGAATCTATTGTTAACAGTGAGATTCAACAACCACCAGAACTCTTCCGTTTAGAGTTGGTACAGGTTTCCTGTGGCGATCGCTCTCGTCCCACAGCTACAGTTAGTATCCGGACTCCTAATGGGGAGGAATTGACTGATGCTGCTATTGGTACTGGTCCTGTGGATGCTGTATACAGGGCAATTAACCGAGTGGTGAATGTGCCTAATGATTTAATTGAGTTTTCTGTGCAGTCGGTAACTGCTGGTATTGATGCTATTGGGGAGGTGACTATTCGTTTGCGCCATGAAGGACGGGTGTATTCTGGTCATGCTGCTAATACTGATATTATTGTGGCATCAGCTCAAGCTTATATAAATGCTTTAAATCGTTTGTATGCAGCTTTGCAAAGTGATGTGAAGAAAATACATCCGCAAAAGAGCGATCGAGCTGTGGAAGTAGTATAGCGCAAGTCAGAATTTAGAATTTAGAATTTAGAATTTAGAATTCAGGGGAGTATGGGGAGTGTGGGGAGATGGAGAGATTAACAAGGAACGAGTTGCTGTTTGACTTATGTTGATGATGAACCGTAAGACGCCAGAAATACTGTTCCCTGCTTTAACGAAGTCAAAAGTCAGAATTCAGAAGTCAAAAGTTAACCCACCCTCGCCCCTCCCCTCCCTGGAGGGGAAGTAGGGGATTTGAGCAACTCTCCAAAAACACGATCACCAGTCAAGGTGGGGTTGCGCGACCCATATTATTTTGATCAAGAAAGATTTGGCAATGGCGCTTAGATGGAACATTTAGTTGCGATCGAGAAAGTGTGGGAATGGTTATTTCAGTTATCAGTTATCAGTACCTCTGCAATAAGAAGGTTTGACATAAGGAACATTCTCTTTTCTCTTGGTCTCATATCATGTCCGGTAGCATCGGTATTGTATAGCAAAGGTAGGGAATAGGGAATAGGGAATAGGGAATAGACAGAAAAACTTCACAAAGAGCAAGAAAAAAACTTAAATTCCCTGTAGATATTTACGCTAACTTTTACACAAACGATTGCGTTCGGACATGATATCATGGATATGGCGAAAAGACCTCATTATTGTCCTGAATGTCAACAAACTTTTCCTGCGGAATACTGCGCTAACACCGATACTTTTAATACTCTGTACTATGGTAGACAAGTGCCTCCTGCGGAGGAGCTGCGCTAACAACCCGAACAAATGCCCATGGTTCTATAGGATCGCGTTGAGGGCAGTAGTTTAAGAGGAATTATACCAATTTTAAAAAAGAATGTTACGAATAGTAAGAGCGATAAAAATAATTTATAGTAGATTTATATTTGAGAGAAAAAGATAATTTAAGCCCTAAAAAATCGTATTAAAGCTATTCCCATACGACTCCTGACTCCTGACTTCCCTCCTCCTGGGAGGGGCTAGGGTGGGTTGGGAGGGGTTAGGGGTGGGTTAACTCCTAAGAAATACCCTAGATATTTGTAGCAAACATTTATCAATTTGGTATTAGCTGAGAGCGTGAAGATCGCCTCTAACACAGTCTGTAAAAAATGGCGTACCGATGATTGGGGTGGATATGAACGGGTTCTTCCCCTAGATGATTTTACTTATTTATGAAAATTTAATGAAGTTGGTAGGTTACTCTTGACACCTAGGATAAAGGTGAATTATGATGTAACCGTAATATTTACATAGAACTAGGTCAAGCCTTACCAACAAGTGAGGTATAGCCCTTTTTAAGGGGATGAAAAAATGGAATATTTCTTATTTCAAACCTCCTTATTGTAGAGGTACTGATAACTGATAACTGAAATGACCCAGGGTATTTCAATACCTCCTAAACAATTTTGCTCATAGAAGCAGGGAATTTTAACCCAGAGCTGATAAAAGCTGATAGCTAGTTAATCAATATCGGACCACGATCGCGCTCAAGAAAAGCCTACAGGCTTTAGGAGTGCCCTGTTTTGTGGCACGATTTATACTGAATTCAGTAGCTTTAAAAGTGTATTCTTTGGGAACAAGGTGAGCGTTGTTCAACAATGAATAATGAATAATGAATAATGAATAATTACCTCTCCTTGAAAGAAGAGGATTGACAAAGAGAAGAAAATTTTTCTTCTCTTGGTCGATTGGATATGGCGAGGAGACCCGTTCTTGCAGACCCGCTCCGCTGTTAGCGTTTGCGGTAGCATTCCGGAACGGAAAGCTTTGCGGTAGCAAACGCCATCCCACCCTACGGGAAGCTACGCTAACGACCGCTTATTATCCCCTTAAAAGGGGAGGCGCATACCCACAATTTTTCGGTAAATCAAGAGATGAAAGTTTAAGAATAATCTATTTCTGATACCTCATTCAAAACTCAAAATTTACCCTAGACTGAGTTTGAGTATTTATAAAGATCCTAACTTTTGCTTCGACTGCTATAACTTGAAAATATCAAAACTTTTTTAAATAAGAGGAATTAATTAATCATGGCTGAAATAAACGGTACTCCTGGTGACGATACTCTAAACGGTACTAACGATCAAGATACCATCACTGGTCGTGGCGGTGACGATACCATCGATGGTGGTGGCGGTCGCGATACCATCAATGGTAATGGCGGTGACGATATCATCGATGGTGGTGGTGGTCGCGATAGCATCAATGGTGGTGGCGGTGACGATAGCATTGATGGTGGGAACCGTGGCGATAGCATCAATGGTGGTGGCGGTGACGACACCATCGATGGTGGTAGCGGTCGCGATGCCATCAATGGTAATGGCGGTGACGATATCATCGATGGTGGTGGTGGTCGCGATAGCATCAATGGTGGTGGCGGTGACGATAGCATTGATGGTGGGAACCGTGGCGATACTATCAATGGTAATAGTGGTAACGATATCATTGATGGTAGTGGTGGTAATGATATAATTGATGGTAATGGCGGTGACGATACCATCGATGGTGGTAGGGGTAATGATATAATTGATGGTAGTGGCGGTGATGATAGCATTGATGGTAGTGGTGGTGACGATACCATAGATGGCAATGGCGGTAACGATATCATTGATGGTGGTGGCGGTGACGATAGCATTGATGGTAGTGGCGGTGACGATAGCATTGATGGTAGTGGCGGTGACGATACCATCAATGGTAATGGCGGTAACGACATCATTGATGGTGGTGACGGTGACGATAATATCACTGGTGGTCCTGGAAATGATTTTCTTGTAGGAACCGATCCTTCTTCGAGTGATGTAGATACCTTCTATGGTAACGGAGGTGCGGACACTTTCGTCGGGGGAGAAGGAGAGGTCTATTACATTGGGGATGGCAATGAAGACAAGGGTATTATTAAGGATTTTGGTAATGGAGATCAAATTCAGTTATTTGGATCTCCTGATGATTATACAATTACTTCTTCTTCGGGAGATACATCCATTTTCTTCAATGATGGCACTGCGGATGGCGACCTCGTATTTGAAATTGAAGGCGTTGAACTATCAGACTTGACGGACACGAATATATTTACCTATATTCCTCCCAATACCCTAGAATCTGACTACACCATTTTTAGTGGCAATGTTGGTGATACAGAGTACACTGTTGAATTTGCTGACTCCCAAGTTGTTTACAAAATTGACGATATTGCAACTGATGGGTCTCTCAACGACTTCCTGACCGAAGCAGTATTGGAGCTTGGCGGAACAGTTGCCAGGAATGGCACTATCAAGGCGAGTTCCCTCGAACATTTTGGTGGCAACCATAATCCATCTATCAGAGAAAACAAGTCTACTGATGATGTGATCATCAGGATTGCTGGCTCTGGGGTAGGCGGCCAGTTCAAAGCTGACTTCGACAATGATGCTGATGCCAATGCATTTCAGGAATTCGCACGGGATCTCCTGGGCAAAGACCCAGCTAAAACCAAAATCTTCGAGTTCAATGGCGATACCAATGGCGGGAAGAACAGGATCAGAATCTTCACCAATGACGAGATTGCCTCATTGAACCCAGATTTATCAGATGGTTTGCGCACTACCGACAGCCTTGATTTTACCTGGTCTGGTGCTGATACATCAGGAACACAGAAGCGCAATAACTTTGATGATTTCATCGGGGAAATGGGGGATTTATTTGATGGCGACCAGTTGACGAATGCTAATATCCATGTAATTCCTACCCTCAATGAAGCGGAACTTATGGGAACCGAGGTGGCAATTAGCAATGGCATCGGTGACAGAGAAACCTGGAGCTTTGGCAGCGAGCAGGAAGCACAAAACTTCCTAAATTTCTTTGACAGTACGGTTGACGCTTTCACTGGTCCTGTTGCTTAGTCTGTTTAGCAACTACTTCGACAGAATCGAAAAACCAAGGTTTTCGTCTGTAGACCAAAAACAGATTGAAACCTTGGACTATCGAACCTCTGTCCTAACTTTTGCTTCGACTGCTATAACTTGGAAACATCAAAACTTTTTTAAATAAGAGGAATTATATCATGTCCGGATAATTAGTTATAAAAAAACTTTCTCCTTCAACTCCAGTTCTTCTTCTTTCTTCCCTCTTTCCTCCTGACTCCTGTACGGGCGATTTCCTAACGGAATGCTCCGCAAACGCGAATCGCCCCTACGACTCCTGACTCCTCCGTAGTTATTTATTTATCACTGTTCAACCGGACATGATATTAATTAATCATGGCTGAACCTAACTTTTTATCTCCTACCACCAATCCCTTCGGACTGACGGATGTGGGGATAATGCTGCACCCACCTTTGTCGATATTGATGGGGATGGGGACTTCGATGCTTTTATCGGGGCAAGAAATGGCAATACCAAGTTTTTCCGTAATACTGGAGATGATAGTGCTCCCAGCTTTACTGAAGAATCTGACAACTTCGGACTGACAGATGTGGGGAAGAAAAAAGCAAGAAGCAAGAAATAAGAGGAGAAAAATGAGAAAGTTTTTTTATCACTAATTATCCGGACATGATATTAGACAGAATCGAAAAACCAAGGTTTCCCTCTGCAGACCAAAAACAGAGTGTAGAAAGTGTGGGAAGACAGAATTTTTTGATACTGAACCCGAGCGTATTTGATATCAATTATTTCTCCCTACTCCCCTACTCCCCTACTCCCCTACTCCCCTACTCCTAGAGCAGAAAGAGATGAATTTTCTTCTTTGTGGCGATCGCCACTACCATTGTTAGGATAATTTTGAAGATTCACAGACTGTTGCGGTACACCAATAGCAATACCTTCTCGGTCAAATGCTTGTTTAATTCTGAGGCGGAATTCACGTCCCACAGCAAACTGTTGTATTGGTGCAGTCTTAATCCAAATTTGAATTAAAATACCTGTGTGAGAGATATTATCAACTCCTAGAATTATTGCAGGTTCGAGAATTTTATCTTGCCATTCAGGTTCACTTCGCATTTGCTCTGACACTTCTTCCATCATATTTAGTGCTTTCCTAGCATCTGCACTGTAGGCAATTTCAACTCGAAAGTCTACCCGAGACCAATCTTTTGTCAAGTTTTGCACCACTTCAAAACTACCATTAGGAATAGTAATTAATCGCCCTTCTGCTCCCCTCAGTTGAGTCAAATAAAGATTTATATGTTCTACAAGACCTGTTACATTACCTATTTGAACTACATCTCCAACAGCATATTGATCGGTCCATAAAATCAAGCAACCGTTAATCATATTATCTACTTTAGCTTTGAAAACGTAAGTTAATGCTATGCCAAGAATTCCTATTCCGGCAAGGGAAATACCTATTGCTTGTATAGTAAATAAAATGGCAATTGAGTATATAACAACACTTGTCGCTTGTTTGAGTGCGCCTGAATAAGTATTAACTCGCATGATATATCTTTCAGGTACTAGGGAACCTTGTTGTGCTTGTGTTGCCCACTTATCTAACCAAAAGTCGATTAAGAAATAAGTAGCTTTATCTGTAATGCTGGCAATTACCCATATTAAAAAAAATTGTACATATTGTGTTAAGAGAAAAGAATATAAAGCCCTAGTTTGGGGGAACATAGCAACAATTAAACTTATTCCTCCCACCCAGATAAATACTTGTGCCCACATTAAAATTTGCTCTAGTAAAACAGCAATATTTTTTTGTTTGTTTAAAATAAACTGTCGTTTTAGAGAAACTTTTGGCAATGCTGACCAGATGTATTCTAACTGATTTAAAAATCCTAAAGGTGCATTTTCAACCATTGCTAGTAATATGCTGAGAGTTGTAATTTCTAGGTTTGAATTTAGCAAAAATTCTTTTTGAAATTAATCGATGATTCTGTTTCTTGAGTATTGGCTATATTGGCAGTAGGTTGAGTATTTTCTATCAATTTTTCTTCGGGATTGACTTGTAGAGATTCCTCTAATTGTTTGATTTGTTCTTTGAGCAATTCAATTTTAGCTTTCAAGGGTTTTTTTATCCACTTTAAAACTGAGCTAATAATTATCATGCTAGCAATAATCATAGAAACTTGAGCGATGATAATATATAGTTTTTTGTTGTAGTATTCTCTTTCTTTTAAAGCATTACTCAATTCTTGAAGAATGCGATTTTGCCAGATATTTGCTAGCTGCAATTCGTTATTAGCAAAGTTGGCAACTACGTCATATTTTGTAACTGTGAGTATGGTTTGTGTTGTTAATCCTGGTTGTTCTGGCGCATAAATAACTGTTAAATTATTCAGAGTTCCTACTTCAATTTTGGGAGTTTGAGGATGAAGATTTAGACTTTGATTTGTGCCTTGACTATTAATATTTTCTTGGCGAATAATATCAATATTTGGGGTAATCTTTTGGATTCTTGTCTGAAGTTCTTTTACCTTGGGAGTTAATGTCGGTTTGGCGAGCAATGATGGGTCAAAATCAGATGGTTTTTCTGGTAATTGATTATTAGATTTAGGAGTTGAACTTGGAGGTGATGGATTTGGTATTTTCTGCTCTTTCGACTGTAGTACTATCTTTAAAACTTGTTGAAGATTAATTTCTACAGTTTTTGCTCTTTGCTTGGCAGTAGAGATAGCACTTTGATTCTCTTCTGTATTAGTTGATAGTGCAGCTACAGTAATTAAAGGTCTGCCATTAAACCAGACTTTACTACACATTAAATTACCACATTGATATGGTCGATTAAACCAATCAAAAATTGGTCCTTGATTCTCTGTTTGTTGTATATTTGGCAGGAATGGTATTTGTGCCCAAGCTACAGATGACCAAGTAATTGTTATCCCAAAAGTTAATAGAGCAACCAGAATAAATTTTACCACCGAATGAATTTTGCTATGGTTTTTACTAGCGATCGCTCTCATATTATTCTGAAATTTTTTGATAAATTGATACTTGATTTTATTGTGCATAAATCAATCAAATTATAACAACCTTAAAAGCAATAATATCTGACAACTTTAAATTAAGTTAGCGGTCCAAAAATCAGGTCAATAGCTTCCCCATTTTCAGGGGGTAAAAAAAGAGAATATTCCAGATTTCAAGTCTCTAGCTGTTTGCGCAGCATGACCTAGGAAAGCAAGAGGTACTGATAACTAATAACTGTTAACTGGTAACTGAAATGACACTATATTCTACATTTTTCAGGAAAATTTCAAAGAGATCGAATATAGATAAAAATGCTTATAGTCCAGTATAATTAATTGCTTTTTTATCAATATATATATACAGCATCAGCCATTAGGATTACAATTATATTGATTTATTTTTGCAGAGTACAGGAGTATTTCTATGCCAGAAGCAGTAGGTCTCATAGAAACTATTGGTTTTCCCAGTATATTAGCTGCTGCAGATGCTATGGTCAAAGCTGCGCGAGTTACCTTAGTTTACTACGGTATAGCTGAAAGAGGCCACTTTGTCGTGGTGGTTCGGGGACCAACTTCTGAAGTTTATCCTTCAGTCCAAGCTGGCATTGAAGCAGCAGAAAAAGTCTATGGCGGTATAGTGGATGGTCACTATATTGTTCCTAATCCCCCTGAGAATGTAGAATCTGTATTACCACTAAGTTATACAGAAATTAGTGAACAATTTAGATGAATATTGTCCTAAACTTATTGATAGCTCAAATTAATATTATTTATAATTTGGCTGAATATATAGTTTAGTTATGACAGACATCTAAAATTTTTACAATTAATTGTAGAGAATTTAATTCTTAACTTAAATTTAGGAGAAATAGAATGGCGCAACAAGCTGTTGGAGCACTGGAGACTAAGGGTTTTCCTGGTATTTTAGCTGCTTCAGATGCAATGGTAAAAGCAGGTCGAGTCACTTTAGTGGGTTATATTAGGGTTGGTAGCGCTCGGTTTACTGTTCAAATTCGAGGTGATGTTTCGGAAGTAAAAACTGCTATGGATGCAGGAATTGCTGCAGTTGAAAAAGCTTATGGTGCTACTTTGGAATCTTGGGTAATTATTCCTCGCCCTCACGATAATATTGTGGCTGTTTTACCAATAGATTTTAATCCAGGTGTTGAAGAATTCCGCCAACGAGTAGAAGGAATAACTGTACCAAGATTGCCTAATAGGTAGATAAATTTTGATTAATTAAATATCTACATAATTCTATTTTAAGCCGTCCATAAGGCTATAGTATGACCAAGAGTTACAATTTTGGTTAGTATTAAAAATTATAGACAGTGGACGGTAATATGGAAGTATGATTTGAGTGGTTAGTTGGGATTAAATATTATACCAATTTGATAAATATTTGCTACAAATAACTAGGTTATTTCTTAGGAGTCAACCCACCCCCGCCCCTCTCAGGAGGGGAGCCAGGATGGGAAGTCAGGAGGATAGGAGTCGTATGAGAATAGCTTTGATACCATTTATTAGCTCATAATTTATCTTTTTCGTCCAATAAAAATATCCTGTAAAATATTTTAACTGCTCCTACTATTCGTAAAATTATTTTTCCAAATTGGTATTAGGTTTTAGGTATTCAATAATTAATAATTAATAGTTACCTGTATTTAAAAATAAAAGATTGGTGATTTTTTTGATTGATTTCTTCAAATAATTTAATATACTTGAAATTTTAATTATTAAATAATTACAAAAATCAATAACCAGAAAACACAAAACTATCACAATTAATTAGGAAACTATATATTCTGTCAAAAAAAATCCCAAAATTAGTGAAATTTTAATAGTGAAAATTCAAAAAGTAATAAGTGAACATTTTCATTCAAGATGCTATTGTTAAAATAAACACAAGAGAATCTATATAAAAGATATTGAACTTATCTATTGTTGACAATAAAAGGTAACATCGAATGAAATTTTGATTGAAAATACCCACAATGAGCAAAGACTATGACAGAAGGATAGTCTTTATTTATTGTAGCTAATTTCCTGATTAAATTTTGTGTAGGTAGGGCGAGCATATAGCAAAAAAACGAAAATACAGATATAAATTCTGAAACTCTTAGCACTGTTATATACTCCCTTATACCAAAATATTTTCTACACAATCGTGTCGAGGACTGCTATATATTGAATCTTATCTGAACCTATGGATACTTGGATTATACAATTACACCGCTCTACTAATGAAATTACTTTTTTGGCAATTAGTGCCTTAGCAGCAATAATTTTTTGCTTTTGGTTTATCCCTATTGCTACAGATACTATGGTAAATTCTGCAGCAGGTTTAGCGGAAAAATATTTAGGTAAAAATCAACGCACATTAGTAATTAATTCTAGTACAAATAATCCTGAATTATTTTTGATGTTGCTATCATTAAGTCTCGGTAGGCTAGGAGGTATAGCAACTCCTCTAGGTTCAAATTTTGCCAATATTTATCTCATGTTTATTGTTGCACCAATAATTGTTATAGGTAAATGGGTATTTGTAGGAAAAATATCTAATATCAAAAATTTTATTGAAATTCTTAATAAAGAAAAATGCTATTTTTATGGCATTTTTCCATGTCATTATTAATGTTTACCTTTGCGACTACAGCTTATTGGTTTATTACTGGTGAATCGGAATTTTCACCTTTACCAGAAGTCATAGATCCTCGAACTTTGCCCTGGATAATTGTTGGTGGTATAACTTGTTTAGCAGGTATACTTGTCTTTTTTCTTTATGAAAAACAGTTTAAGCAAAAAAGACCTGAATTATTTGACGATATTAATGCAGATGATTATGAAGCAAGTTGGTGGAAGTTTATTGTAGGCACCACTTTATTGATATTATTATGTTATATTTTAAATACATTATTTATAGCTTGGACTGAACTTTATGATGATTTACTGACTAAATTATTTGGTGGTTCAATTTTTGCAGGATTACATTATTTTTTGGGAAGTTTAATATCATCTCTACCAGAAACAATTGTAGCTGTGAAAAATTATGAGCGTTTAACTTCACCAGATTTAAACACAGCAATGGCATCAGCTAGTCAGTCAAATATGACTAATTTGGGAATAGGTTTTTTGGGTAGTGTTTTAGCAAGTTTACTATTGGCGATAGGTATTAATTATCAGTTGTAAAATTGTAAGCATTTCCTAGGTCATGCTGCGCAAACAGCTAGCTCGCAGTCAGCGCTTCCCTGCGGGATGCGCTCGTATTCAGAAATTAATAATGAAGAATTCCTTTGATGCAACGCTCCGCGAACGCTAATCTCTTACAGCGGTTTTCATTTCAGTAAACCACAGTAGGGGCGAATGCCATTTCCTAAGGTCATGCTCCGCAAACGCCCCTACATATGGCGTTTTTAAGGTTAATTTGCGTAAGTCCTGAAAGTAAGATTTTTACTTCTTCCTTCTTCCTTCTTCCTTCTTCCTTCTTCCTTCTTCCTTCTTCCTTCTTCCTTCTTCCTTCTGCAATTTGATATTAATTCCGCCCCTCCTTTCCATTCAAATTAACTTTTTTCCCATTGCTTCCATGCTGTAAAAACTGCATCAACATCGCTTCCATTCGTGGGGATAAATCAATTGGTAAATTCCCAGACCGCAAATGCAAATCCTGTTGCGGAAACGGAATCTCTATTTCATGCTCCCGCAATATTGCCTCAATCTTAAAGTACAACTCACTCCTAATAATTTCCTGTTTGCTCGGTTCCGCTGTCCATACCCGTAACTCGAAATTTAGAGAACTATCTCCAAACTCAATAAACAGCACCTGGGGTTCTGGTATCGATAATACATCGGGGTACACTGCTCCTGCTGCATCTAATAAAGCTTGACGTACTGCCTCTACATCAGATCCGTAAGCAACTCCCACTGGTAACCGCAACGCTGAAACTGGGTGGTCATGATCCCAATTTATTAGCTCCGCCTCCAAAAACCGGGAGTTAGGTAAAATAATAGACACATGGTCGAAAGTTTTAATCATTGTACTACGGGCACCAATGCGTTCAACTGTGCCTTGATATTCTCCAATTTCTACAAAGTCGCCCACTTGTATCGGTCGCTCAAACAATAATACCAAACCACTACCAAAATTTTTAGCAATATCCTGGAAACCTAAACCAATACCAACGCCAAACGCACTTGCTAACAAGGCAATAGAACTCAAGTCTAAACCCCATACTTGCAATAATACCATCACACCAATAGTGATTAAACTGTATTTGGTCATAGTGGCGATCGCTTCTTGAGCGCCTCGGTTAATTCCGGTTACTCGTAAAATGCGCGATCTTAAAATATTTGTTATTCCACCAACACTAATTATTAATGCCCAAACTAAACCTACTAAAATTAATAGATCGGGTACAGAATATGTTTGATTTCCCAAATGAATTACCGGAGAAGTAAAGGTGGAAATTAAGGTGTCAGTAAATTGATAACTGAACTGTCGAGTTAGGGGAAATTTATTAGTAATATACAGAATTGTTCCTACCCATAAAGCTATTCTCGTAACTAACAAACTTAAACTAATTAGTATAGATAAACTTTTGCTCTCTTCAGGATGAGCAATGCCATGATTTCCCAAAAAAAACAATAGAGCTTGATATAAATATTTTCGCCATACTAACTTTAATAGCCAGTTGATTGCTATGGCCACATTAATAATTAATCCGACTTTAATTAATGTGTTTCCCATAAATTTTAAAGAGCGTTCTTTTTGAGCGATTTTTACTGACTCCTCAATTTTTTCTACCCAAATTTCTGTTTGCTCTTTTAGATTACTTCCTGGAAAAACATCTTTTTGAGTAACAGTTAATAGATAGGCATTGTTTAACCAAATTGTTGGTAGTTTTTCTTCTGTTTTAACTTTTATATTTATATGGTTTGATGATGAAACTAGGGTTAATAATTTTTTTTCTATTAACTCAGCTCTTTTCTGGGCAGTATATTCTCCTGCACTGCTAACTTTGAGTATTGGTCGCCCATCTAAAACTACTGGGGCTGTAGAGTTTTTAATTTCTACTAATGCTGCTCCTGGAGTAAATATCATTAAGCTACTGAGGATAAGCACGATTGTGCTAAATATAATAAATTGAAATATTCCTGATTGACGAGATTTAAAATTATAGTTATAGTTATTTTCTACAATCACTCTTTTACCCACCCTTTAGTATTTTGATATACAATAATGTAAAATATCAATAAATTTTGAATGAATTGTAACACAATATAGGACAAGTTGATAGAAGTTTGGTTTTCCATCAAAATAATTAATTCCTACGCTGCTTTACTCATTGAATTGGATACATATATAGTGGAACAGGAGTATGGGGTATAGTTCCGGAAAAAAAGTAATATTTTTTTATTATTAATAATTGCTCAATGGTAAGTTTGGATCTATAAATTATTAGTTAATATAGCAGAAGAAAGAGAAGAAAGAGGGAAGAAGGAACAGGGAAAATGGAAGATGGGAGAGGGAAAATGGAAGATGGAAGATGGAAGATGGAAGATGGAAAAATCTTACCGAAAAATTAAGGTATAAAGCCTCTCTATTCATGGAGAAAAAAGCGGTCGTTTGCGGAGCATTCCGTAGGATGGGATGGCGTTTTGCTCCGCAACATATAAAGGGGAGCGGCTCTGATAAGAGCGGGTCTCCTCGCCATATCCATGAGACCAAGAGAAGAAAAAAATTCCTTTTAACCCAATCCTTTTCTTTTCAAGGAGAGGTAATTCTAAATTCGCGCATTCTAAATTCTTAATTCTTGAAGTTGTCTGAGTTTTAAGCTTTTCCTCTGTCTGCGCCTATTCTTTCGACTGCTATATCTTAAGAAGAAAGTGTAATTATCAGTTTTTTTTGATCTAATACAGGACTTACACAAATTGACTTTTAAAGCACTATCTATAGGGGGCCATTCGGAGCTTTGCGGAGCGCAAAGCTCCCCTAACGCACTAGCTATCTGTAGAGTCCCTGGGTAAGTCCTGGAATATAAAAATTTTGATAGTGTATTTTTTAGTTCAACAATTAATAATTAGAGTATTGAATAAAAGGAAAATTTTTGTTTGTTTCTGCTTGTAGGACAACATCCTATGGTGTAGTTAAGGAGAGATTTTTGAACTAAATAATTAAGTTCAATTAATATTAAAATATAGCTTTTAAATTCATGGCGATCGCCAATCAAATTACAGGGTAATTCATTTAAGTAGACTACAAAATTCTTTTAGGTCAGGCAGTAGGCAGTAGGGGGAAAGAATTGATAAATAGGGTTTGCTGAAAAAGTCTTATGGGTGAGGGTAGGAGACAGGAGACAGGAGTCAGAATTTACGGGGAGTTTAGAGGTGGAAGTCGGAAGAATAGTCCGTTAATTTTTCTGCCAAGTGTGAGCCTTTAATACTAACACGCATGAACCTTTTTGACCTAACTTATTGCACTTTTTCAATACCTAAAAAGGCACTTACTAATATCAGTCAATGCTTTCATATTTAATCAGCAAGCTCTAAATAAGAATTTGATAATTGATTTGATTTGTTATGCTCGCCAGATGTCTATTAGATAGCTATCTCTATCATTATTTACCGAAATATTGTGGTTTAAAGCTTCCCCTTTTCAGGAGATAATAAATAAAAATTTTCATGATTAGTCAATCCTCTCCTTGAAAAGAAGAGGTAATTCTAAATTCTAAATTCGCGCATTCTAAATTATTGAATTTTTCTTCCCTCTTCCTTCTTCCTTCTTCCTTTTATCTTGGTACTGAAACTTGTTTCAATATAGAATTAATTACACTATCAATTATTATTCCATCTAACTGTGCTTCAGGTTTCAAAATTAACCGATGACGTAATAGAGGTAATGCCACTGTTTTAATATCATCTGGAATTACATAATTTCTATTATTTAACCAAGCTTGTGTTTTACTGGTTTGTAACCATGCTACTGCCGCTCGTGGAGAAGCACCCAAAGCTACATCTGGATGTTTTCTGGTTTGCTGAACTAATTCTAATAAATAATCTAATATTTTTTCTTGAACGTTAATTGCTTCTATTTCTTGACGAGTTAAAATTATTTGTTCGACCGTTGCTACAGGTTTAATTTGATTTAATTGAATATTTTTGGCAGTCAAACCTTGTTGGACATTTAGCAACATTTGTTTTTCTGCTCCTTTGTCTGGATAATCAATAATAATCTTGAATAAAAATCTGTCTAATTGTGCTTCTGGTAATGGATATGTACCTTCAAATTCTAGGGAATTTTGAGTAGCAATTACCCAAAATAAATTTGGTAATGGCAAAGTTTTTCCATCTAATGTTACCTGTTGTTCTGCCATTGCTTCGAGTAAAGCTGCTTGTGTTTTTGGTGGAGTACGATTAATTTCATCTGCTAATAATATTTCTGTAAAAATCGGACCTTTTTTCAAAGTAAAATTGCGACTATTTAGGTCAAATACATTAGTCCCTAAGATATCTGATGGTAGAATATCTGGTGTTAGTTGAACTCGGCGAAATTCGGCTTGAATTAATCTAGCTAATACTTTGACTGTGAGAGTTTTTCCTGTGCCTGGAACTCCTTCTATTATTACATGACCTCCAGTTAACAAGGCTATTAATAATTGTTGAATAGGTATATTTTGACCGACAATTATTTGACTGAGAGTTTGAGATAGTTGAGTAAATCTTGAGTTAGTTTGTGTCATTTTAATTCAGTTATTAGTATATAAAGGAAGAAGGAAGAAGGAAGAGGGAAGAGGGAAGAAGTTTTATGGTTTATCTTCCGTTTTTATCTGATTTTATACCATTTGCCAAAAGTCATCTTACCGTAGAAGGAAGAGGGAAGAAGTTTTATGGTTTATCTTCCGTTTTTATCTGATTTTGTACCATTTGCCAAAAGTCATTTTACCGTAGAAGGAAGAAGGAAGAAGGAAGAAGGAAGAGGGAAGAGGGAAGAAGTTTTATGGTTTATCTTCCGTTTTTATCTGATATACCATTTGCCAAAAGTCATTTTACCGTAGAAGGAAGAAGGAAGAAGGAAGAAGGAAGAGGGAAGAAGTTTTATGGTTTATCTTCCGTTTTTATCTGATTTTATACCATTTGCCAAAAGTCATCTTACCGTAGAAGGAAGAAGGAAGAAGTTTTATGGTTTATCTTCTGTTTTTATCTGATTTTGTACCATTTGCCAAAAGTCATTTTATCGCAGAAGGAAGAAGGAAGAAGTTTTATGGTTTATCTTCCGTTTTTATCTGATTTTGTACCATTTGCCAAAAGTCATCTTATCGCAGAAGGAAGAGGGAAGAAGTTTTATGGTTTATCTTCCGTTTTTATCTGATTTTATACCATTTGCCAAAAGTCATTTTACCGTAGAAGGAAGAAGGAAGAAGGAAGAAGGAAGAAGGAAGAGGGAAGAGGGAAGAAGTTTTATGGTTTATCTTCCGTTTTTATCTGATTTTATACCATTTGCCAAAAGTCATTTTACCGTAGAAGGAAGAAGGAAGAAGGAAGAAGGAAGAGGGAAGAGGGAAGAAGTTTTATGGTTTATCTTCCGTTTTTATCTGATTTTATACTATTTGCCAAAAGTCATCTTACCGTAGAAGGAAGAAGGAAGAAGGAAGAAGGAAGAGGGAAGAGGGAAGAAGTTTTATGGTTTATCTTCCGTTTTTATCTGATTTTATACCATTTGCCAAAAGTCATCTTACCGTAGAAGGAAGAGGGAAGAAGTTTTATGGTTTATCTTCCGTTTTTATCTGATTTTATACCATTTGCCAAAAGTCATCTTACCGTAGAAGGAAGAGGGAAGAAGTTTTATGGTTTATCTTCCGTTTTTATCTGATTTTGTACCATTTGCCAAAAGTCATTTTATTACACAAAGAAGAAGGAAGAAGTTGTATTATTGATATTCCGTTGTTTCTGCTGCGGAGTGCTACGCAAACAGTTATTTCATAAGTCCTAAATATCAAGGCATTTACTATATAAATCAATTTTTGAGACCAAAATTTTAGTAAGCATTTCCTCCGGAATGCTTACAAATTTTACGGTCAAAAATTATTTTTTGCTTTGTTTTCAACTTGAAATATTTTCTCCCACTTATCTAACCAATTTAATAACTCTGATTCGGTAATTTTTCGCTTTTGAGATTGAATTTTTAGAACTTTTTCTAATTCTATTGATGGCTCTCCAGTTTGTTGTATCCAAGCATCTATCAAAGATTTATCTTCAACTATATTTTCTCCTAATCCTAATTTATTTTGCAATTGAATTTTTTGTTCTTTTCCTGTAGTTTCTAAAATAAATTCTCGACTTTCTGCTTTTTGTAATACTCCTGCTAAAGCTTGAATATAAGCTTGACTATTATCAACTATTGGTGCTGATAATTTTATCGGTTTGGCAAAACGACGATTTTGAGCAAAAATCAGGATAACTAAAATAATTAAACCCTGAATAAAAATTGGAAATAAGGGAGTTTCAACCAAATAATTCACTAAACTTTCTCCCAACTCTTCCTTAATTACTTCTTGGTCTTTATAACCATGAATATATTCATCTACTAAAATTCTTTGTTGACCTTGAGTAACAAGTTGAGCTAAAAATTCATAATTTCCAGGTATATCTTGATAAGCATTAGCAGCTAAATATTGAGTAGTAGCTAAGATAATTCTTCCTTTGCCAAACTGCTTTTGCCAAACTATAGCACCGTAGCGATCGCCTAATAAATTCTCTTCTTTTTGTTGCTCAAGTTTTATTGCTCGGCGACTTGTTTCTATTTCAACTTTTCCCACTTCCGTATCATGGGTAGTCGTAAAATCTGCCTTTGTCACCTCTTTTTTAATACCTAAAATTACTAAAATATTTCCGGATTTTACCCAACTTTCTATCCGAGCATTAATTAGTGGATTTTTTAATTTGCTATTAACCTGTAATAGAGTGACTGATGAGTTAATATATTGACTATTTTCTAAATCTATAAATGGTTTTTCCCAGCGTTGAATATCCGCGCCTTTTTCTAACATAAACTTGTACCAAGCACCATATCCATCTGGGGCACGACTATAAGTAGAACCGCTATTTAATTGATTATTTACTGGGGCAGAAAAAACAGTGATTATCATAATTGAAATTAGAGCGATCGCTCCAAATATCCAAAATTTATTAGTTTTTTTCATCTCTGATTTGTTGATAAGCTTCCTGGCATTCTGCAAATACAGCAGCAGAAACTTCTAAGTTACCAAATAATAATTGCTGATGAGTAATGAATAATTTTTGATATGGTTTAGGCTGAGATAACTGCTGAATTAATTCTAAATATTCTCCATCAGTGCGACTAGGTAGATCGGAAATAATACCCCGGTCATTTAATCCTTGTAACATTGCCATATATAAACAACGACAAGCTTCTCGATAATTGCCTATTTGTTGGTATTTTTGCGATTGATTTAACCAAGCTGTTACTGATAATTCTAATTGAGATTTTTCTCTAGTCTTTGTTGTTAAATTAATTTGATTACGAAGACTATAAATATAAGGATTTAACAGTCTAATTATCTGTATAGCTACCCAGCTCAACAGAAAAGCAAAAAGTAGCCACGCCATTGCTTTAGCAATAATTAATATTATGGGATTATCCAACCATGAAGGTAAATCTACCTCTGGTAATTTAGCTGTTGTTTGAGAAGTTTGAAGTTCCCACCATTCGCTAAATTTTTGTTGTAACTTTTGGAATTGCCAACCTAAACTATCTTTTTCAAATGAATTTTCAGACATACTTCAATTTAGTCTTGCTCTGGTAGAAAATTTGTAGAATTAGTATAAGCATTTCCTAGGTCATGCTGCACAAACAGCTAGCTCGCAGTCAGCATTTCCCTACGGGATGCTACGCTTGCCAGCAATTAGTAATGAATAATTACTTCTCAGGTTTGGCAAGGGGACCCATGGCAGTAACTTTTTATTCTTTCCTCAATTTCAAAGGTTGCTTTTACCTTCCAAAAAATTAGCTGATAGCTAATAGCTGACTGCTGTTTGCTTACGAATTAGTCATAGGAATTTCAATAATAAATTCAGCATATTTTCCCGCTTGAGTTTCCACTTTAATACTGCCATGATGTTGTCCAACAATTATTTGATGAACTAGAGATAAACCCAAACCTACTCCTTCTCCAGGAGATTTAGTAGTGAAAAAAGGGTTGAAAATTTTATCTTTAATTTTTGAGCTTATTCCTATACCATTGTCATTGATATGGATTGCTACTTTTTCTCCTAAATTATAGGTTTGTACAGATAAGGTAGGATTAAAATCTTGATGAGCAGCTTCCTGTTGTTCTAACTTAGTTTTGAGAGCATAGCAAGAATTATCAATTATGTTCATAAAAGCCTGAAACATATCAGAAAATGATAACTTAATTTTATTAATTGATTCATCGTAATTAGTCTTAATTGTCATCGGAACATTCTGTTTTTCCCACAGCTTCTTACAAGCTAACTGTAACGACTCATTTAGCATATTATGAATATCGCTAAATTGTAAGCTATTTTGGTCAATCTGTGCGTGTCTTATCATACCTTTAATAATTTTTTCTGCTCTTTTACCGTGTTGATAAATACTATCTGAATTTTGTTTAATATCATTAATAATTTCTTGAAATTCTTCAAGTTTTTCTGGTTCCATTTTATTACTTTCTAAAGCTAATTCTTCCATTAGTTCCTCAACTAAATCTGTAGAAAGTTGAGCAAAATTTTGAATAAAATTAAGAGGATTACAAAGTTCGTGAGCAATGCCTGAAGTTAAAGTACCTAAGTACGCAAGTTTTTCTTTAGCAATAATCTGTTTTTGAGCTGTTTGTAGCTGTCGCAATGTTTCTTTAAGCTTTGTTTCTGCTGCCTTTCTTTGTGTAATTTCTTCTAGCAGCAGTAGATTTTTATTCTTTAATTTTGCAGTTAATTGCCGCAGTTCTACATGTACTTTTACCCTTGCTAAAACCTCATCTATTATGATTGGCTTAGTAACATAATCTACAGCTCCTAACTCAAATCCTGTAATTTTATCCTCTATATCTGATAAAGCAGTCATAAATATTACAGGAATATCTCTAATTTCTGGGATTGCTTTTAAGCGCTTACAGATTTCAAAACCATCAACTATAGGCATCAAAACATCTAACAAAATAATATCTGGACTACTTTCTATTGCTTGTTTCAAACAATTTTCACCATCTACAGATACTAATACCTTAAAGTTATAGCTCTCCAGAACAGTAATTACTAACTTCAAATCGATTGGATTATCATCCACAATCAAAATAGTAGTATTTTTCTCCTTATTATCAATACCATTAGCGACTTTCTTCATTTAATTTATACCTATTCTAAATTCGATAAATTTTGCGATTAATTTTATCTTTTCTTTTGCGGGTTTAATACCCCACTGTTATTTCAGTTATCAGTTATCAGTTATCAGTTATCAGTTATCAGGCACGCCTCCTCCGGAGGAACTGCGCCCTTCAGTACCTCTGCCTAAAGTCAGAGGCTTGAAATATAGCGCTGCGCGCAGCTCATCTGGCAATAGGCAATAGGCAATAGGGGGAATAAATTGCTGATAATATAAGACTTTTAGCTATTGGACACCTCCTGCAATTTGTAAATATGCCAGCGCACATTGCTATATTGAAGTTGATTTTTTTTCATCCCCTTGAAAGGGGAGGCCAGGGTAAACGCATCTAAATTCTGGAAGCTTTTGTAGTTAAGGCTTATAGAGCAATAAGTATAAATACTTAAATAGCTGACATTCTTACCCTTTCAGGACTTCAAAATAAGATGCGTTTGCCCTAAAAGGGGAGGTTTGAGACCTGATTTTTTGGTCAACGAGGGTGCTTAAAATTGTTTGAGGTTTGTAGACACAAAGTGGCTTGTCGAAGACTATTAATAAACAATTTTCCCTTCTGCCTTCTTCAATAAATTATCAAACTATTAACTAATCTTTTGTAAAAATTACTAACAGCTTCAATAAACTCTTCTGTTGACTCATAAGGTAAAACATTTCGCCCTGATATTTCACAACCCTCTCCTTGAGGCAACAACTTTAAATAGCTATTAATTCTTTCCTCTGGCCTTTCAATTTGCTCAGTTTTACTAATAGTTGATGCTTGCTTTCCTACTAATACTAAAGTAGGTTGATTAATTCGAGCAATCTCTTGACTAAAATCCTGCCTCCAAAACCCTGCTAAAAAAGAAAAAACAGCATATTGACTTTGGAGATTTTTTGCTCCTTTTTCTAAAGTATCCAACCATTCTTTATCTACTTCTTCTTCATTAGCAAATAATTGTTTTTTAGAGAAAGAATCTAAAAATTTTCGACTGCGTGCATAGAGATAAAAAAGTTTACCAACAGGTGAATAAAAAAGATTCCATCTCAATTTTTGACTAATAGGTGAATCAGCCTTAGTCATCAATTCCAACTGAGGCGGACCCGATAATATTAACCCATCAATTAAACTTGACTCTTGCTGTAGTTTGACCAGAGATACAGCCACAGGAAACAAAGCACCTTGTACAACTAAAATTACTGGTTTTTGTACAACCGTCTCTAAAAAATATTGTAATTGTTCAGCCCAGTCCATAGGATAGTAGGCCACAGATGGCATATCACTTTCACCACACCCTAATAAATCTGGATTATAGATAGGATTTGGCAAACTTCGCTCCTGCCATAGACCGCAAAATCGATGCCAGAAATTTTTAGATAAACCTACTCCAATAGGATGCAGTAATAGTAAAGGTTTAGTAAAATCATCTCCTTCTTTGTGGGAATAAAATTCGTAAGCACAGCGGTATTTTTTCCAGGTATAAAATTCTTTCATATGTTCAGATTATGAAATATTTTTGTATATACTCATAACATAAATATATAATAATTCTGATAATTGTTGTGTAGAAAACATCTATAGAAATTAAAGAACAATAGCTCATCTGATTCTGGGTAAGAGTTTCAGACATTTTCTCTATTTATCTCTGTTCAGATTTGTTACAAATAGTTGAGAACTACCATATTATATCTGCTCAAAATATATCATTAATATTATTATTACTCCCCAGAGTAATGATATAAGTAGCTTACTCAAGGACTTTACCTGTAGAGTATTTTGCAACATACACTACAATTAATGTACCATAAAATCTTTTTTGGCGTAAGTCTTGTAATAGTAGAGTTGGAGTCAATACAATTAATAACTTCCTGAATTAAAAAATCTCTTTTTTGCATAACCTCAGTTTAGCTCAGAAATATACAACCTGTGACAATAATAGGCCATGGCAAAGTCAATTTTATGGGATCTGCTAATCAAGAGTAAGGCATTCTTATCGATCAAACTCTGTGCAACTTCAACTCGCTGCCTTTTGTTAGACATAACTGTGAAGCTGAGACGTTGTTGTAGTTAGAACTGAGGATAATTGTTAATTGTACCAAGTGTACAAAATTCGATCCCCTAAAATAGACAATTTGGTCGTCCTGTAGCCGTAATGGTAATACTAGGTGGAAACAAGCAACACTTAGCACCACTACCGACAATTTAACTCAACATTAATTTGTGCCAATTTACTTGTTAATTTTTTTTAGGAGATAGAGAATATGGCATTCGTAGAATTCGATCCAACAGTAAACACAGTCCAAGACCTAGTAAATGCAATCCTAGCTACTGGAGCTAACTTGACAGTCACACCTAGTTCTATAAATTTTGAAGGTGCGGTTGTACCAATCTCCCCTAGCGTTGGTGGCACCTCCCCAAATGGCATTGGTCAATCCTCATTTTATGATGGTACTCTGCCTTTAGGAATTGATCCAGGCATCTTGCTGACTTCTGGTGATGGCTCCCCACCCAACCAAAATACTGAAATTGGTTATAGTATTGAGCAATTGGGGAACTCCGATCCTGACCTTCAAGTTGTGGCCAACAGTGCTTTTTCTGGAGCTGGTGAGGTCCTGGATGCAAACATTCTAGAGTTTGAATTTGTAATCAACGACCCCAGCGTCAACTCTGTAACCTTTGATTTAATTTTTGGGTCTGATGAGTTTCCTGAGTTTTCCGACACCTCCTTTGTAGATGTAGCAGGAGTCTTTGTTAATGGAAACAATGTTGCATTGTTCAACAACAATCTTACTCAACCTTTAAGTGTTATCAGCAATAATCTCGCATTAGGCAACTTCATTGATAATGGCAGTAGTACTCTTCCCATCGAATATGATGGAGTTAGCTCTAAACTGACTGTTTTTGCCCCCGTCCAACAGGGAGAAAATACCATCAAGTTCGGCGTTGCTGATACTGGTGACCAAGTCTTAGATTCAGGTCTATTTATTGCTAACCTGAATACTAGCTCCTTAGATATAGGCGATCCAGACGGCGGTGGGAGTGGTATTTTGCTACAAATTCCTGGTACTGATGGCAATAATTTGCTAGTCAGTGATGACCAAGGAGCAGATATAGATGAGTTCTTTGATAGTGGTAATGGAGACGATAGGATCGAATCTGGTAATGGTAATGATGTCGTCGATCCTGGCACGGGCAATGATGTAGTTGATGCTGGTGATGGAGATGACTTCGTTGCTCCAAGCGCTGGTAACGATCGCGTCAGGGGAAATAATGGTGATGACACCTTGAATGGTGGTAGCGGTAAAGACACTGTTAGTGGTGGTAACGGTGAGGACGATCTAAGTGGAAATGGTGGTAATGATCGCCTGAATGGTGGAGCTGGTGACGACCTGATAGTAGGTAACTCTGGTAACGATATTTTGTTAGGAGGAGCAGGGGACGATACTCTACAAGGAGGTATTGGTCGCGATCGCCTGAATGGTGGATCAGGAAACGATGTACTCACAGGTGGTGCTAGTATTGACCGCTTTGTCTTCAATAGTAATGAAGCATTTCAACCACAGGATTTTGGTATAGACGAAATTACTGATTTTTCACAAGCACAAGGAGATATTATTCTTTTAGACCGCAATAGTTTTACTGCGATCAACAGTACTTCAGGAAAAGGTTTCAGCATACCAAGTGAGTTTGATGTAGTTACTAATGATGCAGATGCAGCAACCTCTGATGGAGTAATTGTCTACAACAGTAACAATGGTAACTTATTCTATAATCCTAATGGTAGTGCAGCTGGTTTCGGTAGTGGCGCTCAATTTGCAACTTTAACAGGTAGTCAATTGTTAGAAGCAGACGATTTCTATATCAGAAACGATAATGATGGTGATGATAACTTAAATGGTGGTAGCGGTCAAGACACTGCTAGTGGCGGTAACGGTGAGGAGGATCTAGGTGGAGCTGGTGGTAACGATCAACTACTTGGAGGAGCTGAGGGCGAGCTGATAGTAGGTAAGTCTGGTAACGATATTTTGTTAGGAGGAGCAGGGGACGATACTCTACAAGGAGGTATTGGTCGCGATCGCCTGAATGGTGGACCAGGAAACGATATACTCACCGGTGGAGCCAGTATTGACCGCTTTGTCTTCAATAGTAATGAAGCATTTCAACCAGAGGATTTTGGTATAGACGAAATTACTGATTTTTCCCAAACACCAGGAGACATAATTCTTCTAGACCGCGATAGTTTTACCGCGATCAACAGTGCTTCAGGAACAGGTTTCAGCATACCAAGTGAGTTTGATGTAGTTAATAGTGATGCTGCGGCAGCAACCTCTGATGGAGTAATTGTCTACAACAGTAACAATGGTAACTTATTCTATAATCCTAATGGTAGTGCAACTGGTTTCGGTAGTGGCGCTCAATTTGCAACTTTAGCAGGTAGTCCATTGTTAGAAGCAGACGATTTCTATATCAGAAATTAGCGATCGCTCTTTGGTAATAGTCAGACATTAAAGAGGGAGTAGGGAATAGGGAATAGGGAATAGGGAATAGGTAGGGACGTTGCATGCAACGTCCCTACTCTTTTGGTGGAGATGTCTATCTGCACTTTTGGTAAAAATCCCAAATCAAATCAATTCTTCCCCATCTCCCCATCTCCCCATCTCCCCACCTCCCTACCTCCCCTACTCCCTACTCCCTATTCAATGTTAAAATGCAAATTGAAACGATATTATTTATAAAGTATATTTATCGATCATTATAGGAGTTTCCTAATATGTCTGACTTTTCTTCCCTAGACCTAAATCAATCAATAGAACAACCTTCCATTATAGACACCCTCCGTCAACCAATATGGATAGCACTCCTCACCTCTGTGGGCATCCATGCTATATTAGGAATTAACCTACCAAAATTATCCCTATTCTCAGAAAAAGCCAAATTACCACCAACAGTAGGATTAGTAGAACTAACACCAGAACAACTCGAACTCCTACCTCAACCAGAAGAACCAGAAATTACATTCTCAACCATACCAACACCATCCGACTTATCCCCTATTTCACCACCATCTCCCAGTGAACTACCTGTTGTCCCCGAATCATCATCCTCAGAATTACCAACAATACCTGTAGACCCTTCAGATTACAAGTTACCAGAATTACCGCCAGAAGATTCTATCACCTCATCCTCTTCTACCCGCTCAAGATCCACTCCTTCCGTCTCTAGGTTGCCCAGAAACCCATCCCCAACGGAATTTTCCTACAATTATCCATCCATACCGCCCAGGTCCTCATTACCAACAACACCAATATCTCCACCCCCATTACCTAGTATAAATAGTCAACCAGCAGAGATATTTCGAGTTGACCCACAACAACAATCAAATCAAAATCAAATAGATGAATATCAAATCAGAAAAAATTTGAACTTGACAGATGAAGTCTATGACTCTGGTTTATCACGTCGTCCAACTCTAGAGATCGACCCTCAAGAGCAAACTTCTATAGTTGAAAACTCAACTGGAGGGTCATACTCAGCTAATTTAAAATTGCCTCCACGACGTTACCAAGATAAAGTTGAAAATCAAATTGCTATTGCTCCAAATCAAAATGATACCGACACTCTAACTCAAACAGAGAAAAAACCTATAGCAACAGCAACTCCAGCAACTCCTGTAACTCCTCCAACACCAGACCCCACAAAAAAAGGCAGACTGTCAGAAGCACCAATAGTTAGACAATTACGAGAAGGAAAGACTATTCAGGATATAGCAGAAGAAATCAAACAACAAAAGGTAGCAGTTATCACTCCCGCACCAACTGAAACTAACAACTCTCAACCAGAAGTTGAAGTTGAAGTTCAGGAAACTCCTTCTGTTGCTCCTACTCCTAAACCATCTCCCACACCAGAAACACCAAAAGAGTTTAAAGGTTCATTATTAGAACAATTTGAACAAAAAAAGCAACAAACAGTTACTGCAACTACTCCCGTCCCTCAACCATCTCCAACACCTGAAGAAAATGTTGCTGCTGCTACTGTGGAAGAAACAAAACCACCAACACCAGTAATAACACCCCCTGTTGAACCATCCCCATCAGTACAGCAGGAACCTGAACCATCTCCACCAGTACAGCAGCAAGGAGAATTTAAAGGTTCACTGTTAGCAAAACTACAGCAACAAAAACAAGAATATGCTGCTGTCAATGAAGAATCAGAATCAAGGGATATTGCTTTAGGTGCTGTGGGTACTTATCTGCAGTGGGCAATAGAATTGGGATTAGAAGAAGATAATTTGACTGAACCTACAACTATTGCTGATACTTATCCAGAAGCAGCTTGCGACCAAAAGTTAGAAGGTAAAGCTACTGTGGGAGTATTAGTTAGTCCAGATGGCGGTATTACTAATGGACCAAAGTTATTGCTAGAAAGTGGTCATTCAGTGTTAGATGAAGCAGCTATAGGTGCAGTCAATAATCAATCTTTTTCCAGTAGCGATCGCTCAAAACTTTATCAGTATGAATTTAATTTTGATAGTTCTAACTGTAGTCCAGCAAATTCAAAAGCAGCAGAAAACACATCTGTTGGAGAAACATTACCAACTGAGGATGGCCAAGAGGAGGAAGGTATACCTATTGAGGTTATGCCACCGGAAGCTGAAACAGCACCAACAGAATAGAATTGTTCCTTCTGCCTTCTGCTTTCTGCCTTGGTTCATACAATGCGTAGGGGCGAATGGCCATTAGCCCCTACATCTTTAACATTGAATAATTTCTTCATTTATGGGCCAGGGTGAAAAAAAGTCAGGTATAGTAAATATTGAGTTAGCTAGAGCGTCGAGAAGCCTCACACCATAATTGAAAATTTGGTGTGAGATGAATCGACGGTAAATTCATGGGACTCGATGTCCCATGAATTTACAAATTTTATGTTATGATAGACTCAAGTTAGTTTGAGTTAACAACCGCCAGCGATCAACCATGAAAATCAAATAAGATCAAATAAGATATGGGGTGATATCCCATCCATCCTAGTAATCCGTTGGGAATGTCAAATCTGATGGCGGCCCTAGGTGATCAGCTTTTTGATTGGCCAAAAGGGCGGCGGGGCATCCCGTCCTTAAAGCTCGTGGAGTCCGACGGGATACCGGGACTGCGAAACGAGAAGCCCACACTATATCTTTAGCTTAGTGTGGGAGTATGTCACTCAGGACATAGATTTAACAAGCTATCAGCTATTAGCTAAAATCGGCGGGTTTAAGTCCCCCACGCTTATTTGAAAAAGCGCGTGGTGTGCGTTGATGGAGGATTCAAACCCCCATCATACGCCTTGAGAGCTGATGGCTGACCGCTGACCGCTGACTGCTATTTTAAACGAGCACGGAGGGATTCGAACCCCCGACACCCAGAACCGGAATCTGGTGCTCTATCCACTGAGCTACGCGCCCTCATACTGATACGGCGTTGCTGATTCTAGGTATGATGCAAGCCCCCCTAGCCCCCCAATTTTGGGGGGGAATAAAACTCTAAAAGTCCCCCAAACTTGGGGGATTTAGGGGGCTTGACCAGAAGCGAACAATCGCGCATTCATACTTCAATTTAGCAACGCCACTGATACTAACATTAGCATCTTAACTCTCAAATTGGCAATAGGAAAAGCTATTATTTTTCTATTTATCTCTATTTTTATTCTTCTAGACTCGGTCTGATAGACTGTACGTTTTGTACCCGTAATATTTTGGTCGAGAATCTAATCTCACATGAAGCCAAGCTACCCCACCACCCGCCGTACTTACCCAAAGTGGGCGGTCTGAAATCTGTTGTTGTACAGTTTGTCCCACAATTTGCCACAAAGCCTGTTTTTGAGCATCTGACGCACCGCGAATGAAGGCCGCAAGATGAGAATAAGCTGAAAAAGCAGTTCCTTCCCTGGAGGAATTTGAATCCCTGGGAGATGGAACTACAAGTATTGCGTCTTTACCTAAATTTTCAAATACAACTATTCCGTTGTTAACATCATCGGTTGTGAAATAATCACGAAATGTCGTTTTATCTGGGTTACTTGCTAACCCTGGAGAGTTCAGCAACACGAATTCAAATTGGCGTTTTGCAGTATCTTTTGTAATAGGTGGTGTTTCCCATCGATAGGCAGAAAAAGCAGACTCAGATAAAAGTGAGATAAAGAAGGAACGAAAGTTTGACTCATACTGCCATAAATTTAAAACCTCACCATAAGGTATTGGTTGCCCATTTTGAGTCACTTTGTATTTATAAATACGACCATCATTCAAAATTTCATAGGTTGCATCAAACATTTTTATCGAAGGTATCAAAATTTGGTTTTTGAGTTTTTTCTTCTTATTTAGGGCTTGCTGATTAATTATAACAGTATTGACAGATATTGGTTTTAGCGTTTTAGAGTTGAAAAAAATACCAGCTTTTCGGTGGCAAGAGCTGCATAAAGCTAGTATTTTGGGACGATTATGGCACAAAAATTGAGAGACAAAACTTAGCTCCTACCTCCTCTACATTCCCATTTCTCCTGTCTTCCCATCCCCTCCTGGGAGGGGCTAGGGGTGGGTTGGGAGGGGAGGGGCTAGGGGTGGGTTGTCTCCTGTCTCCTGTCTCCTACCCCAGCAAAAAGACTTTCCATACGCAAACCCTATATTAGATGTATTTTCTAGACTAATATATAAAACTGTGATTTTATATATTTACTCTAACAAGAATATGGAAACAGCCGATCGTAATTTGTTGGAAAAACTAGCATCTCTATCAGACAATTTTCCTAAATTGGGTATTCGTCTCTCCCTGGCAGCTAAAGAACTACAAAATGCAGGTACTCCCCCTTCAGAAAGTTTACTAGAAGAATTGATGGCCTATGGTAGAGATTTTGCTACTCTTAAAGAGCAGGGACTAGAGTTGGCAAAAACATCTCAAGTTTCTGCTGGGGCAATATCTTCCTTCACAGACTTAGAAAACTTAATCAAAGCATTAGCTTCAACCACAGAATCATCAACCAGTCAACCAGTTTTAGATATTCTTAATCAAATCTTGGCGATCGCTCATCAAGAACAACCAGAATTTCCTCCTTTACAACCAGTTAAAGCAAAAGCTAAAGAACTACATGAATTAATTTCTAATACAAAATCCGATCAATTACCAGATGATGCTCAAGCTTTAATTGCAGAGACACATCCACTTTCAGCAGTATTAAAACTTGTCAAACAGGGTAAAAATTTAGATGATGAGCAGTGGTTGGAATTAGAGGAAAAAGTTAATGCTAGCTTTGACAAAAAACTAATGTTAGCTATATCTAGAGGAAAACTAACAATTCCCAATCATTCTTTACCCACAACATCTAGAATTAAACTTCCAGCACTAGAAGAACTAGATCAAAATATTGCCACTCAAACTAATACGCAAAAATCAACTGTTCCAAGTTTACCACCTTTAATAGTAGTACCTTCTGGTGGTGCAGAAGCTAATCAAACAGCTATTGACGATCCAGATGTGATGATTTTAGAAGACCCAACACCTGGAAAGACACAACCTGTAGACGAAATCATTATTGTTCCTGGTGTGGAAATCTCTAAAAATTCTCCCACTGTTGAAAGACCAAATACGATGTTGGGAGAAACTACTAATCAAAGTTCGGCAGTATCTGTAGGGTTGAAAGTTTTAGTTCATATACAAAATATTGGCGATCGCATTTTTGCTGGTCAAGAATATGCAGGTACTCGCGGTCAAGGTTTTCGTGTAGAAGCTTTTCAAATAAATATAGAACCCCCTATTCCTGGATTAAACCTCGAATACATGGCTCATGTTTCTGAAATAGGCGATACTCCTTGGTTAGAAGCAGGAAAATTAGCTGGAGAACGCGGTAAATCAAGAAGAATAGAAGGATTTGCGGTTCGTCTTACAGGTATTCAAGCTGCCAATTATGATGTATTCTATACAGCTCACGTTCAGAATATGGGAGATTTACCAGTTTATTCCAATGGTGCATATTGTGGTACTCGCAACCAAGCTCTCAGAGTGGAAGGGATAAAGGTTTGGATAGAGTCTAAGAGTTAGACGTTGGAATTAGGATATGATTTTCGTTCTTAGGGAGCAGGTACGGACATTACAGCGCTTTCTGTTGTTATGAGGTACACCCGCGCGGGCAAAATGCCCGCACTATAATATTTTCACGATTTATCCTGTACATCATTTGCCCGAAATCTGCTTTCAACAATGAATAATGAATAATGAATAATGAATAATGAATAATTACCTCTCCTTGAAAAGAAGAGGATTGACTAATAATGAAAATTTTTCTTTATTATCCCCTTAAAAGGGGAGGCTTTAAACCACAATTTTTCGGTAATTATTTTATCCTACTGGACTGTGGACCGACACAGTTAAAACTGTGCAATAGATTTTTATTTCTAGGTGTCTTTATCTCCCCCACTCCCCTACTCCCCTACTCCCCCACTCCCCCACTCCCCCACTCCCTAATGCACCATTTAAGGTGTGTCAGTCCACTACTCTATGTTCCCTGAAACCTAGAATTTTGTACCCGATCAATTTGATAATTGCTATAGATTTATAGGATGACAAAAAAAGCAAAAAAAGTAGATATTAGCAGTAAACGTATAATTGGAATTGCCCCTAGTCGTTGGGTAGAATGGGTAATTTCAGTTATCAGTTATCAGTTATCAGTTATCAGTTTTTTATTACCTTAAAATAGTCAGCTTCAGACCCAATTTTTCGGTGACATAAATTACTAATGTTACTGTCAAAGAAATAATTTATTCAGACTTCCAATGGGTAAGTCATTTCAGTTATCAGTTATCAGTTATCAGTTATCAGTACCTCTAGCTGTTTGCGCAGCATGACCTAGGAAAGCATTGGAATTGACATCAGGAATATTATCTTTTTTTATCCCCTGACAAGGGGAAGTTTTAGACCACAATTTTTCGGTAAATAAGGGGATGTTTTGCTCAGTGTTTATAGTCAAGAACATGGAGATTTTCTGGTTCTGAATGAAATGCAGTTAAGGTATGATACAAAAATGCCACGTCGGATGCGTGCTTATGCTGCATTAGCAGAATAAAAGTACCAAAAACCTGTTTATCCTGTATTAATTAATATTCTGCAACCAAGCCAAAATACAGAAATAGTCAATTGTTACGAGTCAGAATTTCTTGATGTGAGGGCGTATCAAAACTATCGAATTATTCATCTGTGGGAAGTAGAAGCGCAAGCAGTTTTTCAACTTTTACCTTTGAAGGACTTGGTTGGTATGCTTTCGAGAGCTAAAGTAAACAATTCTTAGCTGTCTAAGTAGAAAGCGATCGCTCTATTCACTGCTCAAAATGTAGTTCCCAATAATTATTTTCAATTCAACAGGAGCTTCAAGAGCGATGTTGCATCCGCAACGCTCCGCGAACGCCGCCCCCATATCTGGACGAACCACCCACCACCAAACTAATTTTTCCAAATAGCTTGGGGGTTCATCATTCGGACACCACTCAATAAAACCATCATTGACACCAACCATATTAGGACAAAAGTCATTCGCTATAGCAACGCGATCGTCAAGCTTCTCAAATTGTACAATATCTTGCCAAGCAACCTCATTAGGAATTGAGTTGAAAATTGTTTGTACGTCTAAAGTCAAAATTATATCCTCTTACTATTCCAAAGTAACCAAAACACACAATAATAATACTTCTGTCCATTTAACCACAGCACCATAAGTATCGCCAGTATGACCGCCCAAACAATGGTTAAAGCAAGTATCTGTCAATAGAGCGATCGCTACTTCATTCATCAACCTCAAATAAAGAGCGAGGTAAACCTGACTGACGAATAATAGCTTGCAAAGTTCCAACCCTTAATTCCTTGTAGTTAGGAACCGGAATAGTAACAGTTGAATCATCAGTTCGCAACTGCATCATAATATGGCTACCACGCACTCTCACTTCTACAAAACCGCCTTCCTCCAAAATTTTACAAACTTCTTTTGCTGACAAAACCCTTAATATCAAATCCGGTAGCATCGGTATAAATTAGATGGGGAGATGGGGAGATGGGGAGATGGGGGGATGGGGGATGGTTGAAGATGGAACATTTTTTTATACCGAATTAAACGGATTTGATATAACTTACCCAACTTTGACCTCCACACGCTCCACAAGAACTTCGTTATTGAAGCGACGCTCAATCTCTGAAGCATCAGCAGTCTCAAAAAAAAGTTCCAACGCTTCAATCAAATTAGACCGCGCTTCTTCTATCGTATCGCCTTGACTGGCAATATCCAGTTCCGGACACAAAGATACATATCCATCATCCTCTCGCTCAATAATAACTGTTAGTTGTTTGGTTTGTGTCATTTTCTTGTCTTTAAAAAGCCTTTGATTTTTCTCTCTCTAGTTTAATAGTTTTTTTTCAGGCTGTGATAACTTTACTTAGGGACTCATAGCGATCGCCCTGTAGGGGTAGGGGGCGAACGGCCGTTCGCTTACATCCAAAAGTGAGGGCGAATGCCATTTGCTAACGCAAAGCTCCGCTAACGCCCCTACATATGGCCTTTTAAAGGTTAATTTGCGTAAGTCCTGATTTAATTATTATACCACTTTTGTTAGAGAATTCTACATTATTTCTTTCAATTCTAACTGAACTTGTTCATATTCCACATACATTTTATCTAGTAGCTGCAATGCTCCTTCAGTCATTTTTGCTCGACCTAAGATTTCCATTTCTCTGCAAATTTCAGCTAAATTGTATGCTCCGATGCTACCACAACTTCCATTTAAGGTATGAGCTTGTAATGTCATTTTTACTACATCTTTTTCCTGAATCGCAGTTGCAATATTTGCTAATTGTTTAGAGCTTTCCTCTAAAAAAATATTACCCATATTCTCAATAAAATCATTTGCATTTTCCCCAAACAGTTCTCGCAATCTGTCTAAAGCATCTCGGTCAATTGCAGGCTTAGCTGATTCTGAATTAGTTTTGCTAGAAATTTCACTCTCAAAATCTTGATGTTTAACTCCCTCCGACAGTTGCTCAGAATCTCCATTTGCATCTGATATTTTGGAAGATGATTTAATTAATTGTTCATCCAAATCTTGAGATGATATTAGCTCTGCTTCTGCAAAAGTTTGAACTGGTAATAGTTGCTCTATGGATTCACACTTAAGTAATCCTTGAATCAACTCTTCCACTCGAATTGGCTTACTAATGTAATCATCCATACCAGCTTCTAGACACATTTCGCGATCGCCTTGCATGGCATTCGCTGTCATCGCAATAATCCGAGGTCGTTTGGTAGCATCCCTTTCCGTAACTATCCGTTTTGTGGCTGTTAAACCATCCATTTCTGGCATATGGACATCCATGAAAATCACATCATAGGGCTGACGATCTATAGCCTCAATCACTTCTATACCATTGCTTACCACATCAGCATAATATCCCATCTTTTCCAGCAATTGTACTGCCAACTGTTGATTCACTATATTATCTTCTGCCAACAGTATTCTCAAAGGCAAACGAGCAGCCATTTCTGGATCGATTTCCAACTTTTGGGGAGGACGAGATTGCTTGACTTTAATTGGCTGTCCACCGAAAACTTTGAGCAAAGTATTGCAAAGTTCAGATTGCTTAATAGGTTTATTCAAGAGAGCAGCAAATTCACTTTCAAATTCGTCTAAATTATCTTCGAGGTATGCGATCGAAGTTAACATCACTAAAGGCAAATCGCTATATCGAGGATATGTATGAATTTCTTGGGCTAAAGTGACACCATCCATTTCAGGCATTTGCATATCCAGAATAGCCAGATCGAATTCTTTTTGGTTATCTAATTCCTGAAGTGCTTCCTTTCCTGAAGCTACTACCCTGGGATATATTCCCCAAGATTCCATTTGGAATTTGAGAATTTTACGATTGGTGGCATTATCGTCAACAACCAGAACCTTCTTATCCTTGAGTAGAGATTCTGTATTGAACAAACGTTGATTAGTATCCGAGTCAAGGACTTCAGCTTTGATGGTAAAGTAGAAGGTTGAACCCTCTCCCACTTGACTCTCAACCCACATTCGACCTCCCATCACTTCACTGAGACGTTTAGAGATAGCTAAACCTAAGCCAGTGCCACCATATTGACGTGAGGTAGATGAGTCCACCTGACTGAATGACTTGAATAATCGATCCTTTTTATCTTCAGGAATCCCGATTCCTGTGTCTTTGACAGCAAAACAAATTTCTGTCTGGGTATCATCAAGAGATTTAGAAGTGATGGAAACTACAACTTCCCCCTCATGGGTAAACTTAATAGCATTTCCCAATAAATTTACTAAAATTTGTCGTACTCTGGTAACATCCCCAAGTATAGTATAAGGGGTCTGCACATCAATCATGTAAGCCAATTCTAAATTTTTATCTGCTGCTTTCGGAGCCAATAGATCCAAAGCATCTTCTACACAAATATGAATCTCAAATGGCTGCTTCTCTAACTCTAGGTTGCCAGATTCAACTTTGGAAAAGTCTAGAATATCGTTGATAATTGTTAGCAGTGAGTTACCACAGTTGCGAATGGTTTCGACAAAATTGCGTTGCTTTTCCTCTAGAGGGGTATCCAATAACAATCCCGTCATACCAATCACCCCATTCATTGGTGTCCGAATTTCATGGCTCATTGTGGCTAAAAATTCCCCTTTCGCTTTCATGGCAACCAGAGCTTGGTCTCGGGTTTGTTTTAATTCTTCTGCTACTTCCTGACGTTCTATTTCTCCACTCACCCACTGAGACATCAGTTTCAATAGCTCTTGATTGACTCCTGAAAACGGTTTTGACTGAGAGCTAAGACTAGAGAAACTCAGAGTTCCATAGACTTCGCCATTACAAATTACCCGGATTCCCATGTATGACTTTAATCCAAATGTAGTGTGGCAGAGATGATTCTTCCATTTAGAGGTATTCGCTGATTCAATACAAACTACATCTTTGCTTTGCATGGTTTCTTCGCAGTAGACTTGTTTTAGTTCAAAAACTGCTCCTTTAATCGTAGCTTTACTAGGAAGTTGGGCTGCTATAACTTCATAGCGATCGCCTTGTATATGGGAGAGAATCCCAATTTCCATATTGAAATATTTTCGCCCCATAGCTAGTAATCCTTGTAACCGTTGCTCAAAACTGCGGCCACGAGCTGAAGTAATTTTGTATAGAGCTTGGATAGTTTCTTTACTTTCCTGAAGTTCTTGAACTCTTTGAGCCATTTGAATCGCGATTGTCAAATGCCCTGCAATTTCGTCCATGAGTTCTAAGTCATTATCTTGCCAAGTTCGAGGAGCACGACACTGATGAACTATTAATAAACCCCAAAGTTTAGTGGCGGTAGCTGCAACTTTACCATTATGATGTTTGAGATTAGCATCTTGAGCTCGAGCGGAAAAAATTGGCAAAACTATACTGGCTTTAACTTCAAGCTGCTCCAATAGTTGGCGACGACATTCTGTTAAGTTCGCAGTTTGAATATCATTCATACTCCAATGATAACCATTATGATAACGATTTATTTCACTACTTTGGAAACATTCATCTTGAATACCTTGATGTAAACTAGATACCCATTCTTCCCCCACAGATTCAGCTACGACTGTACCATTCATGTCCGCAGAAAATTGGTAAACCACGACGCGATCGCTATCCAACAAGGAGCGAACTTCTGTCACTGTTGTTTCTAGAATTGTTTGTAAATTTAAGGAAGACCTAATCTGATTAGTAATCTTTGCCACGAGTTGTTCTCGCTTAAATTGTATATTTAGTTTGCGAGATTTTTCTCGTTGTTGTTCTAACTCATTCTCTTTGACTTTTTGAATTGTTTCTTTACTTTCCTGAAGTTCTTGAACTTGTTGAGCCATTTGAATCGCCACTGTCAAATGTTCGGCAATTCTGTCAATTAATTCTAAGTCAGTTTGTCGCCAGCTTCGAGGAGCGTAACACTGATGAACTATTAATAAACCCCACAGTTGATTGGCTGGATATGTGTTGTTTTCAAGCTTTGAGTTAATGTATTGAATTTGAAGGCTAAAAATTGGTACAACTAGATTAGCTTTTACTTCAAACCGCTCTAGCAGTTGGCGATGACATTCGGTTAAATTTGCTGTTTTAATATCGTTGACGCTCCAACGATAACCATTATCATAACGAGTGACTTCTCCATTTTGGAAACAGGTGTCGTGAATCTCTTGATGTAAAGTAGGTGTCCATTCTTTACCCACAGATTCAGCCACAACTGTACCATTCATATCCGCAGAAAATTTATAAACAACGACGCGATCGCCATCCAACAAGGTGCGAACTTCTGTCACTGTTGTTTCTAGAATTGTTTGTAAATCTAAGGAAGACCGAATCTGATTAGCAATCTTGGCTAAGAGTTGTTCTCGCTTAAATTGTATATTTAGTTCGCGAGATTTTTCTCGTTGTTGTTCTAGCTCACGCTCTTTGACTTGTTGAACTGTTTCTTTACTTTCCTGAAGTTCTTGAACTTGTTCAGCCATTTGAATCGCGATCGTGAAATGTTCGGCAATTCTGTCAATTAATTCTAGGTCACTGTCTTGCCAGTTTCGAGGAGCTTGACACTGATGAACTATTAATAAACCCCAAAGTTCACCAGAAAGATCGGGTTCTGCATTTTTTTCCAGCTTTGAGTTAATGTATTGCCTATGAAAGCAAATAATTGGTACAACTAGATTAGCTTTTACTTCAAACCGCTCTAGCAGTTGGCGATGACATTCGGTTAAATTTGCTGTTTGAATATCGTTGACACTCCAACGATGACCATTATCATAACGAGTGACTTCTCCATTTTGGAAACAGGTGTCGTGAATCTCTTGATGTAAAGTAGGTGTCCATTCTTTACCCACAGATTCAGCCACAACTGTACCACTCTTGTCAGCAGCAAATTGATAAACAACCACGCGATCGCCATGTAACAAGGTGCGAACTTCTGTCACTGTTGTTTCTAAAATTGTTTGTAAATCTAAGGAAGACCGAATTTGATCGATAATCTTGGCTAAGAGTTGTTCTCGCTTAACTTGTATATCGAGTTTGCTAGCTTTTTCTCGTTGTTGTTCTAACTCACGCTCTTTGACTTGTTCAATTGTTTCTTTGCTTTCTTGAAGTTCTCGAACTTGTTGAGCCATTTGAATCGTGACTGTCAAATTTTCGGCAATTCTGTCAATTAATTTGAAGTCACTGTCTTGCCAGTTTCGGGGAGCGCGACACTGATGAACTATTAATAAACCCCAAAGTTGATTAGCTGGATATATGTTGTTTTCAAGCTTTGAGTTAATGTATTTACTTTGAACGCTAAAAATTGGTACAACTAGATTGGCTTTTACTTCAAACCGCTCTAGTAGTTGGCGATGACATTCGGTTAAATTTGCTGTTTGAATATCGTTTACACTCCAACGATGACCATTATGATAACGAATTACTTCACCACTTTGAAAACAGGTATCTTGAATTTCTTGATGTAAACTAGCTGTCCATTCTTTCCCCACAGATTCAGCTACAACTGTACCACTCTTGTCCGCAGAAAATTGATAAACAATGACGCGATCGCCATCTAACAAGGAGCGAACTTCTGTCACTGTTGTTTCTAGAATTGTTTGTAAATCTAAGGAAGACCGAATTTGATTAATAATTTTTGCCAGAAGTTGTTCCCGTTTAACTTCAATGTCAAGTTGACGAGTTGTTTCTTGCTGTTTTTCTAGTTCTCTATCTTGAATGCGTTTAATTGTATTAATAAATCTGTAAGCAGTTATTAATACTGTAGAAATTACGAATGCTGCAATCAAAATAGTAATTAGAAACCATTTATTTTGTATTAAAATAGAAAGATATGGTAAAGTCATTTCAGTTATCAGTTATCAGTTATCAGTTATCAGTTATCAGTACCTCTGCCTGTTTGCGTAGCATTCCGCAGGAAAGTCAGAGGCTTGAAATATTGAACCTTATTTTCTCTTAGTCGATTGGATATGGCGAGGAAACCTCGCCATCCCACCCTACGGGAAGCTCCGCTAACGACCGCTTTTTCATCCCCTTGAAAGGGCAGGAGACCTTATTTTTTGGTCAATAATAAATTTCCCATGCTATCAATAATATATTAAAGTAACAGGACTTACGCAAATTTACCTTGAAAGCACCATTTGTAGGGGCGTTTGCGGAGCATGACCTTAGGAAATGGCATTCGCCCTCCCCATAAGTAGAGTCTCTGCGTAAGTCCTGAGTAAGTACAACACAAAAATTATAAAAGTTTGATAGAAAAGGGTTTTAGACAAAGGTAGTGGATTGTTTCACCTAAAATAGTGCATTAGCTTTTTCGTCACCCCATCCCCCCAAATTCCCCTCCCAGGAGGGGTTAGGGGTGGGTTCCCCTCCCAGGAGGGGTTAGGGGTGGGTTCCCCTCCCAGGAGGGGTTAGGGGTGGGTTCCCCTCCCAGGAGGGGTTAGGGGTGGGTTCCCATCACCCCATTTTCTAATGCAACATTTAAGATGAAACAGTCCAGTAGTCCTGTATAGTAATGGTGAAACCCTCAGTTTGCCATTACCCAAAATATTACAATGCACCACTTGGACAAAATGGACATATTATAGCCATCGGTGTTAAGAGTAGACTGCTGCTCAAGCTATACTACAAAAAAAACTGGCGTTGCTTATTCTGGGTATGATGCAAGCCCCCCTAGCCCCCCAAAGTTGGGGGGAATAAAACTCTAAAGTCCCCCTTTATCCCCCTCCCGTCCCCCGCAGGATCGGGGGAAGCCAGATGTTGCTGCGCTTTTTGTTGAACGGGGATGTGCGGGGGCGAAGGCGAGAACCAAACAATCGCGCATTCATACTTCAATTCAGCAACGCACAAAAACTTTTTGTTCGCCTATTATCAAAACATGATATAATTGATAACCGATCGCTATTCCAAAGTAACCAAAACACACAATAATAATGCTTCCGTCCATTCAACCACAGCACCATAAGTATCGCCAGTATGACCGCCCAAACAACGGTTAAACCAAGCACCTGTCAACAGAGCGATCGCTATTCCTCCTATTGCCATCCCAGAAGCTACTAACCAACTTTCAGGGTTTAATAAAATTTGGATTCCACTCAGACTCAGTAATAAAAGTAGACTTTGGATAAAATCCCAAATAGAATATTTTGCCTCCTTGTGAAATGCTCCTTTTCCAGTAGGTTTGAGATAGGGGTAACGAGCGATCGCTACTAACTGACCCCATCTCCCCCAACCTGCGACTCCCATTAATATTAAAAAGCGGTCACTATCTAAATCTGTTAAAGCAGTAATTTTCAGCAACAATAGAGCGATCGCTGCCATTGCTCCAAAAGCTCCTGTAGCACTATCACTCATTACTTCCAATCTTCGTTTTTGGTCTGGCACTGCCAACCCATCAGCAGTATCCATCACCCCATCCAAGTGTAAACCACCAGTTAAAACAATTCCAGATATAATCGCTACAGCAGACCTAGTGAGAATAGGCATTCCTAAAATTTGTAACCCAAGATCTATTAGCCCAAGGATACCACCCACTATTAATCCTATCAAAGGAGCAAAACGAGCAATACCATTAAAATCCAAGTTCCAAGTATGGGGAATTGGTAAACAGGTATAAAATGCAATTCCAGCACAGAGCTTTATTAGAGTTTTCCTAGTTACTTGGAGCAACATTTTTTACCACCCAAAATTTTCTGAGCTTGGCTTTTTCTTGTTAACTATACTATCAAAAAAAATAATATTTGCTGCATTTATTTAAAATCAGATTAACTAACAATAGAAGAGTAGACAAAACTAATTTTGTATGGTAGAAAGTTAATATACAGTATATTCATGTATAGACTTAAAAGATTTCAAGGATACATAGTTAAATATACATAGTATGAAATGTATAAAAATTCAAACTATAGATGAAAATTCTGAAACTCTTGCCCTAGATGAGCTGTTGTTAGCACCAACCGCCAGAAGCCCCGTTCTATATCCTTCCGGATTAGCGACGGGGTGAATGGTGGGCAAAATGCTGGTAAAATGAATGATGTAGTTGACTACTCCCCGCAGCTGTTGCCGAGGGGATTCTAAGTTGATACTACGCAACACCGATAAATCCTTGTTGCTTCGTTTCTCATGATTCTGACCAAAGGTATATTCTTTGGGGACAATTTTATTGTGCCCCTACACAGTCCGCTTAATTCTAAACCTAGCTTTCTGCTTACTTTTGTCTAAACATTTGTATATTCAGACCATAGCACAGGACAACTAAAGTTGTCTATTCTAAACGACTTACTTGTTTTCATCCCCCGGTTAAAACACGGGAGCTTTCAATGTCGCTTTTCGGTAAAACTTTCACCGAACATAGGTAGAGCGAGAAATTAATATCTACTCCTTCTGTGGTGGGGCAGCACGGGGAAGTAAAACCAAAGTTTCTCCTGCACAGACGCTTCGCGAACGTGAAATGTCCGACGGGTTGCCGGGAGTCAACGAGAAGCCCGCGCTATAGCTCCCAAGAGTTTAGCCACGGGAGCTGTCACATAAATCGTTTCCTTTTCCATGAAATTTTGTGCATATTTCAAGCTGGATTTCCATATTATTGGTTCATACTCCAAGAAACTATGCCAGAATTGGAACAAGAATAGCACTATCTAAATAACTCAGAACAAAAAAATGTTCTGATAAATTTCTATCAAATTCAGAGGCTTTTGCTATATGAGTTCTAATAATTTTGACCAGAGAGTATCTGCTCCTTGCATAATTGACAGTGGCATAGTTGTCAATAAACGTGATATGCAAAGACTATTGATCGATTTAGGTAGAGTCCGCTATATCCATACTCAAGATGGCCAAATTCAGAGTCTGGGTGAAGGATACATACTAGAAGTATTTGCGGATTGTCAACGGTCAACTTTAGTTGCTAATCATTCAATATACTTAAATGTACTTAGTTTTGATTACTTAGAGCTTGGACAATCGTCAAAAAAAGAAACACACTTTGATTTAATTACCGAAGGACGTCAGTTAAGACTAATTCCTCTGTCAAACCCTCTCACAGAACAAGCTCACAAAAATATCAATGCTGCAGCTTTTGACGCAGTAATGGATCAAGTTTTATCGTCTAATTGGGATATGCAGTTTGATGATGATGATTGCCCCTTTTAAGGAGAAAGGATAAAAATAAGGGTAAAAACAGAAGCTGGAATTTTACCTAAATATACTTTTTTCAAATTTTTTAGTGGTAAATGGCAAAGCTTATGTTATAATTAAACTTTATATTAGGTTAAATTCCCGCAGATTTTAAGCCTGTAGACGAAGATAAGTTACAGTCTATGAGGCATTAGTTTTTAGTGTTTGCGCATCATTGCGTCAGCAAAGCAGCAAAGCTTATCCCCAAAGCTAAAAGCTAGGTTTGGGTAAGTTTGGATAAGTTCAGCAGAACGAAATTAGGTAGAACAAATAAATTGTTCTTAGTTTAGAGAAAACAGTTAGAATTTTTTAATTGCCAATACCTAAACTATTATGTCCCAAAACTTCTCCTTTCATTCTCAGGCTTTTTGTAGCAACACAAAAGCTCGTGCAGGTGTTTTTTTGACTCTCATGGTGGTGTAGATACACCTAAATTTATGCCTGTGGGGACTTTAGCAACTGTTAAAACTCTCACACCTGCTCAGTTAGAGAAAGCTGGTGCGCAGATGGTCTTGGCAAATACTTATCATCTTCACTTACAGCCAGGAGAAAATATTGTAGCTGGTGCTGGTGGACTACATAAATTTATGGCCTGGAATGGGCCAATATTAACTGATTCTGGGGGCTTTCAAGTATTTAGTTTAGGAGAAATCAGAACTATTAGCGAAACAGGCGTTCAATTTCGCTCGCCTCGTGATGGTAGTATTATTGATATAACTCCAGAGCGTTCGATCCAAATTCAGAATGAATTAGGAGCTGATGTGATTATGGCTTTTGATGAATGCCCCCCTTACCCAGCGAGTAGGGAAGAGGTGGAGTTGGCGACAAATCGTACTTATCGATGGTTGAAGCGTTGTGTTGAAGCTCATCAGCGTCAGGATCAGGCTCTATTTGGTATTGTTCAAGGTGGTGTTTATCCTGATCTGCGTTCTGTAGCAGCAAGGCAGTTGGTAGATTTGGATTTGCCAGGTTATGCTATTGGTGGAGTAAGTGTGGGAGAACCGGGCGAGCTAATAGATGATATAGTTAAAGTAACAGCTCCTTTATTGCCAGAAGATAAACCTCGTTATTTGATGGGGGTTGGGACTTACCGAGAAATGGTAAGAGCGATCGCTTCTGGTATAGATTTATTTGATTGTGTAATTCCGACTCGTTTAGGACGACATGGGGTGGCTTTGGTTAGAGGGGAGAGGTGGAACTTGAAAAATGCTAAGTTTCGAGAAGACTATACCCCTCTTGATGAATCTTGCCCTTGTTATTGTTGTCAAAATTTTAGTCGAGCTTATCTAGCTCATTTGGTCAGAGCGAAGGAGTCTTTGGGTTATACTCTATTATCTCTTCATAATGTCACAGAATTAATTCGCTTTACCCAGCGTATTCGAGATGCTATTTTGGGCGATCGCTTTGTTACGGAGTTTGCAGGTTGGCTTTGAAAAACAATTAATAATTAATAATTAATAATTAATAATTAATAATTATTAGGTTTGCTGAAAAAGTCTGATACTCAGGGGAGGGGAAAGGTATTAGAATTTTGAGACGAAAAGACCTACAAATCTTGCACTTTTTCAGAATAAAAAAAACCTGGAAACCCTTAGTAGTTCTCAATAATAGAGAAAAATAGGATGTGGAAGCGCGATCGCGTAACGTACCCAAACCATCAAAAATAAAAGATGTCTAATATTGATATTTTAACATATTTTTTGTATAATCTACTGGTTTTAGGGCGTTGCTGATTCTGGGTATGATGCAAGCCCCCCTAACCCCCCAATTTTGGGGGGAATAAAACTCTAAAAGTCCCCCAATTTTGGGGTATTTAGGAGGCTTGACCAGAACTAAACAATCGCGCATTCATACTTCAATTCAGCAACGCCGGTTTTAGTTTTCCTGCGGAATGCTACGCAAACATCCCGACGTTCCGTTACTGGAGAACTTAAGTCCTCACATTAATTATAAAATTAAATGAAAACTGTTGTAATTACTGGAATTTCAGGCACTTTGGGTAGTGCGATGGGTAAAGCTTATAAGTCACGGGGATGGCGGGTTGTTGGTGTGACTCGTCAACCCAGTTTAGAGGGAGATTATTTTGATGAGTTATGTGTTTCTCCCCAGGAAACTATTGAGGATGCCAGAAAACTATTTGAGTATGACCCGGATGTGGTGATTTTGAATGCTGGTCAAATTGAGACGGAAGTAGGAGAGGGTGGAATTCCCATAGTTGAGCTGGTGGAGTCGATGAATCGGGTGAACTATACTTGGCCTGCAGTGGTTGGTGCTGAGGCAGCCAAGTTACCCCGGAGTAGACCTTTGGATGTGATTGCTATTGGGTCAATTGCTGATGGGAGTCCTTCTTGTTTCGGACCTGTTTATCATTCTGGCAAAATTGCCTTACATTATTACTGGTCTGGTGTCGGGCCAATTGTTTATCATTCCAGTAAAAATATGATTCGCTTGCGGTTGTATCGCCCTGGTGCTATTTCTGGTAAGTTTGCTTGGGCACCAGTGAATCGTTTGAATGATAAGGCTTATAAGATTCGGGCTAATCGAGTTAATTCTGCTCCCTCTGGGGATAAGGTTGCTGAGAAAATTGTTAATTGGATTGAGAATAGTAAGGAATGGGTGGGAACTTATGATGAGCCTTTGGGATTTAAGATTTTTAAGTATTTGTTTGCTTTATTCCCCAACTTTTTCTACAGATTACAATTGTATGGTTGGCCGAAAGGGAGTAAGTTTGTTTGATTTTAAGATAGTCAGGAGTTACGCAAATTCACCTTGAAAACACCAGATGTAGGGGCGAATGGCATTCGCCCTCAATATGACCGTTAAAACAACTTGCTTCTGGAGATATTCTATCTTTACAAGTTTATAAATTCACTGGAAATCAAACTGGAAAAAAGGCTTACATACAAGCAAATTTACATGGTGCAGAAATAAGTGGTAATGCTGTTATTCATCGCTTAATAGAATTTTTAATGACTTTGAATAATAGTCAACTAACAGGATAAATATTGTTGATTCCTGTGTGTAATCCTGAAGGAGTCAATATGCGATCGCATCAATTTTCTTCGGGTAGATACAATAGTTATGATGGTAAGGATTGGAATCGAATTTTTTGGGATTATGAAAAGGAAGATGTAGATATAGAAGCTTTTGCTAAAACTCAAATTAATTTAACAAAAACTGAGATTAAAAATAACTATCGTCAGCAAATTTTAGATAGTTTTCATCAGCAGTCAGAAAAAATAAATTCACCAAGTAGCGTACCTTTCTATAAACAATATAGATATCAACTTCAATTATTATGTTTAGATGCTGATTATTTAATAGATTTACGTATCAAAGAAATTTATGAGTCATTGAAACGTGGAGATAACCCACTAGAGTAATACAACCTACTAGCGCGTCCAGACTAAAATGATAGGCAAAAAAAATAATCTCGATAATATTTAGTTCGAGACTATTTTTCGCAGTTGCCTTACACACAAAATTAAGTTGGACGTGCTACTAGATTCGGAACTACTATTGATAGTGGTTGATTAATTGATAATAAATCACTGGAATATTTCTACTATATTTGCTAATTACTGATTAAGATAACTAAAATTTATCCAGCCAAATAGCCAAATTTTCCAAACTGTTGAAGTCTAAAGAATCTTCCCCTAAACTTTCCAAATTTTCAACAGATAACCCTCCTATTGTATTGCTTATTACCTCCGGTATTTCTCCAAAACGTTTTTTAAGTTGACGCATTATTAATCGTGACTCTCCTTCTTGCTCGCCTTGTTCTTTCCCATCAGTTATTCGCCCTTTTTCATCCTGCAACATAATCGCCCGGCGCTGGACTATTTCTAACTCTTCCACTGTCATTTTTGCTTGATTAGCAATATTTAAAGCCAATTATATTTCCGAAACTTCTCCCAAAATCTCCGAAATATTATCCAAAGTAGTAGCCTCTTTGAGAAAATAAATCCACTTATCACTTAAACTATTTAATTCTGACAAAGTTTTCTTAAATTTAGGCAATTATATAAAAATTAATTGCAATTCTGTATCAGGATATTTAAACTTTTTAGTCTTCTCCTGAAACACAAAATGATTGATAACATTTTCACTCTTTTCAAATTTTATAAAGTCGATAATCGTTACAGCTATCGCTGGCTTAAGAATCAGATAATTATCTCCTATTCCTAACTGGTTTGTATCAGCTTTTCCCAGATTATAAATTACCCGTTTACTGAAAACACTCACTCTGGCAATTTGCATTTCAATCACCACAATAGAGCCATCAAATAAAACTGCTTTGATATCTAAATAACTATCTTTTAAAGTCATCACTTTACCGGGATTATAAGGGTTAATAATTGTCAAAGATTCAAGAATTTTTTCTCCCCCATAAATTATGGCATTGAGAAAGTTAATTAGGGTTTGCTGAAAAAGTCTGATGGTGATGATAGGCAACAGCTCCGAAAAGCAACAAGCAACAGTTTAGACTATCTGCTACGGCAAAATTTTCGGCATTGTCAGGGGAAAAATATTAGTATTTTGAGAAAAATTGAGCCAAAAACCTTGTATTTTTTCAGCAATATTTAACCCTGGAAATCTTTACAGGTATTGATTACAATTTTATTCAGCAAGCCCTAATTAATATGTCTTTACTTTGTTCATAGCCGAATATTTTTTAAAGGCATAATCGACCTTGGGGCTGATCAATATCATTCTAGTTTTTCTCCTATTTTATGCAGATTTTATAGATAATATTGAACTATTCAAAAAACGTTGATTTAAGTTTTTTTGCGAATAATTAAGGTTTAAAACCTCTCATTTAAAGGATAAAAAATAAAAAAAATCCTTTTAGTCAATTTACTTCTGACTTATAACTTCTGACTTCTGACTTGCTAATACGCATTTTAAATGCGTATTAACTTATTTCCCACCCTACTGATAAAATCAATCTCCCAAACAAATACCTATACTCCGAGCAGTTTTAACTAAAGTATCATTAGGATCTACCGCTCTGTACTTAGAAATCGCATCTGCAATTGGCACAGCGATCGCCTGTCGATTTTGCCAAGTTACTATGTGGTCGTATTTTTCTTCAGCAATGAGGTCAACTGCTGCTACCCCAAAAGCTGAAGCAATTAAGCGGTCGGTTGGGGAAGGAATACCACCACGTTGAATATGACCTAAGACGGTGACGCGAGTTTCTGCATTACTACAAGCAGAGATTTTATCAGCTAGATATTGCCCAATACCACCAAATCTAGATTGACCCAAAAAATCATTAGTTGTGACAGGTTCTCCTGTTTCAGTACGCACTGCTTCTGCGACAATTACCAAAGAATAATTTTTGCCTAAATCTTGGCGTTTGCGAATGTAGTCACATATTCGTTCTATTTTGTAAGGAATTTCGGGAATCAATATTACATCTGCACCACCTGCAATACCAGCATTGAGGGCAATATGTCCCGCATCTCGCCCCATTACTTCCAGAATCATAACTCGACTATGACTGGCAGCAGTAAAATGTAAGCGGTCTAGTGCTTCTGTAGCAATTTTGACAGCAGTATTGAAACCGATAGAAAGTTCAGTACAGTTGACATCATTATCAATGGTTTTGGGAATACCGACTAGATTCAAATTTCCTTGTTGAGCAAGTTTATGGAGAATAGCTAGACTGCCATCACCCCCAATACCAATTAAAGCATCAAGTTCTAATAAACGATACCCTTCAATAATTTCCTCAGAGCGATCGCTCACAGTTCCATCTGGCATCGAAAATGCAAATGGATCGCCCTTATTAGTAGTTCCTAAAATTGTACCACCTGCTGTTAGTAAGGGGTCAATTTTTTCAATTTCAAGTTTGATTGCTTTTGGCGGACGTTTCATCAATCCTAGGGTAGCTTGCTGAATGCCAAAAACTTCCCAATTATAAGTTCCAATTGCACGATATACCACCGCCCGAATTGCTGGATTTAAGCCTGCACAATCTCCCCCACTGGTAAGAATGCCAATACGTTTGTGTTCTACCATAATTATGATTTCCTCTACAATAGAGAACATAAATTTGTAACAATTTCAACTCTGAAGTTGAAGCTGTAGATCGGATTTTAGCAGTCAATTGTCAGTATTTATATTTATATCATGTCCGGATAATTATTTACGATATATATTAGACATTTCCAATAATCAAAAATTCAATCAATTCTTATCCATAAATTATCAATTATTTCTCCCTGTTATCTGTTCCCTGTTCCCTCTTTTGGAGGAGATGTCTATTGAATATAAATTGAAGGGTGAAATATGACTGATACTATGTCCGGATGATTGAGTTTAACGAAGTCAGAAGTCAGAAGTTAACCCACCCTAACCCCTCCCAGGAGGGGAAGTAGAGGATTTGAGCAACTATCCAAAAATATTTCGCCTTAAAAGGCGGGGTTTTAGACCCAATTATTTTGATAAAAAAATGCTCTATTGAAGTGTTCTTGAAGGAATATCCCAAATTTGTGGTCTGTTTCCAGTTTTCTCACTTAAATTTACCGAATAATTAAGGTTTAAAGCCTCTACTCGCCGTGGAGAAACAAGCGGTCGTTTTGCTACGCAACATATAAAGCGGAGCTTCCCCGTTGGGTGGGATAGATGGGTTTCCTAACCATATCCAATCGACCAAGAGAGAAAAAATTTTCATGATTAGTCAATCCCATCCGCTTTTAAGGAGAGGTAATTATTAATTATTAATTATTAATTATTAATTGTTTAACGTGCCCATTGTTGGAGGATATAATGATAAAAATTCTCTGTATCGACTCGTTCCATTGCCATAATTTTCCGCCCACCAGTTTCTACTTTTATGCGGCCTTGACTCAGACCTTTTGTAATAACAGTAGTTTCCCATTCTTTCAGTTGATAAAATTCTGGATGTGCTAAATAAGTAGTTGCTAAAACATCCCAAAAATAATAATCCTGAGAAATTGCCAAAGCATAACATTGTCCGGCAAAATCAGAGATAGGATATTTTCTTTGCTTACCTAATTTTCGAGAAAATTCAGAAGTTAGAGGTACATTATTAGTAATATCTAACGAACAAAGTACTATTGGAATTTTAGTTTGCCAAACCCTTTCAATAGCAAATGGGTCCCAATAAGCATTCCATTCTGCAGACATATCTTGCCCTGGTTCCATATCTTTACTTACATTTCCCGGTACATTTAAAGCACCACCCATCCAAACAATTTCTTGAATTTTTGACTCAATTTCTGGAGCAATATCTAAAGCTACAGCAACAGTTGTTAAAGGACCAGTTACCATTAATGTTACAGGTTCTGGTGCAGATTTTAAAACTCGTACCATGAAATTTTGACCAGGTTCTGAAACTAAAACAGTATCAATAGTTTCCTTCTCATTTAAAATTGGAAAATGGTCTACAGCAAAAGAATCTCTTCTAAATAAAACTGGAAAAGGATTAACACCACGCACCGTACTTTCTGCTACTGGAACATCAGAACATCCCATTAAATCTAAAATTTTTCGAGTAGCATTAATTGCCGGTTCAATATAACAATCAGCAGGAGTGACAATTACTCCTAAAGGTTGAACATTTTCCATGGTCATTAATAAAACAGTGGAGAGAAAATCATCTACAGCACCATCATGATCCATCAGTACAAGTTTTTTGGACATCAACATTCAAGATTAGGTTTCAAGTAGAATTATATGGGATATTCAGACAAGTTTAGGTATGCTCATTAAGATTTTATCTAAATCAATGAGATAAACTATTAATAGAAAACGTCATTAAACTTGAGTAAATAATTGAATTGAATTATGTATACAGAATCATCAGTCAGTAATAATAATGCAAACAACAATATTGTAGCAGTAGAAAGAGTAAATAAATTACTGCTTCAGTCAATTGATACTTTAGAAGAAATTCTCAAAAATCAACAACTTCCGGCACAAGAACGAGCAACAGTAGCTCTAAAAATTCTAGAAATGACAGGTCTTTTATCTCAAACAAACCCTCGAACTCCAAGTACATTAATATCTGATGCTCAACAACAAATAAATCAATTAAATACAGATAATTTAACCAGAAAACAGTATCCGTACCAACCGAAAATAGCACAAGTAAAACCTGTATTTTTACCTGGTTTTCATATAGAAATTCCCAATTTTTTATCTGCCGAAGAAAATCAAAAAGCTATAGAAATTGCCATTCAAAACCGCGACCAATATATTGAATCAACCACTACCACAAAAGCTGATAAATATCGGCAGTCTTATGTACTATTTTCACAATACTTTCCCGAATTAACAGCACTTATTCAGAGCAAAATTTTACAAACCTTGCCAGAAGTATTAGCTCAACTAAATTTTCGTCCTTTCGAGATATCAGAAATTGAAGCGCAACTAACAGCACATAATGATGGATGTTATTACAAAATTCATAATGATGCGGGTAGCGAAAAAACAGCAAGTAGAGAAATTACTTATGTGTATTATTTTTATCAAGAACCCAAAGCTTTTTCTGGAGGTGAGCTAAGAATTTATGATACTGAATTAAAAGCAGGTGAAGCAATAACTCATGAGAATTTTCAAACTATTACCCCTGCTAATAATTCCATTATCTTTTTTAACAGTCGTTGCAGACATGAGGTGATGCCTGTAGTTTGTCCATCAAAAGCGTTTGAACATAGTCGGTTTACAGTTAATGGTTGGATTAGAAGATTGGTATAGCGCTTTGCGCAGCTCATCTGGCAATAAGGGGAATAGAAAGCTAATAGTATCAGACTTTTAGCTATTGGGTAATTCCTGCAATTTGTAAATATACCAGCGCACACTGCTATAGCTTACAGCAGTTATCGAGTTGATGAGGTACAAAGTTTTATTGCTCTAGGCAACTGGCAATATAGGAAGAAATAGTCTTAGAACTGTACCTCATGCTTCCTCTTGACATTTATGTATTATATATGTAGTATAAAATATAGAAAGTAAAAAGAAACATATAACCCACATCTCTGAACCTAGAAAACCAAATATTCAATTGCTAGTTTTAGGTAAGCATTTCCTGTGGAATGCTGCGCAAACAGCCGTCAATTATTGCTTTTAGTTTTAGATAAAAGCTTTACTAATTGAGTCAAAATTAAATCTTACAGGACTTACGCAAAATGTGAAATTATACACCAATTGTAGTGGGCGTTAGCGGAGCTTTGCGTTAGCAAATGCCATTCGCCCCTACTAGATATGGTGGTTATGCGTAAGTCCTGTCTTACTAAAAAAGCTGGCTTTAAATTCTATTGTCATTTAAACCCCTCATGAGAGCTGAAAGCTGTTAACGCAGTTCCTCTGCAAAAGGCTAGCTGATAGCTGATAGCTAATAGCTGTTTGCTTATATATCATCAATTTGATAACTTAATATATAACTATTACATACAGCTTGAATATTTATCATTCCGTAAAGAAAAAAAAAATAATATTGCGTAAAATCATATATCTTCACTGAAGAATAATTTAGACAACAACATTCATAATTGAACGAAAAATTATTCTGATGATTTTTGTTATAGACATCATAGATATCTATTTGCAATGAATTATAAATTTACCTCTTGATAATTTTTTGCTTCTACCATACCTGAATTTAAAGTTTAATTTTTTTGTGATTGAGAGGTGATTATTATGTACAATAAAAATGATTTAATACTATATATTTGGACATTAATTGTAGTAGTAACAATGGGATTAACTACTACAGAAGTTAACAATAATCTACTAGAACAATATTCTGATGAATTAGGTGAAGAAGTTTTTCATCAGTTTGTGGGTTCTTCTAATGAAGACCCTCCTGTTCCCTATAAAGGAGGAACAAGTCGTGGCTAAATTTATGGCACTATGTCTTTTAGTATTTGAGATCATGTCCGGTAGCATCGGTATTGTAAGCGTGAAGGTAAGGAAGAAGGAAGAAGAAAGAGGGAAGAGAAAAGAAGGCTTACAGCGGTTTTCATTTGGGTAAACCACAGTAGGGGCGAATGGCATTCGCCCTCAATGGTATTTGCGTTCCGCAAAGCTGCGCTTTATATGTCGCGGAGCGTTAACGGAGTTATGCGGTAGCAAAACGCCCCTACACGATTTTTGCTTGTGAAGATGTGGTTCATCAATTTGAAAAGCGCTGTAAAAGCTTGAAAAAACCTAAATTTTCTGTAGATATTTACCCTTAGTTTTACACAAACGCGCCCCAGGGGACATAATCAGGACTTACGCAAATTATTGGATAATACGCTATCTGTAGGGGGCGTTTCGCTCCGCGACATGTAAAGCGGAGCTTTGCGTTAGCAAATGCCATTCGCCCCTACTATATATGGCGGTTCTGCGTAAGTTCTGATGATATAACTGATAACTGATAACTGATAACTGATAACTGAAATGACTCCATGGGGTGTCATAGCTTGAGCTACTCTGGAAGAGGCTAGATGTATATGGGAGCGCACTCTCTACTCCCTGCTCCTCCTAGCGCGCTCCCAACTTTTATTAGCTTCTTCCATTAAACCTAAATCTCTCAAAACATTCCCCCGCTTATACCAACCATCGTCAAAATTAGGTTTAATCTCTAAAGCATTGTCATAACAAGCAACTGCTTCTGTTAAACGTCCTAAATTAACTAGAAAACTAGCTTTATTATACCAAGCCAAATAATAACCAGACTTAATTTCTATCGCCCGCTCACAACTAGCGATCGCCTCTTGCCACCTTCCTAACTTTCCCAGTGCTTCAGCACGGTTATTCCAAGCCAAATAATCATCAGACTTAATTTCTATTGCTTTGTCATGGCTAGCGATCGCTTCTTCCCATCTTTCTAGTTGTACTAAAGCTTTCCCTCTGTTGTACCAAACTTGATGGTAATCTGACTTTAGAGCTAGAGCGCTTTCCCAACTATCAACTGCTCCAACTAAATCTCCCGCTTTTGCTTGCTCCAAACCTAACTTCGCCCATATTTCAGCATTACTTTCAGCAGACTGTGCTTGATTTTCCACTCCTACCCCAAGCTGACTAACCATTGCCTGAATAACTACTCTGGGGTCACTCGTTTGTACCCCTAACTGTTGGGCAACAGTTGCTAATAAATTAGGATTTTCCTGAAGTTTAAGTACTAATTCTGACATGGCATCATCATCTTTTTCTTCACTCACGAATGTTTGTGGAGGAGGAGAAACACCAACATCAGGTCCATCATATTCCCAGATAGCCCCACTATCATCCCTACTTAAAAGTTGAGTACCAATATTATTAGCCATTGCTCCCAAAGATTGTAGAGAGGGTAGCGATCGCGTCAATTCAGCAAACCCTACCATTCTCTGAGCTAACTCATCATTAGGTTTAGGGGAGACTAATAACCTTTCTCCAAACCGTTGCAACCATTCCTGCCAAAGTTCAGGTTTACCCCTTTCTCCTAATTCATCAAAAAATCTTTGCACGCGATCGGACTGCCAACCCTGGGCAACACCCTCCAATAGTTGACCAAACAAAAAATCATAATCTGTATCTGTCAGTGGGGGTAAAGACTCAGAAGTTGGTTGAGTGTTCTCAGATACATCTAGATGAGACTGAGAAAATAACCCCAAAAGTTTTGTCCATAAATTTTTGAGCCATTGCCAAATTCTACGAAGCATTTGTTTAATTAGGGTTTGTTGAAAAAGTCTTTTAGTAGAGATAGGAGACAGGAGACAGGAGACAGGAGACAGGAGTTAGGGGAATGAGCTAGGAGGTAGGATTCATTAATTGATAATTGATAATGGATAATTGATAATTACCTCGGGTTTTAACCGTTACGGAATTGAATATCAGGAAATAGTATTAATGGATAATGGATAATGAAACAATTCTCGCGCCTCTCTAACTCTTTAATTATCAATTATCAATTGTCAATTATCCATTAGTAAAGGGAGGCTTCAAGGCGCGAATTATTTAATTATTAATTATTAATTATTAATTATTCGGTAAGAATTGTCCCAAGAATGTTTTACCCAAGTCTTGACCAAAATCCGCTCCTAATTGAACCATTACCACTTAAAGCCTCGCACTTTTTGATACTTAAAAATGCTAAAACCTTTATCTATAAAGACTTTTAGATTTATTCAGCAAGCCCTAATTAGGAAGAAATTTAAAAGTCAGAATAAAAATTGTACATAACATATTCTCATAATGGAATCTGGATAATTAGTTGATGAAAAACTTTGTACCTTCTCACCTTATTCTTTCCCTTCTGCCTTCTGCCTTCTTCGAGTCCCCGTACCCAAAAAAATTATCTCTGAGTAGTGAAGTTATCTCCCGTTATAATCTGTGATTTAACGGGAGTCCCCAACAGCTATTTTGTCGATGGGTAATGACAAACTTAAAAATCATCAATTACCCATTTGAAAACTTTTACTTTCCTGGCGGGAAGTCCCGCGCTGTAATATTCGATTCAGCACCCTATGGGAGAGCCAGAACATGGTATACTGAGGGAGACAAGGGGAGGACATCACCTCTGTATAAACTGCAACTCCTTTGCGGGTTGAAGAATCCCGCCTTGTCGCTCAAGCGCAACGTCGGGAGTTATGTCAAAGACTAGACATAACTTCTTTTGCAGCAGCTAAAGTTTTGTCAATATCTTCCTCCGTGTGAGCTAAAGAAGTAAAACCTGCCTCAAATTGAGAAGGTGCTAGATAAATTCCTCGCTCCAACATTCCACGATGGAACTTGCTAAACTTACTCAAATCAGACTTTTTGGCATCTTCATAATCGTGAACTGGGCCTTTATTGAAAAAGATACCAAACATTGCACTAATATGCCCACCACAAATAGGATTACCAGTTTCTTTTCCAAGCTCTAACAAGCCATCAGCAAGTCTTTTAGTAATTTTATCCAACTGTTCATAAGTACCCGGTTCCTTTAGTAACTCCAGAGTCTTAATACCAGCAGTCATAGCTAGAGGATTACCAGACAGAGTACCCGCTTGATACATTGGGCCTGCTGGAGCTACCATTGACATAATATCCTCGCGACCACCATAAGCTCCTACAGGCAAACCACCACCAATAATTTTGCCTAAAGTTGTTAGGTCTGGAGTAACCTGAAATTTTTCCTGAGCGCCACCATAAGCAATACGGAACCCAGTCATCACTTCGTCAAAAACCAGTAAAGCGTCATTGTCTTGAGTAATCATCCGTAACCCTTCTAAGAAACCTGCATCTGGAGTAATAAATCCAGAGTTACCAACTACTGGCTCGAGAATAACACCAGAAATTTGGCCAGGGTTGTCGGCAAAAAGTTGCTTAACTGCTTCTAAGTCGTTGTAGGGAGCGGTTAGGGTATTGCTAGTCACAGACTTAGGGACTCCAGGAGAGTCAGGCAGACCCAGAGTTGCCACACCAGAGCCAGCTTTAACGAGGAACATATCAGCGTGGCCATGATAACATCCCTCAAATTTTATGACTTTGTCTCTACCTGTAAAAGCTCTCATTAAACGCAGTACGGCCATACAAGCTTCTGTCCCAGAATTGACAAAGCGGACCATTTCAATGCTAGGTACAGCATCAATAACCATTTCAGCCAAGATATTTTCTAAAGCACAGGGTGCGCCAAAGCTGGTGCCTTTTTCCAGAACTTCTTTGAGAGAATTTAATACATCTCGGTGAGCATGACCACAGATAGCTGGTCCCCAAGTACCAACATAGTCAATATATTGATTGCCATCAACATCCCAAATATATGCTCCCTTGACTCGATCGAATACAATTGGTTGGCCACCAACAGACTTAAATGCTCTGACCGGGGAACTTACTCCCCCAGGCATGAGTTTTTGGGCTGCTGCAAAAATTTCTTCAGATTTAGTTGTGTTGAGTTTAGTAACTACCAAGTTAATCTCCTTATTTTGTTTTTGTTTCAATCCCTACAGGGGATTTTATGTTATCACCAAATTCAAATAAACTTTATTAGGAAAGACAGAGGACAAGAGGCAGAAGGTAGAAGGAAATTCTGACTCCTGAGCTCTACCCGTGAGCAAACTCCGCCGTTCGTGTTGCCTACAATTGGAATTGGGTGGGAAAACCCCATCCATTTGTTCCTTATGCCCTCTGTCATCTGCTCTCAGCATAAGTGCCTTAGTTTATGTATCATAAACATTCAACACAAATATAGTCATATTATGTAGTCATATGGTCTCCATAAATTTGGGCAACTATTGACATAATCTAACAATTTCTGTGATAATAGAAGACTAAATAGCCTCAAGAGTCAACGATCTGAGTTCAATAGGGTGAAATTCCTGGACTGACACGCTACCTCTAGACACATCAGAACCTACGTCCAAGCCTCTGTATTATGACCAAGTAGAAATTGAATCAGGGAGATCATCATGCAAAGAGGAAAAGAAAAAGTAGTCCCAAATGCTTTTAGCTATGGGATAGAGAAGCCAGTGCGTTGGGCGGGTCCCCCGACAGTCACGCAACTGGCGTGGTGTTGTAGTTCACCCAGTCAGAATAACACCTGCAAAATAAGGATATATCATAATTTGACTATATTTTTATGAACTATATTTAGGTAATTGTATCATTGCCCTAGGGGCATATTTATAGTTAATCTTGGAGAATTATGAAGCTTTTTTGACAATTTATTCATTGTATGATATGGGCGATAAAAAATAAATTAAAACTTAAAATTAAACATTCAGAAAATACTCAGAAGATATCCTAGATTTCGAGTATACAAATAAATTTTTTTGGCAAATTATGTCTACCTCCGAACCAGTAGCTTTAAGTCAATCGATTCCAGTGGAGCAGGTTCGTTACAATGAACAAGGACTTGTGCCTGCTATTGTTCAAGATTATTTAGATGGTACAGTGTTAATGATGGCCTGGATGAATCAGGAATCATTACAAAAAACTCTAGAAACAGCACAAACTTGGTTTTGGAGTCGTTCTCGGCAGGAGTTTTGGCATAAAGGTGCAACTTCCGGTCACTTTCAGAATATTAAGTGGATACGCTACGACTGTGACAGCGATACTTTGTTAGTGGGAGTTGAACAGGTAGGAGATATTGCCTGCCATAAGGAAGAGAGGAGTTGTTTTCATCTGGTCGATGGGGAGGTGGTCAAGCCACCTGCGGATATGTTATCTCAGCTTTTTGATGTGATTTGCGATCGCCGCGACCATCCCCAGGAAGGTTCTTATACTTGTAAATTATTTGCCGGGGGAGATAATAAGATTCTGAAGAAAATTGGGGAAGAGTCAGCGGAGGTGGTAATGGCGTGTAAGGATGATGAGAAAGAGGCGATCGCTTCGGAAGTGGCAGATTTATTTTACCATACTTTGGTTGCTCTAGCACAGCATAATGTTGAATTGCGAGATGTATATCGGAAGTTGGATGAACGCAGACCAAAAAAATAAATATTATAAATAAGTGGTGCTGAATTAGACTATGATTTTCCAAGGCGAGACCTTATTCTTTTGTCAAAATTAGACAAGTTAGAAAGTTAAGCACTCAAGAATCTAATCCTCTACTATATATTAATTTCTGGAAAACAAAATCAGGAACTAAAGTGGTACAAAATCGATTTGTTGGAACTTGGCGACTGGTATCTTTTGAACTTAAAGATGTAAATGGTGAAGTAAGCTACCCATACGGTAAAGATACGATCGGATATCTAATGTATGCAGAAGATGGATATATGTCAGCGGTAATTATGGCGACAAGGCGTCCCAAGTTTTCCTCTGCAGATTTTTTGGGAGGAAGTACACAGGAGAAAGCTAACGCTATGGAAACATATATCTCCTATTGTGGTAGCTATGAAATTAAGGATAAAAAAGTAATTCACCATGTTAAAGCCTCTTTATTTCCTAATTGGGTTGGTACAAACCAAGAACGTTTCTTTGAATTTACAGAAAATTATTTATTATTAACTACACCTTCCTTTAAGGTGAGTGACAAACGGTTGACTGGACATCTGATGTGGGAGCCTTGTATTAAAACAATACTAACTTGATATAGCGTTTCTCAGTAAGCGTGAGGTAGACTCTTGTCTTTACTTCACTATTGCCTGTTGCCTGTTGCCTGTTGCCAAGAGTTTTGTACCTCACTGCTTATGGGAATTACTATCAGGACTTACGCAAATTTACCTTAAAAACACCATATGTAGGGGCGTTAACGATAGTTATGCGAAGCAAATGCCATTTGCGTTCCGCAAAGCTCCGCTTTATATGTCGCGGAGCGTTAACGGAGTTATGCGGTAGCAAAACGCCCTCACTGGATAAGCGTGTCCGTGCGTAAGTCCTGTTGATATTAGATACAGCATCAATAACCTTCTGGACAAAGATGATGAAAAACAAACGATCGCTTTGCCAGTAAGGGATTTGTTCTATGATGTTATTGATAGTTTGAAACTCTCAAATATGAAATATATGATTAATCCTTCCCTATATCAAATAAACACCCGTGTTTGGCTCAATAGACTGTCCCAAAAGTTCGGTCGTCGCCTCACCTTAGATGATATTCCCGATGCAGAATTGGACCAAATAGTAAATTCGGGATTTGACTGGGTATACTTTTTAGGAGTTTGGCAGACAGGAATAATGGCGCGAGATATCTCTCGTGCAAATCCTGATGTGCGAAAAGAAGCTACAGAACTTTTTGGCGATGAGTTCCAAGAAGATTATATTTGTGGGTCTTGTTTTGCGGTAACTGGTTATCATGTCCATGAAAATCTAGGTGACAATGCAGCTATGTTACGACTGCGCGATCGCCTCCATAAAAAGGGACTAAAACTCATGCTTGATTTTGTCCCCAACCATACCGCCCCCGACCATCCTTGGGTACAAACAAATCCTGACTTTTATGTTCAGGGAACCCAGGCCGATCTTGAACGAGAACCCCAAAACTATATACAAATAGAATTGCCAACAGGTAGCCAAATATTTGCTCATGGAAGAGACCCCTATTTTCCAGGTTGGTCTGATACTTTGCAACTGAACTACGGCAACCCCAAATTACAGGAGGGGATGTTAGCAGAATTATTCAATATTGCTCATTTGTGCGATGGTGTTCGCTGCGATATGGCAATGCTAATATTGCCAGATATTTTTGAGCAGACTTGGGGTATTCCAGTGCAACCGTTTTGGCCTAATGCAATTTCCCAAATTAAACAGCAATATCCAGATTTTATCTTTATGGCAGAAGTATATTGGGATTTGGAGTGGGAATTGCAACAGTTAGGATTTAATTTCACTTATGACAAACGCTTATACGATCGCCTCCATCAACAACAGGCAGTTTCAGTTAGACTGCATCTTTATGCTGGTCTTGATTTTCAAAATAAATTAGCACGGTTTATGGAAAATCACGATGAACCCAGGGCGAATGCAGATTTTCCACCAAGAGTTCATGAAGCTGCTGCCATTTTGACTTATTTTACCCCTGGTTTACGTTTTTTCCATCAAGGTCAGTTACAAGGTTGGTCTAATAAAATTTCGATGCACTTATGTTATGCTCCTGAAGAAGCTACTGTTCCACACATAGAGAAATTTTACCATCAATTATTAGATTCTTTAGCTCTGGATATTTTCCATGAGGGAAATTGGCAATTACTTGAATGTGTTGCTGCATGGGAAGGAAATTTCACATGGAATAATTTTATTGCTTTCAGTTGGCAAGGAAAAGATGAGCGACTGTTGTTGATAACTGTTAACTATGCTTCTTATCAAGGACAATGTTATGTTCGGTTGCCATTTGAGAGTCTCAGGGGTGAAACGTATCGACTGCAAGATTTAATGAATGAGGTGAGTTACGACCGTTTGGGAGATAATTTGGTTTCACGAGGTTTATATTTGGATTTACCTGCATGGGGTTATCATGTTTTTGATGTTATTAGTTAGGAGAGCAGAATAAAGAAGCAAAAAGTATCATTTATAGTTTTGTTTTCTCACAACGGCAAAACTATATTTGAAAACTCTAACGGCAAATTTATGCCGGAAAATTTTGACAACTGGATTTGGTATTATTTTAAATCTCGATAATTAATTATGTAAGCATTCAGCTATATCTAGTAGGGGCGAACAGCCGTTCGCCCCTACAGATGGTGTATAATTTGATATTTTGCGTAAGTCCTGATCATGTTCGGTTGAATACTTATAAATAACTTTTGTGAGGAGTCAGGAGTCAGGAGGGAAGAAAAGAGGAATAGTATTGATAATTTTAGTATTTATTTGGTACTGTCGGCACTGTCAGTCCTTCAATTTTATTTATAACTGATTATCCGTTAGCGTAGCTCCCCCGGAGGGGGAACATGATATAACAAATATTTTGGAATTAATAGTTTAACCAGTATGTCAATCTTTGACTATTATTTCAGCGAATAATTAAGATTTAAAGTCTCTAGACATCAAGGAAAAATAAAGAAAAAAATTATTTTAGCCAATCTTATCTGTTTTAAGGAGAAGTAATTGTTAATTATTCAACTGATGAATTTTAGAGGATCAAAAACTTATGAAAATGAAAAAATATTTTTACACCTTCCTCACAATATTAGTCATAATATTAGCCAGCTATAATGCTAACGCCAACACTGTAATATTTGAAAATTATGTTATTGACAACTCTATTGCTCAAGTAGCAAACTCCAAATTTGACCTACCTGTAAAATGTAACTTAGACAAAGACTGTTTTATTTTATTGTACAGCGATCGCGACCCCAGTCCAAAAGCAGTAGATTTTGGCTGCGGTCGGCAAACTTACGACGGTCACAAAGGAACAGATTTTGCTATACCTGATGAAGAAACAATGGCCAGAGGTGTACCTGTAGAAGCAGTAGCTCCAGGTAAAGTATTAAGAGTGCGAGATGGAATACCTGACAAACGGGTAAAAAATCAGGCAGATAAAGATGCAGTTGATGGTATTGAATGCGGTAACGGAGTCGTAATAGATCATGGTAATGGTTGGGAAACTCAGTCTTGCCATCTCCGCAATAGTAGCGTTGTTGTTAAACCAGGAACAGTTGTGGAAGCAGGTACTCAATTAGGAATGGTAGGAGAGTCTGGTTTAGCTTCTTTCCCTCATGTACATTTGAGTTTTAGATATCAGGGAGAAATAGTAGACCCATTTGTGGGAGTTAATGCTGAGAGTGGTTGTAATACTTCTCGTAACCCAATTTGGCAACAACCGTTGAGTTATAAACCAACTGGTATTATTCGGACTGGGTTTGCTGGGGAGGCGCCTACTATGGATGATTTATGGAAAGGCAAATTTTACGACACAGTTTTACCTGGAGATATTGCAGCATTAATATTTTGGGTACAAATATACGGTGTTTTGCCTGGAGATATAGAGCATTATCAATTATTTGCTCCTAACGGAGAGCAGGTTATAGACAATAAAACAGAAATTAAATCTGCCAATAAAACATGGGTAGGATATGCAGGAAAACGTAATAATTCTCAGCGTCCGCTTGCTCTGGGTAAATGGAAGAGTCAGTATAGTTTGATGCGAGGTGATAAAGTATTGGTAAATGTGAGCAAAGAGGTTCAATTAAATTGATTCAAGAAGGAAGAAGGAAGAAGGAAGAAGGAAAAAGCGAATAATGGAGCTATGTTGGTAACAAAGCACGAGAGCAAGATGCTCCCACTGCCGTCCCTGTTAACGAAGTCAGAAGTCAGAAGTCAGAAGTCAGAAGTTGTAGGTTGGGTTAAGCGACAGCGCAACCCAACAAAAATACTGAATAATACCGATGCTACCAGATTTAGTATAACTTCTCAACTTCTGACTTCATAACTTCACTAACTCCCAACCCAGGTAAATCATTCGGTAACAGCCGCCCTTTTTCCATGACTGCACCAATAAATGGATCGTCAATCAAATTGAGATGACTATCCAAGTCCAAATAATCAGCGAGTGGAGCAAGTTGTGCTGCTGCTGTATTTGCCAAACAACTGTTAGAATAGCAACCAAACATTACTTTCAACCCACAAGCTTTAGCTACATAAACCATCCGCATTGCTTCAGTTAACCCCCCAGACTTCATCAACTTAATATTAATGCCATGCACCATTTCTGCCAAAACGGGAATATCCTTAGCAGTAAAACAACTTTCATCCACAAAAATAGGTAAGGGCGATCGACTGTAAAGATGAGGTAGAGTGGCGATCGCTGAAACAGCAGCTAATGGTTGTTCCACATAAATAACCCCAACCCCTGCCAACCAGTCACACATTTTGACTGCATCCTCCAGACTCCAACCCCCATTAGCATCTACATATAACAAAGCATCTGCGGGTGCTTCTTCTTTGACTGCCATCAACATTGCTTGGTCTGCTTCAATACCTTCCGGACTACCTAATTTTACTTTCAACACCCGCGCATCAATAAATTCTAGCCAGTTTCGCACTCTCTGTTTGGCAGCTTCAGGGGTGCTGATACCAATAGTAACTGAGATGGGAACAATGCGATCGCGTTCTAACCCCCAAAGTCGCCATAAAGGCAACCCAACTTTTTTACCCACCCAGTCATGCAAGGCAATATCAATAGCTGCTCTAGCGGCGGATGGTATTTCCAACTCTATCAATACTTTTTCTATTTGTTGTCGGTCAAGTGGAGTAAACTTTTTTAGAGCAGGGGTAAGTTGCTCTAAAGCTTGCTGTAAAATTTTTGTAGTTTGTGGTTTTTCCCCTAAAGAAAAAGGTGAAGCTTCTCCCCAACCTTCGATACCTTCTTGTTGTATTTTTACCAAAATGTTGTTACTTTCGGCAGTAGTTCCTCGACTAATAGTTAAAGGAAATCTTTTATGGACAGTAAATGTTTGAATCTGAATTTGCATGATTAATAAATTTAATAATTCTCTGCCAGCTTACATCAAATTGGATTGATGTGAATTAGTCTGAGGTAAAATAGAATAAATACTTTTCTATATAATAGTGAATATGACCGAAAAATTTTGGTCTTAACCCTCCCCTTTTAAGGGGATAAAAAAAGAGAATATTCCATATTTCAAGCCTCCCTATTCCAGGAGGTACTGATAACTGATAATTGATAACTGAAATGACCTTACATCAACCTAATGATATTATTGCTCAACGATATCGTATTGTCACTGCTTTAGGACAGGGAGGAATGGGAATTACTTATGAAGCAGAAGACCTGACAAATTATCAGCGAGTAGCAATTAAAGCGGTTTCTTTACAACAAACAAAAGACTGGAAAATATTAGAACTTTTTGAGAGGGAAGCTAAAGTTATTGCTAATTTACATCATCCTCAAATTCCCAAATATCTGGATTATTTTTATATTGATACAGATACAGATAGACGGTTTTATTTAATGCGTGAGTTGGTGTGGGGAAATTCCTTAGCAAATTGGGTGAAAAAAGGTTGGCATCCGACAGAAATACAAGTTAAAAATATTGCGATTCAAATTTTGAACATTCTCAGTTATTTACATCAACTAAATCCGCCAATAATTCACCGGGATATTAAACCAGAAAATATTATTTTACAACCTGATGGTCAAGTATTTTTAGTAGATTTTGGGGCAGTTAAAGATATTTATCGTCAGACAATGTCTTTCAGTGGAACCTTTGTCGGAACTATTGGATATATGCCACCAGAACAATTACGAGGACAAGCTTATTATGCCTCAGATTTATATAGTTTAGGTGCAACTTTATTGTATTTATTAACCCATCGTTCCCCAGATGAATTGCCTCAAAAAAGAATGAAAATAGATATTCGTTCTTGTGTGGAAATTTCACCAGAATTTATGAATTGGTTAGAATTAATATTAGAACCGATGTGGGAAGATAGATTTCAGTCGGCAACAGCAGCTTTGAATGTACTTAATAATAAGTCAGAAATGATTTATTCTGCTTCCTCTTCAGTTAAATACTCTCATCAAAAACCTGAAGGCAGTGAAGTAACTCTGAAAAAAACATCTACAAGTTTAATTATAGATATTCCATCTCCGGAAGGACAAAAACCAGAGATATATTTCTTTGTAACTGTGCCTTTTATATTATTTTTTAGCTACCTTATGACATTACAAATGGGTCATATAATTTGGTGGGTACTTAGTTCATTATTAATGACTATTTTTGTATTCTATCTATCATTTGATTTCTACCATAAAACTCATATCCAAATACATCAAAATAAGTTTTTGATTAACTGGAGTTATTGGGTATTTAGTCGTACAATCACAGCTAAAACAGAAGATATAATGCGAGTTTATATTGAACAAGATTTTTACAATAGCGCAAGAGAAGTTATCACGTTTTTATTGAAAGGTGGAAAAAAAACATCTACATTGTTGGATAATAAACATATGTTTGGCCATTCTATAAATAGAATAGAAAAAGAGTGGGTAATTGCTGAAATTCGAGATTTTATCAAACAATTAAAACCCCATAAAAATGTCTAAAAATCAGGAAAATATTGGATAAACCTGAGTTAGTCAGGAGTGAAATAGAATAAATATTTTTTACAGGATAGTGAACATGACCCTACACCAACCTAATGATATTATTGCTCAAAGATATCGTATTGTCACTGCTTTAGGACAGGGAGGAATGGGAATTACTTATGAAGCAGAAGACCTGACAAATTATCAGCGAATAGCACTTAAAGTCGTTTCTTTACAACAAGCAAAAGACTGGAAAATATTAGAACTTTTTGAGAGGGAAGCTAAAGTTATTGCTAATTTATATCATCCTCAAATTCCCAAATATCTGGATTATTTTTATATTGATACAGATACAGATAGACGGTTTTATTTAATGCGTGAGTTGGTGTCGGGAGATTCTTTAGCAACTAAGATAGAAAAAGGTTGGCATCCTACAGAAGCACAAGTTCAACAAATTGCCATACAAATATTAGATATTCTCAGTTATTTACATCAACTCAAACCAGCAATAATTCACCGGGATATTAAACCAGAAAATATTATCTTACAACCTGATGGAAAAGTATTTTTAGTAGATTTTGGGGCAGTCCAAGATATTTATCGTCAGACAATTTCCCTCAGCGAAACCTTTGTAGGAACTATTGGATATATGCCACCAGAACAGTTAAGAGGAAAAGCTTATTGTGCTTCAGATTTGTATAGTTTAGGTGCAACTTTATTGTATTTATTAACCCATCGTTCCCCAGATGAATTACCTCAAAAAAGAATGAAAATAGATTTTCGTTCTTGTGTGGAAATTTCACCAGAATTTGCCAATTGGTTAGAAGTAATATTAGAACCGATATGGGAAGATAGATTTCAGTCGGCAACAGCAGCTTTGAATGTACTTACTAATAAATCAGAAATTATTTATACTGCTTCGTCTGGTGTTAAATCTATTCATCAAAAACCTCCAGAAAGTCTAGTTACTATGGAAAAAACATCCCAAAGCTTAATTATTAATATTCCACCTAATCCACGAGATATTTTAGGTTGCGGTTGTTTATTGCCTTTTTTATTTCTTTGGTGGGAATTTTTATTTAAAGAGCTTGCTATTATTTTTCTGAGAAATATTGGTATAGGAACACATTCATTATATTTAATCCCTTTCACCTTTTGGATTTTAGTCAGTTTATTGCATTTAGTCAGTACTCAGATTAAAATCTCTCACAATGAATTTTTGATTCACTGGAAAATTTTGTTATTTAGTCGTAAAGTCAGAGGTAAAACAGTAGATTTATGCAAAATTGCTATTAATAAAATTAACAGGAAATCTCGTAAATCAAAACAATGGGAAGAATGCGTTTTGTTTGAAGGTGTAAAAAAGCATAAATTTGGTTTTTCATTGACAAAAGAAGAAAAAGAATGGATAGTTGCTGAAATTTCCGATTTTTTGCAAGAATTAAAATCCCAAAAAAGCCGAAAAATCTATTAAATTAATGTGCGTTTGACAGAAGTAAAATATTTTTTCTTAATTGAAATCCGATGATGTTTGAGTGACGGTGATTTATTGTTGTCAAAATAGCTATCAGCTTATAATAGAAAAATCATGGTTAAACTGGATAATATTCAACATGACTCTACACCAACCTAACGATATTATTACTCAAAGATACCGAATTGTTACTCCTTTGGGACAGGGAGGAATGGGAATTACTTATGAAGCAGAAGACCTGACAAATTATCAGCGAGTAGCACTTAAAGTCGTTTCTTTACAACAAGCAAAAGACTGGAAAATATTAGAATTATTTGAGAGGGAAGCTAAAGTTATTGCTAATTTGCATCACCCTCAAATTCCCAAATATTTGAATTATTTTTATATTGATACAAATACAGATAGACGGTTTTATTTAATGCGTGAGTTGGTGTCGGGAGATTCTTTAGCAACTAAGGTAGAAAAAGGTTGGCATCCTACAGAAGCACAAGTTCAACAAATTGCCATACAAATATTAGATATTCTCAGTTATTTACATCAACTCAAACCAGCAATAATTCACCGGGATATTAAACCAGAAAATATTATCTTACAACCTGATGGAAAAGTATTTTTAGTAGATTTCGGGGCAGTCCAAGATATTTATCGTCAGACAATTTCCCTCAGCGAAACCTTTGTGGGAACTATTGGATATATGCCTCCGGAACAGTTAAGAGGAAAAGCTTATTGTGCTTCAGATTTGTATAGTTTAGGTGCAACTTTATTGTATTTATTAACCCATCGTTCCCCAGATGAATTACCTCAAAAAAGAATGAAAATAGATTTTAGTTCTTGTGTAGAAATTTCACAGGAATTTATGAATTGGTTAGAGATAATATTAGAACCAATGTGGGAAGATAGATTTCAGTCGGCAACAGCAGCTTTGAATGTACTTACTAATAAATCAGAAATGATTTATGATGTTGATTTTAGGGTGAAAGGAAGTCGAGTGACTTTGAAAAAAACACCTAGCAGCTTAATTGTTAATATTCCACCTAGAGGTTTTCGAGTACAGGATTTTTTTTCATGTCTTTTTAACTTATTTCATCTAGGATGGTCTGGAAGTTATATATTATCTATTATGTTCTATAGTCCTACTATAGAAAGAATGTTGGATTTCTTACCTATGGTTTCTATTTCCTTTTCCTTAGTTGTTAGTATTGTCGTTTTCGGCTTTTTCTTCAGTAAGATGGCTTATTTATTATGGTGTTCAGCCAGCAAAAGTCAGATTAAAATCTCTCACAATGAATTTTTGATTCACTGGAAATTTTTGATATTTAGCAAGGAAGTCAGAGGTAAAACAGTAGATATAAACAAGATTGCTATTAATAATATGGAGATAGAAATCCAAGGAGCATCTATGATAAATTGCGGTTTGTTTGAGGTCAGAAAAGCATATCAGTTTGGTTTTTTACTAGAAGAAGTAGAACAAGAATACTTAGTTGCTGAAATTCAAGATTTTCTGGAACAATTAAAAATTCAAGAAAGTCTGAAAAAACCAGATAAAAAATTATTAGATTAAAGTAAGCTTGATCAAACTAAAAGACAATAATATTATGTCCGGTTGAACAGTTATAAATAAACGACAGAGGAGTCAGGAGTCAGGAGTCAGGAGTCAACCCACCCCTCGCCCCTCCCAGGAGGGGAAGAAAGAATGAAGAAAGAGGAGGAGAAGGAGAAAGTTTTTTTATCACTAATTATCCTGACATGATATAAATACTTTTCTCTTAGTTGAAACGTTACATAAATAACTACTAATTACCACATAATGATATAATCTCCAAGTTAATCTAGTCAAAAAATCGATCTAAACAAGTGTCAATTGAGAAAAAAAATATAACAGTCGGTTCTCTAGAATGGTTTTATCGGGAAGCTAAACCTAATGACGAAACAGATAAACTGCCAATTTTACTATTACATGGATTTCCTGCTCAAAGTCATAGTTGGACTGCTATGATGCCCGAATTAGCTGAAGCAGGTTATCAAGCGATCGCTCCAGACTGGATAGGTTGTGGTTTATCCCCTAAATTAGATAAACGAGATTTTTCCTACAAACCAGAAGCTTTTATTCAGGCTTTAGCAGAATTGATTGACGCTCTAGAAATTGAACGATTTTATCTAGTTATTCAAGGATTTTTAGGTTCTATTGGCTTACAATATGCTTTGCGAAATCGAGGAAAAATTGAGCGTTTAACTATTTTAAATACACCACTTTCTCCTACAGCAAAATTACCTTGGCAAATGAAACAATTAGGCATACCTTTTGTTGGTGATATGCTCGTTCAAGACCCTCTATTTGTCGATCGAACTTTAGAAAAAGGCAGTTGTTTAACAGTTGCTGATGAAGATTTAGACGTCTATCGTAGTCCTTATCTAAAAAGTTCTGCTGCTGGTAGATCCGTATCAGCAATTGTGCAAAATTTAGACTTAAAAAACTCAATGACAGAAATTGAATCTGGCTTTAAAGGGTGGCAACAACCTACATTAATTGTTTGGGGAACAAAAGACCCTTGGTTAGATGTTAGTCAAGCTGAAAATTTAGTTAATATTTGTGAAAATGGAAAGTTAGTTAAATTAGCAGAAGCTGCACATTATCCTCAAGAACATTGGTCTGGAGATATTACAGATGAACTACTGTTATTTTTGAGGAGGCAAGAAGTTTAGCTTCCTGGCGTCAAATTATTCATCGCGTAGGGGTCGGTTATATCAAATCCGCTGGCTCCGGAGTAATATACAGCATATTTTGGGCAAATGATTATAGGATAAATGGTGAAAATCATGTAGTGCGGGCATCTTGCCCGCGTGGGTGTACCTCATAAAAACGGGAAGCGCTGTAATTCTGTTGATCGTTATATAATCGGTAAGGGCGAATGCCATTTGCGTTCCGCAAAGCTCCGCTTTATATGTCGCGGAGCGTTAACGGAGTTATGCGGTAGCAAAACGCCCCTACATATGGCGTTTTCAAGGTGAATTTGCGTAAGTCCTGATTCTTATGTTTACTTCTCCCCCACTCCCCCACTCCCCCACTCCCCTACTCCCCTACTCCCCCACTCCCCTACTCCCCTACTAATTATTTGGGGCTTTTCCCTAATGCAATTCCTACAGCCAATATAGACCCTGTTGAAGTACCAGCTATTAGATCGAAGTGGTCTTTTAAACGGCCACCTAATTGTTCCTCAATTTTCTCAAGAATACGGGCTGGCATGACACCCCTAATACCGCCACCATCCAAGCATAGAATACGAAAAGTCATAATATTATCTCCGGCATTTCTTTTTATTAATCTACCAAAACTCCTTGAAATTTCAATATTTAGTATATATTTAATAAAATTTATATTTTTTATACTATGATTAATTATGTAATGTAATTTTATAACTTTACTTTACATCACTAATCTCAGAGCGAATAAAATGAAAACTGCATTAATTACAGGTGCTTCTTCTGGAATAGGTGAAATTTTTGCCAAAGAATTAGCAACTAGAAAAACTAACTTAGTATTGGTAGCTCGTTCAGAGGATAAACTACAACAATTAGCAAATCAATTACAAAGTCAATATCAAATTCAGGCTGATGTAATAGTCCAAGATTTAACAGCACCAGCAGCAACAAAATCTGTATTTGAGACAGTTTTTCAGAAAGGATTAAGTATAGATTTATTAGTAAATAATGCTGGTTTTGGTGACTATGGAAATTTTACCGAGAGACCTCTAGAAAAGCAAGTTAATATGATTCAATTAAATATTACTGCTTTAGTAGAATTAACACATTTATTTTTACCTGGAATGCAACAAAATAAGTCCGGGGCAATTATTAATGTTTCCTCAATAGGTGGTTTTCAACCTTTACCTTATATGTCAGTTTATGGTGCAACAAAAGCATTTGTTTTGAGTTTTAGTGAGGCATTATGGGCAGAAAATCAAGATTCAGGGGTGAAGATATTAGCACTTTGCCCTGGGCCGACAGAATCAGAATTTTTCCAAACAGCGGAATTTCCTAAATCTGTAGGCGGTTCTTCAATGTCAAAATTGACCCCGGCAGAAGAAGTAGTAAAAGATGCTCTTCAAGCCTTAGAAAAAAATCAGTCTAATGTTGTGACAGGAGGCTTTTTAAATCAGGTAATTGTTAATATGTCCCGTCTTTTCCCACGAGAGACTTTAATCAGTGCAGTAGAAAAACAGTTTAGAAGTATTCAGCAAAATAAATAAGTATATATACTCCCCTTGCCAAAATGGTCGTTTCCATTTTAACTTCCCTGGCGGGAAGTCCCGCGCTCTCCGGTCAGGGGAGCGTCCTATGGGAAAGCCAGGGCCTTGAGTCGGATATCTCCACAAATAAAACCTTCCTATACCTTTGACAAGCTAGGAGGTATGCATGTTATTATCAAGGTCAATACAGGGGGAGGACATCACCTCTGTCAAAACAGCGGTCATTTTTTTCATGACTGAAGAATCCCGCGTTGTCGCGCCATGCGCAACGTCGGGAGTATGTCAAATCTAATATGGAATATTCAATTTAGTCGATTACGAAAGAGATGATGTTAAATAAACGCTCAATAGTAGCATGGATGATGGCGCTGTTAGTAGCGTTTTTGGCAAGCTGTGGTTCCCCTGCTCCACCGCCAACCTACTCAGATGCTCAATTACAAAAAATTGAACAGTACACAACCGGAATTGTCGCTTTGCGCGATCGCATGGATGAACTGAAAACCCTAATTCAAAAGGAAGATTGGGTAAATGTAGATACATTTATTCATGGGCCTTTAGGAGACTTGCGGAGCAAGACTAACTATTTGACCCAAAGTTTGTTATTGCCAAAGGATAAGGGACCTGTGTCGGATGCAGCAAAGGAAGTATTTCAGGATTTAGAGGAAATTGATGTTGCAGCAGCAGCAAATGACAAACGGCAAGCGACTAATGAGTACAAAGAAGCAATAGCAGATTTTGTCACTTTCTTAAATTTGATACCGAAAAGTAATTAAATAAGCAATCAGCAATCAGCAGTCAGTTATTGGTAGTAGCCTGACACACCTAAAATGTGGCAATAGTAGGGGCGGGTTCCGCGTTAAGTTAATGGTGTGACAAACTATTCAGATAAACCCGCCCCCTCCCCAATAATCTAATGCACCATTTTAGCTGTATCGGTCCAGTAGTGGATTGTTTCATCTTAAATGTTGCATTAGAAAATGGGGTGATGGGAACCCACCCCTAACCCCGACCGTGGAGGGGAATTTGGTGGTGATGGGGGGATGGGGTGACAAAAAAAGCTAATGCACTATTTTAGGTGAAACAGTCCAGTAGTGGATTGTTTCATCTAAAAATGTGCATTAGAAAATGGGGGGGGTGGGAACCCACCCTAACCCCGACCGTGGAGGGAATTTGGGGGTGATGGGGGATGGGGTGATTATCAAAAAGGCTAATGCACTATTTTAGGTGAAACAGTCCAGTAGCGTAACGCACAAAAAGCCTAGTAGGTGGCTGTCAGGTTTTCAATAAGAGTTGTTCTGCAATAGTGCTGTTGAACATTCTGTTTTCTCAAACTTAAAATCGTACACTCAACCAGAAGTGTAGCGACGATAAATTTCAATATTGCTTGATGGGGTGCGCACTGCGTACCCTATCTTAATTTTTACTTTAAACTGATAACTGATAACTGAAATGACTCATATAGTAATTATTGGATGTGGAATTATTGGGGCATCGATCGCCTATCAACTAAGTAAAATTGAAGGGTTAAAAATTACGGTATTGGACAAACAAGCACCTGCTCAAGCTTCTACTGGCGCTGCTTTGGGCGTATTGATGGGGGTAATTAGCCAAAAAGTTAAAGGCAGACCTTGGAAAATGAGGCGCATGAGTGTCCAGAGCTATCATAATTTAATTCCTGAGTTGGAAGCAAAAATAAATCGCCCTATTTCTCATAACCGTGATGGTATTTTGTTGTTGTGTTTGCCTGGGGATGACTTAGATAGATGGAAAAGATTGATAGATATTCGGCAAGCAGACGGTTTACCATTAGAAATGTGGGATATTGCTCAACTGCGCGATCGCTCTCCTCAGATCGAGACATCTGAAGTTACAGCGGCTATTTATTCTCCTCAAGATTGGCAAATTAACCCGGTGGAGCTTACTTTAGCTTTGGTGGAAGCGGCTCAACAAAATGGGGTAAATTTTCATTTTGGAGTAACCGTTGCGGAATATAATACTATAGCGCTACCAAAGAATGAATATCGTTGTCAGCAAATACGGACAAAAAGTCTAGACTCAACTAAAAAAGCTCCTGTTTTGGCGGATATAGACTGGTTAGTTGTGGCAGCGGGGTTGGGGTCGTTGCCATGTTTGGAAGGAATAAAAGATGGTAAGTTGAGGTCTCTACAACTGAAGCGTAAATCAAATTTTGAACATAGATTTACTATTGTTCCCGTGTTGGGTCAAGCTCTACATTTGCAAGGACGATCGCCTCTGGGAAATCTAGATTTTCAGCCAGTGATAACTGGGGATGATGTGCATATTGTACCAGTGGGGGAAAATGAGTATTGGGTGGGAGCAACAGTAGAATTTCCTGATGATGTGGGTGAGGTGGTAGCGGACTCTAGTAGATTGGATACGGTGATGGAGAGAGCTATTAGTTTTTGCCCGAGTTTAGCAGATGCAACGGTGTTAAGAAAATGGTCTGGTTTGCGGCCGCGTCCAGAAGGTCAAGCAGCTCCTGCAGTGGGTTATTTGGAGGGGTTTAAAAATGTGTTGTTGGCAACAGGTCACTATCGGAATGGGGTGTTATTAGCTCCTGCAACTGCGGAAGCAGTAGAGAAAATGATTATGTAGGGGCGAATGGCATTCGCCCTCCCTACCTATATAATAGATAGACTGCGTAAGTCCTGATTATGTTAGGTAGAAAAGTTATAATTAGGCTCGTAGTTGGGCTTTAGCCCTCATTATACTGCTATAAATTCTTCCTAATTTTTTTATAATGAAATAGGACTTACGCAGGGACTCTAAATATAGCAAGGGCGAATGCCATTCGCCCCTAAATCTTGATCAATTTCCGTAAGTCCTAATAATGAAAAATAACTAAAATATAAGATATTAAATAATTATGATTGAATGGTTAATGGCTTGGGGAGCTACTCAAGCAGTTGGGTTTATTGCTAAGGAAGTTATTGGAGAATTAGCAAAAGGTGCTGCTGAAGATTACGTTAAAGATTTTTTTAAGCAATGTCTTTCTGATAGTATTGGTCGCATAACAAAGAAAGAACCTTTACAAAAAGCTACAGCAGAAGCAATTAAAAAATTTTTAGAATTACTAGAGGAAGAATTAAAAGATGTTGGACTGGATGAAAGTCAATTAGAGCAGTATATTAAACCCTTAGAAAAGTTTCTTAAAAATAAGTCAGTTTTAGAAATTCTGGGCAGTGCTTTTGATAATAATGTAAAAATTATAAATACTAATAAATTAGCTACTATTGGGAATCAAATTAACCCATCTTTACCAGATGATTTTGACTGGGAAGTAGTTGCTAAGAAATATAAAAGAAAGGTGAAAAAGATTATCGGAGAGTCGGATGAATTACGGAAAATATTAGATTCAGAAAATCTAGATAAACTGACAAGTCAAATTGAAATCAAACCAGAATTTGACTTAAAAAAACATCAAGAGGGAATTCGAGAAAGATATGGCAATCTCAGACTAGACAGTTTAGATACTAAAGGTTATGCCTATAATGTCAAATTATGGCGAATGTTTATTCCTCAAAAAGTACGGGAGACTCAAGAATTTCTGCCTCAAGTTCATGAAATTCCGAAAGAGTATCAGCAGCGATTAAAAGAGACTGGACAATTAGAAACAGAACTTTCTCAAGAACAGTTGGAGAGTCTCCGGCGCAAATATTTTGAGCAGCAGACTCGCTCGGTTTTAGAATTAGTAGAAGACAACAACTATAAGTATTTAGTAATTTTGGGCGACCCTGGTTCTGGTAAGTCTACTTTATTACAATATATAGCTCTTCAGTGGACAAAATTATTACCGAAGGATTTGTCTTCTCATCCAATTCCTATATTAATTGAACTGCGAATTTATATTAGTAACTATAATGATAATAAGTGTAAAAATTTTCTAGATTTTCTAGAACAAGGTAATGGAGTTATTTGTCGCCTTCCTCAACAGGAACTTCATGCAAAATTACAAAATGGTGATGCATTTGTGATGTTTGATGGGTTAGATGAAGTTTTCGATCCTGGTAAACGAGAAGATGTAATTACTGATATTCATCGATTTACTAATGACTATAAAGATGTGCGAGTTATTGTTACTTCGCGAGTGATTGGTTATAAACCACAAAGACTCCGAGATGCTGAATTTTATCATTTTATGTTGCAAGATTTGGATGAAAAGCAAATTGAGGATTTTATTGAGCGTTGGCATGAACTTACTTATAACAATGATGAAGAAAAGGAGTGGAGAAAAGAGCGCTTAGTACAAGCAATTAAGGGTTCTTCAGCTATTAAAGAAATAGCTGGAAATCCTCTATTACTAACTATGATGGCTATTATGAATCGTAATCAAGAACTGCCAAAAGATAAAGCCAACCTATATACTAATTCTTCAGAACTTTTGTTAAAGTGGGATGTGGAAAGGGCACTTCGTAGAGCAAATATTGAATTAATCGATCTTGACTATATACAAGTTAAAGATAAGCAGGAAATATTGCGCCGGATGGCTGATTTTATGCAGAGAAATAAAGAAGGTTTTGCTGGTAATTTAATCAATGAGGATGATGTAGAAAGAATTATCAAGGAATATCTAGAAAGTATAGATATTAAGAATGCAAGAATTATAGCTAGAGCGCTGGTCAAAGAATTACGGAATCGGAATTTTATTTTGTGTTTTGTCGGTGCAAAATATTATGCTTTTGTGCATCGGACTTTTTTGGAATTTTTCTGTGCTTGGAGTTTTGTTTGGCAGTTTAAGGAAACACGGGAGACTTCAATAGATGAATTGAAAGATGATGTTTTTGGGAATCATTGGCGGGATGAAAAATGGCATGAGATTTTGCGATTAATTGCAGGAATGATTGATGCTAAGTTTGTGGGAGAAATTATTAATTATTTGATGGAACAAGATGGAAAAGAGGAAAGATTTATGAATTTATTTTTGGCGGGTAATTGTTTGTTTGAAGTAACGCACCCTCAGCCTATTTCTAAGATAGCTTCCGAGCTATTGAATAAGTTAAAAGATTTGACAAGTTATAATATTGATTATGATAGTGAAATTCGTACTCAAGCTGTAGCAATTGTAGCAGCAACTTGGAGGGATAACCCTTCAACTAAGACATGGCTTGAGGAGCTTGCAACATCTCACAATGATTTGAATGTGCAAGAGAAAGCAAAGGAAGAATTAGCTAATTTTTAGTGCATGAAATGTCAAGAGCTTAAATAATATGATGAAATGGCTAATCACCTGGGGAGCTACTCAAGGGGTGGGATTTTTTCTTAGCGAAGTTATCAGAGAAGTAGCTAAACGTGCGGCTGAAGACTACGTCAAATATTTTTTTAAGCTACTTATTTCTGACCTTAATGGTAGCCTGATAAATACAAAACTTTTAGAAAAAGCAACTATAGAAGCAATCAAAGAATTTTTGCAATTGGTCAAGCAAGAATTAGAAGATGTTGGATTAGATGAAAATCAATTAGAACAGTATATTGAACCCTTAGAAAAGTTCATTAAAAATCAATCAGTTTTAGCAATTTTAGGTAGTGCATTTGATAATAATGTCAAAATTTTAGATACTAATAAACTAGCTACTACCTGGGATAAAATTAATCGACCTTTACCAGATGATTTTGACTGGGAATTAGTTGCCAAGCAATATCAGAGAAGGGTGAAAAAGATTATTCGAGAGTCGGATGAATTACGGGAAATATTAGACTCAAAAAATCTGGATAAATTGGCAAATCAAAACACTGAAATTAGACCAGAATTTGACCTCGAAAAATATCAGGAGGGAATCCGAGAACAATATGGCAATCTGAAATTAGAAAGTTTAGATACCAGTGGTTATGCCTATAATCAATTGAAATTATGGCGAATGTTTATTCCTCAAAATGTCCGGGAATCTCAGGAGTTTCTGCCTCAAGTACATGAAATTCCTAAAGAATATCGGCAGCGATTAAAGGAGACTGGACAGTTTGGGGAGGATTTTTCTCAAGAACAATTGGAAGGTCTCCGTCGGAGATATTTAGACCGACCTATTCGTTCGGTTTTAGAGTTAGTTGAAGATAGAAATTATCAATATTTAGTGATTTTGGGAGACCCTGGTTCTGGTAAGTCTACTCTATTACAATATATTGCTCTACAATGGGCAGAATTACCTCGGAAAGATTTGCCTTTACAGCCAATTCCTATATTAATTGAACTACGGACTTATGCTAGGAACCATGATGCTAATAAATGCCAAAATTTTCTGGATTTTCTGGAAAAAGGTAGCGGCATAACTTGTCAATTACCTCAACAGGAACTCCATACAAAGTTACAAAATGGCGATGCTATTGTGATGTTTGATGGATTAGATGAAGTTTTTAATCCTGCTAAACGAGAGGAGGTAATAACTGATATTAATCGATTTACTAATGACTATAAAAATGTCCAAATTATTGTCACTTCGCGGGTCATTGGTTATAAACCACAAAAACTCCGGGATGCTGAATTTAGTCATTTTATTTTGCAAGATTTGGAAGCCGAACAAATTGAGGATTTTATTCAACGTTGGCATAATTGGACTTATCTGGATGAGGCGGAAAAAGATAGAAAAAGGGAAAGGTTAAAACGAGCAATTCAGGATTATCCAGCTATCAAGGAATTGGCAGGAAATCCCCTTTTATTAACTATGATGGCTATTCTGAATCGAAATCAAGAATTGCCGAGAGATAGAGCCGAACTTTATAATCAAGCTTCGCGGGTTTTATTACATCAATGGGATATAGAAAGAGCATTAGTTGATGCAAAGATTGACCCGATAACTATTGACTATAAAGATAAACAGGCAATTTTGCGTCGAGTTGCTCATTTTATGCAGGGAAATATTGCAGGTTTAGCTGGTAATTTGATTTCTGAAAATGATTTAGAAAGGATTATTAAAGATTATCTCAAAAGTGTAGATATTAATAATGCAAAAATTTGGGCTAAGGTGTTGATGGAACAGTTGCGGAGTCGGAATTTTATTTTATGTTTTGTTGGCGCTGAATATTATGCTTTTGTGCATCGAACTTTTTTGGAATATTTCTGTGCTTGGAGTTTTGTTTGGCAGTTTAAGGAAACACAAACTATTTCAATGGATAGGTTGATCAATGATGTTTTTGATAAGCATTGGCAGGATGAAAAATGGCATGAGGTTTTGCGGTTAGTTGCGGGGATGATTGATGCTAAGTTTGTGGGAGAAATTATTAGTTATTTGATGGAGCAAGACGGGGAAGAGGAAAAGTTTCTGAATTTATTTTTAGCTGGCAAGTGTTTGTTTGAAGTTAGGAGTCGTCAGAGTATTGGTGATGTGGGAAATCGGTTATTAAATGAGTTAAAAAATTTGACTGGGTATGATCTTGATTATTCTTACGAACCTTATGACAGTTACTCTCAAGAAATTTATCAGAAAAATGCAGCCTTAGTTCGTGAAATTCGTACTCAAGCTGTGGAAGTGGTAGCTGCAACCTGGAGGGATGACTCTTTAACCTATACTTGCCTTAAACAATGGTTAATGTCTGATGAAAATTGGGATGTGCGACTTGAAGCACTGCGACAAATTGCTAGTGGTTGGAAACATGAACTGGGAATTTTAGAATTACTTAAACAAAGGGTAGTGTCTGATGAAAATTGGGATGTGCGACGTGAAGCACTGCGACAAATTACTAGTGGTTGGAAACATGAACCAGGGATTTTAGAATTACTCAAACAATGGTTAGTGTCTGATGAAAATTGGGATGTGCGACTTGAAGCACTGCGACAAATTGCTAGTGGTTGGAAAGATGAACCGGGAATTTTAGAATTACTCAAACAAAGGGTAGTGTCTGATGAAAATTGGAATGTACGACGTGAAGCAGTGCAACAAATAGCTAGTGGTTGGAAAGATGAACCGGGAATTTTAGAATTACTCAAACAAAGGGTAGTGTCTGATGAAAATTGGGATGTGCGACTTGAAGCACTGCGACAAATTGCTACTGTTTGGAAAGATGAACCGAGAATTTTAGAATTACTCAAACAATGGGTAGTGTCTGATGAAAATTGGGATGTGCGACGTGAAGTAGTGCGACAAATTGCTACTGTTTGGAAAGATGAACCGGGAATTTTAGAATTACTCAAACAATGGGTAGAGTTTGATGATAATTCGGATGTGCGACTTGAAGTAGTGCGACAAATTGCTACTGTTTGGAAAGATAAACCGGGAATTTTAGAATTACTCAAACAAAGGGTAGTGTCCGATGAAAATTGGTATGTGCGACTTGAAGCACTAAGACAAATAGCTACTAAACATGAACCGGGAATTTTAGAATTACTCAAACAAAGGGTAGAGTCTGATGATGATTTGGATGTGCGAGTTGAAGCACTGCGACAAATTGCTAGTGGTTGGAAAGATGAACCGGGAACTTTAGAATTACTCAAGCAGTGGGTAGAGTTTGATGATAATTCGGATGTGCGACGTGAAGCACTGCGACAAATTGCTAGTGGTTGGAAAGATGAACCGGGAATTTTAGAATTACTCAAGCAGTGGGTAGAGTTTGATGATAATTCGGATGTGCGACGTGAAGCACTGCAACAAATTGCTAGTGGTTGGAAAAATGAGTCGGGAATTTTTGAGTTGTTTTATCACACCGCCCTCAATGACTCCTTTCAACGTGAAAATGACTTTCAAGACAACCCTCGACAAACAGCACTAGAAGCAATAGTCAAACATTACCCAGACAATCCGCAAACCCTCCCGCTATTACAAGACAGAGCAGAAAATGACCCAGACGAACAACTGCGGGAGTGGGCAAAAAAGAAATTACAGCAATTAGAGAATTAGTCCAGGTCAGATTTTTCGCTTTTGTTGGGTTGCGCTGCCGCTTAACCCAACCTACTGGACTGACACAGCTAATTTTATGGATTAGATTATTGGGGTGGGGGCGGGTTTACTCAGTCGTGGGTGACACCATTAACTTGACGCGGAACCCGCAGATTATTGGGGTGGGGGCGGGTTTACCCAGTCGTGGGTGACACCATTAACTTGACGCGGAACCCGCCCCTACTACTGATAACTGAAATTACCTCGCTCCTGCTTCAATGGCAGAATTAGCCATTTTTTTCAAAGTCTCCCCCTCAATTTCTGGACTTTGACCAACTCCTTTTAAAGATATACGATAGAATACTCCTTGATATTCCCACCCAATAATTGGAGGCGCACAAGATGCTCCACAAGTTAAAGGTCTAAAATATCCTTTAATGTCTTGTACTAAACTCAATTCTCGACTAAATTCATCATCTAAAGGTTTGCCTCCTTTTTCTCCACTCATATAACCAATGGAGCAAGCATTAGCACTACAATCTTTTTCAAAAGCCAAAGTTATTTCATAACCATTATTTGTGCCTTTCCCATCAACATAAATTTGATTATCTGTGCCTGTAATTAATAATTCACTCGGAAGTAAAATTGGCACCTTAGTTTCTTGTTTAATTTTCGGTAAAATCTCCGTTAATTCTGCCGCGACTGGTTGAGAATTTTGTGTCAATAACTGACTTGTTACTGGATTAATTTGATAATTTGATAGTCTCACAATAGGTTGTTTCCAACCCATAGATATTGTGAGGTAGGTCAACAAAATTATATTTTCAAAGGGAATAATAATAGACATAGTTAAATAAAGAAGGAAGAAGAAAGAAGGAAGAAGGAAGAAGGAAAAAGAGAGAGGGAAGAAGACTTTAGTTTTCTAGTCTAGTGCTACATCACTCGCCCCCTAAATCCCCCAAAATTGGGGGACTAGAGCAAGCAAATTGACTCTTGTTCCCCCCAAACTTGGCTTGCTCGGGGGGCAAATTTCAGGGTTAAAAAAGAAGGAAAAAGAGAGAAGTAAGAAGTAAGAAGGAAGAAGAAAGAGGGAAGAAGACTTTAGTTTTCTAGTGCTATATCACTCGCCCCCTAAATCCCCCAATTTTGGGGGACTAGAGCAAGCAAATTGGCTTTTGTTCCCCCCAAACTTGGGGGGCTAGGGGGGCAAATTTCAGTGTTAAAAAAGAAGGAAAAAGGGATAGGGAAGAAGTAAGAAGGAAGAAATAAAAAGATAGGTGGAAGAAGACTTTAGTTTTGAAGCAAATTGACTCTTGTTCCCCCCAAACTTGGCTTGCTCGGGGGGCAAATTTCAGTACCCAACAATAGTAAGGTTGTGTTGGGTTTCCCTCCGGGAAGCTCCGCTAACACTGCCGTTTAACCCAACCTACTGGACTCCTTTTACTTACGTTTAGGAGCGGGGGCGGGTTTACTCAGCCATGGGTGACACCGTTAACTTGACGTGGAACCCGCCCCTACTTCTGTTACTTACGTTTAGCCGCCGCTTTCTCCTGATCTTTCTGTTTCTTCTTAGCAGCTTTCTCAGCTTTCTTAGCAGCTTTTTCAGCCATAATCTTTGCCACTCTTTCTGCCTCTTTTTCCTCCTCAATCTTATCTAAATAATAATGATAATCTCCTAAATAAACTTGAAAATCACCATCACGAATTTCCACAATTTTATTTGCTACCTGAGAAATAAAATAACGGTCGTGAGAAACAATAACTACAGTTCCATCATAATTTTTCAAAGCTTCTTCCAACATTTCCTTTGCTGGAATATCCAAATGATTTGTTGGCTCATCAAGTAACATAAAATTACCTGGTTTAAGTAACATTTTTGCTAAAGCTAAACGTGCCTTTTCACCACCACTTAAAGCAGCTACTTTTTTAAATACCGTCTCACCACTAAATAAGAAATTACCAAGTAAAGTTCTTACCTCTTCATTTTTCCATTCCGGCACTTCATCATGGATAGTTTCCATCACATTTTTTTTCAGGTCTAAAGCTTCTGCTTGATTTTGCTCAAAATAACTAGGAATAACATTATGATTACCTAATTTCACAGTTCCTTCTGTGGGTTCTTCCATTCCCATAATCATCCGTAAAATAGTAGATTTTCCACAACCATTCGGCCCCAAAAAAGCAATCCGGTCGCCTCTTTCTATCTCTAAATTTGCTCCTAAAAATAAAATTTTATCCCCATAAGTATGAACTAAGTCTTTAATTGTTACTACCTCTCTACCACTACGGGGTGCTGGAGGAAAACGGAAACTTAAACTTCTTAATCCTGCTACGGGCGCTTCTACAAGTTCTACTTTTTCTAATTGTTTTTCTCTACTTTTTGCCTGGGTACTCCGAGTAGCACTAGCGCGAAAACGTTCCACAAAAGCTTGTTGTTTTTCTATTTCTTTTTGTTGTCGTTCATAAGTACTCAGTTGTGCCGCTTGATTTTCTAACTTTTGTTGTAAATAAGCCGAATAATTACCCAAATAAGTATTAGAAACACCTCGTTCTGTCTCCACAATTTGAGTCGAAAGACGGTCAAGAAATTCCCGGTCATGGGAAACTATCACCATGGGAGTAGTTAATTTTTTCAAATAATCCTCCAACCATTCAATTGTTTCTAAATCTAAGTGGTTCGTAGGTTCGTCCAATAATAATATATCTGGATTTTGTAAGAGAATTTTACCCAAACTCATACGCATTTGCCAACCACCACTAAAAGCACTAACCAAGCGATCGCCATCTTCCGGTTCAAATCCCATTTCGGGCAATATTTTCTCAATTTCTGCATCTAGTCCATAACCATTTAAACCTTCAAATTGTCGTTGTAAACGGTCTAATTTATGTATCAATTCATCCAACTCTTCTGGAGTAGCAGTTTCCATTTCTTGCTGTACTTTTTGTATAGATTCATGGATTTCATTTACCTCTTTAAATACCCTCCAAAATTCTTCTCTCACAGTACGGTTAGGGTCTACTTCAAACTCTTGATTTAAGTAAGCAATTTCTAAACTAGCAGGACGAATAATTTCTCCAGAAGAAGGTTCTATTTCCCCAGTAATAATTTTTAATTGAGTAGATTTTCCTGCCCCATTTACACCCACTAACCCAATGCGATCGCCTGGTTTAACCTCCCAGTTAACATCTTTAAGAACAACACCTGTAGGATAAATTTTACTTATATGTTCTAATCTCAGCATTTATAATTAGTCTCCAAGTTTAGGTTAAGAGCAAGTTATGTTTTTCATGGCCAAATCATTAATATTGGCTCTTATAGCAGAAGGAAGAAGGAAGAAGGAAGAAGGAAGAAGGAAGAGGGAAGAAGGAAAAATCTTCCGTTGTCTGAGTTTTAAGCTTTTGATATGTCCGCGCCCTTTCCTTCGACTGCTATAGATAATGTTTAAGCTTAACAATTTTTAATTATATTTTATACATCAATTCAGTTATTGCAATTCCCAAAAAGCGTGAGATACAAAATTCCTTTGTTTTAGGGAGTAGGTCATTTCAGTTATCAGTTATCAGTCATCAGTGATCCAGAGTCATTTCATTCTAGATTTTGGCAATAAATTTATTTATTTTTAGACAGCAAAAGATAAATTTCCTAAAGCTTGAAATAAGGTGGCTTCCTCAATACATAAAATGGCACAGTTTTAGATTGAAATAGCCCTATCAGTTATCAGTATTTTGAGAATATTTTAATTACCTATTTTTCCGTTTATTGTTCCTCTCTTAAAATCGGTATTCACTGACAAAAAATATTAGATTTATTGAGGACTTCAGTTATTAAGTAATAGGTCATGGTTATTCATTAATTGATAACTGATAATGGATAATTGATAATTACCTCTGGTTAAAACCGCTACGGAATTGAATATAAGGAAATATTATTTCTTCTCTTGGTCGATTGGATATGGCGAGGAGACCCTTCCCTCCGGGACGCTACGCGTTAACGTAGTGGACCGACACAGCTAAAATGGTGCAATAGATTTTTGTTTCTAGTGGACCGACACAGCTAAAATGGTGCAATAGATTTTTGTTTCTAGGTGTCTTTATCTCCCAATCTCCCCATCCCCCATCCCCCATCTCCCCATCTCCCCATCTAATGCACCATTTAAGGTGTGTCAGTCTAGTAGTGGACCGACACAGCTAAAACTGTGCAATAGATTTTGTTTCTAGGTGTCTTTATCTCCCAATCTCCCCATCCCCCCATCCCCCATCTCCCCATCTAATGCACTATTTAAGTTGTGTCAGTCTAGTAGTTGTGCGTTAGCAAACGCCATCCCACCCTACGGGAAGCTGCGCTAACGACCGCTGTCTTGGTCGATTGGATATGGCGAGGGGACCTCGCCATCCCTCGACCGCTTTTTTCCCTTAAAAGGGAAGGCTTCAAGGCGCGAATTATTTAATTATTAATTATTAATTATTAATTATTAATTATTCGGTAATGTTTTTAGTAATTATTTGGTAAGCATTTCCTCCGGAATGCTGCGCAAAAAGCCGTCAGCGCTTCCCTGCGGGATGCTACGCAAACAGCGTTCAGCTATTGCTTTTAGTTTTAGATAAAAGCTTTAGTAATTGAGGCAGAATTTATACTTACTACCAAAGTCGGCTGAAACAGTCTATCCATAAAATTAAAAACTATCATAAGTTCTAGACATTCATAATATAATTGCTATATTTTTTGATACACTTCAGATATTTTATTCTTTCTTATAAACCTTTATTCGTGTTATATAATTCCACAGATTCTTGAATAACACTTTTAAGTTCTGGAAGAGAACAAGGTTTAGTTACACATTTAAAAATATCAGCCTCTTTTACCTCATCAACACCACAATTTATTTGTTCTTCAGCATAACCACTTAACAAAATACGAACAGTATCAGGAAAACTCTCTCTTGTTTTTCTCAGAAATTGAATACCAGTCATATCTGGCATACTTTGGTCAGAAATAATAATAGCCATTTCCCCTTCAGTGTCGAGAATTTCCATAGCTAAAGTAGCACTTTCTGCCTTAATAACTTTAAATTCACGTCTAAAAGTCCGATAAAGTAAATCCAAATTATTAGGTTCATCATCAACAACCATTAATTTAAGTTTTTCTGACATTGTTAAATTTATAGCAATTTCTTTCTAAGGAACAAGTTTTAACAAAATTGGTTATGTACAAATTTCTAAGTACCCATGCATAATTATCATATAGCAATTCTCAATATTTGTAGGGAACAGAAAATGAAGAACAACAAGTTTACCTTATGACTCCGAGAAACACTTGACTAGACAGATTCAAGAATTTAGAATTAAGAATTAAGAATTTATAATTACCTCTTCTGATCAATAAGAGGATTGGATCAAAAGATTTTTTTTCTTCTCTTGGTCGATTGGATATGGTTAGGAAACCCATCCATCCCACCCTACGGGAAGCTCCGAAGATCGACCACTTTTTTTCTCCATGAATGGAGAGGCTTTATACCTGAATTTTTCGGTAACTAAATGTTTCATTATGTACATAAAACTAGATTTTATAGGGGTCAGATAACGTCAGATTTTTCCTTCTCTCTAGATAACTAAACGCCTTCTTCCTCTTCCTTCTTCCTTCTTCCTTCTTTTATTCTTGAGCTTGCTGAGAATGTTCCCGACCAGAAACATTTTGCATGGCCTCCAAAGCTGCTCGAGAACCTGCCAAAATATCTCGTTCTTCCCCTCCCAAATAAAGCCGACCAAAACTACCCACAGCTTGAATTTGCAAAATATTAATTAAAGCAGCTTTCTCCGCTTCATTAGCAGCTAAAGCAGCATAAGCAGCAGGTTGTACTTCCAATACATAGAGAGTTTGTCCACCCAAAAGCATTTGGCCTCGACGATTACGATTAATCAATTGTGCTTGGTGAGAATCAATATTCCGGATCACCTGACTAGAGACAATGCGAGGTTTGAGGCGATCGCGTTCCGCCACCCCCAAAGCTTGTAAAATAGCCTTTCCAGCAGCTTTCGTATCTCCCTGACGACTGGAATGAATTTCTAGCAAACCATAAAGTCGTTCCACAAACTGTACCCCAGGCCGAACAGAATTAGACTTGAGGGCCACATCAGTAATCCGGTTAATTTCAATACCTGGCGAAATCTCCACCCACAGAGAGGTATCCCCAGGTAGGGGCAAGAAGCCAAGGGCCACTGTACCGATATAAGCGGCGTGTTGAGGTTGCAAATTATCTATGTATACATAGCTGCGCAGTTCTATACCCAAGACTTAAGTCTCCCTGTAATATGGAAAAATTTTAATCGTAAGTCATTATATGACAACAAATACACTGAGTTAGCGAAGTCAGAAGTCAGAAGTCAAAAGTCAAAAATAAGAAGTCAGAAGCAAGTGAATCACACAGTAGTAGCGTGACACACCTAAAATGTGGCAATAGTAGGGGCGGGTTCGGCGTTAAGTTAATGGTGTTACAAATTATTCATGAACCCGTCCCCCTGCTCGCGTAAGTCAAAAAAATTTTTTGTCATAAAGTCATAAAATATAATCTTGAAACGTCCTATATATTAGGAAGTGATTTTTGCTTAACTTCCGATGATGACACAGACCCGCCCCTCTGGGCCAAAAGTTGGATTCGTGAAGCATAGTCCCTGTCAGTTCTGAGTCTCGCAATGCTCAATACCTGATATGGCCTCGGGTCACGTTCCTCAAGCCACAGCTTCGACCGTGGGTTGCAGGTTAACAGTTCGTTACCCGTTCCTGCCTTCGAGCCGATGGGAATCCGACTATTGTCCATGAGGTGTTAGTGGGATTATCAACCCTTGTATATACAGGAAATTCAATGAAAACCGCAATTAAGTTCTTTCAAACTCTGGCGATCGCTTTAGCGATATCAGTTGCTTTCTTAAGCATTCCCGGGACAACCTCCCCAGCTGCAGCCTATGATTGTCAATACCTGCCCTATGGACCTCGCATCTCTGGGGTAGTGACCAGGGTCAACGTAGCAGATTTTGAGGCGAGCAAGGAATTTTATGGGGACGTTCTGGGGATGACATGCATTTTAAATTTTGACGATCCCCCCTATTGGGCCGAGTTCTACAATTCTGTGGACCCTAAAGCACAAGCAAGCATAGGTCTCAATAACAAGTTCGGAGAAACTAAAAAGAAGGTCGTTCCAACAGTGATTGTGCCTGATATCGCTTCTGCTTGTGAAAACCTTAATGCCTTTGGTGTCCCTATCAAGTCAAGCGAATACGCTGGCAAGGGCGTATGTCTAGCTTTCTTCGATGACCCAAATGGAAATGAGGTGGCTTATCGTCAAGAGAACTGGGGTATCTTGAATGCACAGAATCCGGATGAAGAACCCGATATCAAAGCTGAATGTCTTGAGATAATCGAAGAGTTCTGCCAGTAAATGGTTGCCAAGAATAGCTGTAACCGTTTGCTTGTCTACAGTTAGCTGTATCTCATCTATCTGAAAAACGCTATAAACAACCTCCTTCTTAGGTATGGACTGGTGGCGGGATGAACTCCTGACTGACCAACATTGGGAGGTTGCTTAAGTGTAGAGTTACTAAAAATCCCGCCCTAGCTTTGGGTGGGATTCTGCTTTCTGGAGGTTAAGAAAATTGTAGGGTGCTTTAGACAGCTTAAATTCAGACTATGAAAGAGATTTAACAATCCGTTGTAACGCACCGTTTTAGTTGTGTCGATCTACTACTTTTTTGAGACTAACAATCAGCAGATAATAAACGGTGCCTTAGCAAAGCGTAATGCACCCATCTCCCCATCTCCCCATCTCCCATCTAAGGTAATTTACAACCCTCTAAATTAGCATTTTCCAGATTAGTATTCTCAAGATTAGTATTTTCTAAATTAGCATCCTGAAGATTTGCAGATTCTAAATTAGCATTACTCAAGTCAGCACCAAAAAAATTAGCTCTACTCAAATTAGCATCCCATAATTCTGCATATTTCAAATTAGCGTTTTTCAGGTCAGCTTCTTGAAGATTAGCTCCGCTTAAATTAGTATCTCTCAGGTCAGCTTCCTCTAAATTTACCCTGTTCAAATTAATGTTACTTAGATTAGCATTTTTGAGAATAATATTCCTCAAATTTGCATGATAACAATTAGCACCTTTCAGGTTGGCATAACTTAAATTAGCCTGACTTAAGTTGACATTTTGTAAATTAACATGACTGAAGTTTATATTTACTAAATACATTCCATTTAAGTCAACATTACTGAGATTAGCTCCCCACATAAAAGCATGAGTAAAATCAACCCCTTTCAAACAAGCATGACTGAAATTACAACAACTCAAATAAGCATCTGTTAGATTAGCATTTTGCAAATTAGCATGACTGAAATTTGTATTTCTCAAGTTAGAATTTTTGAGGTTAGCTGAACTTAAATTAATCCGACTCAAATCAACATCTGTTAATTCAGCATTACAGAGATTAGCCCTAATAAATTTTCTATTACCATTTATATATAATTCTAAAAGTCTAGCTACTTCCCATTGATATTCTGATAATGCCTGTATAACTTGAGGTTCTTCTATTTCCTGCAAAATAGCATAAGCTCTCCATTGTATTTCTTGTGAATTATCTTGTAATGCCTTAATTATTAAATCTAGGCTAATTTTTTGCCCTTTTATTGCTGCAGATAATGTCGCGATGTTATTTGCTAACAGCAATTGTTTAACGTCTTCAGTTTCTAATATTAATTTATTAGCTAAATCAGTATCGAAATAAATTTGATTAGGATTATTGCTCATGATTGAGAAGAAAGAAGGAAGAGGGAAGAGGGAAGAAGTTCATTAATTGATAATTGATAATGGATAATTGATAATTACCTCTGGTTAAAACCGCTACGGAATTGAATATAAGGAAATATTATTTCTTCTCTTGGTTGATTGGATATGGCGAGGGGACCTCGCCATCCCTCAACCGCTTTTTCCCCTTAAAAGGGAGGCTTTAAACCAGAATTATTTAATTATTAGTAATTAATAATTAATAATTCGGTAAGAGGAAAAGGTAGAAGGGAAAAGGAAAAAGAAAAAGTATTAGAGTGGAAGAGGAAAAAATCTAGTATTTTCCAAGTTTTAAGCTTTATTTTTCTATGTCAAATATAGTCATGGCAAATGCTTTTTTAATATCAGTTTGTAATATCAAGTCTCATTAATTAGCCCGTGGTAAAAATGTTTTATCTGATAAAATTTTCCCTGTTCCCTATTTCCTGTTCCCTATTCCCTATTCCCTATTCCCTATTCCCTATTCCCTGTTACCGAATAATTAAGATTTAAAGCCTCTTCTTTCAAGGAGAAACAAGAAAAAATTTTCCTTTGAGTCAATCCTCTTCTTTTAAAGGAGAGGTAATTAATAATAATTAATTATTAATAATTAATAATTAATTGTTTAACTTACCTACTTTTAGAGAATGAAAACCAATAAAAATTAGCAGTTGTTGTCAAACTTAAAAAAAGTAAATTTATTTTATGATTATTAGCGATTTCAGCCACTTTGCCGATTTTAAATTAGATAAAGTTATCTTCTTTTCTGCTTTTTATTTAAACGATAGTCATCTGATTTTTTGACTACAGAAATATTCATCTTAGAAGCTTTTTTGCAGTTTTTTTCAAAGTTTTCAATAAATCTTTTTCTTTAATAGGTCTTAAATACTGCTTGAATAAATCTTTTTCTAAACTCATTGCTTGACTTGAACTCTACAAAATCTATTTTAGCTCATAGAAGAAGGAAGAAGGAAGAAGGAAGAGGGAAGAAGGAAGAAGGAAGAAGGAAGAGGGAAGAAAGGAAAGGAAGTAGGAAAAGAGAAAAGGGAAAAATCTGGTGTTGTCTGAGTTTTATAGAACCCATTTGAGATTTATTGAAAAAGAGATGGGGAGATGGGGACTATTTTTCAACCTTTTTCTCTTATACCAATATGGGAATTGCTATAGACAGTTGTCATAAATTACAATATAATACAAGTAATACAAAATATAAGGACTCAGATGGCACGACTAAATCAAATTATTGCGATTGAAAAAGGAATCAAAAGTCGGTCAGTGCAGGAACTAGCAGAAGCTCAAAAAGCTTTGCAGAAACCTGCTTTACTTTCCGGCATTTCTCGAACCTATCGCCCCAAGGATGAGGAGGGAGAACAACTCCCACCAGAGTCGAAAAGGGTGGAAGTTAAAGCAGAAGAGATTATCCGTAAAACCTCCGAGGTATTAACTAAGTTGTTTGATGTGACGGCAACAAAAGATTGGACAAACTGTACCGCCCGAGCTGATGTGGTGGTGGATGGTCAAACATTGTTGACTCAAGCTCCGGTTAGTTATCTACTTTTCCTAGAAAAGCAGTTTGCAGACTTACCGAAAAATTGGGTTTAAAGCCTCGCCCTTGTAGGGCGACTTTTTATTTTATGTTAAGTGAATTGAATATATGCTATAGTGTTATTAGTTGCCGGGGGGCACTCGGAAACTCTAAACGGACGTGGAGGCAAGCGTCAGACTACTGCCAAAGTAGCAGCAGCCTGTGAGACGTCAACCCACCGAGGAGCTAAGGCTCGGTAGGAATCCCCGTGCCTTTAGGCCGGGGAGGATGTCAAGGTCTTTTATTAAGAAATTGCCTGTTCTGGATGCGACAGATACTTGGACATTTGACGAATCTTCAGACTGTTGGGCAACGGAACCAGTCCAAACTTTGCGAACTTTCAAAACTCCCCGTAACCACGTTAAGGCTGAAGCAACGGAACATCATCCCGCACAAGTGGAGGTATATTATGAAGATGTGACTATTGGATATTGGCGGACGGTAAAATTTTCAGGTGCTTTGCCTGCACGTCGGGTTAATGAAATGTTGGAAAGGTTAGAAAAACTTTCTCAAGCTGTTAAGTTTGCTCGTGAAGAATCCCCACGTTGCTTGTCCGAGGCCAAATGTGCTTGCAATCCAAGCAGTAATAGTTAATCCAACCTTCCTGGATATTATTGCTGCCACATTTTGGACAAAGTAAATTACGGTAAAAATCAAAAATCGTCATCCTCCATCTCAATTGAAGGTCGAATTTGGAATTCAAGTGTTTTTGACAAAAAATTTTCAATATCTTTAACACAAAGACGATGACGCTTCATTTCTCTCAATAACCTTTTATCCCTTTCTTTTAATAAACTCTCTGTATTTTTAAATTACTCTCATTTTCCTTAATTTGATACTCTATTTTTCCTATGTACCTAAAAACTCCCCAACTGCCAACAATTACAACTGCAAAAGTAGATATCATGCCAATAGTGACAACTGTTTCTGGTGGCATTTTTTGAATTTTATTGATAACTTTATATAACGCTAATTCTTTGGAAAAATACAATTCAAATATTTTTCCTTAAATTCTATTCGTTAAAAAAATAATTCTATTTCACTATGGCTCTATATATTCCCAGATAGACAAAGTTATTTCGCTCATTCTTGTAGGAACAATAAACTTTAAAGAATAACTAACTTTAGTAGGTAATTGAATTAAAGTTTTATTATTAATTTTGAGATTTTGGTTGTAGGCAATAACATTAGTGTCAATATTAGGAATGTTAATTAATACTTCCAAATACGCACCCAACCACCAATAACTAGGAACAGTGGGGTTAAAAGGTTGCACTACAATATCAGAATTTTGAAAGGTAATAGGAATTATAATTGGGTCAATAGGATAATATTGATTTGGTGTTTTATAAACAGCTTCATATTTTTGATAAAACTTAAAGCCCAATTTTCACTATTAACTATTGTTTGGTCAATCATTGACTTCGTTTAATTGAAGCCATAACACTATTTTTTCCTAAAATAAGACTAGCTGTGCCATTAGTTCCCATAACTGAAGCTAAAGGCCCAATGGGCGCGGTTTGGCTGAATTGCGCAATAAACCAATCGTAAACATCGTCAAAGCTCGGAGTTCCTGTTAAAGATGGATTAAACCCAAAAGGGATTAATCTGTGGGATTGCCCGTCACTTTCTTCGCTGTAATCTCTTATCCAACTGGTACCCCATTCTGTTTTTTGTCTAGTTGGAGTGCCTACACCATGAACAATTAGCACTCTGGCATATTTGGTTGTGGCGTATTTATTTGAAACTTTTGCAGCATTTTTAATATCGGCGTTATAAGGCAAACAGCCAATTTTTGCCAATCCTGCTGCATCAATAGTTTTGCAAACTTTTTCAATAGATGCTACTGTGTCTCGGACTATGTAATATAGTTCTGTTGGATCTTTAAAAGACGGCACCAAAACATCTATAGTTTCGCCTTGAGGAGTATAAGTAGTTTGTTTATTGGGGTCTGCTCGTCTAGCAACTAAAGCTTTTAATTTTCTTTCTTCTTGAGCGATTTTTTCGGATAAATATATTGAGTCTTTGATTTGTCCCATTTTTTTAATTAAATTTCATGCTTCTAAATTTTTACTATCAATAACAGAGTTATCTACGCCCAAAAGGTAAACAGCACATGGTTTAGCGGTGGAAACAATTTCGCTATCTATTGTTCTCCAAATCAAATTTATGTCTTTCATATTAGCGCCACCTATAGGAAGCTGACGGCTCTTTTGACCAGCTATTTCATTGTTGTAATCAACTACTCTAGTTCCCCAAGGCGTAAGCCTTGCTACTGCAGTAGCTCGTTTGTGTTCGACTTTAATGCTGCAATAATGGTTAGAAAAACCACGTTGAGGAGCAGAAGCTTTATTTGCTGGTAAATTTAACGTTCCGCCAATGCTTGTTAAGTTAATTTCTTCTGCTCCGCCTAAAATTTGTATAAGACTCGTTTCAGGTACAGATACTTTTATATAAAGTTCTTCTGGATCGGTGAGGGAAGGTACATAATATGTAACCATATCGCCTTTACCTTGATAAGCTGTGGTAGCTCCTTGCTCAATTTGTTGTTTTAAAGCATTGTCTTTGTACTCTTCTCTTTTTTTAGCTATAGCTGTTTGTCGCTTTAGTCTTACAAGCTTTGTTGATAATCTAGCCATATATTTTTGTTGGTTAGTTATCTTTTATTTTTAGCTTAAAAACTACTGGGTTTTACGCTAGATAGGTATACCTATCTGAGCATTTTTTTACAAATTTACAAGGTTAGGTAAAATTTCCCCTTTATCACTGATTAAAGTTATTAATTGTGGCCATTTATGCAGGAAAATTGTGGCGTATTGAAATTTTACATCTGCTATAGGTCTGTGACGTGGTTCTGTAATTTGTTTTCCTAACACATTGACATCCTCTCCGGCGGTCAGGCGCGGAGATTCCTACTGAACCGTAGCTCTTCGGTGGGTTGACGTTTTGCTAGCGCAAAGCTCCGCTAACACAGGCTGCTGCTACCTTGACGCTAGTCTTATGCTTGCCTCCACGTCCGTTTAATGTCTCGGACTGCCCGCCCGCGACTAATATATTGATTGCTGCATTCTCGTCTCTGTCGTGTTTGCTGCTACAGTTGAGACACTCCCATTCTCGCACCTTCAGGTCTAGCTTCCCACCTTTAAAGCCACAATTTGAGCAAACTTGAGAGGTAGGTTCAAGGGCGACTAATTACTCTAAAATCGCGACCATATTTTTCTGCTTTTCCTTCTAAAAAAGTCCTGAATGTTCTCCAGCCTAAATCAGAAATTGCTCTGGATAATTTACGGTCTCTTGGTGCGCGTTCCGCAAGCGAGCTGGCGTCGTCGCGGGGTCGCACCGCTTTTTCACCATACCAGAAACGTTGTTATACTTCTAAAACAACTGTTTGGTTTTCACGAATTATTTCAGTAGATAATTTATGTAGAAAATCTGTCAAGCGTATCTTTCAGCGTGGCATAGAATTTAGCTACTCTAATCCTGGCTTTTTCATACCTTTTAGAGCCTTTAGTTTTATGAGATAATGACAAACTTTACCTTTCTTAACTTCTTAATTCGTTTCTTTAGTGGTTTTGGTGCATCAATCTTTGTACCGTCACTGAATGTAGCAAAGGTTTTAATACCTAAATCTATACCTACTGAATTATCAGTTTTAGGTAAGATTTCTGGTTGTATTTCTACTACAAAACTTAAGAAGTATCTATGTAGGGGCGAACGGCCGTTCGCCCCTACGTCTTTGATTACTGTTACTGATGATGGAGCAGCAGGTAACTCTCTTGACCATACTATTTTCAGCTTTCCTATCTTTGCTAAATAGACTTTATGTTGACCAATTTTAAATCCTCACGAGTGTAAACCTAGCAGTTTGTTTTGATTTCCTGGTTTTGAATTTAGGAGGTTTAATAGGTCTACCTTTTCTCTCACCTTTTGTCGATTTAAAAAAGTTTGTAGGGGCAAACGGCCGTTTGCCCCTACGGTTTAAATCATTCAAAGATTGCTGTAATGGTATAGCAGAAACTTCTGATAACCATTCTCTGTCTTCAGTATTTTTCGATTGAGTGATAAACTGTTTTTGTAGCTGAGAATTATTGGGTTTCTTTTCTCCCGATCTATACTTTTCTTGACAACAAGCTAGGCTATCATTCCAAACCACACGGACACAACCAAATAGCTTTGCGCTCTCGGTATTTTTGTCCCAGTGTGGGATAGATACGATACTTAAATCTAGCTTTCATAATTTGACTCTTAAACTAACAATATGATAACATATTTCTTGAAATAAAATCAACTACTAAAAAGTCGCCCGCTTATGGGCGAGGCTTTAAACCCAATTTTCTGGTAATTTGCTTGGGTATAGTAGGGTAATTTATTTCTGGCTCTTCTGGTATATTATTTTTAAAAAATTTTGATTTATATGTGTGGCCTTGAATTGAAATAATTTTACTTACAATTTCTTTTGCTACAGGTTTATTTCGACACAATAATTGAAGTTGATAACCGTTTGACCAATCATGGTAAGAGTACATTTATTTGCCTTTTTTCCAAATATAACCACCATTATTCCAAAACAAAGATTTAATTTTAGTAGCTAAATTGTTCAAATCAGCTTTAGTAATTTTTGGCAAAGACGATTCTGGATCATCTGTTTTATCCATTAATCTAAAGCTTATTTCTCCAGCAACAGGAGAATAACCAGGCTCTACATCTGCCATATCTTCCAAGAAATGCAAAAATACTCTTGGCTGAGTCCGTCGCGCAATGCGGTCTGGTGGAATGTAAGGCATAGTATTATTAATAGCTTCAACTGCCCGCATTCTGTCTAGCAACTGTTGCCTTAGTTCTATATAAGTACCCGCTAAAATCTCTGAATCAGATTCAACAGTCCGGTCTTTCCAGAACCGAATCACCATATATCCCCTTTCCCTAGCTTGCTCTTTAGTAAGCAAGTTTAACTTTTTAGGTCTGTTAGCTACTTCTTTCCCCCAAGGTTTTAATTTACTCGCTGCTGGTTTTTTAGCAGAAGGCAGATTTTTTTGGAATTCATATTCAAAGTCTTCAAACCATTTCTCAAAATCTATTGTGAATCCCAGGCGATCGCCTAACATATCATGGCCAGCTTTTAAAAGGCTTGACTGCTGAATAATGGATGATTCCGGGCCAATCAGATAATACCTTTGTATTTGGTCCAAATCCTTGTTTGGTGTAAATTGATACGCATCAATATTGGCCTGCTCAAATATTTCTCCACTACCAACACTCCCACTAATTACTGTTGCTTTGTGAATATTGGAAATTTCCTCTAATATCTGCTTTTCCCAGTTATTTTGTGCTGCCATATTTTTTATGAAGTGACAATTTGAATTGAGTCACCGAAACCTTGCCACAGGCCAGAGCGAACACCTTTACTAAAGTTGAGGATTCTTTCGTCCTTAATAATAGTTTTTTCCAGCTTATTTACCCCATCTTCCAAACTCCACGGTTCATTGTCCTCATCTCCCCATTTAGCGATCGCCTTATCAAGACCAGGTATTAACTTCTTAACTCCGTCGGGAAAACGTTTCCACAGCTTTTTTATTGCCCTTCTACCATGCAAAAATGCGTATTTTATCGCGATTTGCAAACCCGTTTGAATACCTTGATAGGCAAAGTTTGAAACGTTTTGAAGCAGCTCTTGTCTTAACTCTGGTTTAAGCTGCCAAACCAAAGCCATTGTTCTTAAATTTATTTGAACTTTAGGCGGTGAGTTTAATCCACCTACTGCTATAGTTGCAATTTGTCGTCCTATAAATTCTCCTGCGGGACCGTAAAGATTATTAACAGCGGTTTTAATATCTTCTAGTATCCGTTTGTCTGAGATTTGAATATCAAATTCATACAAATTTTCAGCAGTAGTTAAAATTCCAGTAGCTAATCCTCCCAGACCACCTCCCACTACTAATGAACCGCCAACACCAAGGGAACTTACCGCTGCACCTACACCACCTGTCACCCATCCTACAGTTGCACCACCAACAAGCAGAAGTGTCCCAGCAGCTAAACCAGTCGCCACGGTTCCTGCTGCTGCTGCTAAAGGATCGTCTTTTGCCCATTGGCTGAAAATTTTACCAAACGTACCTTTTTGAATACTTTCTACTAAAGCTTTACCACCTTCTACAACTTTATTCAAAAAGTTCCCTGCCGACACTACAGGTTTTTTTGCTAATTCAGCCAGCGGACTACCAATTTGTTTAAGCCAAGTCAGGTCTACAGGTTCTTCACTTGTAATAGCTGAGGATAAAGTTGCTGCTGCTATAAATACCATTATTTCTTGCTTTTACTATTTTTTTGACCACCTCCAAATCCTTTAGAGCCAGGAGTAGCAATGTCTACTTTTTTCTTTGTACTAACTTTTTTCAACTCTGGCTGTTGGTCTTTATCCGTTTTGGTTTGCTGTTTCACATTTGTCATGCCAGAAAAATCATTCTCTAATTGTTGTCTATAGGTTTTTAAATCCTTACTTCCGTCTGTTCCTCCAGCATATTGCATATCTCTAATCATTAATGCTCGCTCTCCATATTGCATGGCAATTAATCCTTGTAATCTTACTTCCAATAAGTCAGATATTGCCTGGACTTTTTCCTCTGGAGTTCTGGGATTGGATGTTTGAGAAGCGTTATTAAAATTTGGATTACCGTAAGGTCTAGTTTTATATTGTTTGATTACCATACTTTAATTTTCCAACCATTTTAAAATATTATCTTTGATAAGATTAAAACCCTGCTTTGACAAATTACCAAATTTATCAATATAGTTTCTTTTGTTGTAATTATTTAATGGCGATAAATCTACTATTCTGTCAAATTCAGTCAACATTTGTATTGCTTTATTCGGCAAATTTAATTGTTTATCGTAATAATGCGCTCTTACTGGAAGTAATACTATCTTAGGGTTTTGTTGATAATAATAGTCAATCATTTGCATCCAGTTTTCAAAAAGAAAATCTATATCGCTTACTGACAAATTCTTCCACCATTCATCATTGTAAAACCCTTTGCTATCAGGTTTATGACGATAAGAGGTTGTGCGTAAATCAATATCTTTTCTTTGTAAATTTTTGATAAATTCAATTTCTTTACAACCAGCTAAGGGATAGGTGCAATGAAAAAATATTACATCAAAAGTTTCGTATCTACGAAACGCCTGCTTGATAGAACTGTCATTAATGGGCAATCCATCAACTTTATGTTTAATACTGTCATTTAAGTAAATCGAATTTTGAGCAGAACTATCTCCGAAAAACATAAAAGTTTTATTTTTCAATGATTTGCTCAATGTTACTAATGTCATTTTGATTTAGAGCCTCAATTAAAGTAGGTTCATCATCATTATACCCCTCATAACGAAAGGTTTGAGTTGAGGATTGAACAAACTTAGGTAAAAGAGTTTCCAGTTTTTCTTCAGTATTTAAAACTTTCTCTGTGACTTTTTCAACTTTTTTACCTTTTCTCTTTTTAGTAACTTTATTTTTATATAATGCTTGAATATTAAAAGGCATTGTTATTTTGAATGACTTGTCCTTCAATGGCATTCCTAAAAATACCATAATATCTCGGATACTTTTGGTAGCTTCTGTTGTTATCCTGGTAATCTGAGACAAGGCTATACCAAATGCTCCTAATATTCTCAGGATAGCTTCGTTATTAGTATCGTTTTTATAGCTATTTTCCAATATTTGTTTAATGGCTGCATGAGCATTTACAGTTTTTGTGTTCAAAGCTTGTTTTCCGGCTTTAAGTAAATTAGCATCGCTAATTTCGGCTTTGACTGGATGTATACCTAAGTGATCGCCCATTCTTACTAAAAATTCGAAGATTTTTAAGTAATTTGTAGCTAAATAATAGCCCTTTCCTTCCATAGAAATTAATCTATTAGGAGCTGAAAAACCTTCATCAATCAACTCGTCAGGTGCCAATACATCATAAATTTCCTCAATCATTTTACAGCATCTTTTATCCATATCTTCATCCTCTGGATCATCTTTTTTCTCCCCACCATTATAGTTAATTCCTTTTCTCGTGGGAAAGCCTTTTTCAGTTATGCGATAATCTTGCAAATCCATCTTAGGATAAGTATATTTGTAATTATAAGCATCAGGTCTGCCTTCTACTGGATAAGTGAAATAGAAATCCTCTAGCTCTTCTTGTACTTTATTGCTTCTTCTCATCCACCTTTGTATTTGCCATTTTTCGCCTTTCAAGAATATGTCATTAATACGGAGTGCAGAATCAACAAAATTGAATCTATAACGCCAACGTAGAACGTCATTAATATTAAGAACTGGAATAGTGCGAGTATCAGATGATGTCCTTATTCGTGGATATCCTGGTCTTACCAACATCCTTGGGTAGCCAGAAACTGGCTGATAATACCTTTCTTCCAAGTTATACAAGTTGAAACTTACTGTAGCAGATTCTTTATAACGTTCAACGCTTGTTATTTGACCTGAATAACTAGAATACTGATCGATCATGCTTCCGGTAAACAGTCCTTGAAAATTACAAGTTCCGCTTCTTCTGTTAACATCCATAGTCAGCAACCAATATCCGTAATCCCATAGCTCACCTGGTAAGTTAGCTTCTACTTCTCCTTTTCTTTCCGACGGTCTTTCTCCTTCCGGTGGTAATTTCTTCTGCTCTTTCTCCTGTTCCTTTTCCTCGTCACAATCAGGAATTTTTCTAACTTCCGTGTGAGTTACTTGTCCAGCAATCTTGTAAGTCAATACTACGGTACACTCATCGCGCGCGCTTTCAATCTCATACAAACCAAAAGCATAACTAACTTTGGAGTTGTTTAATTCCCCTAAATCTAACTCTACTGCAGCAATCCCAATTCCTAGAGAAATTTTTATGCCATCAGCACCGAAAATCACAGACGCTCCAATCCCCGCCTTTTCCCACCCAAGAGTAACCTCCCCTCCTTGGGCATCAACTTCAAAATTTTCAGACAGCCCTTTTCCTTGTCGCTTTTTCCCTTTTCTCCCCGCCCTACCTTTTGCCATACTATCAATTCAAATCAATAAAATTCTTGAAAAGTGACTCGACCAGCACTTTTATCTCTAATGCAATATAACCTTTGAGGTAAGTAATATTTAGTCGCAGTTTTAATCCAATGATGATTGCCTCCACCACTCCAAAACGCTTTTTCAAAATCTACACTCAAACTTTCCCTGGGTTCAAGGAACGGCGCATTGACCGAGGCTGCACTTCCGGTGTTTGAAAACCTAAAGTATACCCTGCTGTTTGCTTCATTGCACAAATACAACATTTTTCGTGTTGGGCGACTTCCTAGTACAAGAGTGGGAGTGTTTTCAACTATTATGCTTCCTGCGTTTTCTGACAAACTTTCTGTCGGCTCAGTTTCAAAGTAGGTGATAGTTCCTGAATAGCCGCCATTAATTTCGGCGATATCAAAATCTCCCAAAACTCCATCTATACTTACTCCTACCTGATATCGAATATCGCTATACAATATTTCTGCATTTCTGAGTAAGTAGGGGTCAAAAAGATTGAGATACCCATATTGACCCAAGTTATAAAGAAATTCTCCCGCTTTTGGCATTCCCCAATCTTCACTTCCCCACTTGGTATGAATCATCAGTTCAACGGCGTGCTTTGATTTAACGTTGAATTTTCGCTTGAAATCGAAATACTTGGTTTGCTTCTGTAAATTTGTTTCGCGTAACTCGTTTACTTTGGGTAAATTTTCTGAATTAATCTTACTAAGGCTTGTAATATAATAGTCGCATTGTAAATATTCTAGTTGACCTTTGAATACATAGTCAATACTGTTCTGTGGTTGGTGAAATTGAGCGATTGCTGCCCAATTTATCAATGTCATGATTTCACCAGGCACAGTATCTTTATTCAATCTCAGTGGTCGAATATGACCACAGATTTCCCGTTTAACTCCTTCTCTCATCTTGCAATCAAAAACCCCCAAGCGTAAAAGTGCCACCTTGCTCGGGTGTCTCAGTGTTAGGTTGATAATCGGTGATAATACAGGTATCGCCAAAACCACTAAAAGTGTTAGTCGCAGTAAATCGACCGACTAAAAGATTGTAGTAAGGTTTTACCTCCAGAGTGCCTCCAGATACGCTGTCAGTCTTTCCACCATAGGTGAAACACTCCCCTAAATCACCTTTTCCGCTCAATAAAGTAGGAACATCTATGTTCAAAAAATTATGAATTCCCACATGAAATAGCATCCTTAACAATTCATCAAACTTGATAAACTGCATTTCTATCTTGTTACCAATAAAGCTAGTACTGCTAGTGCTGACGTTAAAAGAAATTTTTTTTCCTGGGGTGAACCCATTGATTACAAATATTTTATATCCAGGTATAAAATCGTCATGCGGTATGTGTTCGCAGACAAGACCGGAGCAGTTTACCCTGATGAATTGCAGCCTCAACTAAACCCAACAGTTAATACCTTTTACTATCGGCAGCTTTCAAGGTTAGACAACTTGTTCCAAATCACAGGTAGTTATGTGGCAAGGAACATTCAGCAAATTCCTGTCGCGACATTGAATGACTATAATACTGCCAACGGCACAACTTTCACCCAAGAAACAATGGAAAAGCTGATTTTACCAATCACCAATGGAAACAGTACGGATGTTCCACTAACTTTAGCAGCAGAACATGAGTGGAGGAACCTTGACAATGGGAGTGTAATTGAATGGCTGGAGCCATTTGCTGCAGCATGGAGAGCGACTTCAAAATATATTGACTTTAAATATCAAAAAGGTCAATACGCAACACTTTTTGGAAATACTTTGGAGTGGGATATTAAAGTAAGTTTCCAAGGTCTAGTACATCTAACAAATGAGGAAGTTGCTGCCCTCGCTGGCGGTTAAACAGTTTAAAAGGGTGTCTAGTGACTTGTCTAGTAGTGACTAGACACCAAGTTAACAAGTACTTATAATCCAATAATAATCAGTGTTTGACTTTTAGAAAAAGGAAAAGTCAAGCTTCACAAACTGCCAAGGTTAATAGCCAAGACTGCTTGGTGTCTTGGTAGTTCTTAGTTGAAACAGGAAATATTAATCATGAAACTTTCAGTTCCTTACTATTCCCAGATAGATAACAGAGTTGATTGGTGGAGGACTTGCAATGCTTCTTCAATAGCTATGTGCTTGAAGTTCCTCAAACCTGAAGCCATCTCCGGTGATGATGATTATATCGATCGCCTGGCTGGTTATGGAGACACCACAGACCATTTTGCTCACACTCGCTTGCTTGCAGATTTAGGAGTAAACAGCGAATGGAAAACCGACTTAAGTTATGCAGATTTGGACGCTCAACTAGATAGAGGTAAGCCTGTTCCCATAGGTGTGTTACACAAGGGGACTTTGAATTATCCTACTGGAGGCCATATTTGCGTAGTAGTAGGCAAAGAAGCTGGTGGTTATATTTGTCATGACCCTTGGGGGCATGGTTTTAGCTACAACGACCACAATGGTAAGGATTGCTATTATCCTTATCAGAGTCTTGACGCTAGGTGGTTGGTTGAGGGAGCAAATACAGGATGGGGAAGGATGTTTTAGTAGGAATATTTAAGAGTAGCTTTTAATTAGTAAAAAGTAGCCTTGTTCTTGAGGCACTTGTGCTAATTATAAAGTTTCCAGCACTTTAACTACTTCTGCCGGGGAGACATCTATATATTCCTGCAATGTTTGAATTGATTTGTGTCCGGTTATTTGTTGGATGGTTGCTAGGGGATGACCTTCCCTAGACAATCTGGTAATCAATGTCCGTCGCGGACTGTGTAATGAAAAGCCACGACGGCTCAACCCAGCAACTACCAAAGCTGACCTAAATGCCTCATCGTAACTTTGCCTTTTTAAGTGGTGTACGCCATTCGCTTTATTAGGGAATAGCCAACCTGATAATGGTGGATAATAATTGTGCAGCTCGGCAGCCAGTGCCCTACTTATTGGTATTTGTCTAGTTGCTCGTGTACCATCTGGAGTGGCTTTCCTGGTTGATGCTCGGTAAGTTATTTCACGATGGGGAAATGATTGGATGGCATCTAGATAAACATCACTGACTTTTAACTGCAATACTGCACCGATTCTTTCTCCGGTATATCTAAGTATTTGCCAGATTAATTTGTGATGTTTGGATTTGAAAGCTGAGTAGATTTTTTCAAATTCTTGATTGGTTAAAATTTCAGCTTTTCCGTGTCCTTTATTTTTCACCTGCTCGTCCTGCTGATTTTGTTAATTATAACTTTTTTAGCAGGTATGGGTGCAGCAGGTCTCACTAGCAAAATTTATAAGGAAGCCTAATGGCGCTAGTTCTAGCAGTTTGGAAGTACCTTGCTGTTTTATGTAAAACAGCAGGATAAAGATATTTGACAGTAGAAAAGTCCTCGGCTTCGAGGACTAAAAATTCCTTAAGATGTTTGTAAGTACCTGTTTTTATATTAACAGATATTTGTAGAATTTGATTCCTAGTTGATTTTTTTAGTTCATCTATCCAGGGGATAAACCAAAATATTAAAGCAAGGTTAATAGTGAATTCGTAGAGGATATTTTTCAGATCGGATTTGAATGTGTAGACAACACAAAAGTCTAAGTCCTTTTCAGCTCTTTCCCTGACTTTTACCATACCTTGGTATTTATCCTCAACCCACAATTGCTGAAAGTCTGATTGCTCCTTCCCTTCTAGTAAATTATTGGTTAAGCTGGATAATATAAAAGCAGCTATCTGCAGTTGACTTCACATGACTGCCTCATTAATTCCCAAGTAAATTAATAGTCTGCGGTCTTTACCATCAAAATTAGCTAAAGCATATTCGAGCATCTCACCTGCTATTTTTGAACCATAGAATAAGTGGTTGTGGGTGGTGAAGTTGCCAATATTTTCCTTAGATATCCAGTGACTTTTATCTGCTAATGCTGCCTTGATGCAGTTGCCATAAAGACTTTGGCATTCCATCCTAGCTGTATCCTGGAACATTCCATCAAAGGTAAAGTGTTCCAGCCTGTCAACAAACCACTTTATTAAACTATCGTTCAAGGTATCGCCCAAGCCTTCTAGGGTTGCTGGCTTTTCAAATATTGCAGAAGATTTGATTAGTTTTACGAGGTTAGGTTTTAATAGGTTAATTCGTTGAAGTCTGGCTACATCGTCAAGTATATATCTTTGAGATTTATAATATTGATTCTTTTCAAAACATTTACTTGCTTCAGGGATGGAAATTTTCTCAGAATGATCCCAAACAAAAATCTTTGACTCTTCATCTCCTTCAAATCGGGGTAAACCAGGGTAGCTGACCAGTTTAACTTCCTTCCTAGAGTGTGGACATACACAAATTAATTCTTGATAACTATTGGGGTCTACTTCCTCAGCATCTATTAATTGACCACATAATAATAATGATTCAGCGTATTTCATTGACCCTACTCCCTAATAAATATTCTTTGATTTGACTAATTGGATAATTCTCTTTAATGAGATGTTTAATTTCTGGTAATGTTCTTGCTGAAACTTCTGTTTTATCCACCATCCATTTGCAGATATGATGGCAATAATAGTAAGTTATTGTTCCGTCCTTGTGGGGGCGATTGTCTATCCACCCACTGGCAGGAATTGTGTTTTTTGCACCTCTAGGTCTACCAGGCTTTTTCTTTAGTTTAGCCGTGGGAGGAAATATTAGTTTTTCATGGGGTTGCGTTGTTTGCAATATTTCCTCCCGTGGTGGTGCAATATTTCCTCCCGCGATTTCAGGGCGGTTTTTAGTAATAAATTCTTGCTCTAATTTTAGGAGGGTGTTTCTATCAGGTTTAGTGATGGGGATAATGTTTTGTAGGAGGTCTCTTAGCTTATGCTCCATGATTCTTTCTCTTTCTAAAAAGCGGTATAGTTGGTCGTCTGGTTCTTCTACTGTACCGATTTTTCTGCAAGATTTTTTGAGTTTTTCTTTGTGCAGTTTTAGGTGAGTTTTTACTTTTAATACCCTACTTGCTGATAGAGATATTTGCTCCGGGATGAGTAAAGTATCACATCTTTTACTGTTAGGTTGGTCTACCCATACCATCATTCCTTCCCCCTTGGTTCTCCAGTAGGGGAAGGGTGGGGGAACTAACTCTAGCTCATTGATGCTGATAAGTTGTTCGGGGGGGCCGGGAAAGTAGGCAACCTGTAGGTGTTGGTGGTAGTGGTTGAGTTGGAATATTTTCCCACTAAATTCCCCGGTGGTTATTTTGGCAAATTGTTGATGCAGGATTTTCATTGCATAAAAATTACCGACCGCATTGCTGCGATCGGCACCCTGGTTTTACTCTTCTTCTTCGTTGGAGGTTTCAACAAGGTCGTTTTTCATAAGCCTTAAAAGCTCAATTTCATCGTCGCACTTATCTAAGCTTGCTGGCTTGTTCCAAGAAGTCAGCCTTAGTCTTTAGCCTTCTGTTTACCGCGTCTTCCCAAGACGCTCGCTGTGAGCGTCCATATAGTTTAAACCTCCGCATAACTGTTCCACGGACGACAGGCCTAAGGATTCCCCCAAGCCAATCTATAGATTCCAGCTCGTCCCATGCTCGCGTCCACTTCTCTACTAGCTCGCTGCGACTGATGTCGAGGGCAGGCCGCTATTTCGTCCATCCTTTGCAAAGTTTCTGGCGTTAGCGATACCTGTAGCTCGCTTCTTGTTGCTGTTGTAAATTGGTTTCCTGGCCATTCGTTTTTTCCATGTGTACTTCTTACATAAGATAGCTCAATATTGTGTAATAAATATTGTACCATATACTTGCTTGTTTCATTAATCTTATATACAGATAGTCTCATAAGTAAAAGACATAGCTTATACAGCACAGATATATCAAGGAGGTGGTGCCCAACCGGAACGTAAAAATGGTTATTTCCTGCTTATAAACTGACATAGCCGTCTATTTCTCAATAATTAATTAATGGTTATTTGACGGGGTGGGGCTTCTATCTCCTAGCCTCCCCCTTACTCCCCCACCTGACTTTTTCTTACTTTTTTAAAATGTCTAGACTTTTTGACCAATTTGGATTTGCCAATTGTTTCAGCCCAAAGGATCTACCTGCTTGGGGAGAATTCATTTGGTACTCTTACGAGGATCTATATTTGTGTAACAATTCTGTAGACCTGGAAGACCGCATAGACCGTATAGAAGAAATATGGACAAAAGCTAGCTATTCTTATGTAGAAGAAGGCATGGCTTACAACATCATTAAAGTTTATAAACTATACGAAAAACTAGGCTTTAAAGATTTCAAAGAATATTGCCTGAAACGAGTCAAGAAAACAGTTTGGCGAGTTGAACACATCATCAAAGCAGCTCAGACGACTTGGAACTTGTTGTTGAATGGGTTTGAAGAACTCCCCAGCAACGTATCTCAAGCCTACGCTTTATACGAGCCTACAAAGAAGAAAGACAATGACTATGACATTGAAACTGCTTGGCAAGACATACTTCACCGCTGCGAAGAAGAGAACACTGCCATTACTGCGGGATTAATAGAAAAAACTGTTAGCCCTGAGAAAAAGAAAAGAGGTTCAAGGGTCAAATTACCTGAAGATGTGATGGCCAAATTAAGAGAAGAGGCCGAAGCAAAAGGCCAAGACCCTGATGATTTGGCAGCAGACATCATCAAAGAATATTTTGCCGTAGAACATGACTCTGGCCCGGATACCGAAACAGCAGCCGAGCCAGAGCCAATAAACAATTTAAAAGTTCCTGTGTCAAAAACACCAGAGACCAAAACTTGGGAAGAAGACCTCGAAGCTTTAGTCCAGGAAAGATATGCTAATGAAAACAATTATGGCACAACCACAGACAGTTCCGCAGTACCGGAAGTTTTTCATCCAGAAGGGGATATCTCCCCTGGAGATAAAGGCCAAGTACGGAGACCTCCGACTTAAGGCCACTTGGGAACAGGCTCACCTTGAATATACCTATGAGAGATTGCCCATAATTCAGGCGATCGCACAAGTGGAAAGGCCACAACCACAACCAATACCACAGCCACAACCACAACCAATACCACGAGCGACGGTCAATGTTGCTTCAGTCTTGGCCAAACTAGAAGAAAGTTCCAGCACTTTAGACTTATTTAGTGATGGAAACATTCCTCCAGTGGAGCAAAATGCGGGAAAAGTACTGCATGAAGAATTGGTGATTGACTGGGGAGTAGGGATTGGAAGGTATTGCAAATTTAAACCTATCTACTGCCAAGTATATAAACTGCCAGCCACTCCTAGTACTCCAGAACGAAAGGTGTTGGTAGTTAGTCCTGTACCAATAGTGAGCAATGTAGCTTTTGGGGAATATTGCGATCGCAAAAAATCTGTGGGCATTACTCAAAAGCGTCGCCTCTTGGGTAATTCTTGCTAAGTTACCGAAAGTTATCAATCAATTATTATCAAAGGTTTATCATGCAAAATCCAATAATTTTGCCTCAGTTTGTGTTGAGTAAATTAGCCAAAGCGCCAATTATTACTGTGCAAATTTCTGCTTTAGACCTGTTTGTTATTTGCCAAGCTTTGTTAGTTTGGTCAAATATTTATCCAGGTAAAAAAATGGCTGAGAAGTTAGTAGGAAAGTTCAAAAGCCTCCTTTTTTTTCTACTGCCAAATTGTCGAAATGAAATTACGTTGTTGTTAACTTACGGAGCATCTAAAGCTTATGACAATATTAAAACAAACTCTTAGACTTGAACATAAATTAGACGATGGGGATGTTCTTTCTTCAGAAATTGAATTTGATTTTGACGGTTACGATAATTACGATGAAACATTAAATGAAGCTCGGCAATTCTTGGTAGATATTATCTCTAACGGACGACCTGGTATTATTGATAAGTGCCGACATGCAATGGGAATGAGATATTCTCAAGCAGAGTTTAATAAGGACTGGCTGCATTATCAACAACTGTGTTTAAATATAGACAAAAACAAGCTTAAGATAGCTACTAAAAGAAAAAATTTAAAGTTTTTACTTGACGCAGACAATAGACTAACAGCTTTAGAACAAATGATGAAAACTGCTGGTTTTTATCAAGAGTTTTGCGACTTGTTAGAAGCTTCTACCAAGGTCCAAGGGGGTGAAGATTTAAAAGAGGAAAAAGAACAGTTATCTCATTTAAAATTGCCAATGGTTTGTCCCTCAGAAGGGGAAGCGGAAGATGAAAGCGACCAAAGAAAAGCAGATACTGATTAGTTATTTCTGATTTATTAATTGGTCTATTTACTTAATTTATTTGTCTAGTACTATATCTACTAGATACTAGACAGCTTACTAGACATCTTTAACTGACGCAAGAATTTAAAAGGATAACTGATGGATGAATTAGACATTCATAATCGTTATGTCTTAAGAATTAACGATTATAGACTTTCTATTGAACTTAACTTTTGGCTGCCAGAAGTAAATGATTTTGTTGAAGGTAGAATTTGGGAGCTTGAAGATATTTTGAATTTTTCAATTAGGCTTGATAAGAGTATTAAGGTTGAATGATAAAAAACAATTGTTAAACTAGAAAAAAAATTATGGCGATGGTTAAATTTTTAGGGCTTGCAATTGAAAAAATAGGTGATATTTCTTTTTGAAAGTATCTTTTGAAGTGTATCAAGAAATAAAATTTGCTTATATAAATTTTAGGAACGTGGTCAGTATTAATAATTCAGCGTTGGCTTATGACAATAGTATTCGTGTGCAATTTGATAGAAGGATAGAAAGTTTAAGAATTCACGCAATTGACGCAAACAAACGTGATTTTTCATATGTAGGAAATAAAACTTTTAAGTTTACCAGTAGTGAAAAATTAATAGATAAATCTGTATTGATTTACTTAACTAAAGAATCAGACAAAACCGCCTGATGACTAACTAATTGTTAGGGCACTTTACCAGGACCGGGTAAAGATGTCGTGGCGCAATTCCACAGAAATTTCCACGCCTGGAAGTTGCGGTGAGGGGTAGCTCCCTAATCCGTCGGCTGTGGGTTAAACCGCAGTTGATTAAGTCATTGGCAAGGCACAAACTTTAAGGGAGAAGTGAACTTTAAAAGTTTTTTTATCTTCATGGGTTTACCTTGCTTTTGACTTAAACTGGTAGAGGCTTTAAGAGTGAATTGAATTAATCATTTTCGGGTGATTCCTGAGCTATTGATGCCAGTTTGAAACAGCTATTGAAACCCAAAAGATGAACCTTGAAAATTTAATATGAGAATAATTGGTGGGGATGTTTGTAAAAGTTCTCTGGTTTGTTGGGAGTTGGTAAAACAACCAGGAAAACTTAAGCAGATATTTAGCAATGAAAAGCGTAAATTTTCAAAATCTAAACCAGACCCCTTGACTTTTCATGCCAATAAATCAAGTTTAGCAGATTTTGAAGCTTATTTACTTGGCGATCGCAAATTGGCTAAGGCAAAAGTTAAAGCTGATTGCTTAGTATTGGAACCAACTGGAATTCACTATGCCAAAGTTTGGGCAATTGTTGCTGAATATATTGGTGTTGAGGTTAGGTGGGTTGGTCATCAAGAGTCGGTTTTTACCCGGCGGTCTGAACGTTTACCCAATAAAAACGACCAGGCTGATGCATTAGCTTTAGCTGCTTATGCCTGGAAACATTGGGAACAGTCAGAATATTTTTTAGATTTCCAGCCTAACCCTATTGCTGAGATTAGAAATTTGTATTATCAAATGAATTCTTTGATTAGAGTTCAGTCGCCGCTGATTAACAGAATTAGGCAGCAATTGGCTGAGGAGTTTCCTGAAGCTGCAATTGCCAGCTTAGAAACTTCTCTCATAGATGGCTTACAACCATTACTTGCTTGGATAGCTGGTTATCCTAGAAAAACACTCAAAACAAATAGCGCTTGGAAAAACAGGTATAACAAAAGCTGTTTACTAAAATATGATGTAACAATCTCGCAATTTACAAAGGATTTTAGTTGGTTACTTTGCCGGGTGCATGAGTTAGAGTTTAATTACCGTTCAAGGTTAGTTTAGTAAGTTTACAATGAACTTGTCAAAAACTATAACTTAGTCTTTGACCAATTTAATTTCAACTACAAGCTCCGAGCTATTATCTTGATTCAAATTTATCCTCTTACTAGATTTTCCAGTCGGGCTGCTTTTAAAAGACGACTAGGAATGGGGAAAGACCAGTACCAATCTGGAGATGTTCAATATTTTAGAAATTCTGGCAGTTCTGAGGCTAGAAGTCAATTGTTGTTGTGGTGTCGGCAGTGCATTGTTTATTCTCCACGTCGTCCAACCTCTTTAGTTGGCAAAGAGTTGGGTGCTAAATATAATGAGTTACTGGCTAAATATTCTAGTGATGGAAACTTGGGGAAGATTCAGGCTATTGCTAAATACTTTGATAAGCAGATTGAGGCGATCGCTAAAATCGAAAGTTCAATGGCTGAAACTCCTAACAGTCCGGCACTTTTGCAAATTAAGGCTGTTAAGTTAGCCACAATTCAAAGCAAGGATGCTTTGATTTTGGCTGCTCAGTCTGGAGTTAATGTAGATTTACCAAGTGATGGAACATCTCAAAAAGCTAAAGGATTTAAGACTTTAATTGCCTTTAAAGTTATTTCTTTGGCCCTTAGAAGATTGTGGCCAATGCTTCAAAAGGCCAATTGTACTTAAAAGGCGATCGCTACAATTGTCCCTGATAGTTTAGGAGATAAGTAAAACTTTTTCTCCTTTTTTCTTCAGAGTGAAGCTAATAATTCTCAGACAGAAGAGCAAAGAGTTGGAGAGCGTATTTTTCAATATTTATTTGGTTAATTAAGTTGTCAATTTTTATAGTTTGAGTTATTATTAAATTGGAGTACAAATTTAATCTCAAACTTTAGTTTAAACCGTACAAATATTATAGTGTCAGTTCGATTCTGACCTTCATTCCATAAACGAAGTAGCCCAAGTAAACATCTGCGACAATTCACTTGAGAGCCTTACGAAAAGGTAATCTAATCTTTAATGTCCGGAGAGATACAACTAGGTAGAGGCGATACTTTGTACATTTTCAATATGAAGCTATTACTCCAAGCTGAATATTCATCACTGTCGCGAGAACGAATTTCGAGGAAAAATATCATTGAAATGCTGGCTCGCATCCGGCTCCTGGCTTCAATATTGTACGCAAGTTTATATGCCGGGATAGTTTAACTGGAAAAACCCAATGATGAAAAATTAAAACCGAGAATTAAAAGCGATCGCGTGTACAATTGAGTGATAACATGAGGCCCTAAGTAAGGACAGAACTTAGGGCTTCACTTTTATGGCAGAAGGAAGAAGGAAGAAGGAAGAAGGAAGAAGGAAGAAGGAAGAAGGAAAAACGGTAGTGCGTCAAGGAAGTGTGGGGAGGGTGGGAAGTGTGGGAAGTGTGGGAAGACGCTCGAAAGTAGGAGGATAAAAAAAGAAGATTCCGTATTTTCGTAGCCTCCTTATTGCAAAAGGTACTGATAACTGATAACTGATAACTGATAACTGAAATGACTCCTGACTGCTCCATAATAAATAATAATCAGAATTAAGATCGTAAAAATGAAAATGTGGGAACTATTAAAAACAATTTTTTCTCCAACTCAATATATGCCTCACGGTAGTTGTTATTTATGGCAAACTTCATTAGTATGGCTCCATCTTTTGAGCGATCTACTAATAGCGATCGCCTATTTTTCTATACCAACAATGTTGCTGTATTTTCTCTATAAACGTAAAAATGAAGTTCCATTTTTAGGGGTATTTATTTTATTTGGAGCATTCATTATTTTATGTGGGTTTGGTCATTTATTAGAAGTCTGGACCTTGTGGCATCCTGCTTACTGGTTTTCAGGTGTGGAACAAGCATTAACTGCTTTAGTTTCTTGTTGTACAGCTTTACAAATGGCGACACTTTTGCCTAAATTTCTGGCTTTAAAAACGCCGGAACAACTAGAAGCAGTTAATCGAGAATTACAACATCAAATAGTAGAACGTCAACAGGCGGAACAGATATTACAAAATATTGTTGTTGCGACTTCTTCTGTTACAGGGGAAGAATTTTTTCCAGCTTTAGTAGAAAATTTAGCAAAAGCTTTAGATGTTACTTATGTAATTGTTAGTGAAAGAATTAAGGACTCTTTTGAGTTAAAAACATTAGCTATTTGGGGAGAGGGAAAAATTCGAGATAATATTGAATATAATTTCCTAAATTTACCCTGTGGATCGGTTATTAATGAAGAAGAATTATTCTGTTATCCCCAAAAAATTCAGGAAATTTTTCCTGACAAAACTATTTTACAAAATATGAAAGCTGAATCTTATCTAGGAATGCCATTGTTAGATGAAAATCAGCAAGTAATTGGGGTGTTGTATGTGGTTAGTAATAAAATTTTAGCTGACCCAGAAAGTGCCATAGCAATGATGAAAGTTTTTGCTACTAGAGCAACTTCTGAACTACTACGCCAAAGAGCAGAAATAGCACGCCGTCAAGCTTATGATGAGTTAGAAATTCGGGTTCAAAAAGCTACAGAAGGGTTGCATTTGCGTACTGCTGAGTTAGTAGAAGCAAATACTGTTTTAGAAAAAGAAATCAAAGAAAAAGTTGCAGCAGGTTTGGCAATACAAGCTAGAGAAAATCGTCTCAAAAAACAACAAACTGGATTGTTAAAACTAGCTAAGAGCAAAAATTTATATGAAGGAAATTTGCAGGCTGCTTTACAAGAAATTACAGAATTAGCAAGTAATATTCTTAATGTAGAAAAGACAAGTGTGTGGTTCTACAATGAGGATAAATCAGAACTTAAATGTGCAGATTTATATGAAATATCGACTACACAACATAGTCAAGAAAATTCACTATTTACTGGGGAAATTTCTCTGTTATATCAAAATGTTAACGATCGAGATATAAATCTGGAAGATAATATTGATAACCACCTCAATACTCAAGAAAAATTAGTAGATTATTTTTCTCCTATCTCAGTTAGCAGCACTTTGAATATCCCAATTAATTTTAAGGGACAAATAACTGGTTTTATTTGTCTAGATAATAAAGGATATTATAGAAATTGGGAAGTAGAAGAACAGAATTTTGGCAGTTATTTAGCATATATGACTGCTCTGGCAATGGAATCTCGCGATCGCCTGCAGGCGGAGTTAAATCTACGTCAAAAAAATCAGGAGTTAGCTACTACTCTTGAGCAACTACAAACAGCTCAACAAGAATTAATTCAATCAGAAAAAATGGTAGCTCTCGGACAATTAGTGGCTGGAGTAGCTCATGAAATTAATACTCCTTTAGGAGCCATTAATTCCTCAATTAATAGTATTGCTAATTTCTGGGAAACTTATCTAGAAAAGTTACCTATTTTTTTCAAAGAACTTTCTCCTGAGCGACAGGAAGACTTTTTTGGTCTACTTAAAAAATCAAACTCTGGACGCATTTCTTTATCTACTAGAGAGCAGCGTCAAATTAAAAGAAATTTAGTTAGTCAACTCAAGACACATTTAGTAGAGCGGGGTACTACTATTGCTAACTATTTGCTAGGAATAGGAGTCTATGATAATTTAGAAGAATTTTTACCATTATTGAGAGACTCAAACAGTGAAGAAATTCTCAAAATTGCTTATCAATTTGCTAATGTTCAAACCAGTAGTAAAACTATTCGTACTGCCGCAGAAAGAGCTGCAAAAGTAGTATTTGCCCTCAAAACTTATGCTCGTTATGACTCTACAGGGGAGAAAATAAAAGCCAATATTCTAGAAGGTATTGAAACAGTTTTAACCCTATATCATAATAAAATTAAGCATGGTGTCGAAGTTATTAAAGAATTTGATAATTCTTTGCCTCTTATCCAATGTTATCCTGACGAGTTAAATCAAGTTTGGACAAATTTAATTCACAACGCTTTACAAGCAATGGAATATCACGGTAGTTTAACTATTCAAGCAACTCAGTCAGATGCAGATATTAAAGTAAGTATTACTGATAGTGGTCAGGGAATACAACCAGAGATTATGTCAAAAATATTTCAACCATTTTTTACAACTAAACCACGAGGAGAAGGTAGTGGTTTAGGATTAGATATTGTGAAAAAATAATTAAAAAGCATGATGGTAATATAGAAGTGAAATCTGTGCCTGGTCAAACTACTTTTACAGTATATTTACCGAGAAATAGAATGGAGATAAAGTTAAAATGAGTGAAATGGCGATTGTATGTGTGGATGATGAATTATCAATTTTAAAAAGTTTAGAAATAGAACTTATAGAAGCCTTTGAAGATCGATATATTTACGAATTTGCAGAAACAGCAAATGAAGCTCTAGAAATTATTGACGAATTAGAAAGAGAAGGAACCAGAATTTTTATCATAGTTTCTGATTGGTTAATGCCAGGAATTAAAGGAGATGAACTTCTGATTAGAGTTCATAATAAATATCCTCAAATTATCAAAATAATGTTGACTGGACAAGCTGATGAAGAGTCTATTGAAAGAGTGATAAAAGAAGCTAATTTATATCGTTGCTTGACTAAACCTTGGAATAATGAGGAATTAGTATCAACCATTGAAAATGCTCAGATTAATACTAATTAATTTAAGCATTTCCTACGGAATGCTGCGCAAACAGCCATTAGCTATCAGCTATCAGCTAGCCTCCTATAATCGGAACTACCTTATCAGCTAATTTAAGCATTTCCTACGGAATGCTGCGCAAACAGCCATCAGCTATCAGCTATCAGCTAGTCTCCTATAATCGGAACTGCCTTATCAGCTAATTTAAGCATTTCCTACGGAATGCTGCGCAAACAGCCATCAGCTATCAGCTATCAGCTAGTCTCCTATAATCGGAACTACCTTATCAGCTAATTTAAGCATTTCCTACGGAATGCTGCGCAAACAGCCATCAGCTATCAGCTATCAGCTAGTCTCCTATAATCGGAACTGCCTTATCAGCTAATTTAAGCATTTCCTACGGAATGCTGCGCAAACAGCCATCAGCTATCAGCTATCAGCTAGTCTCCTATAATCGGAACTGCCTTATCAGCTAATTTAAGCATTTCCTACGGAATGCTGCGCAAACAGCCATCAGCTATCAGCTATCAGCTAGCCTCCTATAATCGGAACTGCCTTATCAGCTATTGAATAGAAGAGGAGGTCATTTCAGTTATCAGTTATCAGTTATCAGTTAGCCTCCTCCGGAGGAGCTACGCTTTTTCCGTTTGTCATGCTCCGCAAACATGTCCCGGAGCGTTAACGTTTGCGCCCTTCATTCCGTTAGGAAAGTTCTGCGCTAGCAAAACAGTACCTCTGCAATAAGGAGGCTTGACATTAGGAATATGCTCTTTTTTTGTCCCCTTAAAAAGAGGCTTTAGACCAGAATTTTTTGGTAAAAGCAATTGAAAAATTGAGAAAGAATTAAAAGTTACTACCAATGTACGATCCTTCAACCTTAGAAAGAATTATTCATTATTTGTTGTTTGCGTAGCATCCCGCAGGGAAGGGCTGACTGCTAAGAGCTGAATACTTACTAATACCATGCATGAAAAAAGAATGTTACGAATAATAAGCATGAGAAAAATACTTTACAGCAGGTCTTCCTTTGACAAAAAATAGAATTTACTAGCTCAAAACTGGTATTGAAGTTATTCCCATACGACTCCTGACTCCTGACTTCCCCTCCCCTCCACGGTCGGGGTTAGGGGTGGGTTGTGAGGGGAGAGGCGAGGGGTGGGTTGACTCCTAAGAAATAGCCTAACTATTTGTAGCAAACATTTATCAAATTGGTATAATTAACTAAAAAAAAGCAAAGGTGATGAATCAAATAGTTATTATCTGCGTTGATGACGAACCTATGATTTTAGATAGTCTCCGCATAGAATTAGAAGGAAATTTAGGAGATGATTGTTTGATTGAATTAGCCCAAAGTGGAGAAGAAGCTTTAGAAATATTTATAGAATTACGAGAAGATAATTATAAAATTCCAATAGTAATTGCTGATTATATTATGCCGGATATGAAAGGAGATGAACTACTTAAACGTATTCATTCTATATCTCCTCAAACTCTAAAAATAATGCTGACTGGTCAAGCAGATGTAGCAGGAGTAGGAAATGCTATTAACTATGCAAACTTATATCGTTATATTCCTAAACCTTGGGAATCTGAAGACCTGAAATTAACAGTAAAAGAAGCTTTGAATAGCTATTTTAGAAAACAGGAAATCGAGCAAAAAATGCAGATTTATATAGAATTAATCAGGAACTACTTCAGGCTAATCAGAATTTACAAAAAGCTTTAGAAGCTGAATCAAAATTAACTGCTGCTGCAACTAAATTTGTACCTCATCAATTTTTATCTTTGATGGGGTATCAAAATATTACAGATGTCAAATTAGGAGATAGTGTCGAGCAGAAAATGTCAGTTTTATTTGCTGATATTCGCAACTTTACCACAATTTTAGAATCCATGACTCCAGAAGAGAGTTTTAAGTTTATCAATGGATATCTCTCAATCATGGAACCGGCAATAATTGAAAATCAAGGCTTCATTGATAAATACATTGGCGATGCAATAATGGCACTATTTCCTAGTAAACCAGATGACGCTATTCATGCAGCTATTTCAATGTTAAAACGACTAGATGAATATAATAAAACTAGACAAAGACCAGAAAGACAACCATTAAAAATTGGCATTGGAATTAATACAGGAGATTTGATTTTAGGTACAGTAGGAGGCGCTCAAAGAATAGATGGTACAGTTATTGGCGATACAGTAAACTTAGCATCTCGTTTAGAAGAATTAACCAAACAATATGATGTGTCTTTATTCATAAGTAATTCTACATTTATATCATTAGAAAATCCTGGAAAATATTCTATTAGATTAATTGACAGAGTTAAGGTAAAGGGAAAAGCAGACATGGTGACAGTATTTGAAGTTTTTGATGCAGATCCACCTGAATGTTTAGAGGGTAAAACAATGACAAAACATATATATGAAGAAGCAATAATATTGTATTATCAAAGAAAATTCAGTCAAGCTGCTCAACGATTTCAAGATTGTTTGAATAAAAACCCTAACGACCGAGTAGCTCGAATTTATTTAGAACGTTGTCAACAAAATTTAGAATTTAGAATTTAGAATTTAGAATTCTTAATTCTAAATTCTAGATTGATTTATAATAAAAATTTAACCTCAATATAATTGGAAACTTAACAGAACTAATGTCCGTATTGTTAGCGATCGCAGTTTTAGGCGCACTCATTGTAGTTCACGAGTTAGGCCATTTTCTGGCAGCTCGACTCCAAAAAATCCACGTTAATCGTTTTTCCATTGGTTTATTTGGCCCGATATTATGGAAGTATCAAGGGCCAGAAACAGAATATGCTATCCGCAGCTTTCTATTTGGCGGTTTTGTGGGTTTTCCCGATAATGACCCCGATAGTACAATTCCCAAAGATGACCCAGACCTATTACGCAACCGCCCTATCCTCGACCGAGCGATCGTTCTCAGTGCGGGAGTCATTGCTAACTTGATATTTGCTTACTTTCTATTAGTTACTCAAGTGAGCATCATTGGCATACCAGAATTTAACTATGCTCCAGGAGTAACAGTTCCAGCAGTTGCTACAGAAGTTAGCTCTGCAGCTACAAAAGCAGGCATTAAAGCAAATGATATTATTTTATCCGTTAACGACCAACAATTAGGCCCAAACAAAGAAGCTATTACCACCCTAGTAGAAACAATTCAAAATAGTCCGAATAAACCTTTGGATATGGAACTTGAGCGTGACGGACAAAAGCTATTTGTTGAAGTTACACCAGACCTAGGAGATGATGGCAAAGGTCGTATTGGAGTACAACTAATATCCAATGGAGACGTAGTGCGACATCGCCCTGACAATATTTTTGCAGCTTTTAGCGTCGGTGCTAATGAATTTCAAAGGATTGTAGTTTTAACACTTCAAGGTTTTGGGCAACTCATTAGTAACTTTAGTCAGACAGCAGGACAACTTGCTGGGCCTGTGGCCATTGTAGATATGGGGGCCAAAATTGCTGAAGATAATGTGGGGGAATTATTTCAATTTGCTGCATTGATTAGTATTAACTTAGCAGTGATTAATATTTTACCTTTACCAGCTTTAGACGGCGGTCAGTTAGCATTTTTACTAATAGAGGGAGTAAGAGGTAAACCCTTACCTATGAATATTCAGGAAAATGTGATGCAGACAGGTTTAGTTGTATTGTTAGGTTTAGGAATTTTCTTAATTATTAGAGATACTGCTAATCTGGAAGGAGTGCGGTCGTTACTCCAAAGATAAAAGATAGTATCATGTCCGGTTGAATATTTAGGAGAATTTAGAATTTAGAATTCAGAATTTAGAATTTAGAATTCAGAATTTAGAATTTAGAATTTAGAATTTAGAATTTAGAATTCAGCAGAAGAAGAACCTATCCCACTATTTTTAACAAGCTTATTTGTTTAAGTAGAATGTGTTGAAAAAGCTGAATTTTTGGTTTTTAACTCTCAAAATATTTAGGATTTTGAGCAAAAATATTATTAGTGGGATAGGTTCAAAGTTTTTGTTCATAGCGTAAGCGGAACGGAGTTCTATCGCGCAATTAAACGGATTAGAATTTAGAATTTAGAATTTAGAATTTAGAATTCATATCAAATCCGGTTAAATACCCTCACAATCAATAGCTTAAAACCCTGATTATTACCTTATTGGATCTATGTGTAATTAGGCGGGTTTGATATCAGGAGAAGAAAGTTTTTGTTCATCGCGTAAAGTTCTTGAGTAAACAAGTAAAGATATAGATGGAAAAAGTGGTTGATTTTTCTTTCCTTCCTGCCTCTTCCTTACTTATATAATGTTCGGTAGAAAAGTTATAATCAGGCTCGTAGTTGGGCTTTGCCCTCATATAAGTATTGCAAAGGCTCAAGCCCAACTACAAACAAAAAATTTATTATAAGTAATTATCTTAACTAGATTATTACCTCTTCCTTCTTCCTTCTACTATAAATTATTCCTTCCTTCTTCCCTCTTCCCTCTTCCTTCTTCCTTCCCAATGGTAACAACTCGTAAATTTTCAGTAAAGCGACAGCGATCGCTCGAAATACTCCTTCGTCTCAAACGTCTATATCCAGATGCCACCTGTACCCTCAGTTATCAAACCCCAGTACAGTTACTTGTGGCGACTATCCTTTCTGCTCAATGTACAGATGAACGAGTGAATAAAGTTACACCTTCCCTATTTGAAAAATTCCCGGATGCTGTAGCACTGGCAAATGCAGATATTGAAGAATTAGAAAACCTAGTACGCTCCACAGGATTTTATCGTAATAAAGCCAAAAATATTAAAGCTGCTTGCCAAATGATAGTTGAAAAGTTCGACTACCAAGTGCCAAAGCAGATGGAGCAAATGTTACAACTACCAGGAGTAGCAAGGAAAACAGCTAATGTCGTTTTAGCTCATGCCTACGGAATTATTGTAGGAGTAACAGTAGATACTCATGTTAAACGGTTAAGTCAAAGATTGGGTTTAACAGAACATTCCGATCCAATTAAAATAGAGCGAGATTTAATGCGGTTACTACCTCAACCTGATTGGGAAAATTGGTCAATCAGATTAATTTATCATGGCCGGGCAGTTTGTAAGGCCAAAAATCCAGCCTGCGATAAATGTTTATTAGCTGACTTATGTCCTTCGGTCGGAGGAGTAGGGGAGTAGGGGAGTAGGGGAGTAGGGGAGTAGGGGAGTAGGGGAGCGGGGAATAGTAAAATTTCTAGCAATACTAAACGTTTAAGGGTTTAACATCCTCTACTGACTACTAATACCAACTTTATAAATGTTTGTTACAAATGGTAGGGACGTTGCATAGTCCGTACGAAAGAAGGAAGAAGGAAGAAGGAAGAAGGGGAAAATATTGAAAAAAAGGGAAAAACGATAGAAATAACTATCTAAAATGAACTGGAGCAGCTATTTTTCAGCATATCCGATCAATACCTACCTTTTTGTAGCATTCTTTTTTAAAATTGGTATAACTATTAGACATCTGGTAAAAATCAAAAATAAAATCAATTCTTATCCATAAATTATCAATTATTCCCCTCTTGGGAGGGGTTAGGGGTGGGTTCCCTTTTGCCAGAAGAGCTGTTGCCTGTTGCCTCTTTTCTGGAGATGTCTATTGACTACTACATTTATAGCAATGTGCGCTGGCATATTTACAAATTGCAGGAGATGTCCAATAGCTAAAAGTCTTATATTATCGGTTTTTTATTCCCCCAGATGAGCTGTTGCTTTCTGGAGCTGTTGCCTGCGCACAGCGCTATAAGTGAGGTTGTTCAACCGGACATGATATAACTCAATGTTTGCCATGCCCGAAAAAATCTATGGTACTATTAGAGATTGGGTAAATACCTTAAAAATTAAAAATATCAATTATCTGGAGCAATTACAGAAACTAATCATGGCAAAAAAGAGCATGATCGAGCGTGAGAAAAAACGCAAAAAATTAGTAGAAAAATATGCTGCTAAACGTGCAGAACTTAAACTTCAATTTGAAGAAGCAGAAGACTTAGAGGAGAAAATAGAAATCCATCGTCAAATCCAGAGATTACCTCGTAACAGCGCCCCTTCTCGCGTGCGAAACCGTTGTTGGTTAACTGGGCGTCCAAGAGGTTATTATCGAGACTTTGGACTATCTCGTAACGTTATCCGAGAAATGGCTCACGAAGGTCTCCTACCAGGAGTTGTTAAATCTAGCTGGTAGTTACCAGTTTTGGGTGGGTTTAATTTAGTCGATTATTCAGCCCACCATTAATGCAGTCAGAAGTCCGTAGGGGCGAATGGCCATTCGCCCGCACAGAAGTCAGAAGTGATTTTTGTAATGGGGATGTTGAGTAACCCTACAAAAATATTTCGCCTTAAAAAAGGGGAAGTTTATATCATGTTTTGATATAACCGCATTCTCTGTCCTAGTATTACGGGGTAATAGCCATTCACCCTGACTCCAGACTCCAGACTCCTTTCAATTATTGCCCACAACAGCGCTCTATTCCCAGACTATCTAATAGCAAGTCACTAACAGCATTAGCGATCGCGAACTCTCCGTAAAAACTTTGAGAAAAATCAAAGGCTTGCATTTCTGTCACAATAGCAATTACCAATGAGCCTAAATCATTTTCTCCTTCCATACGATGGCGAACAAATATTTGAGCCGCTCTTTGAGCAATATCCTCATTTACTTTTTCCGGGATAAACTCTTGATTAAGCCATTTGTGTAAAGAAGCTCGCAACCATTCCCCTTCCTGTTCGGGGTTTTCTGCTGTGGGTAAAGTAATTGGTTTTATTGGTTCAGCCATGATTCTAAATTTTCTATTATAAATTGTAAATAGTCATTCCATGATAGAATACGATATTAACTCAATCATACAAGGATATGCTCAAGGCTACTTCCTCATGGCCAATGATGGAGAGAATAGTTTAGAATGGTATGGTAGTCGTAAACGAGCTTTGATTCCTTTGGATGAAAGATTTCGCTACCCACGGTCCCTACGTCGTGTGATTAATCAAAATCGTTTTACTGTTGCTGTTAATCGGGATTTTGAGGCAGTAGTTGAAGGTTGTGCGGATAGAGATACAACTTGGATTTCTGGGGAGTTGAAACAGATTTATAAAGCACTGAATTTAGCAGGATGGGCGTATAGTTTTGAGACTTGGCAAGGAGATGAACTTGCTGGTGGAATTTTGGGTATTGTCATTGGTGGTGGTTTTATTGGAGAGTCAATGTTTTTCAATATTCCAGATGGGTCGAAGGTGGCGATGGTAAAGTTAGTGGAGCGACTACGAGAGAGAGAGTTTGTGTTTTTTGATGCTCAGATGAATAACCCTCATTTGGAAAGATTTGGAGCTTATACTATCAGCGATAAAAAGTATAAAGCACTTTTGAAATTGGCGTTAAGTCGTCGATGTAATTTAATGTAGGGTGATGTTCAACAATTAATAATTAACAATTAATAATTAATAATTACCTCTTTTTAATAAAGAAGAGAATTGGCTAAAAGGTTTTTTTCTTCTCTTGGTCGATTGGATATGGCGAGGGGACCTCGCCATCCCTCGACCGCTTTTTTCTCCATTAATTTTTCGGTACATTTTGACATACTCTCCGACCTAAAGGTTTCGTCATTGAATATATATAGAAGAGATACTCACACCATCAAAGCACCAGAAAAATTATCATCCTGTGAAGTACTCAAAAAAGATGTGGCGACACCGAAAAATTTTCACCCCATCAACAGATCGATATTACTCATGTAGAAGCGATGTAGCTAACGCACTTGCTCCGCCAACGCTATCTTCACAAATCAAAAAAATCATCATCCTGTGAAGCTCAAAAAAACGGCAAGAATTTTCCCCTTGCATCCCCAAAAAGCGAGTGTGTAATTCCGAGGTCTCCTCGGAATGAAAGACACACTCAAGACAAATCATGATAGTATGTAATTATTGGGATTTACTCGCCCCTACACATGACTTTTTATTCAACCCCAAAACAGCATTTAGCCACTGAATACATATAGAAGGGATGCTCACACCATCAAAACACCAGGAAAAATTATCATCCTGTGAAGCTCACTTAAAAATTTTTACCCCATCAACAGGCAACAGACATATTTACAACCCCCAATCATCATTTTGTGAAGCTCAAAAAAAACAGCAAGAATTTTCCCCTTGCATCCCCAAAAAAATCATGATAGTATGTAATTATTGGGGTGTATTCGCCCCTACGCATGACTTTTTATTCAACCCCAAAACAGCATTTAGCCACTGAATACATATAGAAGGGATGCTCACACCATCAAAACACCAGGAAAAATTATCATCCTGTGAAGCACTTAAAAAGTAACCACACCGAAAAATTTTCACCCCATCAACAGATCGATATTACTCATGTAGAAGCGATGTAGCTAACGCACTTGCTCCGCCAACGCTATATTGGCAACCCCAAAATATCATTTTGTGAAGCTCAAAAAAAACGGCAAGAATTTTTCCCTTGCATCCCCAAAAAAATCATGATAGTATGTAATTATTGGGATGTACTCGCCTCTACGCATGACTTTTTATTCAACCCCAAAACAGCATTTAGCCACTGAATACTTATAGAAGGGATACTCAGAAATCAAAACACCAGAAAAATCATCATTCTGTGAAGCTCACTTAAAAAAGAAGTGGCGACACCGAAAAATTTTCATCCCATCAACAGATAGATATTACTCATGTAGAAGCGATCACTATATTGGCAACCCCAAAATATCATTTTGTGAAGCTCAAAAAAACGGCAAGAATTTCCCCCTTGCATCCCCAAAAAAACCATGATAGTATGTAATCATTGGGATGTACTCGCCCCTACGCATGACTTTTTATTCAACCCCAAAACAGCATTTAGCCACTGAATACTTATAGAAGGGATACTCAGAAATCAAAACACCAGAAAAATCATCATTCTGTGAAGCTCACTTAAAAAAGAAGTGGCGACACCGAAAAATTTTCATCCCATCAACAGATAGATATTACTCATGTAGAAGCGATGTAGCTAACGCACTTGCTCCGCCAACGCTATATTGACAACCCCAAAATATCATTTTGTGAAGCTCAAAAAACGGCAAGGGAAAAATCCTTGCATCCCCAAAAAAACCATGATAGTATGTAATTATTAGGATGCACTCGCCCCTACGCATGACTTTTTATTCAACCCCAGAACAGCATTTCCCCACCGAATAGATATAGAAGGGATAGTCAGAAACCAAAGCACCAGAAAAATTTTAGCGTTGCTTAAATGTAAGAGTAAGTAGCTGAAGGTCATTTCAGTTATCAGTTGTAAAATTGAAAAACCTATGTTTTGCATTAATACTTATCAGCAGCCAATTTTTCGGTAATGGTCGTGCATTGTCCGACAATGTTTGTTATCAGAACAGTAGAAGCATCTTGCTCCCATGCCAGGTATTCCTTTTAGCGGTATACCATTACGCGAGCAGGACTACCCATTAATTTTATGTTCAGTAACTAAAGTTAAACTAACCCATTCACCTTTGTCATTGTAAGTACGAATAAGTCGTTGACGAAGGTCAGGTTTAATTAACCAACCAGCTTCAAAAAATATAGGTTTTCTCAACTCAACTTTAATCGGCAAAGTAGCAGAAGCACCATCAGGAAGAAGTAAGACTTTTACAGGTTGAGAACCTTGGTCGAAGTGCAAAATAGAACCTTCAATTATCGCAGTAGAAGTAATTATTTTCTGATTAGAATTACCAAAAGTAATTTGGTGAAATAATCTACCTGTATTCTCAATCTTTAACTCCATTTCAGTTGGATAAATATCTGGTTTCCGCAAATCAGGATAAATAGTAATAGCTTCTCCCTGCCACTTTCCTAATAAAGCATCTACTGTGAGATTCGTATTTTCTAAAGCATTTGTACCTGCTCGTTTTTCTCTAATTAAAGTTAATGTTTTAAAACTTCCATCCTGGTTAAATAATTCTACTAAACGGAGACGACGATTTTGATGAATAAAACCGAACTCAGCACCATTAATTGAAATTGGTGATATTTGAATTGAACCTTGAGAAAAAGCGCCATCTTCAAAAAACATAATATCTTTGCCAAGGGTTTGATATTCTCTGACTAATTCATTAACTTTTTGCTGAGAACTATCCCCTGAAGAAGTAAAGCGACGAAGAGTGAGACGAACTGTTTTATTCTGCTCATCCAAACTTTCTAAAATCAGAATACTAGGTGTATCTTCAACTATCTCTCCTTGAGCAGAAATTTGAGTAAATGAGCCATGCCATTCACCAAGATTTTGTAAAAAATTTTCCCATTGTGTTTTCATATTTTCTAACAAATTTATTTATAGAAGAAGGAAGAAGGAAGAGGGAAGAAGGAAGAAGGAAGAAGGGAAAATTTGACTTTGTATGAATTTTCAGCTTTTGATATAGCAATTTACCGAAATATTGTGGTTTAAAGCGTCCCCTTGATCGGGGATAATAAATAAAAATTTTCATAATTAGTCAATCCTCTTCTTTTCAAGGAGAGGTAATTCTAAATTCGCGCATTCTAAATTCTAAATTCTGAAATACTATATTTGTGTATAAACCTAGGAAATTATTAAGTTTATTTTTTACTTTTTTCCTCAATAAATCTAGTATTATCTTTTCTTTTGCGAGTTTAATACCCCACCGTCAACAGGGGTGCTTAAAATTGTTTGCGGTTATAAAACACGAAGTGACCTGTCGGAGACTATTCATAAGCAACTAGACCTTCTGCCTTATTTAATCATAATTAATATTTTTCTCATCAAAACTAATTGAACCAGGACCAAAAGAATAAACTATTAACAATCCTCCGATTAATCCAAGATTTTTCATAAAAGCAATTTCCTGGGAAGGATCTGCAAAAAGATTGTGGAAAATCAGAGTACTTGGAATTAAAAATCCTATTAATAAAAGTGCGCCATAACGAGCTTTATAACCTACTAAAACAGATAATCCACCTATTAATAAAACAGCAATTGTCGGAAATAAAAGCCAACCAGGAATTCCTGCAGATGCCATATATTGTTGATTACTTGCTGGGTCGAAAATTTTACCAATACCTGACTTGATAAAAATCGCAGAGAGGAATATTCTGCCTAAGAGTGAAGTCCACGGTTGTAAATTATTCATATTGCTTTGGCTAGTATATTTTTTCGTTTACTATTTTATTTGATATTTCCAATATTGATATTTATTTTTTGTAAAACTTCATACAATATATAGGGAATAGGAAATTTAGAAACATCGCAACAATATTAGGGTAAGCATTTCCTGCGGAATGCTGCGCAAACAGCTATTAGCTGTCAGCTCTCAGCTCTGATAAGGAGATTTTAATATATAGACTTTAAAACTAGCTTTTAGGCGTAAAATTTAATTCTCATTCAATTAGTAAAGCTTTTATCTAGAACTAAAAGCTGATGGCTGATAGCTGACGGCTGAATGCTTACATATTAGGAATGATTTATATCATGTCTGTTTGAATACACACTATACAAAATTTAAGGAATAGGGAACAGGGAATAGGAAGAGATTTATCAGAGAAAACATTTTTATTATGGCTAATTAATGAGACTTGATATTAGGATTGTTATTTGAAGAAGCAAGAAAGAAAAAGTGTCTGGGGATACTAATAAAAATGGCCATTATTTTACCGATATCAACTTTATAGAATTACAAGAATTGGTTAGGACATTTTTCAATCCTAAAACCCTTTTACAGTTCGCTATTTTCTGTTCCCTAGCCCATAGCGCTATAGATTTTTTTATCCTTGATACTGTTAATTATCTAACACTAATTATCTAGAGAATATAATATAGTGGTAAGCATTTACCAGGGAATGTTGCGCAAACAGCTATTAGCATTCAGCAAACAGATTTTAAAAGTACAATATTTAGTAAAGTTAGCTAAAGGCGACCAATTTATTCATAAGTTTGAATTTTCCTTGGAGACTAATTCCTCTTGAGCGTGCGATCATCAGTTAATAACTCATAGCTGAAGTTAATAACTCATAGCTGATAGCTGACGGCTGAATGCTGAATGCTTACATATAGTGTAGGTTTATTAGAGCTAATATATAAAAAGCTTTAGTCAATCTGATTAAGTACTGATTAAGTATTAATTCACTACATTAAGAATATGAAAAAAATTGCTATTTTTATATCTATTGCTACAGTTGTTTTGAGTAACAACCAGGCTTTAGCCGGAGAACATGGCGCTCACTGCCTGAATATTATTAGTGGTGAAATGAAACAGTGTAGAGTTATTATCTCAGACCGAAATAATAGCCTAGAAATGAATTTTAAATCTGAAAAATTTCAAGATGTTAATATGAAGTTGAGAGGTGATCAGATTACTGAAATTTCAACTGGTGAATATGCTAAAAAAAGAGCAAAAGAAACTATTGGGGCAAGTTTAGTTCTCGGTCCTTTAGGAGCATTAGTTGGTCTCTTTGCTAAACAGGATAGGACTCAGTTAGCTATTGAATATGTAGATGTTCAAAACAATAAAAATGTCACGATGATTGATATTCCTACAAAACATAGCGAACCTCTAATGAAAGATTTAGAAATTTTGACTGGTTTACAAATTCGTAGTTCTGAATAAGATCAAATCTCAAAAACTTTGTTGGGGTTTGTAGACTGGGAGGGGCAACTTTTCAGTATCTATTTCTTCCTTCTCTCCTAGATAACTAATATCATGTCCGTTTAATAACGTGATAAAAAACTTTCTTCTTCTCTTCCTTCTTTCTTCCTCCTGACTCCTGACTCCTGACTCCTCCTTTGTTAATTAGTATGGCTAAAATTATGCAAAAACAATTAATTGCTTTTGTCTCTATTGCTTCATTATTTATTCCAGCTAATATTGCCTTAGCTAGAACTCATGGCGCTCATTGTTTAAATAATAATAATGGGGAGTTAAATCAATGCAAAGTCAACGTAGATATTTCGGGTAAGCGTCTGGATATAGCATTTGATAAAGAAGAATATCAAGATGCTAACTTTACTTTAAAGAAAGAACAAATTACAGAACTTTCTACAGGAGATTATGCAAAAACTCAAGTCAGAAAAAGTATTGCTAAAGGTATTCTTTCTCCTGTAGGTGGAATAATTAGTGCTATAGATAAACAAGCTAGGATTCAAATAGCAATTGTTTATTTGGATGCACAAAATAATGAAAATGTTACCTTGGTTGATATCCCTAGTCGATATGCTTTATTGTTTAGACAAGAACTTGAAACTATGACTGGATTAAAAGTTAGCAAATAAGAAGGTGTTCAATAATTAATAATTAATAATTAATTATTACCTCTCCTTGAAAATGGATAGGATTGACGCAAAAGGGAAAATTTTTTATTCTCTTGGTCGATTGATATGGCTCCGAGACCTCGCCATCCCACCCTACGGGAAGCTCCGCTAACGACCGCTTTTTTATTCTTTAAAGGAGAGGCTTTAAACCTTAATTATTTGGTAAGGTGATAGGTGATATATTTGATACCAATTTCATAAAATACTGCTACAGTCATGACACAGGGAACAGGGAACAGGGAAATAAAAACATAAGAAAAAAGATGAAAAAAGGGTTTAATTTTTATATTTTATCGCATTTAGATTTTTTCTTATAGGAATAAATCACAAATTAAGATGTAACTACCTTTTTTGAATTTGGTATTAGGTGGTGAAAAAAAACTTACTTCTGTTTGTTACCGAATAATTATTAATTATTAATTAAATTCAGCTAATTGCCTACCCTTGGCTGCGCCGCGAGCTGTCGCTCTACAAGGGGGAAAAAAAGAAATAATATTTCCTTATGTTCAATTCCATTTCTGTTACAACCAGAGGTAATTATCCATTATCCATTATCCATTATCCATTAATGAATCCCCCTACTCTCCCGTTCAAAAAAGAAAGTTTAAAAGAATCTAAAAAAACAAGGCAAAAGCAATAAAAATCAATATGGCGAAAAACTTTAGAGAAAATATTATAGCAGTCGAAGCAAAGGGCGCGGACATATCAAAAGCTTAAAAATCAGACAACGCAAGATTTTTCCTTCTCCCTTCTTCCTTCTTACCAAAAAACGAGGTCCAAAGCCTACTCTTTTAAGGGGATGAAAAAATATTCAGTTCAGTATTTTCTTGCCTCCGGCTTTAGTGGTCGGTACTGATAACTGATAACTGATAACTAATAACTGAAATGACTTCTCCCTTCTTCCTTCTGCTATATAAATTAAAAAAACCTACAAATTCCATAAGTTCTTTTGAAATCAAATTAATATTGAGGTTAATTTTGAGGATTTATGATTTATGACCCCTGAAACAATAATCAAGCAATCTTTAGGAACAACAGGCGGATATACAACATTTAGTGCTGACAACTTCAACACTTATGTAATGAACACTTACGGGCGTTTTCCCATTGCCCTCGAACATGGTGAAGGTTGTCGTGTTTGGGATACCGAAGGAAAAGAATATCTAGATTTTGTGGCCGGAATTGCTACCTGTACCCTCGGTCACGCTCACCCCGTAATGATGGCAACAGTCTCCCAACAAATTCAACGACTACACCATGTATCCAATCTATACTATATCCCAGTTCAGGGAGAATTAGCACAGTGGTTGACAGAACATTCCTGTGCAGACAAAGCATTTTTCTGTAATTCTGGAGCAGAAGCTAACGAAGGAGCAATAAAATTAGCCCGCAAATATGCTCACGAAAAATTAGATATTGAAAATCCGATAATTTTGACTGCCAATGCTAGTTTCCACGGAAGAACTCTAGCAACTATTACCGCAACAGGGCAACCAAAATATCATAAAGGTTTTAGCCCCTTAATGCCAGGATTTTATTATGTCCCCTACAATGATATTGCTGCTATAGAAAGCGCGATCGCCGAACTAGACAAAGACAAACGACAAGTTGCAGCTATTATGCTAGAACCACTCCAGGGAGAAGGAGGGGTTCGCCCTGGTGATGTAGCTTACTTTCAAAGAATTAGAGAAATTTGTGACGAGAAAGGCATTCTTTTAATATTAGATGAAGTACAAGTAGGGATGGGTCGTAGTGGCAAACTTTGGGGATATGAAAATCTGGATATTGAGCCAGATATTTTTACTTCCGCTAAAGGACTAGGTGGAGGTATTCCCATCGGAGCAATGTTATGTAAATCTCACTGTGATGTTTTTGAACCAGGCAGTCATGCTAGCACTTTTGGTGGAAACCCCTTTGTTTGTTCAGTAGCGCTCGCTGTTTGTCAAACTTTGGAACAGGAAAATTTGTTGACAAATGTACAGCAGAGAGGCGAACAGTTACGAGTAGGGTTAAATGCTATTGCCACTAAATATCCCGACCTATTTACCGAAGTGCGCGGTTGGGGTTTGATTAATGGTATGGAGTTGAAAGCAGATGTAGAGTTGACTTCTATTGATATAGTCAAAGCTGCCATGAATGAAGGTTTATTAATCGTACCTGCGGGTCCGAAAGTATTGCGTTTTGTGCCTCCACTTATTGTAACTGCTGCCGAAGTTACTATAGCTGTGGATGCCTTGGCAAGAGCGATCGCTAGGGAGTAGGGAAGTAGGGGAGTAGGGAAGTAGGGGAGTAGGGGAGTAGGGGAGTAGGGTGTGTGAGCGGAACGAAGTGGAGTATCACGCACCATTTTTCCCACTAGACATCTCCAATAATCAAAAATAAAATCAATTATCCCACTGTTATTGATCAATTCTTTTTCCCAACTCCCTCTTTTGGAAGAGATATCTAATAGGAGTAGACGTGGGTTACGCTGTCGCTAACGACTGTAAAATCTTTTAATCACTCTTATTATTCAAACATATTATTTTTTAAAATTGGTATTGTAGAATTATAATATTAAGTAGCTTATGAAATGTAACTATGAATATTACTTTAAATCCAGAACAAGAAAAATTTATTCAATCCCAAATTGCTAAGGGAAAATATACTAACATTCAACAAGCAGTCGATGCAGCTTTAAAGTTGTTAGAAAAACAAGAGATTACTCCTACAGAGTTAGAGAAAAAATCAACTCATCAACTGGATAAGTTAGCTGGAACTTGGACAGAAACTGATGAAATTGAATTTTTAGAGAATACTAAGCCTTTTAGAAAGATTGAGACAAATTTATGGAAATAAAACCGATTTTATTAGATACTAATGCTTATACTGCTTTTAAACGTAATGTATCTGATGCAGTAGAAGTTATTAACAATACTCCTTTAATCGGCCTTAATAGTGTTATTTTAGGAGAATTATTAGGAGGATTTGCTGTAGGAACGAAAGAAGCGATAAATCGCGATGAATTAAAACTATTTCTGAGTATTGAGAAGGTAAAAGTTTTTGTTATTGATAATGATACTGCTGAATATTATGCCATGGTTTATCGTAGTTTAAGAACAAAGGGAAACCCTATTCCTACCAATGATATGTGGATTGCATCCACAGCATTACAGCATAATTTATCATTGTTTAGTTATGACAAGCATTTTCAAGCTGTAAATGGATTAGTTACAGGTACTTGTTTATCTGATTTGATGGTTAAATAAGTTTTGAAGAAGAAAGTTTTTCCTAATTAGAAAAGATTTATTTACTAGAGATATGAGCAACTAACTAATTGTTAAACAGTAGTAGGGTGTGTGAGCGGAACGAAGTGGAGTATCACGCACCATTTTTCCCATGAGACATCTCCAATAATCAAAAATAAAATAAATTATCCCACTGTTATTCATAAATTTTTTCTCCCTGCTCCCTACTTCCTACTCCCTTTTTTGGAGGAGATGTCTAATAGGGGTAGAGGTGCCTTACGCTGTCGCTAACGACACCCTACTCACTTCTTTTCAAGGAGAGGTAATTCTAAATTCTAAATTCTAAATTCTAAATTCTTGAAACATCTCCAATAATCAAAAATAAAATTAATTGTCGTACAGAAATCATAAATTATTGCCACCTACTCCCTACTCCCTACTCCCTACTCCCTAATAATGAATAAAATTAATCATCAATTCAAACAATTAAAAATCTGGCTAGGAATAGGAGTAGCGATCGCTTTTCTTTCTATTTCCCTATACGCAATAGTAAGCTCACCAAAATTAGTCACTGCAAAAGCTATACCTGAAAAAAAAGAGGTGCGTGGAGTCTGGATAACTAATGTTAGTAGTACCGTATTATTCGCTCCCTGGGGAATAAACCGCGCTCTCCGTCAACTTTCTCAACTCAACTTCAACACTGTTTATCCCGTAACCTGGAATAGAGGTAACACATTTTATCCCAGTGACCTTGCTCGAAAAGTTACAGGTCAACCTCAAGACCCTACCCTTGCCACATTTCGCCTTGGTGGAGATGTACTCAGAGAAATATTTACACAGTCGCACCGCCAAGGTTTACGAGTCATCCCTTGGTTTGAATATGGTTTCATGGCACCAATAAATTCTCTGTTAGTCAAACGCCATCCCCACTGGGTGACAACCAGTCTTGACAAAAATAGAAATTTTTCCGAAGACATATTTGAATTAGAACTTAAAGACCTGCTCCCAGAATCAGATGAACAGTCCTTATTAACAATACTAAAACAGTCTCTCTCTATCAATAATGTTTGGCTTAACCCCATTCACCCCCAAGTACAAAAATTTTTTATCGACCTGGTATTAGAGGTTGTCAAAACATACGATGTCGATGGAATTCAAATAGACGATCGCTTTGCCATGCCAGTACAATTAGGCTACGATCCAATTACAGTCCGCCTCTACAGGGAACAACATCAAGGTAAAATGCCACCAGAAGATTTTACAGACCCAGAATGGATGCAGTGGCGGGCAAATCAAATAACCGCTTTAATGGAAAGACTTTATAAAGCTGTCAAAGCAGTAAAACCTAATTGTATTGTATCCTTGTCTTCTAATCCTGATGACTTTGCTTATAAATTATATCTGCAAGACTGGCCAACTTGGATAAAGCGAGGTATAGTAGACGAATTTGTTTTGCAAGTGTATCGAAATAATTTACCTTCATTTTTAGCAGAATTGGAACAACCAGAGGTAAAATTGGCCAAAAGTAAAATTCCTTTCAGTATAGGTATTCTCACAGGTACCACGAAAACACCCATAAAAATAGAGCAAATTCAACAACAAGTAAAAGCAGTACGCGATCGCCACTTTGCAGGAGTATCTTTTTTCTATTGGGAAACCTTGTGGGGTTATATGACTCCAAATTCACCCCAAGAGCGGCGGACTCGTTTCAAGCAAATGTTTCCGACCTCCGTATCTCGCCCTAGAGGGGAGTAGGGGAGTGGGGAGTGAGGGAGTGGGGGAGTAGGGGGGTAGACCGTAGGTTGGGTTGACGCAGGAAACCCAACAAATTTAGATAGCTATCAGTATTTTCCGTACCGGAATGCTCTGCAAACAGCACTCAGCTTTCAGTCAGTCCAGTAGGGTGCGTTAATGAAATGTAACGCACCGTCCCACAGAACGTGGTGCGCGAGGTGTAAAACCGACCATTATTCCAGAAATAGAGTTAGTCCAGTAGGGTGCGTTAATGAAATGTAACGCACCATCCCACAGAACGCGGTGCGTGAGGTGTAAAACCGACCATTATTCCAGCAATAGTAACCGTAACATCACACACTCTACTTAATCTTTTGTTTTTGACATCCTCCCGACGCTGACCTGACGGTACAGCCAGGGATTCCCATCCATCACTCGAACAGACTGTAGGGGCGAACGGCCGTTTGCCCCTACTGAAATGACTCAGGGCGGGTTGACACCTCACTGGAAAATGCTGGCAAAGCTAGTGCAACATTTAACCTACTCAAAGCTATATACCTTGAATCTGTATAGCATCACCAGTTAAAGTGATGGCTGTTGCCCGCAAAGTCTTGTTGTCAAGCAACAAGACGCATAGTTTTTTTAAGGTTTGGAGGCCCGTAGCCTACTCGTTCCCCGCACTGTGGCGTCTCACAGTCCATTATTTAATGTCGCTTAACATCAGACCATTTATCTTTGGATAAATTTTAGTTCTTGGCCGGGCGGGAGCGTTCGCTTGTTAAACAAGTTACTAGCCATAGGAGATTATACTTTATTTAATAGTTTTTGTCAAAGAATTGATTGAGCTTTCGACGAACCCAATTAATGCTACATAACTACATATAATAAGCCTTGAAAAGGCTTATAGAGGTTTTTAGTCAACTATTACTCCTCTAACACTTCCTCCGTGTCCGTTTAACTTCTCCGAGTGCCCCTCGGCGACTTGATTGAACAGTTACAGTAATCTTAACCTTGGTTTTTGGCCAGAGCAATATTTGTATGTTAACAGATTATCTGTAAAACCGCAACATTGATTGGCATTCATCCCGACGCTCCCCTACGGGAGAACGCGGGTCTGCTGCCAACATTTTGATCAACTCCCGAAAATTTGTGTCCATTATCGAAAAGCGACGTTGAAGGCCCCCGTGTTTTAACCGGTGGATGAAAACAAGGGAGTCGTTTAGACTAGACAACTTTAGTTGTCCTGTGCTATTATTATCTGTAATAACTTTTCGGTCTGCCCGTTTCAAATGTACTGTTGTCAGCAAGTTTTAGTAGGTAAAAATCCTGAATTAATTCCCATTTTAACATTCTTGTGCGAACAGTCTCACAAACTCACTAACATGGGCATATATTATGGTCGGCAATTATATTTTAAAGCCAGGATTGGCATGGGCAAATATGACTTGGAAAAAGTCTATAAACACAACTATCATTACAAAGTTTTATATTCGCTCTTCAGCACAACAAATATTGAGAACAGTAGCTGAATCATTTCGCTCTTATTATGGTCTTATTATTGCCTATAGTCAAGGAAAAATCTCAGACAGACCAAGGATTCCTAACTACAGAAAAAAAGGGGAATGGCTACAGTTAGTTACCCAATTCATGCATTAAAACTTAAAGGTAATCAAATCAGAGTACCATTAGGGAATACTTGTAAGCCCTGGTTTGGTTTGGATTGCTTTTTAATTCCCATGCCTAGTAATCTAGAATTCTCTACTCTCAAAGAACTGAGGCTATTACCGAGAAACAAATGTTTTTATTGGGAATTTATCTATGAAAAAGAAGTGGTAATTAAACCCCAATAAAATCAAGAAAATGTATTAGGAATAGACCATGGTTTAAATAATTGGTTGACCTGTGTATCGAATGTAGGTACAAGCGCGGGTTGTAGATGGGAAACACCCACCCCTATCCCCTCCCGGGAGGGGAACTAAAGGGGTGGGTTGGTACAACAAACAAGTATCAACTCTTAAAGAAAATCAACCGACTGGATTTTGGTCAAATAAACTAGCTACAATTACAGAAAAGCGTAACCGCCAAATGCGTAACGGTATAAATAAAGCAGCCAGAATAGTCATTAACCATTGCTTAAAAAAATCTATTGGTACAATTGTTTTGGTTGGAATAAAGGTCAGAAAAATCAAATAGAATTAGGAAAAAAAGTAATTCTGAGTTTGTACCAATTCCGACAGCTAGACTCAAAGAAAGAATAGCTCAATTATCTGAAGAGTATGGAATTGTATTTATAGAAACTGAGGAAAGTTATACTTGTAGGGGCGAATGGCCATTCGCCCCTTCATTTTTAGATGGTGACGATCTACCTAATTATGGTGAGAAACCCAATGATTGGAAACCGTCAGGAAAAAGAATAAAGCGATGCAGCGCGGTCTTGGGGGTTCCCCCCATGAGCGACTGCATCAAGAAGCGTGGTTTGTATAGGAGTGGTAATAATTGTTTTGTGAATGCAGACTGTAAGGTCGCTGCAAATATCATCGCAAAAGTAAGCAGAAAGCTAGGGTTAAACTTAAGCCGACTGTGTAGGGGCACTTTGACTTGTCCCCAGAGAGTGTATCTTTGGTCAGCGCTCGAAAAAACGAAGCAACATGGATTTATCCTGTTGCGTAGTATCAACTTAGAATCCCCGTGACTGACCTCCGGGGAGTAGTCAATAAACCATACTATTATCCATCCCATACTAAATCCAAAACTATCGGCTGGGGTTTTTGGTTGCAGTGGGTATTTTTCACCGTTGTTGGCTTTTTGGTCAGTTTAATATTTGTAGAAATAGGTGTTAGACCTTATATTGGTGCTTTTTCGGGAGTGATCGGCGGTGGCATCATCGGATTGGCCCAATGGTTAGTGCTGAGAAATTATATCTTCCGAAGTAGATGGTGGGTTGTAGTAAATATTGTGACATGGTTATTAATCGGGGCCAGTAGTTTAGGAGCATTAGGTTGGGTGGCCCCGCGAACAGAACAAATTTTAGTCAGGCTATTTCATGGGTTGATTAATGGAGCTATTGTGGGGGCAATTTTAGGATTAGGCCAATGGTTTGTACTCAGGAAGCAAATTTATTGGGAAGAATGGTGGATAATTACTAATATTATTGCTTGGGCTGTAGGTTTATCCCTTGGTTGGGCAGTGGGTGGATTTATTTATAGGGCGATCGGTCTATTTATTAGTGAAGTAATAGGTCTGTTAGTGACATGGTTGTTTGTAGCTGTTGTTACTGGTATTGCTTTGGTGCGATTATATTCAGGTCGCTGAAGAATTAACTAGCTATCAGCTACTAGCAGTCAGCGCGGATAGTTCAAATAACGCGCTACATCTAAAAGCTTGGGTTGAAATTCCCCTTCTAATATCAAATCCTTTGACTACGGTTCCCGAGAAATCGGAGTAATATAATTCCGTCGATCTTTATAAAATGTGTAGGGGCATACAGTGTGTAAGGGCGAATGGCCATTCGCCCCTACAGCTTTTAATAATTAATAATTACCTCTCCTTGAAAACGGATAGGATTGACCAAGAGAAGAAAAAAAATCCTTTTAACCAATCCTCTTACCCTTATAAGAAGGGGTAATTCTAAATTCTTGAATTCTAAATTCTAAATTCTAAATTCTAAATTCTTGAATATGGTTCAAACTAATTTCAAAACTGCTAATCAATTGTTACGGGAGGGCAAGCTCGATGATGCTGTAGCTGCTTACCGTGAGGCGATCGCTCTTAATCCTGGTTTTTCCTATGGTCATCATAATTTGGGGGAGGCTTTAGTTAAGGTGGGGCGGATAGAAGAGGCGATCGCTGCTTTTCGTCAGGCTGTGGCCATAAATCCTCAAGCTTCCTGGTCTCTCTACAAGTTAGGAGTTTTGTTACGGGGTGAAGGTCAATTTCAGGAGGCTGTGGGTTATTTTCGTCGGGCAGTGGAGCAGAAGACCGATGTGCCGGAGTTTTATCTTGGTTTGGGAGCGGTGTTGCTGAAGTTGGGGCAATGGTCGGAGGCAGAGCAGTGTCTTGACAAAGTGGTAAATATGTTGTATCCAAATGTGGGTAAGTTCCATGGAACGTCCCTACAGACAGAAGCTTATTATTATTTGGGGGCGGCTAAGTCTGGGCAGGAGCAATGGTCTGAGGCGCTGGAGTTTTATCGTCGGAGTTGGGAGATGAGTCCCGGTGGGGTTGATTGTTGTTTGGGTTTGGCTGAGGCTTTGGGTAAGTTGGGGCAATGGTCGGAGGCGGTGGAATTTTATCGTCAGGCGGTGGTTTTGTCTGGGGAGTCTGGTGAGGTTTTGTTTGGTTTGGGTCAGGCTTTGGGGCAGTTGGGTAGATGGGAAGAGGCTGTTGTTGAGTATGGGCGAGCGATTAGTTTGGGTTTTGCTGGCGCTGAGGTGAGGCATCATTTGGGGTATGCTTTGGGGCAGTTGGGTAGATGGGAGGAGGCTGTTGTTGAGTATCGGTTGGTGGTGGAGGTTAATCCTAAGTCTGCTGTGGTTAGGCATCAGTTGGGGTATGGGTTGATGCAGTTGGGTAGGTGGCGGGAGGCGGAAGTTGAGTTGCGGAAGGCGGTGGAGTTGCATCCTGGGTCTGCTGTGGTTTGGCAGCAGTTGGGGGACGTTTTGCGGGAGTTGGGGAAGAAGGATGAGGCGGTTGAGGTTTATCAGAGGGCGATCGCTCAGAACCAAAATTCTTATCAACTTTACCACAATTTGGGAAAAGCCCTCGAGGAGTTGGGGCGTTTTGATGAAGCCATTGAGTCTTATCAAGGTGCGCTCAAACTTCAACCGGAGGCGACTGAAACTGTTCTACAACTGAATAGAATCTTGCAACCGGCGGTAAAGTTTGAGGATGCTGAAAACCTATACCCGAATCTTAAAAATAAGAAGATTATTGTTTACACCTGTAACTTTGGTAATTATGAGTCTATCAAAGAGCCACTAGCTGTAGACCCTAGAGTTGAATATATTCTGTTTACAGATAACACACATATTAAGTCAGAAATCTGGAATGTTATTCACATTAACGAATTAGCAGAAAATCCGAGGCGTGCTTCGAGGTTAGCAAAAATTTTACCTCATAAATACTTACCTACACATGACATTAGTGTCTATATAGATTCGAGTTTTACACTCAAAGAAAGTGATGTTTATAAAATGGTTAATCAGTGCATGGAAGAAAATGATATTGCACTATATAAACATAGCGAAAGAAACTGCGTTTACGATGAAATTGATTTTTGTGAGCAGTCAGAACTTAGAAATGTAGATTCGGAAATCTGCTCAAAGGTGCGGTTAAAATATGAATCTATTAACTATCCCCAAAATAATGGTTTGTTTGAAAACGGATTTATTTTTAGAAAAATACTTCAAAAATTCAAGATCTTAATGAGTTATGGTGGGATGAGTATTTATCTGGAGCAGAAAGAGATCAGTTTAGTTTAATGTATTGCTTGTACGTTTTAAATATTCAACCAAATTCCATTAAAATTGGTAGACAAATGCGAAAAAATCCATTTGTGAAATGGACAAAACACCAATATAAGGATTACAAGGATTACATTGACACCAGTGAGTTTTATATTGTATACATGGACAAATTTCACAACTGGGGAACAACTAGATTGAGAGGAGAGCAAGTATATGAACGATTAAAAAATATTTAAACTTACAAATGATTCCCTACTCGAAAGCAGTCAATCTTTACAACAAACATATGCTTTTTTTAAAGATTTATGACTATAACGTGCTTATTCCAATAATTAAAAATAATAATAAGGTCTATCTTGATATGGTAGACTGTAACTCAAAATATATAAATCCTAAAATACAAATTTTTAAAGGCGTAGAGTTCGGAATTTTTACAACAAAAAGTTCCCTAGATTTTTATAAAAACCTATTCAAACATCCTGACAAGTGCAAAACAATTTATCATCATTGGGATATTACTCTAGAAAAGTTTAAACCTAACGATACGAATACAGTAAAAATAGGTTATTTTGGAGTCCAGCCAAAGGGTTTTCTCTATGGGGAAATTCCAGGAATAGATTTTTATGAGGTAACTTCAACGAATTTTGATGATACTCTTAAAAGTAAAATGAGTAACTATAATGTTCAATATGTTGTGAGGCCACTTGAAGAACAAAAAGAGTTTCCTGCTTTAACTAAGATATCAACGGCAAGTGTTTTTTCTGCTCCTGTGATTTCTTCAAAAACTAATGAAATGGAGTTACTCGGTGAGGATTACCCTTATTATATTGATGATTTGAATCTGGAGTCAGTTTTAAAAACGATTGAGAAAGTCAAAACTACTTTCCAAAAAGAAGAGTGGAATCGTGCTGTTGATATTATGAAGTCTATTAGGGATCAAACATCTATAAATTCCATCGTGGAAGACTATCTTAATGTGTTTCAAAATTTAGAAGAAATTCCCTCTTTTTATACATACGCAAAAAGCAAAAAAAGAGCTATATACACAGCCAATATAGGGGGTTACGATCGACCTATTCCTCTCGAACCTGAGCTAACAGAAGGTTGGGATGCTTATTATTTTTCAGACAACCCTAATTTTGAATGTCCGGGTTGGAAACATATTTATGTTGACACTGAAAAAATTAGACTAGACTCTAAAGTTGCCTATGCAAGAGAGATTAAAGCTCGTCCCCATCTACACTTGCCTAATTATGATGTTACACTTTGGATTGATAGTAACTTCACTGTCAAAAGAAAGCTAAATGATTTTTTAAAAAATCTTCCAGATGAGGATTTTATTGTGACAAAGCATCCTAAAAGAAGCTGTATCTATGAAGAGTTACAACAACCCAGAGTAATTGTTAAAACTGGACAATCTATTCTTGATGAAGTTAAAGCCAAGCTTGAAAGACAGTGCTTTCCCAAGAATTTTGGTCTTCAGGAAACCAACTTTCTTTTGAGAAAGAACAGGGAGTCATGCAGAATAATAGGGGAGCTTTGGTGGGATTATATGGAGACATATCATGCTTATAGAGATCAGCTTTGGCTGTCTTATGTGCTATTTAAAACAGAGTTAAATATCAGTTGTGTTCACAGAGAAGTTAGAAATCGATATTTTAATATTAAGGAACATCCTAACCTAGTTACAACAACAAAAAAATATGCTTTAGACTTTGCGCCTAATAATCAAGCCTATGTGGAAATTCCGCATCAGAAAGGCTTATCATTAACAGGTGACTTAACAGTTGAATTTTGGCTAAATCTCAAGGAATGGCCTACGACATGGACTAATATTATATCAAAGCAGCTAGACGACCATAGAAATGAGTTCTGTCTCCGGATAAAAAGTACCAAAGTAGGTCAGTTTTATTACACTTCTGAAAATGAACTTGTGGTGTTAAATTGGAATCCTAAAAATGTTCTAAAATTAAGCTCCTGGACACACATTGCCTGTGTACGAAAAATAGGTGAGTTCCTAAAAATTTACTTTAATGGGTCACTAATGGCCGAAATCGACACTCCGCAAAAGAGAAAAGCAACAGAGACAGAAGTTCCTATTTTGTTGATGACCAATGCGCAACATAGTCAGTTTGCTAATGCTCAAATGTGCGATCTTCGTATTTGGCGCAAAGCTTTGAGCAATGAGGAGATTGTAGCTCAAATGAATGAGAATCTTCGAGGGAATGAAGAGGGTTTAATTGGGTATTGGAAATTTGATTCAGGTGAAGGAAATCAGCTAATTGATATTAACTTATGTTATGACGGCCTCATTCACAAAGCAACCTGGAAAAACCTTGGTTTTATTTAATTAATAATTCAAAAAACAAGCATGAATATCCTAAATTTTCAACAAGAATCTAATCTCAACCGAGCATTAAACAAACCAACGGCCCAGAGTTCAGTTTATCAACCCGAAAAATATGGTTACAATCCTCATGGTGCTTGTAACGGTCAAAAAACAGGAGAATTTGGCTTTTGTACTCTGAAAGAAAATAAGCCTTGGTGGCAAATTGACTTACAAGGAAACTATGAGATTTCTGAGATAGAGATTTATAATCGCATAGATTCTTGTCAGGAACGCGCCTCAACATTAAATGTATTGTTGTCTCAAGATGCGCTAAATTGGGAATTATGTTACTCAAATCCTCAAGAAAATATATTTGGTGGCATTGATGGGAAACCTCTTATAGTAAATGGTAAAAACAGATTAGCACGTTATATACGATTGCAGTTACGAGATAATGAGTATTTTCATCTGGATGAAGTGGAAATCTATGGTATTCCTTTCTCAGCAAAAGGTTCAAACTTCAAATTTAATCAAGATGAAACTACTCTGTCTGCTAACTTTTATGGTGACTTACTAGATGACTTAGAATTAGAGAAGCGGTTTGCAGTACAAACTGGATTAAGTTTTTTATCAATGAAGAGTTTAGTTGGCAACCCAAAATCTAAATTATCTAAAAAAACAAATTAAAGGTATTAAAGTTACTTCGGTTTGTAGATTTTGACCAACTGAACAAAGAGCGCCTGATCTGTGACATTACGGCAATAAGTATTGAAAGAGCCGGAAGATTTGGTAATAGTATACGGCAATTGTCTCATGCATACCATATTGCTAAATCAATAGGAGTAGATAGAATATATTTACCACAATTTTGGTATATAAAAGAAGGTGAATTAACTACACCATCAGGAATACTAATCGTCAATCTCAATCAGCCTAATTTTTTAGGGAAAAAATAGTATTAGAAGGGATGTTTTTTAATCACAAAACTTTGGCTCCGCTGTCTAAAACCACTCCAGAACATTATCTAAACATGATTGATTTAATAGGGGCAGGAGCATTTAATTTTCAACACTCTGAACCATTAGGCGAGCAAGATTTGGTAATACACATACGTTCTGGCGACATTTTCAAAAATAACGTACACTTAGGTTATGGTCAACCACCGTTTTCCTTTTATGCAAAGATAATAGAACTTCAGAGCTGGCATTCAATTTCGTTGGTTTTTGAAGACAAATCAAATCCCATCATCGATCCACTAATTGATTTTTGCAGGCGACGTTGCTCCCAGGTGCAGGAAATTAGTGGCGATCTAAAGTCAGATATAGAGTATTTGCTCAGAGCCAGAAAATTAGTAGTTAGTAATGGAACTTTTTGTCCTGCCATTGCATTAATTTCCAAGAGTTTAAATACAGTTTATTCTTTTGAAAATGAGTTTTCAATCAAGTATAACCCAAACATTTCCCAGATCGTAAGAGTTGTCGATCGACAGGGTGTTTATAAATCAGAAATCTTAAGCAGCAACTGGCAAAACACTGAATTGCAGCGAAAACTTATGCTTGAGTATCCAACAAATGTGTTGGATTTTGATTCAGATAACGACCAGCAAATCAAACCTACTAAAAAAACAAACATAGGCAGCATAAACATCGATCAAAATGCCAATACTAACTTAGCACTAAACAAACCAACGGTTCAAAGTTCGATTTACGGAGCTGAAAAACATGGTTACGACCCTCATGGTGCGTGTAATGGCAAGAAAACAAGAGCATTTGGCTTTTGTACTATGAAAGAAGATCGACCTTGGTGGCAGATTGACTTGCAACGAAACTATGAGATTTATGAGATCAAGATTTATAATCGCATGGATTCTTGTCAGGAACGTGCCTCGACATTAAATGTGTTGTTGTCTCAAGATGCGCTAAATTGGGAATTATGTTACTCAAATCCTCAAGATAACCTATTTGGTGGGATTGATGGGAAACCTCTTATAGTAAATGGTCAAAATCGGTTGGCACGTTATATACGATTGCAGTTACGAGATAATGAGTATTTTCATCTGGATGAAGTGGAAATATATGGTATTCCTTTCTCAGCAAAAGGTTCAAACTTCAAATTTAATCAAGATGAAACTACCCTGTCTGCTAACTTTTATGGTGACTTACTAGACAACTTAGAATTAGAGAAGCAGTTTGCAATACAAACTGGATTGAGTTTTTCATCAATGAAAAGCTTAGTTTGCAACCCAAAATCTAAATTATCTAAAAAAACAATTTAGATATGTTAAAATTACTTCGGTTTGTAAACCTTGACCAATTGAACAAAGAACACCTTATACATGATATTACGGCAATAAGTATTGAAAGATCCGGAAGATTTGGTAATAGTATACGGCAATTGTCTCATGCATACCATATTGCTAAATCAATAGGAGTAGATAGAATATATTTACCACAATTTTGGTATATAAAAGAAGGTGAATTAACTACACCATCAGGAATACTAATCTTCAATCTCAATCAGCCTAATTTTTTTAGGGAAAAAATAGTATTAGAAGGGGTGTTTTGTGATTACAAAACTTTGGCTCCGCTGTCTAAAACCACTCCAGAACATTATCTAAACATGATTGATTTAATAGGGGCAGGAGCATTTAATTTTCAACACTCTGAACCATTAGGCGAGCAAGATTTAGTAATACACATACGTTCTGGCGACATTTTCAAAAATAACGTACACTTAGGTTATGGTCAACCACCGTTTTCCTTTTATGCAAAGATAATAGAACTTCAGAGCTGGCATTCAATTTCGTTGGTTTTTGAAGACAAATCAAATCCCATCATCGATCCACTAATTGATTTTTGCAGGCAACGTTGCTCCCAGGTACAGGAAATTAGTAGCGATCTAAAGTCAGATATAGAGTATTTGCTTAAAGCAAGAAAATTAGTAGTTAGTAATGGAACTTTTTGTCCTGCCATTGCATTAATTTCAAAGAGTTTAAATACAGTTTATTCTTTTGAAAATGAGTTTTCAATCAAGTATAACCCAAACATTTCCCAGATCGTAAGAGTTGTCGATCGACAGGGTGTTTATAAATCATAAATCTTAAGCAGCAACTGGCAAAACACTGAATTGCAGCGAAAACTTATGCTTGAGTATCCAACAAATGTGTTGGATTTTGATTCAGATAACGACCACCAAATCAAACCTACTAAAAAAACAAACATAGGCAACATGAACATCAATCAAAATACTAATACTAACTTAGCGTTAAACAAACCAACGGCTCAAAGTTCGGTTTATCAACCTGAAAAACATGGTTACGACCCTCATGGTGCGTGTAATGGCAAGAAAACAGGATCGTTCGGCTTTTGTACTACGAAAGAAGATCGACCTTGGTGGCAGATTGACTTGCAACGAACCTGCCATATTTCTGAGGTCAAGATTTATAACCGCATAGATTGTTGTCAGGAACGTGCCTCGACATTAAATGTGTTGTTGTCTCAAGATGCGCTAAATTGGGAATTATGTTACTCAAATCCTCAAGAAAATATATTTGGCAGTATTGATGGGAAACCTCTCACAGTAAATGTGCAACATCAGGTCGCACGGTTTGTGCGGTTACAATTGCGAGAAAACGATTACCTTCATCTCAATCAAGTAGAAATCTATGGCATTCCTGTCGAAACTGATGGTTCAGAGCCAGACCATAATCAGGATGAAGCAACTCTATCTGCTAATTTTTATAGTGGTAGTGAAGTAAGTTTACTTCGCTTTTCCCTAGACCCCTCAAATAATTTTGTTAATTATAGAGGCCAATTGCGTCAAGACAAATGGTGCGTTATGATGACCAAAGGCAAGCAAAGGGCGTTTTTCTAGAAATAGGCTCTACGGATGGAGTGGGACTCAATAATACTTTTTGCTTAGAAAAAAACTTTTCTTGGTCTGGTATTTGTGTAGAGCCTAATCCAGATTTTTTTCAAAGACTTTGTGTAAACCGCACTGCTATAACTCTTCCGTATGCTTTTTATAAGCAATCAGGTCAAATAGTAGAATTTGTACCTCATGCTACTTTGGGAACAATTTCAGATTTTTTATCAACTGATAGTCACGCTTCAGCCAGAGAAAATTTTATTTCTCAAAAGGGCACTATTAAGGTTATAACAGCATGTCCAGAAGATATTTTAAATCTTTACAAATTTCCTGAAAATTTTGACTTTCTAAGCTTAGATGTAGAAGGTGCAGAGCTTGATGTTTTGGAATCTTTCAATTTATCTAAATACCGTCCTGCTTTGGCTTGCATTGAACATAACCATGTTGCTGATAAGCGATTAGCTATTTTTCAACTTCTTTCTAGCCACGGCTACCAGCGTATACAGTGCAGGTTTGATGACTGGTACTATAACTTGGATATTCTTCAAACTTTGAATCCTGAAATTCCTCTCAGTCACTATCAACAAGTATTAGAGTATTTTTGCACCTATCACAACTGTAAATTCGTTGATAAAGTGAGTCTTGATACTGGTAAATTAGCAAAAAAAAAGTAAATGATGCAGTAATAATAAATGAAATTAATCCTGACTCAGCTTCACCTCCAGCCAGCTCAAATTCTACTTTTTCAGATATTAGCAAAGATGGCATCAATCTTAACTCAAACCCCAATATTACTAAGATAAACTTAGCCTTGAATAAACCAACAGCTCAAAGTTCCATTTATCAACCCGATAAATATGGTTACGATCCTCAAGGAGGCTGTAACGGAGAGAAAACAAAAGCATTTAGCTTTTGTACTATGAAAGAAAATCAACCTTGGTGGCAAATTGACTTGCAAGGAACCTATCACATTTCTGAGATCGAGATTTATAATCGTATGGATTGTTGCCAGGAACGTGCCTCGACGTTAAATGTATTTTTGTCTCAAGATGCCCTCAATTGGGAATTATGTTACTCAAATCCTCAAGAAAATATATTTGGTGGCACTAATGGGAAATCTCTTATAGTAGATGGTCAAAACCGACTAGCACGTTATGTGAAATTACAATTGCGGGAAAATGAATATCTTCATCTGGATGAAGTGGAAATCTATGGTATTCCTTTAAAAGCTAATGGCTCGGATTTCAAATGTAGTCAAGATGAGGAGACTCTATCTTCCAACTTTTATGCTCAAGCCACCAGTTTGTCATTCTGTCCATCTCCCGAACAAATTAAGCAAATTGCCTTAAAATCATCCCAGGGCATTATTCATGTCGGAGCCCATAAAGGTCAAGAGGCTGAATTTTATGCAACTCATAACAAGTCAGTAATATGGATTGAAGCTTTACCTAAAGTGTTTCAATTCCTACAAAAAAAGATTGCTAAGTATCCAAGCCAAAAAGCAATTAATGCCTTGGTAACAGATACTGATGGTAAAGAGTATAAGTTTAATATTTCTAATAATTCTGTTTCTTCCTCTTTATTTGAATTTGGTGATGCTAAAGGTAAGTTATATCCTAGGTTAACAATGGTCAATTCTGTATATTTAATTGGTAAAACACTCGGCACAATTTATGGCGAATTTAATATAGACGCGAGTGAGTTTGATTTTCTATTGTTGGATGTTCAAGGTGCTGAATTAATGGTACTAAAAGGTGCTGAATCTGTTTTGCATAATTTCAAGTATATTCTGACAGAAGTCAGTACAGTCGATATTTATAAAGACGGAGTATTATGGGATGAGTTAAAAGCTTTTTTAAACAATAAAGGCTTTAAAGAGGTTTTATCTGGTGTTCCAAGGAGGCATTGCGACGTATTATTTGTGAATGAAACAAAAGAATCAGACAATTTTTATCAGCAATATTCCTAAATTTGTAGGTAGCAAACACATTCACCAAAACGATATCGCCTATTCAGTCAGTAAAGCCAAAACTAGGTAAAAAATCAACAGTCTACTTTCTCCTACATCCTGAGAATAATTTTGTAAGATGTTTATTAAGTTTAAAGTAATAAGTAGGTATGAACGGCAATAATCTTCAACATACTAATGTTAACTTAGCATTAAACAAACCAACGGCTCAAAGTTCTATTTATAGTCCAGAAAAATATGGTTACGATCCTCATGGTGCATGTAATGGCAAGAAAAATGGAAAATTTGGTTTTTCCACTTGTAAAGAAAATCAGCCTTGGTGGCAGATTGACTTGCAAGGAATGTATCAGCTTTCTGAGATTAAAATTTATAATCGCCTTGATTTTGAAAAACGTGCCTCGGCCTTGAATATCTTATTGTCCCAAGATGCAATGAATTGGGAGTTATGTTATTCCAATCCTCAAGAGAACCTATTTGGTGGCATTGATGGGAAACCTCTTATAGTAGATGGTCAAAACCGGTTAGCACGTTATGTGAAATTACAATTGCGGGAAAATGAGCATTTTCATTTAGATGAAGTCGAAATCTATGGCATTCCCTTCAGAGCAGATGCTTCAGAGTTGACACCTAATCAAGATGAAGCGACTCTAGCTGCAAACTTTTATAGTCAAGCTAGTCTACCCTCCTCTCCTCCTATTATTAAAATGATTATCTCGCGACGGATTGATGGAATAGGCACAAGATTAATGTCTGTTTTGTCAGCTAGATATGCGTGCCAATACTTTGGTTGCAATCTGTATATAACTTGGCCGAGCATTAAGAGCAGGTATTACTCTTCAAATATCCTTCAAGCTGACAGTATTGCAGAGATTTTTGATGGGGGAAAAGTATTCAAAGATATTGATGCTCATATACTAAGTGAAGAAGAATTTTCCAAATTAAATACAAGATCGTTGAGTAACCTTAAAAATGGGTTTAAGCGGAAAGGATACTTTTTTATTTTAAATCAAAATGACATTGAAAATTTTTCCCAGTGTGAATTCCTGACTTACGATGAACCTTGGGCAATTCTCCCCTATGGCATTCAATATAAGCAAGTCTATAAAAAAGTCAAAGAATACTGGAAACAATTAAACTGGCATGAGTCTATTGTTAATAGCATTAAAAATTTTGAAAAGCAAATACATGGTAAGCCTTATGTCGTAGTACACATAAGGCGAGGAGATATTATTGATAGACTTCTGTATGATAACATTAAACTTTTAGATCGGGATATGTCGGCGATATTTGGACGGTTTCTGCCAATTGCAACTGCTGTTAGATTAATCCTAGATTGTGGTTTTAAAGATGTTGTTCTGTGTTCTGAGTGCCAGGAATCAAGTCAAATAATTGTAAAACGTGTTAATCAATACAGTAATGAATTTAATTTTTATATAACATCTGAGCTTACGCAATCTCTTAGTGAAACTCAGGTAGCAACTTTCGATCTTATTATCATGTCTGCTGCTATCAAGATACTTACATCATCCAGCAGTAGTTTTTCAAAGTGTGCAGAATTTGCTGGCAATGCTCATAGATTCAGCAATGACACAGACTGGGAGAATGTTGCCCAGGAATTAATTGCATACCTTGATAGTAATGATAATGAAATGACGGATGAGAGAAAAAGTTTAGTTTATCTTAATATAAGTAAAAAATTCAAAACAAAGAGCTTGCTGATTATTATGTAAGTCTTTCTAAACAATTTTCATCTGATACCTTTGCGAGGTTTGGTAGATGAGTTTGGCAAAGTTGAGTAGAGCTTACCTATCTGCCCATTTTCACTTTCAATTGTGAGACACTGAGAAACCTTGATTGCGGTAAGCCTCAAGAGCTAATTTACTTTGCTACCTTGTATTTAAGTTTTCTGTAACTGTTATTTTCCAACAGCTAGATGCTTTTGGACAAAATTAGCAAACTGATAGTAATTTTTATGAGTTATGTTATCCATTAAAGTTAAATAATTTTTGGCTTGTATTGGCAATTTATGATAAAGTTCTTGAAACTCTCTACTTTTTGTAATTTCTACAAATTTTTCCAAGAAAGAAGGACTTATCCCCCATCCAGGTCTAACCCCTTCTCCACGATCTTTGAATATACCAAAAGGGTTTCTATGAGGGCTAATATGAATACCGTGAACTGGACGGTAAGAAGCACTTTCAGGAACCATTATGCCTTTTCTGCTCATTATAGTGTACAATAACTGCTCGTCGTTCATTGTGAGAACTGGCAAATCAGAAACGTCTGGTAAAGGATACTGAACATCCCAACGTGCAAAGTGTAGTCCTGTCAAGTGTGGTATTTCGTTGGAAAGCGTATGAGATCTAATTACATTGCTAAAGGGTAAATTGTTACATTTAATGTTCTTAATATGTTGTTTTCCTATATTTTCTTCTAAAATCAAAATGTCTATATCCCCTATATAAACATAATCGCACTTGTACTTGACCGGAGTTTCAATGAATCGAACCGAGTGTGGCAAAGTGTTGGTGAAATTGTTAGTGCTTCTTAAATGAAAACGATTGGGAAAAATTTCGTTTAAAAACTTAATACAATCCCTGTTTTCCTCTATAAATCTATCGCTATCTTCTAAGCAAATTTCAACCCACGCATTATGATTGTGGTAAAGAGTAAAGAAAATATATAGGGGGGCAAAATGTTCGTAAGGTTGGTTAGCTGCTGTGAAAAATAAAACGGAGTATGGTTCTTTATTAATTGGATCTGCTGTTCTAAAATTCCGTGGCTTTTTCTTATCGCCTCCTAATAAATCTGGACTAATTTGATAAGCTTTCTGGTAATAATCCATAGCTTGGTCTAGCTGTTTTTTCTCAGCTAGCACCTCTCCTAGATTGTAGTAAAACCAGGCAGAGTTTGGGTTAATCTCTATCGCTCGATGATACGCCTCAACTGCAGCATCAGCTTTTCCTTGGCTAGCTAAAGCTTCTCCTAAATAAAAGTAAGCCCAACTAAATTGAGGATTAATTTCTATTGCCTTTCTGTAGCAAGCGATCGCCTCATCCAACTTCGCAGCTCGCTTCAACTGATTTGCCTGTTTTAAAAGTCTATCACCATTCATATTTCTTTCCTCCGTGTTAGTGTAGTTATTTGCTATTCTATCAGAGTTCATAAAATACTCCTTAAATCGAGCTAAATTACCATAATTTGGTAGTTGCCACTTATGTTGACACCACAAACATACTGCAATCTTCCGCCTCAAGCAGAACCTAATAGCTTTCTATTTACCTGAATTGATTTTAAAACATTTTCTCTTATCGTCTTGTAATCGCTTGCTTTTCCATGAATACCCATATCTTGACTGTCCCACTCTTCAATTTCAATCAAATTTTGAAGTTGGGTGGTTAATCTATCATGCCTTTTCTTAGGAATATTCACTTTCCGCCAATGAAACTCGCAGTATAGTTTATCAAGGTAACGAACAGTTCTTTCTTGCAGCATCTTTTCAAGGATGTCATATTCTGCACCTTCTACGTCCAACTTTAAGATAATATTAGAATAGATTTGGGATACTTGAGAAATAAAGGCAGATAAATCAATACAATCAATAGTCAGTACAGGACAATCTGCATTACTGACCTTTCCATAAAAATCAATTTTTTTGTCTTTCAATAACGAACTACCATCACCATCTAGAGGATCGACCGTAAATTCAATTTGGCCATCGTATGTGAAAACTGCTTTTTTGATTAACTTTGTTGGGAGTTCTTTATAGTAATCCCATAGATCGGGGTTAGGTTCAAAAGTAATACAATCATAGTTTAAGTGGGTCATTAAAAACTTGATAGCAGAACATCCGTCATATCCCCCACAATCAATAAACAAGCATCGTTCTTTTCTTGAAGCTTTATTATTTTGAATGCTATATTTTTCGTCAATAAGACTTAGATAGTTTTTCCCAAGCAACCTATCTCTTTCTGCCAATACTTGACTTAAGCTTCTCTGTAGTTTCCTAATATTTGGTTGAGTCTCAACAGCCTTTTGTAAATACTCAACAGCAACTTCTAAATCTCCTTTTTGTGTAAAAACGCTCCCCAAGCTATACAAATATAAAGCTGAGTTAGGGTTGATTTTTAAACTTTCTAAATAGCAAGCGATCGCCTCATCCAACTTTCCCTGTTTAACAAAAGCATCACCTAAATTAGAATATAACCAAGCAAAATTCGGATTAATTTCAATAGCCTGATGATAAAGAGCGATCGCCTCATCCAATCTCCCCGCTCTCTTCAACTGATTAGCCTGCTTCAAAAACTGGCCAGCACTCGTACCTTCATTACCCATAACAACCCAACCAATAAATCTACTCAAAAACATCATTCTATCCCAAAAATTACCGTTTCATCTCAGTCAAAGAAACTTTCTTATTTCAGGAATAGAGAATAGGGCATAGTCTTTAACTTCCATTATTTTTAATTTACTAAAATTTTAAAATGCTATATGATAGAAAGTTAATAGAAAAAATTAGCTCTATACATGACTAAAAAAGAGGAAAATCGTCACTCTGCCACCAATAAAGAACAATGTAAAAAAATGGCAAAGTTGAACGGGTGGAAACTAATTAGAATAGAAGAAACAAAAGACAAAATACTCAAAGTCGATTGTATTTTTGAAGGTGAACAAACAACTTTCACGGAGGAAAAATAAAAATGAGTGAAACATGGATAATCTTTATTGCTGAACCAGACCAACCCGGATGGGAAAATCGCAAACTACCAATGGGTGGCTTAACAGACATTTTAGACGAACAATGGGATTACACCAGCACAGGAGCAAAGCCTAAAATAGGCGATCGCCTCAGACAATTTTTGCAAGTAGAAGAATTCATCGACCCCAAATTCCCTGGAAGTTCTACCCACGTTAGAGAAGGAGACTGGGTAATAAGTAGAGTAGAAGAGTACCTTCCTGGTGGGGACGATAGCTCGAAAAAAGCAATAATCCTGTGTTATTGTCGCCTCGATCCCATCATTTCTCCCTTGGAACCCTTATCAAGGGCAAGCCAGGAGATAGAGAGTGTGGGAGGTTTAGGCAGATAAAGATCCTAAATCAATATTTTGCAGCTACAAACTAAAGAGCAATGTAGCTGCCGAACTTGCTCCGCCCTCTTCAACTGATTAGCCTGCTTCAACAACTGACCAGCACTCATACCCTCATTACCCATAACAACCCAACCATAAATCTACTCAAAAATATTATTCTACCCCAAAAATTCCCGTTTCATCTCAGCCAAAGAAACTATTATCTGCAAAAAAGTTAAAAATTAAACAACACAATCTAATTCTAGCCATAAAATTTCAGCTAAAATCAATAATAATAGGATTTTCATCATTAAACTTAACTCTCAGTCATTTAGTTGGCAGTAGGGGAGCAGGGGAGTAGGGGAGATTAAAGTCTTGAAGTAATTATAGAAATTATCAAAAACAGGAAATTAAACTAATGACAACAAGCAAAATTCGTTTGTGGACAGTAGCAGAGTATCATCAAATGATAGATTGTGGTATTCTGACACCAGAATCCTATGTCGAACTATTAGAAGGTCGTATTGTCGAAATTAATCCCCAACGTGCCCCTCATGCTGCAACAACTCAACGGACATCAGATTATTTAAAATCTCAATTAACTCAAGAAGCTCATATTAGGATGCATTTACCAGTTACATTATTAACTTCAGAACCAGAACCGGATATTGCGGTAGTTCAGATCGACCCGAAAGCTTATGGCGTTCACCACCCTACTCCAGAGGAAATATTCTTTTTAATCGAAATTTCTGACACTACCTTGAGAATAGATCGACAAGAAAAAGCACTTATTTATGCTCGGGCAAATATTCCCGAATATTGGGTTTTAGATGTAAGCGATCGCCAAGCTTATATATATCGTCATCCTACACAAGAAGGTTATAAATCTGAAACTGTTTTGTCCGATAGCGGGAAGATCGAACCCTTGAATTTTCCATCAGTTTCTTTATCCCTGACAGAAATGTTTTTGCCTTGATATTCTGCTATTGATAATAACTATTCTCAACTACTTCCCCACTTGAAATATTTGTTTTGCACTCAAATTAAGTTCTGGAAAAGTCGGGGAAACTACCACATCTTGACCTCTAAATAAATTAATCACATATTCACTTTCAACTAAATTATAAACCGAAATAGTTGGTTGCTTCGGGTCTCCAATATAGCGCCGACCTCCTAACCCTAAATAATCAACTATCCAATACTCATTTATCCCTAATTTTTCAAACTCTCCCAACTTCATTAAATAATCATCTTGCCAATTGGTACTTACTACTTCTATAGCTAATTTAACACTCGTACCTTGAGTAATAGTCGATCGCTTATTCCACATTGGCTCGTTTTCCATAGCATTATCATCCAATACCATCACGTCTGGAATATAAGCTGATTTATCCGAATCTATGGCTTTAATTAATCCCTGTCGAGGGATAAAAAATGGCAAATTCAGACGCTCAATATAAACTGATAGTTTTGATGCCAGAAAACCAGCTACTTTTTCGTGAGTTCCAGTAGGTTGCACTTCAAAAATTTCTCCATTATGTAATTCAAACCGACCATTATCATCAGGATACCAGTCCCAAAATTCCTCTAAAGTCATTAACTTAATATCTTGTTTTTCTGCGGGAATAAGCATCTTAAATACTCCTAATAATTTCTAATTTCGGTTCTAACTCTATCGGGTTGCATTGTTAATTAGGGCTTGCTGATTAAATATCAAAGCATTGACTGATATTGGTTTTATGCTTTTTATGCCTTTAATAAAGTATGAGCTTTTCGGTAGCTTAGGTTAAAAAAGTGAGGATTTTCACCGAAGCAAAAGTTGAAAAATCACTCTGACAATTCTTACTCCTACCTCCTCGCTCATTCCCCGTTCCTCCTGTCTCCCCCTCCTGGGAGGGGTTAGGGGTGGGTTGTCTCCTACCCCAGCAAAAAGACTTTAATGAAGTTATGTGTAAGTCATTTGAGAGGCTTTTTCCTCAGAAAAGTGTATTGAAAAATATGTTTTTTTGAATATTCTTACTCCCCACACTCCCCACCCTCCCATCAAGGTTTCAGGAGTTCCTTATAAGGGATACATCATCGGGGGGCTGGGGGAGATTTTCCGCTGCCTTTTAACTTTTGATTTTTTTTGACTTTTGCCTTTTAACTTTTAACTTTTGACTTTAATTAAGCCATCACCATCCCCCCATCCACATTAAATACTTGACCTGTAATATAGTTAGCCGCACTATCAGCAGCTAAAAATTTAATCATACCTGCTACTTCTTCTGGTGTACCATAACGACCGAGAGGAATAAACTTGATAATTTCCTCAGAATTTTTCAAGTCCTTAGTCATATCAGTCTCTATAAACCCAGGGGCAACCGCATTTGCTGTAATACCACGATTAGCAAGTTCTTTTGCTACACTTTTAGTAAAGCCAATAACTCCTGCTTTAGCTGCGCTATAATTAGACTGACCGGGATTACCCATTTGTCCAGTTACTGAAGCAATATTAATAATACGACCACTCTTTTGTTTGAGCATAATTTTGCTAACCGCACGGGTACAAAGAAAAACCCCCGTCAAATTTAGGTCTATTACCGACTGCCAGTCATTGGGTTTCATCCGCAAAAGTAGAGTATCCCGGGTAATACCAGCATTATTAACCAAAATATCAATGCGACTCCATTTTTCCATCACTTCTTTGACGAGGGTATCAACCTCCTCAGCTTTAGAAACATCTGCTTGAAGTGCCATCCCATTGCCACCCGCAGCAACTATTTCTGCCACTACTTCCACAGCCGCACCACTAGAGTTAGCATAGTTAACAACTACATTTGCCCCTTCCATTGCTAATGCTAAAGCTGCTGCCCGACCAATTCCTCTAGATGCACCTGTGATTATTGCTACTTGTCCCTTCAAACGCTGTAATGTTTCGGGTAATGCCTCCATAATCAAATCCTTTCCTATATGGTTTAAACTTATCTATCTTAGGGGATTATGGCTTGTTGAGTTAAGCTAATATAGCGCTACGCGCAAGGCAACAGGCAACAGGCAACAGGCAATAGGGGAATACAACAGGGTTTTCCTACGGAATGCTGCGCAAACAGCTTCTATTCATGTCAAACACCTTAATCCGTAGCGCTATAATTTATAGATTAAGTATAGATTAAGTATATATATTTTCTCAAGATGGCAATTAAAAAGCAGTTTAATAGTTTTGATGAATTACTCGCTAATTCAGAAATGCCTGTTCTGGTAGATTTTTATGCTACTTGGTGTGGCCCTTGTCAAATGATGGCCCCTATTCTGGAACAGGTCAATCAAAAAATGAAAGACCGACTGCGGATAGTTAAAATTGATACAGATAAATATCCCCAGTTAGCCTCAAAGTATGGCATTCAAGCTTTGCCAACTTTGGTCTTGTTTAAAAATGGTCAGGCAGTAGAAAATATAGAAGGGGTTGTACAAACACAACAGTTAGTTGAACGCTTAGATAATATTGTCTAATTTTAATTAACATAATGTCGGGCAGAATTCCCTTATCCTCTACAGGTTAGCTAAACCGCCCTTGAGCCTCACACCATAATTTTAAAGAGGAGTGTGAGATGAATCGGCGGCCAATTGAATAGGTTCGATGCCCATTCAATTTGCCAACATCTCAGCATAAGCTTTTGCCCTAGTTGAAAAACTTGTATTATTATCTTGCTATAACCCCGGAAATTTTCCACCATGGGGACTGCCTACCAATATAAATTAAGGCCCAATAAAAAACAGTTAGCCATCATAGAAATGTGGTTGGAATTGTTGCGTCGGCAGTACAACTATCGGTTAGGTGAAAGATTCTCATGGTGGTCAGAAAATCGCTGCCCAGTTAACGCCTGCCCCAAGGTGCATGCCAATTCCTCAACTAAGAGACCATCCAGATTATTACTCTCAAAAAAAAGATTTGGTCAATACTAAAGACAAGTTTCCTGACTACAAGTTAATTCATTCTCAGGTGCTACAAGATTGCATAAAACGGGTAAAACTTGCCTTTGATAGATGGTTGAAAGCCGACAAAAATGGAACTAGATTAGGAAAACCAAGGTTTAATGGAAAAGGACGTTACCGAATAATTAATAATTAATAATTAATAATTAAATAATTCTGGTTTCAAGGGGATGAAAAAGCGGTCGAGGGATGACTCCGAAACCTGCGCCATATCCAATCGACCAAGAGAAAATCAAGTTCAATATTTCAGTCCCTATGCTTGACCTTTGTCATGCTGCGCAAACAGCCAGAGGTACTGATAACTGATAACTGATAACTGATAACTGAAATGACTTTATCCCTAGAAGAAAAATCAGTTCCAGCTTTAACAACTAAAGTTGAACCTACATTAAAAAATACTCTGGGAATTGATATGGGACTGAAGGAATTCTTAGTAACAAGTGAAGGAGAATCAGTCCCCATCCCTCAATACTATCGAAAATCTCAGCAGGGATTAAAGACTCTACAAAAACGCTTATCCCGTAAAAAGAAAGGTAGCAAAAGATGGTTAAAAGCTGTCAAAGCTTTAGCGAAGCAACATAAAAAGGTTGCCGATCGACGTAAAGATTTTCATTTCAAAACAGCCAATGAATTATTATTAAAAGCTGAAGTTATTGCCCAGACGCGGAGCGGCGTGCCGTAGGCAAACTTAAATATCAAAGGGCTAGCAAAGACCCGTTTGAGTAAATCAATTAACGATGCGATTTGGGGGACAATTCCTGTCTATTTTGACTGTCAAAGCTGTTAGCGCAGCTCCGACCCAGGAGGCAAATGCTGGAGGTGAAAACTATAGCAGTGAACCCCAGAAATACTAGCCAAGATTGCTCAAATTGTGGTGAAAAAGTCCCTAAAGAATTAAACATACGAACTCATTCTTGTCCGCATTGCGGTGTTGTAATAGACCGCGACTTGTTTGCGCAGCATGACAAACGGAAATGCGGCGATAAATATCAAAAATAGGGAGGCAGGGCCCAGACGTCCTTAAAGCACGCGCTTGCCCGACGGAATACCGGGGCTGGGAAACGAGAGAGCTTACACTATAGCGCCAGCGAGCGTGTGGGAGTATGTCACGTTAGTAGAAGATTTATGCTTACATTAGAGGCCAAAATCTGCTAAGATACCAGCTAAGTAGTCGTGTAAAAATAACTTGAACAGTTTTTTTAATGGAAGCTATATTTCACAATTTATCCCAGATAAAATTTGTACAACTTATTCTTACATGGCTCCTAAGTTGATAATAAAAGGTAATAAAGCTGATAGCTGATAGCTGACCGCTGAATGCTTACGTAGAAAGATATTATTTTTAAGTGAAAATTGCTTATTATCAACTATACAAATGTTCATTATTCGCTCTTTAACTACTACTGATGAGATTACCATATCTAAATTTAATAAATAGTTACGAGCTGATTGAACTTATCAGAAAATAATCAATATGGCTATTTACTCCTGGAAGCAATTTAAACTCTCTGTTCTGAGTGCTAATGAGTGGTTTCGACAAACTCCTGAAAGAGCTTTGGATATGGCTTATGATGCTGCTCTCAATATTAAGGCTATGGAAGAAAAACATTTTGGAGGCCAAAAGATTTCTTTAGCATCAGCTAGTTATGGTGATAGTGTTAAGTCTTATTTTAATTCTGAATTGAAGCGATATTTAAAAGTTATTCAAACTAGATTAGCTGAGTTTAATACCAGTGTTTCAGTTGTAGGTATTTTTGAGAAAAAGAAGTTTGCCGATGGGGAGAATAAACTCAATAAATATTATCAGCAAGAATTTCAGGACCGACCATCAATTATTTTGGAAAAATTAGAGTTTATTGATGAAGTAGCTAGTCGATATCGTAAACAAACAAAATCTCCAATTCAAAAATCTAATTCAATGGTAGAAGTGCCTGATGCTTCACCCTCTTTGGCTATAATATCTAGTCAAGATAATATTAATAATTCTATTAATAATATATCCTCTAATTCTTCTATAGATACTACAGAAACACTAAAAAGAGATCAACCTGAAACTAGCTTTTTACCCCGTTCATTATTAAGTACTTTCAAAAGAATCAAGAAAGAGTTAGACCCAGAAGCAGAAGAAGATGTAATTAAAAAATTCAGAAAGTCTAAAGTTAAGACTATTATTTCGGTTAGATTTATTTTACTATTGATTTTGGTGCCTCTACTAATTCACCAACTATCAAAAATAACTTTTGTGGGTTTTTTAGTTGATCATTTTATGCCAATCTCTAGTCAACAAGAAGAGATTTTTATTAACCATGACTTGGAAGAAGAAGCTTTGATGGAGTTGCGTAAATATGAGGAAGAACTCCATTTTCAAATTTATTTAGGCCATGCTCCTGAATTATTCCCAGAATTATATGAAGCTGGAAAAGAAGTTTCAGAAATACCCAAGCTTGAAAGAGAAGAATTGATTGAGCATAAAGTAGAAGAAAAAGCTCAAGAAATAGCTTCGGAATATAAAAATAGAAGTAATAATGCTATTAAAAATATTTTTGTGACCTGATATCTTTGATTTCTTTTGTTGGCATTATTTCTGCTAATAGAAGAGATGTTGAAATTTTAAAGTCTTTTATGGATGATGTGATATATGGTCTTAGTGATAGTGCTAAGGCATTTATTCTGATTTTGTTAACAGATATGTTTGTGGGGTTTCACTCCCCTCATGGTTGGGAGGTGATTTTGGAAAATGTTGCTAAACATTTTGGAGTAGCAGAAAGTAGAGATTTTAATTTCTTATTTATTGCAACTTTTCCAGTGATTTTAGATGCTGTTTTTAAGTATTGGATATTCCGTTATTTGAACCGTAGTTCGCCTTCTGCAGTGGCAACTTATAAAAATATGAATGAGTAGTTCAATAATTAATAATTAATAATTAATAATTAACAATTAATAATTAATAATTAATAATTAATACTATGTTCAGATGAATAAGTATAATAAATTGGTTCTCCCCTACTCCCCTACTCCCCTACTCCCCTACTCCCCTACTCCCTCTTTTGGAGGAGATGTCTAATGTTTAATTTCTCTTGGGTAACGAGGTTGACAAGGAGTTCCTAAACAAACCTGACCTGCTGGCATATCTTTAAAAACACTACTCCTAGCACCAATAACTGCATTAGCACCAATATTAACCCCTGGAGCAATAAAACAATCTGTAGCAACCCATGCACCATTACCAATATTAATACTTGCTGTTTGTAAACCAAATGTGTGGTCTTCCATATCATGACTTCCAGTGCAGAGGTAACTTTTTTGAGAGATAATGCAATGTTTACCTATTTCTATACGGTCAAGACTGTATAAAACTACGTCGTCTCCTATCCAACTATAATCGCCGATCGCTATTTTCCAAGGATAGGTAAATCTGGCGGTGGGGCGAATTAAAACTCCTTGACCAATTTTTGCCCCAAAGAGATTTAATATTAATCGTCTCACACTATATAAGGGTTGGGGAGTTAAGGGAAAGGTAATTGCTTGTACGAACCACCACAGTAATACAAACCAACCTGGTTTACCTCGGTCATACCAAGATTGGTTGTATTTACGAAGATCGACCCAAGATTCTGTTTGTTGGTTATTTGTCATTGGGAGTTAAATTTTTTTAGGCTTGACTTTAATTCAACAATTTTATAGCATTGAGATGTTTATTGTAGATAAATAGTCATTTTTATAATCTTACCAAAAGTTGATAATAATATACCATTTTATCTTTCTAAGTATTTTACTACAAAATAGTTAATTTTAAAAGGCTTATTCAATTTATTTTGACTGTGTAATAGATTAATGAACTGAGTCAGAAAAAGAGCAAACCTCCAGAATAATTTTATCTATTTGTGTCATTAGTCTTCCACTCTCTCTGGTGACAAGAATAATTTTTGCTGACTTATTGTTTGTGGGATAGGTAAATAGTTACTTGGGAAAGTTGAGAGAATTTTGGCAAATTTTCCTAGCTCATCTCTAGGTAGATGAGATGACAACTATATATAGATAAATCAATTTTTTATCCTCGGTTTGACTCTGTGAATATCTGAGGGGGAAAGTCGGACAGAATTTTATCTATTTGTGTCATTAGTCTTCCGGTTTCTCTCAGGGCAACAATAATAATTTTTGCTGACTTATTGTTTGTGGGATAGGTAAATAGTTACTTGGGAAAGTTGAGAGAATTTTGGCAAATTTTCCTAGCTCATCTCTAGGTAGATGAGATGACAACTATATATAGATAAATCAATTTTTTATCCTCGGTTTGACTCTGTGAATATCTGAGGGGGAAAGTCGGACAGAATTTTATCTATTTGTGTCATTAGTCTTCCGGTTTCTCTCAGGGCAACAATAATAATTTTTGCTGACTTATTGTTTGTGGGATAGGTAAATAGTTACTTGGGAAAGTTGAGAGAATTTTGGCAAATTTTCCTAGCTCATCTCTAGGTAGATGAGATGACAACTATATATAGATAAATCAATTTTTTATCCTCGGTTTGACTCTGTGAATATCTGAGGGGGAAAGTCGGACAGAATTTTATCTATTTGTGTCATTAGTCTTCCGGTTTCTCTCAGGGCAACAATAATAATTTTTGCTGACTTATTGTTTGTGGGATAGGTAAATAGTTACTTGGGAAAGTTGAGAGAATTTTGGCAAATTTTCCTAGCTCATCTCTAGGTAGATGAGATGACAACTATATATAGATAAATCAATTTTTTATCCTCGGTTTGACTCTGTGAATATCTGAGGGGAAAGTCGGACAGAATTTCATCTATTTGTGTCATTAGTCTTCCGGTTTCTCTGGTGACAATAATAATTTTTGCTGACTTATTGTTTGTGAGATAGGTAAATAGTTACTTGGGAAAAGTTGAGAGAATTTTGGCAAATTTTCCTAGCTCATCTCTAGGTAGATGAGATGACAACTATATATAGATAAATCAATTTTTTATCCTCGGTTTGACTCTGTGAATATCTGAGGGGGAAAGTCGGACAGAATTTCATCTATTTGTGTCATTAGTCTTCCGGTTTCTCTGGTGACAATAATAATTTTTGCTGACTTATTGTTTGTGAGATAGGTAAATAGTTACTTGGGAAAAGTTGAGAGAATTTTGGCAAATTTTCCTAGCTCATCTCTAGGTAGATGAGATGACAACTATATATAGATAAATCAATTTTTTATCCTCGGTTTGACTCTGTGAATATCTGAGGGGGAAAGTCGGACAGAATTTCATCTATTTGTGTCATTAGTCTTCCGGTTTCTCTGGTGACAATAATAATTTTTGCTGACTTATTGTTTGTGAGATAGGTAAATAGTTACTTGGGAAAGTTGAGAGAATTTTGGCAAATTTTCCTAGCTCATCTCTAGGTAGATGAGATGACAACTATATATAGATAAATCAATTTTTTATCCTCGGTTTGACTCTGTGAATATCTGAGGGGGAAAGTCGGACAGAATTTCATCTATTTGTGTCATTAGTCTTCCGGTTTCTCTCAGGGCAACAATAATTTTTTGATACTGATTAATCTCTTCATCGGATAATTCCTGGTTAGATTTTTTTCTGTCTTTAAGCCATTTATCTAAAACTTGGTAGCTACCAATTTTAAATTCCCATATTTTTTGACTTACCCCTGTGAAATAACAATTTTTGTTAATCCATATTTTTAACTTGTCGGGTCATATTTAATTTCTTTGACTAGATTTTTACCATCCCCTTGATAATCAATGGTTGTTTTTTCTTCCTGATGGAAAACTGGTAAATTTTTGAGTAAATTTAGATTAACTAATGCTTCTCCTTAAGTTGTTAATTGTTCAAATAATTGATTATTGCTTGTGAGTGGAAGACGCGGAAAGTCTATTTGTAAAAATTAAACATATCTTTGTCTATAAGTAGGGGAATGAAATATGGCATAAGCGTAATAAAAGATATTTTCTGGTGTGGAGATATATCCTAATTTTTCTTGGATGGTAGTTAAAAATTTTGAGGATAAGTTGGCTGTTTTTTCCACAAATAAGTTTGTTTGCCCGCTTTCGGTGTCGGGGTAAATGTAGAGAGGAAAATAATAACTTCTTTCTCTTGAATGAATTGAAATCCAGTTTCCATCTCCTATATTTTCAGTCACTAAACAATGTCTAAACCCTACCTCTTTTTATTGGCGGCATAAAATTAACCCTAGATTATCTGATTGTAAATGTACCATCACTTCATTCCTCGAATATTCAACAATATTTTGATGATAAAAACAGAATATTTTATCAAAAGGACGATATAAACAAGTAGTTAAATAACTTTTCCAGTTTGGATTATTAGACAATAACTTTCTATTTACTTCAATTTTCCAATCACGGGTATTTTTAAGATTATATCTATGAGATAGTTGTTCATCAGTTATGGTTAAATCTCGAAAATCCTGGATTCGTTTGAGAAGAACATTCCTATCAAAATCTATGACAAAATTATCTCTATGAGTTTGTAAATCCTGTATAGTTAATTAGTCGCTTAATGCCTAAAATCGTTAAAAAGCGTTTCAGTCCGGAAATGATGTTTGCGGAGCATTCCAATACGGAAAATGCTGATAGCCAGTTAATGCTATAAAAATCAAAATAGGGAAGTAGAAAATAGGTTAACTTTCCTTTTTCTACCTCCCTTAAATGTTCGGTTAACTTCAGATTAATTAGCTAAATTTTGGCACTACTGATTCTAGCTATCAACTCAAGTATGAGGATAAATTTAGAGTTATCGATATATCAGAATCATCAGCATTGACATCCTCCCGATGTTGCGCTTACGCGACAACATGGGATTCCGTTCTTAGAAACCTATGATTATCTGTAAAAATCTATGATTTTATATAATAAATAATCTGTTCTATTCCTGCTTCAACCTGGCAACGTCGGCGTTATCCAGTCCACAGGCTGTCACGGTCGTTTGCTTTTGCTTTTGCTTTTGCTTCGCAAAGCTGGCGCAACGCAAAGCTGGCGCAACGCAAAACTGGCGTAACGCAACGCTGACGCGAAACGCGCTAGCGTTGCGGAGCAAACTGACCGCCATAGCTAAATTTAACGCTGCATTCAAGTCTCGTTCGCGCTAGCGTTGCGGAGCAATCACAGCTAAAATTACAGTGTTCGCAATTGAAGACGCGCTCTGATAAAAACAGAGACTCACGATTCAGTTCCACACCTACTGCAAGTCTTAGAACTAGGAAGTAAATATTTTTGGATATTTTGCTTGCCGAATAATTAAGGTAAAAAGCCTCTCCTTTAAAGGAGAAACAAGCGGTCGAGGGATGGCGAGGTCTCGGAGCCATATCCATGAGACTAAAAGAAGAGGTAATTGTTAATTATTAATTATTAATTATTAATTATTAACTTCGCCTAACTACTAACTACTACTGGCTGAATCTACCTGAGCAACTGACCGAGGTTTAGCAGTTTTTTCTATTTTCTGAACAGTATTTAACTGACCACCACAATCTTTAAGTTCATAAAGTTTAACGCCTATTTGATACTCATATTGACTCAGTAACCTACCATAAATATATCCTGCTTTACCATCTAAAAATCCTAATTGAATGAAGTAAAATAAAATAAACCTCAACATCGGTTTAAATGGTAACCTTACCCATATCTTCTTCAGAAAACGTTTACGCTGTACCGCATCCCCAAACAAACTTGCACCAATAGTTCCATCATCATCCTGACCAGTCAATATATTATAATGTACTCGTGCCTCCCAATTAGAATAACGATTATGTCTTTCCAACCAGTGAAATAAATCGCGAAAATCTTCGTGAAGCATATCATTTTTCAGATAGCCTACCTTTCCATTTAAAACAACGTGTTCATGGACTTCATTATCCCCCGTATTGGGAACTCCCTCAGTTCCTAAATTCTCGTAGCGACCCTCTTTATGCTTAAATAAACGCAGATTCCAATCAGGATATTTACCGCCATAACGAATCCATTTACCTAGAAAAAATACTCGTCTATTAAGGTAGTAACCATTGTAATTTTGGTCTTGAATAGCTACAGCAATTTCATCCCATTGCTCAGGAGTAATACGTTCGTCACAATCAACAATAAGTACCCACTCATTCCGAAATGGCAGATTTTCTAAAGACCAATTTTTCTTTTTTGGCCATTGACCATTAAAATGAAATTGTACTAAATTTGCTCCATAACTTTCTACAATTTCCCCAGAGCGATCGCTGCTTTGAGAATCTACTACAAATATCTCATCTGCTCTTGCAACACTATCTAGACAAGCGGATAAATTTTTTTCTTCATTCTTAGCCGGGATGAGAACTGAAACTGGTACCTTAGATGATGTCATAGTTCAGAATTTTATAGATGGGAATTACCTTATTTTATTATCGCTATCCTCTGAAGGCACTAGGGGTTTTGTATTGAGTTGCCGTGATGTCCTCCCTCGTTATAGCGCTATAACGAGGGCTTCCCTCCCTCACGGAAAAGGGCTTCCTGTTTTGCTGGCGCAACGCTGCGCGAACAAAGGTTTAGCATCCTCGCGCGCGTCCACTGGCAGCAACGATGAGGCCCACCGCCGTTTTGTACTGTCCAGTTCTGTACTCACCTAGCTACCTTCAAGATTTTACCTTCTCACGGAAATTACTAGGACTTCTGAGTTGAACCCCATATCTTGAGTTGTCTCGGTTCTGCTTTCAGGTGCGTATTACCGCTACTCCTAATAACACTAATCATAGCATAATTCTTGTTACTTTGCTGTAGAGATGAGTTTTTTTGCAGGTCGCACCCTCCCATTCAATCCTATCTCTTACCCATAAGTTTTGAAACCCTTGTGGGGAGAGGGGGAGCAAGGAGCAGGGGAGAAAGGAGAAAGAATCATAGTAGCTAAGTAAAACTACTGAAATTTTCAAAAAAAATGTATGGGAAAATACATTTTTCTCCCGAAAAAGCCTAACCAAGACTCACCCATGACTTGTCTATTTTGTCAAGTTTTATATTAAGCAAAGATGTGGGTAATGGATAGCGTTAAATCGGAGATTATAACGGGAGGCCCCTCGCGACATTTAGTTGGGTTAGCCTTTTGTTCAATAATTAATAATTAAGTAGGGTTTGCTGAAAAAGTCTTAGAGCTGATTTATAAAGTAAATATTAAGAGGCTGAATTTCTTACAGGACACAGGTTTTGCCGATTTTGGACCAGTAAACCAGAAATTCCTGAGACCTAGATAGCATAAGAGTTTTAGCTCAGTTTATAAATCAGCTCTGATGGGTGAGGGTAGGAGACAACCCACCCCTGCCCCTCCCAGGAGGGGAGACAGGAGACAACCCACCCCTAACCCCTCCCAACCCACCCCTAACCCCTCCCAACCCACTCCTAACCCCTCCCAGGAGGGGAGGGGGAGACAGGAGGAACCGGGAATGAGCGAGGAGGTAGGAGCTAAGTTTTGTCAGAGTGATTTTTCGGCCCAACTATGCCCCTAAAATGCTAACTTTTTGACCGTGAAGAGCTGAAAACCAGGCACTGCAATTCGACCCCAAAAAGGCACTTACCTTTATCTGTAAATACTTTTAGATTTAATCAGCAAGCCCTAAGTAGGTACACATGAAAAAGCCTAACTATATTAAGTTTTGTAAACTAATTCCAAACTACGACCTATAGTTGATTTGAGGGTGAATTTACATTTTGTTACATAGCGACAAATTTTAACACCGACCTATTAATTATTAATTATTACCGAAAAGCGACGTTGAGAGCAAGCGTGTTTTAACCGGGGGATGAAAACAAGGGAGTCGTTTAGACAAGACTTCTTTAGTTGTCCTGTGCTATTATCTGGATATACAAACGTTTAGACAAAAGTAAGCAGAAAGCTAGGTCTAGACTTAAGCCGACTGTGTAGGGGCACCGCGGAAATTGTCCCCAAAGAATATATCTTTGGTCAGCTAAGGAGTAACGAAGCAACAAGGATTTATCGGTGTTGCGTAGTATCAACTTAGAATCCCCTCGGCAAAAGCTGCGGGGAGTAGTCAACACCTACCAACTACTTCGTAGATATCATTCCCTGAATAGCTGCACCTAGATAGCCTATTTGAGCATAAGCATAGACAAAATTATCAAAACGTTTAGCCGGGTCTGCTATATTTTTGAGAGACTTATACACACCCCTAATCATTCTCTCACTTCCCTTTCCTAACTGCCTAAGACCTGCTTGACCAGCTAGTTGTTCGCGATAACATTCGCTAATGCCTTGCCACCAACCTCTTTCAATAAACCAGGCAGGTCTAACCCTTTCAGGAGCTACATTATGAGCAACAAGAGCTTCAGGTAAATAAGCCACTTGCCAACCTTGCTTTATTGCTAATTCTGTGGTATGCAACTCTTCATTAGACAATAGCTTTTTGCCCACTCGACCTAAGTTAGTATCAAAGCCACCAATTTGTTCGAGAAATGTACGACGAATAGAATAATTTAAACCTCTAGGAGTTAAACCAGGCTGATTAATATAAACTACAGAATCACCAAGGTCATAGTAACCGAGGTTTCCTGATAACTCTGGAGACAACCATTTGGGGGGACTAATTCCTTCTGGCCAAATCAAAGTAACTTTACCACCAGCGATCGCTAGTTTTTCATTACTTTGAAAAGCTTCTTCCAATACCCTTAACCATTGGGAACTAGCCACAGCATCATCATCAAGATAAGCTAAAATTTCCGCACTGGCTGCTTTTGCTCCTGTATTTCTGGCCACAGATAATCCTGTGACTGGCTCATAGACATATTTGAGATTAGGACTAGGGGATCTTGCTTCTACTACTTCGCGGGTGCAGTCGGTTGAAGCATTGTCTACTACTACTACTTCAAAGCTACCAGGAAAATCCTGTCCAAGCAGGCTATCTATTGCAGCTCCTAAGTAATTGTCCCGATTATGAGTACAGATAATAGCAGATATTTGGGCCATAGTTAATTGTTACTATTTTACTTTTTTTGTGGTTTTAAGGGAGGAAAGAAAGAGTGAAATGTCCGTGAGTGGACTTGCCTCAATTGTGGAACTTTTCACGATAGAGAGTGCGATTCGTTCAGTCGAAACCAGTAATGGAAGGATGATTGACATCTGTATAGTAACTAATATTAGTTGAGTAAGGACTTAAAGTCCTATACAGATGATAACTGAGTAACCATGTAGGTGAGAACAAGTATCCTAGAAAATTCAAGTCCTACTCTCCAAGTGCAGGAGTTAAAGCATATTCCCCTATGGTAGAGAGTGGTCTTCAATCCATAAAGCGGGGGTAAAAGGTCGCTCATTACACCGAATCTCATGGTCAATGCAGACTGAGCAAGTCCAGATGGATAACGAAAGTGAAGGGACATTTGAACCGTCTAAACGTGAAACTAGCGAAAGAGATTGATACGCTAGCTGAACCAAAATGGTCATAAACATAGGAATCAACAGAATTCTCTTCTAGTTGATAAGCACCTCCTAAAAAGGCGGAGAGTTCCATATTCCATCAGGAATTTCCCCGCCCGCAACCTCATCAAACAATGGCTAAAGGCAGGATACTTGGATAAAGGACAACACCACGACACTCCCAGCGGTACACCACAAGGAGGCACGATTAGCCCTCTTTTAGCAAATATTGGACTACATGGCCTGGAAAACTTCCTCAACCAATTCCAGAAGAACAAAGGTAATTACAAATCCAATCGATATGGCTTTATTCGGTACGCGGATGATTTCGTCGTAACCGCTACCTGTCGAAAAGACCTTGAAGAAATCCTGCCCCAAATTGAAGAATGGCTAGCACAAAAGGGACTACAACTGAATAGAGAAAAAACCCGCATCGTACATATAAGCGATGGATTCAACTTCCTAGGGTTTAATCTCAGACAATATCAAGGCAAGCTTCTGATCAAACCGCAAAAGCAAAAAGTTCTAGAATTCCTACAATTAATTAGGGATTGGCTCTCGACCAACCGGGCGGTCGAACAGAAAATTGTCATTGAACAACTCAACCCTAAACTTCGCGGTTTGGGGAACTATTATCGTCATGCAGTCAGCAAAGAAGTGTTCAATTAATCTTCGTTCAGAAGTATGGATAGCACTTTGGAGATGGGCCAAAAGACGACACCCTAATAAGGGGAAAAGGTGGATTGCGAACCGATACTTTCAAATTCGAGGCAAAGGATGGGAATTTGCTTGTCAGGTCAAAGACCGAAAAGGAGTTTCAAAAGAAATCATCCTATTTAATATTGCAAGTATCCCCATTGAACGCCATATTAAAGTCAAGGGAACCGCACCCCCGGACGACCCCAACCTACAAGAATATTGGGCAAAAAGAGCCATGAAATCTGGCAAAACTATCTGGGATAAAGGGTCAAAATATTACAAAATCGCCCAAAACCAGAACTGGAAATGCCCAATTTGTGGGGAAAAACTACATAAGGTCGAAGCTCTAGAAACTCACCACATCATAGCTCTGGCGAAAGGTGGTACAGAGGATATTGACAATCTTCAACACCTACACAAAATTTGCCATAAAACCATACACAGTGGTAGACGTTCTTTTAAAGCGGAGGCTTGAGCCGGATGATGCGAAGAGTGTCAAGTCCGGTTCTCAGGGGAGGGAGATACGGTGATGTATGCTCTCTTACCCGACAGTCTCACGTCCGGTTTTGGAGAGCAGCGGTTCTCGTGAGGGAGTCGCTGACTTTAATCATAAACGCTGCTGTAAATATTTTAGAAGTTGTTCAACCGAAAACCAAGGTGGAAACAGCAAAAACAAAAGTAGCAGAAACGTCTGTACAATTATCACTTTTTAATGAAGTCGCCGAAGGTCAAAGGTCGATTATTTTCGGACGAGGAGACATGGTAAATCATCCCCTAAAAAGGATGTTCGTGTCAGTGAGTCGTCAACCCGCCCTGAATCTTTCAAGCAGCGATTTGTCTGTTTGATTGATGGATGGGAATCCCGCGCTGTCTCGTAGAGCAGCGTCGGGAGGATGTCAATATCCTTTATTTTTCAGTTTACACTGGATTATTTGTTTGCATTCCCATGAATTCTCTTCAAGTCACTTCTAAGAAAATAATTTTGGTAACAGGTCCTGCTCGCTCTGGTAAAAGTGAGTGGGCTGAAAATTTAGCTATGGGTTCTCACAAACAAGTGATTTATATAGCTACCTCTCTAGTTGATGATAAGGATCTAGAGTGGCAAACTCGAATTGAACAACATCAAAACCGTCGCCCTCGTGATTGGACTACCTTAGAAATACCCGTGGAACTATCAGAAACTTTGACTACTTATGCACATGAAGACTGCTGTATTTTGGTAGATTCTTTAGGTACTTGGTTGGCTAATATTTTAGAACAAGATGAACAAGCTTGGAATGAAACTTTAGAAGTTTTAATTGAAGCTTTATTGAAAGCTACTGGTGATGTTATTTTAGTGGGTGAAGAAACAGGTTGGGGAGTAGTTCCTTCATTTCCTATCGGACGGCTATTTCGCGATCGCCTTGGTCATCTGATTCGTCGAGTTGGAGTAATTTCTCAGTCTGTTTATCTAGTTACAGGAGGTCATGTTTTGAATCTTAGTGCTTTAGGCACACCTCTGAACATTTAATTCTTAATTTATTCTAAAGGAATAAAATATTAGACTCACTGCCCCATTTTAATGATGGAAAAGTTAGAATGTAAGTAAGCATTAGGAAATGCTTACAGAATTAAGGTAGATGAACGAGGCTATTTATTAGCTTTGAAGTTCTATTAAACGGAAAATATCGGAGCTAAAAGTTATGGCATCCCACGATCGAGTCAAACAATATATTGCCTATTGGTTTCAGTTAGGCAAGAAAGTATTAATCAGGAATGGCAAAGCAGCTATAAAACCTCAAGTTGTACTTTTAGGCGCTCGCTACAGTCAAGATTTTGAATCATGCTGGCAACAAATTTTATCTTCTGAATCGGGAGATTGTTTTTTAGAGGGGACACATCAAACAATTACAGAATTATTATCTCCAGAGTGGGAGATTAGTGATTGTGCCCGTTGTTCGATGCCTATCCCATCTCGTGTCAAAGGAATGCCCCCAGATACTTGTCCATGTTTCGATTTACCTCACTGGCCTGATAATGAAAAGCCATTGCCGCGATCGCCCATCAATAATAAATCATATTTATTAGGTATTTGTGAGCGGTTATTCAATAAAGAGGACAATATTACTGCCGATACTGACTTTTCTAAATAGACATCTCCAGAAAATAAACTTGCCCTTTATTGGTTATAAACTAGAGTGTAATAACTTAAAAATCATTTTTCGTGTTTTTTTCCTAAAAATATCTTCCCTGTTCCCTATTCCCTACTTTTACAAAAAGTCTATATCTTTTTCACATCTATGTCTAATAGACATCTCCAATAATAAAAATCAAATCAATTATTATCCATAAATTATCAATTATTTCTCCCTACTCCCTACTCCCTTTTTTCTGGAGATGTCTAATAAAAGGAGTTTATACCATGCATGAAAAAAGAATGTGTTCAAATAATTAAGTACAGTAAAGGCTTTCTGGCCATTTGCTAACCTAGAGCTTCCGCAGTCCGCCCCTACTTTACCTAATAATTAATAATTATTAATTAAATAATTCAGCTTTCTAAAAGTTTTATGGCGGGCTAAATTTTATCTTGAGAAAATCTCAAAATTCAAAATCAAAGTATACTTAATTTTGAGAATCTACTATTAGTTCAGAATCATTATTTGTTTCACCTTGCTCATTAATTAATAATGCTACAGGGAAATGAGTCAATACATCTCTAATCCATAAAGTATCTTCTCGTTCTCCTTTTAGTTGTTGTTGAGTAATTGCATTTTTCCACACCAAAGAAGAACCTGAAGGTAAACATATTCTAGTCTCACGCCATACTTGTTCGCCTAAAGGATTTTCTCCTTCATTAACTAATTTAGTTAATAATCTGGGAGCTATAATAATCGCCGTACTATCTCCCCATTTTCTAGAAAAAGCAACTATATGATCTTTCAAACTACCCATAACAATTAACTTTTGGTAATTTCCTCGTTGAAATAAATCCAAATAATCTCGGCGTGCCTGTAAAGCTTGGTAAATTAAAAACATTTTAATTTTACCAGTCTCTGGAGTTTGCAAAATTTCCTCAATAAATCCTAAAATATCTGACTCTATTTTTGTCTTAATTTCCTTCAGAAACTCTGCTCTTTTTTCAAAATCAACAGGACGACGGTTATCAGGGTCAACCAGACTCAAATCCCACAATTCTGTACCTTGATAAATATCAGGAACTCCAGGAGAAGTAAGTTTCAGAACAGTCTGAGATAAAGAATTAAAAACACCGTAATATTGAACCTTATGTTGTAGAGGTCGGAAAGCTGGTAAAAATTCATTATCTTCTGATTTATTAAGTAGATGTTCTACAAACTTAATAAGTGAACTTTCGTAATCATCATCCGGTCTTAACCAACCTGTATTAACTTTTGCTTCTCGAATTGCTTTAATAATATACTCTTTAATCCTTTCGACAAAAGTTGGATATTCACTTTCATCAACAGGAAAAGCACCTAACAAAGTCTGATATAAAAAGTATTCATCATTAGGTGCAGGAACATCTAAACCCCCTACACAATCTTTTTGAGGAGCATTAATTTCCTGCCATTTTTGTAGATAACTTTCCCATTCTTCAGGAATTTCTGATAGTACATTAATTCGCGTTCTGACATCTTCCCCACGTTTTGTATCATGAGTAGAACTTCCACTCATAGTATGAGGCCAATACGCAATACGATGTTGATTAAATCCATGAAAATCTTCAACTGAAACTCCAAATTTACTAGGAGTTGAACCAACTTCATTGAGAGAAATAAGTCGATTATAAATATATAAAACAGTATCTTCTACACCCTTTGCCATTAAGGGTCCAGTAAATTGTTGTAACCGCATCACAAAGTGTAGCCATTTATCTTTATCTTCCTGGTTTAAATGCTCATCAAATTCTAACAAAAAACTTTTCAATAAAACTCAATTCATTTAAAAGTTCATTGATAAAGAAAGGAATTTTCTCTTTCGTTTTAGCAATTACTCTCTGAATACATTCTCGATCTGCCTTACTAACTCCTTCTTTACTAACATAAGTCCGATACACCGGAAACACCGACATAACTTCTACTAAAGCAGCTTTCAAGCCAAAAATAGTAAAATCGCTGGCATATCGATATTTACTAGAAATATCTTTAAGTAAGTGAGCTAAATTATCAATATCTCCGGCTAAATGTTTATTAATAATCAGCCTTTGATTTTCATCAGCTAACTGCCCATAGTTAGAAGTACCTTTAATAAACCGAGAATAAATCCGATCGAATTCTTCCTCATTAAAATGGTCACAAAAAAGACCATTAACATAGTTTAAAAAATCGTAACCTGTAGTTCCTTGAACTGGCCAATTAACAGGTAAATCTTCGCTGGGTTCAAGAATTTTTTCGACAACTATATAGGGAGCATTTGCTTTTTCTCTTATTCTGTTTAAATACTGAGCAGGAGAGTACAGTCCATCAATATGATCGATTCTCAAACCTGTAAATTTTTTCTGTTTTAACATTTCTAAAATTAGAGCATGAGTAGTATTAAATACTTGCTCGTCTTCTACTCTGACCGAAATTAAATCATTTACTGTAAAAAATCGTCGGTAGTTTAATTCTTCATTACCCACTTTCCAGAAAGATAAGCGAAAGTATTGCTCGGATAATAATTTATCTAATAGGTCAAAACTTTCTGGCTTTCCCGGAACCCCGTTAAAAGTCTTTATATTTTCTTCAATGAATTCTTTAATATGTGGATTTTCATTCCATAATTCCCACAACATTCCTTTGATGAAGCTAATTTGATCATACCTTTCTCTACCCTCAGATCCAGAAGGGATATATTTTAAACTATAGAGAACTCCTTGTAACTTAACAAAATCCTGATTTTTTCTGCCTAATTTATTTCTTAATTTGCCGATATTGTAGGTTAAAACTTGAGTATAAGAATCAATTCTAATGGGAAATTGATGGTCATAATAGTTAACAGTTAATCCATTTTGACCATAATTAAGTTTTAACTCTCCACTTTCCAAACAATCTCCATAAAATTTACCTAAAAAAGGTGCTAAAACTCTACCTTTGATACCTTCATAAGGATGATTCCAGTCAATATCAAAATAGTCACGATATTGAGATTCAGGACCATTTTCTAAGACATCTACTAGAATATGATTTTGGCTGCCAAATGCCATGTGATTAGGCACAATATCTTGTAGCCATCCCATTTCATTACTTTTGATTTCTGCTGCTAATGCAGTAAATTTTTCTTGGCCTCCTAATTCAGGATTAAGTATATTAGGATTGACTACATCATATCCATGTTCGCTACCTGTTTTTGCTTTAAATATAGGAGAAGCATAAATATCAGAAATTCCTAGTTCAGCTAAATATTGAACTATAACTTTAGCTGATTCAAAGCCAAAATTAGGAGTGAATTGAATTCTATAAGTTGTAATGGGAATTCGCATAATTAAATAGAGATAATTAAGTGGTGATTAATTGACTGTTATAGCAGAAGGAAGAAGGAAGAAGGAAGAAGGAAGAAGGAAAAATATTGTGTTATCTTAGTTTTAAGATCTTGATCTATCTGCACCCTTTCCTTCGACTGCTATAACAGTTCATATATTTTACCTTTTAACAAATTTTTTTGAGTTCTCAAGCTAGAAGTTTGAGTACTTTTAGATAGGTTCGTTTTATCCTAAATAAAATTATATAGCGTTTCCCAAAGTCATGAGGTACAGTTATCTTTCTGTCTTTTTATTCCCTGTTCCCTAAAGCCTACAATTTTGTACCTCACGAGTATGGGAATTGCTATAAACCGATTGATATTAGCTTGAATTTAACAATACAAAACTATGGTTATATTCATTAATTTTTACCACAAATTCATCAACTCACTTCCATTCCAAGAGGAGAGTTGTCAAAGATAGGTTATATAACTTTAAGTCCCTATAATATCATAACCTTCAATAACTGATTAGATTAGGGTCTTTCTGCCAAACATTAAATTAGACTATCCCTCATAGAGAGCAAAGCTTAAAGGATTAATTGTCAAAGTTTGTCCAGATAATAATTTTTCAGGTAAAACAGCATTTTCTCCCATCCATTCTCGATCTGAGGAATTAATTAGCTTTTGCCAATTTCCTGTAGGTAGTTGAGGTTCAAATGTCACAGAATGCTTTTCAAAATTCATCAGACTCAATACACTACTTTTTTCTCCCCACCTGTGAAGCAATAGGACATTTTTATCGGCCAAACTTTGTACTTCTATTTGAGTGGTGTCAAGTTTAGCTAATACTGGAATTTTTTTCCGTAGTTCAATTAACCGTTGATAAAAAGAACGTAAAATTCCATATTTACCTTCCCTAGATTTTTCCCAATTTAATTTAGAGTCCATAAATACTTTTTCACCTTGAGGATCGGGTACTTCTCCTGACCAATTGAAAGACTTAAATTCTTCTGCCCTACCTTTTCTCACTGCTTCAACTAAGTTAGGATCTCCATGACTAACAAAATACAAAAAAGGATTTTCTTCTCCATACTCTTCTCCCATAAATAACATTGGTACAAATGGAGAAATTAAAACTGCTCCTGCTGCTAATTTTAATCCTTCAAAATTTACTAAAGCTGATAATCTTTCTCCAATTAACCTATTACCTATTTGGTCGTGGTTTTGAATACAGACTACAAATTTTTCTCCTGCAAAACCTAGAGTTGAATTACCATGATTTCTCTGACGGTGAGGTGAATATTCTCCAGTATAAACATATCCTTCTTTGTAAGACTTTTTCAGAGATTCTATACTCTTAAAATCAGAATAATATCCAGAACTTTCTCCTGTTAAAAGACTATGTAAAGAGTGATGAAAATCATCACACCATTGAGCATCGTGACCAAACCCTCCATTTTCTTTTGAACGTAAAACTCGCACATCATTTAAGTCACTTTCCGCAATTAAATAACGTTTCCAACTACCATTTTTACTAAACTCTTCTACTCGGTCAGCTAACTGTTGTAAAAAAGGTTCGGCACTCATGTCATAAATGGCATGAACAGCATCTAAACGTAAACCATCAATATGATATTTATCTAACCAATACAAAGTATTTTCAATAAAAAAATTACGGACTTCATTACTATATGCGTCGTCAAAATTAACAGCATTACCCCAAGGAGTATGATATTTATCCGTAAAATAAGGACCATAATCCCAGAGATAATTTCCTTCTGGACCAAAATGATTATAAACAACGTCCAAAATTACAGAAATGCCTACTTGATGACAAGCATTGACAAGTTGCTTGAGACCATCCGGTCCACCATAAGAATCTTGGACACCATAAAGATAAACTCCATCGTAGCCCCAGTTGCGATCGCCTGGAAATTGAGCTACGGGCATTATTTCTATAACGTTTATCCCTAAATCTTTTAATTCTGGCAACCTCGGAATAATTGCTGCAAAAGTTCCTTCGGGAGAAAAAGTACCGACATGAAGTTCATAGATAATCATTTCTGCCAAAGGGATACCTTGCCAAGAAGTATCATTCCAGGTAAATTTTTGATGGTCTACTATTTTTGAGGGACCATGTACTCCTTGAGGTTGCCAGTTAGAGGCGGGGTCTGGTCGGTCAGTTTCTCCGTCTAGTTGGTAAAAGTATAGAGTTTCCGGTTCAATGTCTTTTGCTTCTCCTTGCCAATATCCCCATTCATCTTTTTGCAGACCTATTAACTTTTCTTGAGGATGTACAATATGTACAGCTAACTTTTCTCGTAGAGGTGCCCAAACATTAAATTGGCATTGTTTTTTTTCTGCTGAATAATGGCTACCAACTCTCATAAATTGAAATTTCCTTAGACGGTTAAGTTTTGGATCAAATATTATTTGAGAATATATATTTTTTATGATTATTCAAACAATTATAATTGAAATTGATGAAATTGGGTTTTCAGTTTCTCCGTCTAATTGATAAAAGTATAGAGTTTCCGGGTCAATGTCTTTTGCTTCTCCTTGCCAATATCCCCATTCATCTTTTTGCAGACCTATTAATTTTTCGTGAAGTTCTCTCCCCTTAAATCGGAGATTATAACGGGAGCTTCTAGAACAAAGATAATTGAACCCCAGTTTCAGAAGTTTCTTGTCTCACAGGCTGACCAACGTCTAAGCCTCCACAAGCAGACAAGATGATACCCACCTCGTTTAATGCTTTATTTAATATGTTAATTGCAGCGTTCTCGTCTCTATCTAAAACCGTTTTACACTTAGGACAAGAATGAGTTCTGACTGATAAAGTTTTAGGTACTTTTTGACCACAATTACTACAATGCATGTGATGTATTGTGAGGGTGTACGGGCGAATGGCCATTCGCCCCTACTTACATGAACACCGCGTTTTACCGCTACTGCATTCAATTTTTCAATAAAAGCTCCCCAGGCTACATCGTAAATTGATTTTGAGAGTTTAGTATTTTTAGCTAAACCTTTTATATTAAGGTCTTCTACAGCAATTAAATCATACTCTTTAACTAATTTATGAGCAGTTTTATAGTGGAAATCTTCTCTTTGCCTGGCAATATGTTGATGTAGTCTAGCTATTCTATTTTGTGCCTTTTTCCAGTTGTTAGAACCAATTTCTTTTCTAGCTGCTTTACTTTGTTTTCTAGCTAAATTAGATTGTGCTTTTCTATAGAAATTTGGAACAGAAACAGTCTCACCAGTATTAGTAGTTAAAAACTCTTTTAAACCTACATCAATACCTACAGAATTTTTGATATTATCTGTAGGAATTAAACTAGGAACTGACTTATCTTCCAAACTAAAACTAATATAATAGCCGTCAGCTTTTTTAGTTATAGTTGCTGTTTTGATAACAAACCTATCTGGAATTGGTCTATGAACTATGACTCGAATCGCACCAAACCTCCTAGTAATTATTTGTTTTCCATCAAATTTAATTACTGCTTTGGGATGATTGACTCTACTGAAACAAAATGACCTTAACTTTCCTGATTTTTTAAATCTTGGTCGTCCTCCACGTTTACCAGTTTTATCAGGTATTAGCCAACGCTTCCAGGCTTTATCTAACCTTTGTAAGTTAATTTGTTGAACTTCGTATGGAGATTTCTTTATAGTCAGGAAATAGCTTTTTTGTCTGTTTAAGTGCTGATTGCTGAAAATAATAATCTGGCAACTCTTGAATCTCGCCAATAGGACATGAAATTAATGAACAACGGTCAACTTGACATCTAGTTCTATTTAACCAATCTAGTCTTTGACCTAAAGCATAATTCCAATGCCGTCGTAATAGTTCCAGCCAATAATCAATTTTGACTGACTGTTTTGGGGTTAGCTTGATTTTATAGCAATGAGTAATTATCATAATTTTTATTATACACTTTACTGCTATTGTTAATTTCTTAACCCCTTAAACCTAATTACTTTAAAAAAAAATTCTAAATTCCACTTCTTGTATTAGTTACATTATTAAAACCCCAACGTTATAGTTATGGATATCTCATATGTCAGTACAACGGAAGGAGCCTTTCTCCTAAATATTTCTACAGGTAGATTACGATTTCTACTTAACAGTGGCCGAGTTATCGGTGCGAAAAAAGTCAAAAGACTTTGGCAGATTCCCCTAAATCAGAGGGGAATGCCAGAAATTACGCCTGGTCGTCGTGGTCCAGAACCAACTTGGAACAAAAATCAACGCACAGCCAATACTTTTATTCATGTTTTGCGAAAGACCATAGACTATAACCGAGACCATGGAACTTCTCACACAGCAGTCGCCGTCAAAGTAGGAAGTAAAAAAGATTATTGCCACGCGGTAAAAATTCATGGGCCTTGTCAAATAGTCTATCAACCCCATCAACCTAATAATAGTCAAGCCGGAGGTGCCCGTCTATGGATTGAAGTAGAACCGGGAAATATAGTAGAGCGAGTATATTTTAGTAATGGAGATTATGGTCCGCCTCCGGAAGTGCTTCAGCAGCGGGCAAAACAAAAAAGTCGAAAGGCTAAACGCTGTGTATCTGCAACGTTATAGTTTTTGACTACTATATATAGTGTTTTTAGGTGAATTTTGGGAAAGGTGTGGCGATCGCTCCTCCTTAAGTAGAAATCCTCTTGAGGAAAGATAAGAGGATTAAAGCGGTTTTCATTTTGGTAGAAACAGTAGGAGCGAATGGCTATTCGCCTCTGTAGAATAGTGTCTAACAATTAATACTCATCTTCCGCCCATTCTGTAACAGGCAGAATTGAAATAGCAGCACCTGGTTCACTATTGGCAACTGTTTTGAGAGTCTCTGCCAGCCAGTAGAATAATTCACGGAATTTCAAACTATTGAGCAACTTAGGTGGTGTGTTTAAAGGAGCAATTTCTCCCAAGCTAATCATATCTGCTCCTTGAACAGCAACTACAAAAAAGTTGAGTTTATTCATTTCTACAGCTTGTCTTATACGCTGTGCCGATTTTTGCCAATTGTCAGTTGGGGGGCTACCTATAATCAAAAATACCCAGGGTTTTTTAGAATTCTGATAATTTTCTATTTCCTCTAATGCTAAGTCAATTCCTTTGCCTATGGTAGTTGTACCTTCGGCTTTCAGGGAAGATGGAACAAATTTATCCATACTGACAAATTCTTGAACTGTTCGTCCGTTACTATTACAGGTAATGATGGCTAACTCTATATTCTGGGATGTGTCAGTGTTGGGTTCAAATTCTCGTTTAAAAGAAGTAATTCCAGCATTTAAGGAATCTATACGCTGACCATACATTGAACTAGATGTATCCAATAGCAAGACGACTGGAATCTTAGGTTTAGCTGATAAACTTTTCTGTTCTTGGTTTTGGGAAAGATAATTTTTTGTGCCTGCAGTGGAAAGTAATGGTGTCGATGTTCCTGGATTAAGGCGATTTCTCAGTGCTTCTAAATGATCTAATTGCAATAACTGAAAATAATTTGATGTTGGATCTCCAGAACTACTATTGCCACTTCCAGTCATCATAATTTGAGGATAATTGATTTCCATTTGAGCCATTGCATCCGCCCATTTTCCTTGTGTTTCTATTTGGGTATAAAGTTCAGGACTAAGAGCATTAACCCTGGCACGAAAAGCATTTATATCTATTTCAGCAAATTTTTTCCTGCGATTTATTTCATCATCGGTATGCAGTTTATTTGCCTTTACTATTGCCTCCTGTTCCGCAAAATGAGCTTCGCCTTTCTTTTTAGCAATATATACGTCTGTCTCAGCCTGAGTTCGTTTTTCTAGAGCTTTTGTTTCTTCCTTTGTTTGAACCAGTTGTTGGTTTATTTCTTCAGTTCGTTTTTTTTCCTCAGCCAACTTAGCCTCTTCTTTAGTTTTGATTTGTTCTTGTTTTAAATCTTCTAATTCTTGCCTGCGTTTATCTAAATCCTCTGGTAAATCAATTGCATTAATATATGTGCCCTCTCCTTCCACACCATTTTTCTTAAGAACATCCTCAATATAAGCTTGAGCTGCATCTTGAGAATTAACTATTGTTTCTTGAAACTGAATCGCTGTTTTACCAGTAGCAGCTTGTTTAAAGTGACCTTCAACAACTCCGGTTAATACACGAACCACAAGATTTCTAATAGCCGGATATTTCTTAATAGTTTTACCATCATCCATTGTTATTTTTTCTACTTCTGCTACTTGCGCTCCAATTTGGCAAACCATCTTCGGTGCATTTTCAGGAGCAATACGAATCATCTGGGTAAACTGAACTTGGAATTCACGGCCATCGGATGAAGTTAGCTTCAATATTTTGAGCTTGGCGTCATAATTCAAAGGATGTTTTTCTTCATCTGACCAATTCAGTATGATTTGAGTAGTTGGCACTAACTGCACTTTTTTAATTCTGGTGTTAATAGGGTAGTCACCAACCAGAAGAGGTTTTTTTTCAACCCCCTGGTATCCTCCTGGAACTAATTGGTATGTAGATTTATTCTCATCAACAGATGTATTCTGATTATCATCATTTTTGTCATACTTTTTCCCAACATAAGAGATAACAACTCCCACCTCTTCATTCTCAATTCTAGTTATTGGTACTTGTTCAACTTCAACAAACCAAGGATTTAGTTTCCATTCTCCTTCTTTGATAACCTCTTCTTGTAATCCTATATATCCTCCTAAATCTAGGAATTTTTGTGCATTTTGATAATTATCATGTCCCTCAATGATCGGTCCGGCAATTACATCTTTAGGGAGTGTTTTCCCCACATTTGTTGTCACAATACCAATTTTACCAGAGCTAATTTTGTAAATTTTTAGTTTCTTTGGTTCTTCCTTATATTCATTGGCATTTGCCGTCGTAATGACAGTAAAAAAATCGGTATTTATTTTATAGTCACCTTCACTCAAAATAGCAAGTTGCTTACCTTTTTGTCCTCCATTTTTCAGAAATGCTTCAGCATCTTGAAAATTATTACATTCCACCACTTTACCTAATGTTTGTTCATCAGACTTAGAAGCTCCTTCGTTGGCAATTACCAGTCCTATTTCTCCTTGAGGAATCCTAATAATAGGAACTTTACGAATAGTGAATATTTCAGGATTAATGTAATAGGTTCCTGTTTCTAAAGTAGCAATTTGTTTACCTGCTTGCCCCCCATTATCAAAAAAGGCTTGTGCATCCTGAAAATTATTACAATCAACTTTCTTAGCAAAGTTTTTTCCCTCTTCTAGAGGCTTTCCATATTTTGTTTCTACTAACCCAATTTCTCCAGGACTAATTGTCGTAGCAGAGACTTTTTTAATCTTAAATATATCCGTGTTAATGTAATATTTACCTGCTCTTAGAGTAGCAAGTTGTTTACCAGCTTGACCCCCATTATCAAAGAAAGCTTGTGCATCCTGAAAATTATTACAATCAACTTTCTTAGCAAAGTTTTCTCCCTGTTCTAGAGGCTTTCCATCTTGCGTTTCTACTAAGCCTATTTCTTCTGCAGAAATATAAGTAATAGGAACTTTACAAATCCTAAATAGTTCGGTATTAATTTGATAGGTTCCTTCCGTTAAAATAGCAAGTTGGTTACCTCTCTGACCTCCTTTTCGGATAAACTCACTTCCATCCTGAAAGTCATCACAATCAACCACTTTTTCAAAGCTTTCTCCTGGTTTTAAAGAGACTCCATCTTTAGCTTCTACTAAACCTATTTCTTCTGTTCCAATTGATAATTGTTCGACTGGAGTAATCTTAAATAGGTCAGTATTAATTTTGTAAGTTCCTGGCAGTAAAATATCTATTTGTTTGCCAACTTGACCTCCATTATCAAAGAAGGCTTGCGCATCCTGAAAATTATTACAATTAACTTTATGACCAAAATTTTTACCAGGTTTTAAAGGAGAGCCATCTTGAGCTTCTACTAATCCTATTTGATGGGCTTCAATTCTAGTAACTTTAACTTTCCGACACTTAAACATTTCTGTATTGATTTGATAAGTACCATTGGTTAAAATTGCTCGTTGTTTGCCTATTTGACCTCCATTATTAAAAAAGCTTCTATATCTTGAAAGTTATTACAATCAACTACTTTCCCAAAGTTTTGTCCTAGTTCAAGAGGATTACCATCCTTAGCTTCTACTAATCCAATTTCTTCTTGACTAATACTTATAACTGGTACTCTAGTAATCGTATACTGCCCAGGAAAATATCCAAAATGCGGTCCTGGTTCAAGAATTTTAGCTTGAATGCCTGGTTCTCCATTCAAAGCAATAATTCGACCAGGAGGAAGGCGAAGGGAAAGATTTCGAGCCCATTTTTTGTTAACTATTCCAATTTCATTATTTTCAATCAAAATAAATCCAGTCAACTTCGGCATTTTAGTTCTCCAAACAAAGAAAATTAGGACATAAGTATTCAGGTGCTGGGGTTGACAAATAATTATATCTATGTATTTATCGCTTTCCAGAAACCTTTTAGTCTCATTTATAGATTTTTTTAGTATCCATTAGATACAGTTTTCAGTTCTGAAACACTGAATCTGGACAAAATGAAGAATAATGTAACCTCAAGACCTGAGTGCTTACATTAAGACAACACTACCTATGAGCACAATTACGAAAATTAGTATCATAATTTTTCCTAGTAAATCCTGCTATAACTAGGGTGAGAATGAAATTTTAAAAAGCTTCTGAGTTTCTGATGAGTTTCCGAGTAATTAGAGTTGAATAATTTATAATTTAAGGCTTTGATGGAGTAGTATCTTCATTGAGAAATACTATAAAAGTATCCTCTATCAATGTCTGTGTTTGAGATTTATTTGCCAAAATTAAAAGAAGTAATAGTAGCCATTATAAGGAAGATGGCTAATTTTCTTAGCATTAGCTGATATTTCATTTTTTGTTATTCATTAATAGGCTTGATTTACAAGTTTAAATAAACGCGGGAAAAGACACTTAAAAGTTTCTTGCCAGCTTCTCCAACTTATTTCGTTAGTATTTTGCTTTGGAAAGCTTAAAGAAGGAAGATGTCCTGGTTTTGCATTTCTAGAAAAATCCAAGTTATCATACCTTTCGATCCAGCTTCTCCCGTCAGACCAACCTACTCTTGTAGCAAATTTCTCTCGGTAAATTTTTAATTCAAATGGCTTCTGCTTTCCCCAACATTCATCCCAAATTTTTGCTTGAATACTAAAGCCGAAACGATCGTTACTGTATTCTAGCCAGAGTCGATCTATGGTTTTTAAGGCTTCATCAGGTATTTTGTTAATATCTTTTTGTTCTAACCATGTTATTCTTTCTCTATCGTTAGGAATTTCAATACTGTCAGCAATTTCCATCATTAATCTCATTGTTTCTAGATCGGCTTTTTTCCACTGTTCATTTGCTAGATATTCTTCTAAATTTTTATAGATTGGGTATAAAATTTGGTTAGTATTATCAGTAGACATCTCCGAAAATGCCGATTCGTGAACAGCAGTATCAGGATGTGAAGAGCTTTTCTGGAAATGTTTAGTTGAATTTTCTGGGGTAGGGGGATTACATTGAGAATTCTTTCTTAGTAATTGAGGTATTAAGTTCTTTGGTATTCCTGCTATCTCAATTGGAGGATATGGATGTTGATCTTCTCCTCCTACTGGTTTGGGGGGATAATTAGTTTTTTCTAGTTCTAATTTATCCCTAATTTCTTTTAACAAAGTAAAGCCTTTGTTTTCCTCATATAATTTACTAAAAATTTTTGATAATTCATCTAAACTTAGAGCTTCGCATCGACTTAAAAATTCAGGTATAATTACTGACAGAGGTTCATAGATATTCAAATTTGCAATATTAAACCCTCCCAGTTTTATAACATTTATCAACAGTCTGGGATTACTACCATAAAATCGTGAAAGTTTATTAATGATTTCTTCGTAAATATCTTCATTTTCACCGATTTTCCGTCTCTCTTTTAATCTCTTCTAGAATTTCTGGAAATGATAAACTAGCCATAAATATTGTCTCATCCCCCTATTTGATTAATAACTTGTTCTTGAAGTATTAAGCTTTTTTCCTTTAAACGTTTACTACCTTTATTTTTTTGACTTAAAGTATTAAATATTTGAAGTTGTTGCTTTAATTCCTGAGCAGAACACCTGGTTAAAAAGTCATAAATAATAACTGGTAAAGCTTCATTATGGCGAAGTTCTTCCACAGGAAAATTAGTAGAAATATGTCTTAAAAAAAGTCGGGAATCTGTCTTATAAAATTTGCAAAGCTCATCAGCTAAAACTTCATCTGTAATCAACCCACTTGTTTCTAACTTTTCCCGATATGGTTCCATCAAAAAAGGAAGGTTTTCTTCTAAATCTGGACTAGATAGTAATTTCCTGTTTTGAGCCAGAATAGAAAAACAAATTTCCATTCCCAAGATAAATTGTTCCCTTAATTCCTTTATATCGGTTCTAGCTTCAAATATTTCTCCAAGAGTTTCACGACTCACGTTTTGCACTTCGTTAATCATTGCATCTAATTCAGCTTGACGCTTTTCTGTTTGTTCATCTTCATAGAGACTAAGAACACCTTCAAAAGGAGCGGCTAGAGGACCAGCAAATACACGAACTGCCTTAGCTGAAGCTTTCAGATAGTTTACCATTATCAAATACCTAATTGTTTTAACTGTTTTATTCTCAATAATAACTATTATTTTTAGCTATTTATTTTCTTTAAATTTTCACATCTTTTCTCTTAAAATTTTCCCTTTTGAACCAGCCAACTTTAATTAGCCATAATATTGCGGGTGAACCTTGAGGAACAAATATATCAGAACCTATTTTCTGTTTTCTTTCACACCAGTAACATTTTCCATAACTTTTTGCATAATAATGTGCTGCCTCAGTAGAACAGAGACCTAAATTTTTTATCGCCTCATCAAGTGCCTTCACCCAGTCCTCTGCACTTGGTCGATTATTCGGATTATTATGTCCGTCATCAAAACATTGATAAAAACATTGTTGAAGTTGAAAATGTAAAATTTCTAAAGGCATTGATAGTTTTCCTGGACGGAGTTGAGAATTGATTCCATAGATCCAATTTCCCTCTTGGATTAGTTTGTTAATATTAGGTGGATTTCCCTCTCCTATCCATTGCCCAGAAAAAGGATGGTAGGCAAATAGTAAAAGCCAAATAATAACAGTTAAGGCAAAACGATCTTGAAGCTCAGAACGTGCCACATTTTGCACAACTTCTCCTAAATCTTCTGGTGCAGTATATTCTCCAGAAGTTACCGGACAGAGATAAGTTTTTCCCGTGTCTGAGTCAAAAACTTGAAATGAGTCTGTATCAATAATAGAAACAAATCCTTGCTCATTAACTAGCAGGTTATCTGGTTTTAGGTCACCAATTACATATTTTTGAGCGTGTAAATATTGGATTATTGATGCAAAAATCAAGGCGATTTGATGCAACTTGTACCAGGTAAATTTAGGAAAATTTTCTTTTCTTTTGCGAGGATTATAAGCATTAATTATTGGCAGACTTTTTTTGATTTCAGGCATAATAAATCCACAGCACTGATTATCAGAATCTATTAGTAAATCTTTTGGCCAAGCAATTGCAATACGATCGTCAGAAGAAAGATTTTGAGGTGAGCTTTTCAGCATTACCTTCAGTTTATTAACCTTTTCTCGGCTAATTGAATTATCATAAATTTTAGCTAGAAAACCTACCTTATTAGTTCGATAAATCTTGGCTTCTCCACCACGACCAATTTCTTGATGAAGCTCAATTCGCTCTTGATTATTTAGAGTTTGAATACTAACCATAATGCGAAGCAAAGTATATAGACATTTTTACCCGTGAGAAAAACTGTCATCCTTTTTTCCAATTTATTTACAAACATTATTTCTATGCTCGAACCTGTGCCCATCCATCAATAGGAGGCAAATTAATTTTGTCATCAACTTGACTTGTAGAAACTCTTGTCAACGAAGCAGAAAGCCAACTAAACAATTCTTGAAATTTTAATCCATCAAGCATAACGGGTGGAGTATTAGGATGAGCGATATTCCTGAGAAAATTCAGGTTAGCACCTTGAACTCCCACTATAAAAAAGCTAAGTTTTCGCTCGTCAACAGCTTTTTTCACAAGTTTAGCTGCTTCCTCCCATTTATCTGTGGGAATACCATCTGTAATTAAGAATACCCAAGGTTGATAATAGGAAATGCCGTATTCTTTATAGATAGATTTGCGAGCTTCTAGCTTATTAAGTGCTAAATCAATTCCTTCTCCCATAGCAGTTGAGCCAGATGCTATTAGTTTTGGTGGAATGAATTGGTCAATGGTAACAAAGTTTTGAACCATTTCCGCTGAATTATTAAAAGTGATAATGGCCACTTCAACCCTCAGAGATGCGATGGTATCCTTTTCAACTTCCTGTTTAAAAGCAGCTATTCCGCTATTTAATTTTTGAATTCGCTCCCCCGACATTGACTTAGATGTATCTAGAAGTAGGATAACTGGGCAGCGTGGTTCAGGATTGTCAGGAAAGTTAATGTCTTCTTCTAGAGTCATACTATTGATATCTCCTTACGCTAGTGAATTATCGTTTATTCATTAAGTAGCTGTGCCAAATTAATTGGATATAAATGTACCTAAAAAACTTGGTTCACAAGGGGTAAATATATAATCTCAGAACAAACTCAGAGACTTTCCTTTTCACTACAATAGTCTTGGGAAAGTTTCAGGGAAGTTTTTCCACTTAAACACCCAAACAGGGATTTTTTTACAAAAGTTAACGATTAGATGTTTAGTAGCTTGTGTATCTCCAAACTTTATTCTTTATACTAAATAGCATCCAATATAAAATCCCCATTTTGCCATCTCTTTTTTTGCCATCTCTTTGTTAGGATTTATTTAAAGAAGTTTTCTTTATTATACCAAAATGATAAATTCCTAAAATCAAGATATACTTGGAAGTTTCTTCAACTTCATAAACGCTGTAAAACAACAATTGAACGTTCCATAACAGGAATAGGAACCTCACCTTGATATTGCTTACCATTTTCCACAAAACGAGACTTACTCGTATCAACAATAACCATCCAATTTCTATCCTGAAACTTAGGAGGAATTGTAAACTCTATTAATTCATAATGAGCATTAAAAAAGATCATAAAACAATCATCAATAATCCTTTCCCCACGCTCGCCACTAGCAGGAATTTCCTCTCCATTTAAAAAGATACCAATAGATTTAGCAAAATCAATATTCCATTGTTCTTCAGTCATTTCTCCACCATCGGGATTATACCAACCTATATCACTCACATCCGAACCATGAATAGCACGACCTTCAAACCATTTACGTCTATGAAATACTGGATGTTGACAACGGAAATAAATTAATTGTCGAGTAAAATCTAATAAATCTGAATTTTCTACTTGTAAATTCCAATCCAACCAAGAAATTTCATTATCCTGACAATAGGCATTATTATTACCTTTTTGCGACCGCCCAAATTCATCTCCACCTAATAACATTGGTACGCCCTGAGACAACATTAAAGTCACCAAAAAATTACGCCTTTGACGGTTCCTTAAATCCAACACTTCTTGGTCGTCAGTTTCTCCTTCCTCTCCAGAATTCCAAGAACGATTATGTTCCTCTCCATCATTATTATCTTCCCCATTTGCCCCATTATGTTTTTCGTTATAACTAACTAAATCATTCAAAGTAAAACCATCATGAGCAGTTACAAAATTAATACTCGCATGAGGCAACCTACCATTAGAAGCATATAAGTCAGAACTACCCGTAAAACGATAAGCAAATTCAGCTAATGTTTCCTCTTCTCCTCGCCAAAAATCTCTAACTGCATCTCTATATTTACCATTCCATTCTGACCACAATAGAGGAAAATTACCAACTTGATAACCACCTTCTCCCACATCCCAAGGTTCAGCAATTAATTTCACATTGGAAATAACTGGGTCTTGATGAACAATATCAAAGAAAGCTGCCAAACTATCTACTTCATATAACTCTCGCGCCAAAGCAGAAGCTAGATCAAATCGAAAACCATCAACGTGCATTTCCGTCACCCAGTAGCGCAGACTATCCATAATTAACTTCAATATTTGGGGGTGACGAACATTGAGAGAATTACCACAACCAGTGAAGTCCATATAGTAGCGGGGGTCATCTTCTACTAGACGATAATAAGCAGCATTATCAATACCTCTAAAGGATAAAGTCGGACCGAAATGATTACCTTCTCCTGTATGGTTATAAACCACATCCAATATCACCTCAATACCAGCCTTATGTAAAGCCTTGACCATTTGTTTAAATTCTCGAACTTGTTCCCCTGCTTTACCACTAGAGCTATAACCACAGTAAGGAGCAAAATAATTAATCGAGTCATAACCCCAGTAATTAGATAATTCCTTATCAACTAAATGTCCTGGGTATCGGAGAAAATGATGAACTGGCATTAACTCTACTGCCGTAATACCTAGAGATTGGAGATAGGCGATCGCTTTTGGATGTGCCAACCCAGCATAAGTACCCCTCAGATTTTCTGGAATGTCAGGATGCAGTTTAGTAAACCCTCTGAGATGAATTTCATAAATTATTGTTTCGTGGTTGGCAATATTTAATAATTGGTCATTTCCCCAATCAAAACTTTCATCAATTACCACAGCCTTTGGCATTAGATGAGCATCATCATCTAAGGTGCAGGCTAAATCTTTTTCTGGGTCATCCCAAGAATAAGCAAATATTTCTTGACCATAGAGTATATCCCCATCAATTGCTTTTGCGTAAGGGTCAATTAGTAATTTATTGGCATTAAAACGATGACCTTGGGATGGTTCGTAGGGGCCATGTACTCGAAATCCATATCTTTGACCTGGACCTATACCTGGTACATAGCTATGCCAGACAAAGTTACTAACTTCTGTCAGAGTGAAGCGTGTTTCTTTATTTTGCTTGTCAAATAGGCAAAGTTCAACCTTAGTAGCATTTTCAGAGAATATAGCGAAGTTAGTGCCTTTACCATCCCAGGAAGCTCCTAGAGGATATGGTTTTCCAGGCCAAAGGGGTACATACATAGATAAATTGAGAATTCTCCAGAATTAGAGGGATTTTTTTATATTTATAACAGCAAACGGTGGGAGTTATCCAATGGGAGCCATCCATTGCGAGCCATCCAGTGCGAGCTTCTAGCTCGCCAGAATATAATTAAAATTGTCAGAATATAATTAAAATTGTCAGAATATAATTAAAATTGCCAGAACATTATCAAAATTGTCAGAACATTATCAAAATTGTCAGAACATTATCAAAATTGTCGCCTGGTTTGGTATTATTAATACGCGAGCAAGATGCTCGCACTAGGTAGCAAAAAATCACCATCAAATTCCCAGAATATAATTATTTTTTTACCGATTTGATATTATTAATACGCGAGCAAGATGCTCGCACTGGGTGGCAAAAAATCACCATCAAATTCCCAGGATATAATTAAAATTTATATCAATTTTGTATTATTAATACGCGAGTAATATGCTCGCACTGGGTGGCAAAAATCACCATCAAATTCCCAGGATATAATTAAAATTTATATCAATTTTGTATTATTAATACGCGAGTAATATGCTCGCACTGGGTGGCAAAAATCACCATCAAATTCCCAGGATATAATTAAAATTTATATCAATTTTGTATTATTAATACGCGAGCAAGATGCTCGCACTGGGTGGCAAAAATCACCATCAAAATTATGATAAAATCTCCAGAATTTCAATTTATAGAACCTACTTATTTCATCACGTTTGTCACCTGGGAAAGATCAGAATTAACCCCAGAAGCACGGGAAATTGTTTTAAATTCATTCCTATTTTTTCATCAACAAAGATATCAAATTTTTAGCGTCGTAATTATGCCAGATCATGTACATTGTTTAATCGTACCTTTTCTGAAAAAAGAATCAGAATATTGGTCAATTGGAAGTATTATACACAGCATTAAAGGCTATAGTGCCAAGGAAATTCCTAAAGTTATGAAGCACATTGGTAAAGTTTGGCAAGATGGCCGACACGAGAGATTAATTAAAAGTCAAAAAGAAATGATAGATGTCTGGAAATACATCAGACAAAACCCGGTCAAAGCTGAACTGGTAAATAAACCAGAAGAATATCCTTTTTTCTGGGAATTAGACAGAAATTTATCTCCATATTTTCAGAATAATTAAAATTCTTATCCAGGGCGAGCTACCCAGGGCGAGCATCTTGCTCGCCAGAACACAATTTCAATTTCCAGAACATAATTCAATTCCCAGAAGATAATTCAATTTCCCAGAATATAATTTCAATTTTCCAGAATATAATTTCATTTTCCCAGAATATAATTTCAATTTTCCCAGAATATAATTTCAATTCCCAGAACACAATTTCAATTTCCCAGAATATAATTCAATTCCCCAGAAGATAATTCAATTTTCCCAGAACATAATTTCAATTCCCCAGAACATAATTCAATTTCCAGAATATAATTTCAATTCCTAGAAAATAATTCCAATTCCTAGAAAATAATTCCAATTTCCAGAATATAATTTCAATTTCCCAGAACATAATTTCAATTCCCCCAGAACATAATTCAATTTCCCCAGAACATAATTCAATTTCCCCAGAACATAATTCAATTTCCCCAGAACATAATTTCAATTCCCCCAGAACATAATTCAATTTCCCCAGAACATAATTTCAATTTCCAGAATATAATTTCAATTTCCCAGAATATAATTCAATTCCCCCAGAAAATAATTCAATTTCCCAGAATATAATTTCAATTCCCAGAATATAATTTCAATTTCCAGAATATAATTTCAATTCCCAGAATATAATTTCAATTCCCAGAATATAATTTCAATTCCCAGAATATAATTTCAATTTCCCAGAACATAATTTCAATTTCCCAGAACATAATTTCAATTTCCAACAGGTTTGGTATTATTATTAAATAGGCGAGCAAGATGCTCGCACTCGATAGCTGATAACCGATAACTGAAATGACTCAATGTTTAAATCCTGACTGTTTAAAACCTAACCCCCCACAAACAAAATTCTGTCAAAGCTGTGGTGAAAAATTAGTTTTAGCCGAACGTTATCGCGCTCTAAAAATTATCGGGCAAGGAGGTTTTGGCAGAACTTTTCAAGCAGTAGATGAATATAAACCTTCAAAACCTTTTTGCGTAATTAAACAATTTTTTCCTCAAGCACAAGGAACTAAAACTTTAGAAAAAGCTGCCGAATTATTTGCTCAAGAAGCTGAACGTTTAGATGGTTTAGGTAGACATCCACAAATTCCAGAACTTTTGGCATATTTTACTCAGGATAATCGACAGTATTTAGTACAAGAATTTATCGACGGGCAAAATTTACAACAGGAATTAGAAGAGTCGGGAGCTTTTGATGAAAGTCAAATCTTAGAGTTATTAAGAAATTTGTTACCTGTCTTAGAATTTATTCATTCTCAACAGGTAATTCATCGAGATATTAAACCAGAGAATATTATTAGGAGAAAGAATGATAATCAATTAATATTGGTAGATTTCGGGGCGGCTAAATATGCCACTATGACTGCTTTAGCTGTGACGGGAACTGTTATTGGTTCTGCTGGATATTTTGCACCAGAACAAGCTTTAGGAAAAGCAACTTTTGCTAGCGATATTTATAGTTTGGGTGTGAGTTGTATTCATTTATTAACTCAAGTGGGAGTTTTTAATTTATTTGATGTGACTGAAGGTAACTGGGTATGGCGAGATTATTTAAAGTCGAGTGTGAGTGATGAAGTTGGAGAAATATTGGATAAAATGATTGTCGGAGCAACTAAAAAAAGGTTTACAAATGTAAGAGAAATTTTGTCTCTTATTCAGGTTTCTACCCAAGTGAATGATTTGGAAAAGCAACTGAGGAGTGAGCAACCCAGAAGACAAGAAGTTGAAAGAAGGTTAAGGTCGGGACAAATTCCACTAGATTATTACCGAATTTTAGGTTTACCAATTCAGGCTAGTGCTGAACAGTTACGGCAGGCATATCGAGACCGGACTCAGCAGTTTCCTAGAAGGGAGTATTCTGAGGCCACAATAGTTGCTCATAAACAGCTCATAGATGAGGCTTATGCTGTTCTTTCCGATCCTGAACAACGCCAAACCTACGATAGCTTTTTAGCTAAAACTTATGAGCCAGAATCTGAGTTTCACCCCAATACTCCCACCATAGAAATAGAAAATTCACAATTTGTGGGAGCAATCCTGATTTTACAGGAGCTAGGAGAATATAAGCTGGTACTAAAACTTACTTATCCTTATCTTACTAATAATAGTATTGCGATTAAAGATGGATATTTTGGAGACCCAGCATTAGTTTTGCCAGATATTTTCCTCACAGTTGCTCTAGCTAATTTAGAACTCGGCAGAGAGGAATGGCAACAAGGACAATATGAAAATGCAGCCACAGCATTAGAAGCTGCTCAGGGATTATTGCTCCGAGAAAATCTGTTTGTCCAAGTGCGAGAAGAAATACAAGCTGACTTTTATAAGCTACGTCCTTACAGAATAATGGAGCTAATAGCACTACCAGAGGAAATGGCTCTAGAGCGTCGCCGTGGACTAGAAATTCTTCAAGATATGTTGAATGAACGAGGAGGAATTGATGGTCAAGGTGAAGATAACTCTGGACTTGGGGTAGAGGATTTTCTGAAGTTTTTTCAGCAGCTACGTCAATACTTAACTATAGCAGAGCAAAAGAAATTATTTGAGGCTGAAGCTCGTCGTCCTTCGGCAGTTCTTACATATCTAGTAGTTTATACTTTTCTAGCTCAAGGATTTGCTCAAAAACAACCAGCTTTGATTCGTAAAGCTAAGTTGCTGTTGATGCAGTTAGGTCGGAGTCAAGATGTAAATTTAGAGAAGTCTGTCTGTGCTTTACTTTTAGGGCAAACTGATGAGGCTATTCGTACATTAGAACTTAGCCATGAAAAGGAACCTCTATCTTTTATTAAGGAAAATTCTCAAAAATCTCCAGATTTATTACCAGGTCTATGTCTTTATGCTGAACATTGGTTGACAGAGGAGATATTTCCACATTTCCGTGATTTGTCTGACAAGTCAGCTTCTTTGAGAGACTATTTTGCAGATCAGCAGGTTCAAGCTTATCTAGAAGCTTTACCAATAGAAGCAGAGGCAGCTAGGAGCTAGTTCTGACCTGGTAGTCCTATAAATATAGTGATACAGCAGTTTCCGAAGCCATGAGGTACAGTTGTTTTTATTCTTTTCAGTTAAGTGTTCCCTATTCCCTGTTCCCTCAAACCTAAAATTTTGTACCTCATAACAACGGAAAGCGCTGTATTTATAAGTAAAATCCTTACCTGGACTTTGGGATTTTTTACACTGAAAGTGGCTTCAAACCCAGTATTGGCAAGGGAAATACCTGAACTTGCTTAAAATAGCTCAAACCTAGATATATCAAGAAAACGTCTAATTTCAGGTAAAAATATTGCTGTATAAGGGTTTGACCTTATTGTTAACCTGTTTTTTCCTAAAGTCCAGTTACTCAGATAAAATCTTCTGTAAATAACAAACTAATAGACATCTCTAAAAATTAAAATTATTCCACAAAGATATACATCACAACCTCTGGCAAAGGAAAATCTTACTCCCACTTCTTTTTTTCTGGTGGCGATCGCTCCTTCTATGACATTACCTACTCTCATTTTATGAAGCTCAAAAAAATCAGCGATGGATTTTGCCTTGCACTCCCTAAATAACCATGATATAGTTTTATTGTTGGGGGTTGCTCGCCCCTACGCATGACTTTTTATTCAACCCGGTAAAAGTATTTTTTCAGACTAATAATCTCTTTTGTCATAGAAATAGCTACCCAAACCTAGACCGCCAAAAATCATTTTGTGAAGCTCAGGAAAAATAAACCGCTGATGAATTTTTCCATGTTCGCGTCCTCTCAGTGTCAATCAACTGAAAAATTCTAGAAGCGATCGCTATCTATCTATAAAACCCACAGCAAAAATATTCATTCTCTGAAGCTCCAAAAAAAATCGGTAATGGGAAAGATTGTTGCCTTGGCACAAAAATTCTGATACAATTTTATTATTGGGGGTTGTTCGCCCCTGCGCATGACTTTTTATTCAACTAAAAAACACCAAAAAGCTGAAGAACTAACCAAAATAAAGACTAATATCTACCAAAATCACAACCCAAGTATCACAAAAAAGTAGAGAGGTCAAATCCCATAAAAAAGAGAAGAGAAAAATTAGTTATCAATACTAAAGGAAGAGAGGAGCGATCGCCCGACAAAACAACGAAATAATAGGTGTTTACAGCTTTAAAATCTATTCAAGTAATAACTAACCGCTGGAATTTATCACTGTTCATAGCTTACTACAGAATTGAACAAAAGTGCTAAAAATATTGAAACTTCGTTAGCCAATAGAGAAAACTTCAACATTTTTTTGTCAGAGATCCATGACAAACTTTAAAATTTTCAAACAAAAAACTAAAACCTATAACTAAAACTTAAAAACCCACCAAATATAATTTACTAGGTGGGCAAACTCTAATTAAAAATAGAAAAAATTTATCACATCATTTTGTCCAATCTATTAATACGCTTCAACAATCGTATAAAAGCAAACCCCATAACAACAACCACTAAAATCAAAGCAAATGCTAGACCAGGCTGATTATTAACATAGAGAATAGTCGCCGACAAAGTAAAACCACTAATAAGCAAGGCATAATTAGTACCCATTTGCACATTACTAACCCGCCGAACCAACCTATCTGTTTCCGTAGCCCGAACCCGAACCCTAATATCCCCCTGCTCCAACTTATCAATCGCATCCTCAATACGACGAGGCAAACCCAAAGCAGTAGAACTAACCTGAGCCGCTTGACGACCTAGTTCATTAAAAATAGTATTTTGAGAATTTCCATCAGACATCAAATCCATGGCAAACGGTTGTGCCACCTCCATAAAATTAAACTCTGGGTCTAAACCCTTACCAACCCCCTCCAAAGTAGAGAAAGCTCGCATCACAAAAGTAAAAGTTGCCGGAAAACGGAAAGGTTGGTCATAAGCAACCTCATACAAATCATCACTAATAGCTGTAATTGACTGAGCTTCAAACGGCTTATCCATAAAATTATCCAACATATATTGGATAGACCGTCTCACAGGACCCATATCTCCAGTAGGAGTTAACGCTCCTAAATCTATTAGAGAGACAACCACTCTTTCAGCATCCTTTGAAGCAATGCCATAAAGAGTTCCCATGAGTTTTTCCCGGATATTAGACTTGATTTGTCCCATCATGCCAAAATCGTAGAAAATTAATCCCCCTTCCGGACTAACAGCAATATTACCCGGATGAGGATCGGCATGGAAAAACCCATCATTCAAAAGTTGCCTTAAGTAAGCTTCAGCCCCCATTCTAGCCAAAGCCTTGCGGTCTTGACCTGATGCTTCGAGAGCTTCATAATTACTAATTTTGATACCTGGAACATATTCTAAGGTCAGTACCCGTGGTGCTGAATACCGCCAATAAACTCTGGGTACTTTTACCCAGTCACATTTTCGGAAGTTACGGCGAAAGGTATCAGCATTGCGACCTTCGTTGAGATAATCTATTTCTAGCCATAGAATTCTGCAACATTCTTCATAGATACCCAACCAATCTCGGCCGCGACCCCATTCCGGGTGACTTTGAAAATAACGAGCTACCCCTTTAAGAATAGTTAGATCGATTTGGAATAGTTTTTTCAGCCCTGGTCTTTGTATTTTGACTACTATATCTTCACCGGAGTGAAGTTGTGCTCTATGAACTTGACCTAAACTCGCCGCAGCTAGGGGTACTGGTTCAAAGCTATGGTATAGTTCGTCTATCTTTTTTCCCAGGTCTTCTAAGATTATTGTTTCTACCTGTTCGTAGTTGAAAGCGGGGACTTTATCTTGGAGTTTTGAAAGTTCTTCGACGTACTCAACAGGAAATAAGTCTGCACGAGTAGAGAATAGCTGTCCCAACTTGATGAAGGTTGGACCTAGTTCTAGCATTGTCTCTCGTACCCAAATTGCTTGTTTGCGACGTCTGAGATTTTTCTTTTCTTCTGTTACTCCCCCTCGGTAGCTCCAATTTTTTTTGTCTACCCATAGCCAGGTTAGCCAGGTGAGAAAAAAAGCCCAAATATCAATGTAACGACGCTGGCGAGAATAATTTTCTCTATTCCAGCGATAAGCTTTATCACTATAGGATTTTGTGGAGGCTTTGGTCATTGAGCCTCCAGTTGTATAGTTAGCTTGTCCCTTGCGGTTAATGATGTTGTCATCAAGGAGAACAGACACAGCAGCAGTATATAATAATTTGTGATATGATTAAAGTTTAACTGATAGAAGTGAACAAAGTTAGTGGTCGGATTGTCTTTAGACAGAACCACTACGATATTTTTGTAGTTCCGATCTAACTTGAGCGACTTCAGCTCTTAAGTCGTCGATTATAGCTTGTAGGTCTTTGGGTTGATCGTTTAAGTTGCTGGAGTTACTGATATTATTTTCTGTTTGAGCTTCCCGGTCTGCTCTTTCTAATGCTTCTTCAATGAAACTTCGCAAATTCTCTCTTTGCTCTGCATCAAATTTTCCTAGTGTACTAAGAGAGTTGGTAACAACGTTTTCTAGTTGTTCGTAAACTCCTTCTGCAATAGCTCTACCAACGAAAAAGGCGTGAAGTGGTGATTTACTCATAATTAAAGTTGTCTATCTTGTAAAATTTACTAATTAATTTTGATTGATATTTTCTGGAAAAGCAAGTCTAATCTTTTTTCTATTTACTTAACAAGCTTTCTATTGATTTTTCAATTATGCTACTTATGGTTAAGCAAGTTTTAATGTTTTATGATTGATTTATTTAATATATGTTTACTATAAAAATATCTTAATCACCACCCTTTTAAAACACTTCTAATTATTTACTTTGTTTGTTAATCTTTTCCAGTTTTTGAGACCTAATTATCTCAGTTGGGGATTAATACTCTCCTAATTGTAAAGTATTGTATCACATCATCTCTTGACATCCTCCCGACGCTGCTCTACGAGACAGGGCGGGATTCCCATTCCATCACTGGTAGGGGCTTTCTGCTGCCTCTTGACAGAGGAGCTGCGCTAACATAGCACCCGCCTTCGAGGATTTACTCCCTTCAGGTCTAAAGGCGCGCTCCACAGACTGACACTGCTCCTCCCGCAGCCAAAATATTAATACTTGCATTTATGTCCCTATCATGGTAACTACCACATTCTGGACACTCCCACTCTCTTACACTTAAAGGTAATTTTTCTACTACATGACCACAATTAGAACAACGTTTAGAACTAGGAAAATATCGGTCAATCTTAATTAATTGACGACCATACCATTCGGCTTTGTATTCTAGCTGCCTGACTAACTCTCCCCAATTAGCATCACTACCCACCCCTCTTGCTCCCCTCCCGGGAGGATGGGGGTGGGTTATGATTCTTGACCATATTTTTTACTGCCAAGTCCTCAACTACTATCGTTTGGTTTTCTCTAATTAGTTGGGTGTTAGAGTCGAAGGAAGCCTTCGGAGTTCCAACTCTCCTTCAAAACCGGACGTGAGACTTTCACCTCATCCGGCTCCTCAATAACTCCATCCTTGTCATGGACACGAGAAACCAACGGGTTATCGTTATAGCTCCTGAAGTTGGAACCATCTGATGCCGTTTTTTAGTCGTGGCAATGTCTATGTAGAAGTTGTAGGTTACTGAATGTATCCTTTCCACCCTTGCTTTTAGGTATGATGTGGTCAACTTCTAGTAGGTCTTCCCTTGTAAAGTTTAGACCACAGTGTGTGCAAATTCCCTTTTGTTTCTTAATTAATTTGGCTACTCTTGAAGGAGTACCTGGGTATTCTCCACGTCGCTTACTCCAGTAATTCCAATCACCGTTGTATGGAGACGCAACTATTAACCAAAAACCTTGTTAAACCTATCCATTTCCTTGATTTTTGAGCGTTCAAAATCTCAAAAATAAACTTAAATCTGGTAAGATATAGGAAATAATGCCTTTTGGAAACAGTTCGGTAGATTTTAGCTGCCAGGCGAAGTTAGCTCGGATACCAGCACTACCTTTCTGAAAACGATTCTTCTGTTATCAAAGGAGAAAAAAGGTCTCGGACGCGCTAGTTCTTTAAGGATTAGCTTTGCAGCTCATCTGCCTTTACTGTTACGGTAATGCCATACTATTATCAAAGATGTGAGCGTGATGAATAGATTTGATAAGGTTAAATGTTGCACTAGCTTCACCTTTGACTTTTGTATGTCTGATTATAGGTGTACTAGCATGGGTTATTAACTCCATTCCATCTTCGGTGCAGAAGCACCATTTACGATTTCCTACCGTTCTCCAGTATTTATCTTTGTTGATGCGACCTTGTCCCCTGCGGTTAGCCCAGGCTCTGAGTTTTTCATAAACAAGTTTGTCCAGTTTACTGAACGTTTTCTTGCTTACTACGGTTGAGTAATAGTTTGACCATCCTCGGATTATTGGGTTCAGCTTACTTATTAAGGCAGCTTGGGGGGCGGTCTTATGAGCGTCTATTTCGTCGCCGATATGTTTCAGGTGTGCTTTAACCTTCTTTTTAGAGGGTTTGATTAGTGTGTTCATTCCTAGTGGGATTCCTTTGGTGTTCTTTGCACTTCTGTAATTTCCTGATTTGTGCTGTTGAACGTGAAATCCTAAGAACTCAAACCCTGCAACTCCATCCTCTGTTTTGAAGGTGTGGGTTAATCTTGTTTTACTAGGTTTTAATCCTAAACCCCATGTCATTGAGCCACTCTTCAATTATTTTCTGACAGTCGTTGGTACACAACCAAGTGGCAGTTGCCTACTCCACCTAATTGTTAATGGTTCAGAGCATTTGGCTAGATAGACTTGACCATCTTTCCACTTAAATGCAGATTTTGTGAACTCTGCGCTATTACCATGACGCTTTTTCTTAAAGTTGGGATATTTGGCACGTCCACTAAAGAAGTTAGTGTTTGCGCAGCATTCCGCAGGAAAAGCTGTTTGTAGATGTCTTAAACCTTGCTGCAATGGTACACTGCTTACAACTGTCAAGAAAATCTAAATCTTCCTGCTTTTTCCAGTGAGTCAGCATAGCTGAAGTTTGCTTGTAACTCACTCGTTGCTTTTGCTTATACCAAGCTTGAGTTCTAGCAGCTAAAGCTTTGTTGTAGATTAAACGTACACAACCCAAAGTTCTCCTCAACAAATTTTCCTGTTCTGGAGTAGGGTAAAACCTAAATTTGTACGCTTTCTCAACCATCTACCAGTTAACTTATTATTTTCTTTACTTTACAGTTTAATATATTATATGTAAACCCCCATGGGAATGTGATAAAAGACTGCTAAAAACATTTTTATTCAGAAATTTAATTTATCTGTCAAGAATAAAATTAATAGTAGTCATCAGGATACTGATTTTGTTGTTGATATTTTTGATAGTTATACTCAAGAGATTTAGATGGATAGTCATCAGGATAGTCTAATTTTTCTGGCAAATAAATTTCTTCATTGACAGAATAACTGTGGCTAGGCATTTGAGTTTTCAAATCAGAAGAATAATATAGTTTTCCTGAATCATAATTCTCCCCATAATAGTTAGACCAACTATGACGAAAAACTTCATCTCTGTCAACATAAGGTTTAGGTAATTTGTTCAACTTTGGTGGAGTTGTAGAGTAAGTTTTTACCGAAGGAGAATCAAAAAGAGGACTAGATGGATCGTGTTCTCTGAAAGCATAGTCTGACTCATTCTTCAGAGTTTCTAGTAAATTACCTGAAGTCAAAGATACTGTTTTTTTGTTAGTTTTTGCATGACTATAACGAAGGGTAATATCAAAGCCTATCCACCCAAAAATTACTGCTGTAAATAGAAACACTAAGAAAATAGTCAATTGCAGACAAAGTTGATTAATCCAATTAAAATTATTTTCCAAAGAACAATTTTTTAAAATATGAATTGGTGCTATATTATTCTTGATTTTGATTTGTTGGTAAGATTATTAGCAACTTTATCATTCATACTTGAATTAGAGTAAGTATCCATCAAACCATAATTACCATTAATTTCACTACAGTTTTCTTTTGTCCTATCTTGTTGTTGATTTACCTCGGAAATATCTGACTTATCCAAAAGTAGTGCAAACCAATTTTCCAAATTTTGAGGTCGTTTTTGAGGATCTATTTCCAATCCTTTGATAATAGCATTCTCAATCTTTGGAGAAAGATTCGTTTCCAGTAATCTTAGTTCAGTTTTAGATACTATAAGTGTTTGAGGAATAGCTCCACTAAGCCTTAAAGCTGCAGGAGTAGGAGCTTTACCAGTAATTAAAGAGTATAATGTAGCAGTCAAAGCATAAATATCTGCTGCGGGGGTTAACTTTTGTTGTAAATCGCACTGTTCGGGTGGTGCATATCCCACAGAAAATAAATTAGCGTAAGTTTGCCTAATTCCAGTAGTTAAGTCACAGGTAATGCCAAAATCAGTGAGTATTACTGTATCAGTTCCTGCTTGCCTAATAATATTCTTAGGTTGTATATCCCGATGTAAGAAACCATTTTTGTGAACTACTGATAGGGCTGAAGCAATTTGATGTATATAATTAATAGCTTCCTTGGGATGAAGTTTATGGCCAGACTTGATTAGATCGGCTAAATTATGACCAGGAATATAGTCCATTACCATGAAGAAGAGCTGCTCTTCCTCAAAAAAGTCCCACACTTTAACAATGTTAGGATGTCTAGAGTTTGCTAGAAGATGAACCTCATTGATAAATTGATGCTGAAATTTAGCAAAATCTTGATGATGGCGTAGACTTTCATTCAGGGTTTTCAGGACAACAATTTGATTGTGTTGATGATGAATAGCTCGGTAGGTTATACCAAAGCCTCCTTGGCCTAAAATACTATCAATAGTATATTTTCCTTTTTGCAGGACAACTCCTGGTTTAAGATTCATAAACACTAATTTTCAGAAAAGCCTTACTTGTCAGAATACAACAATATTTTTGTATCGCACTACGCATTAAGGTGTTTTACATGAATAGAAGCTGTTTGCGCAGCATTCCGTAGGAAAACCCTTTTGTATTCCTGTTGCCTTGCGCATAGCGCTATAGTTGATTCTGCTCGATTGATTATAGTTGACATTCCACGGGATAAATCCACGCGGATTCTTAAGCAGAATAAATTTGCCGGGATAAATCCACGTCAAACTTAACCCTTAACGGCATAGCCAAAGATGCCTAAGCGTCTGTCTGGGGTAAACCCATTCAGCTTACTTTTTAATCCAATATTTGCTGCTCCATTGCAGTCAGCATTAATCAATTTATTTTGCTTCGTTTTGTACAAACCACGTTTGATTCTTTTGCCACTAAAGCTATATTCAGTTGAATTATGAGCATGATAAACAGGTATATTATCTCTATCCAAAAAACTAGCCTTAGATGTGTAAGACTCCTCTTGTTCTAAATAAGTTAATCCATATCTTTCACACATAGCTTTTAACTTTAATCTCAAACTATAGTGTGGTATTTGTACAAACTTTTGGTTAGCTTTCTTACCTAAATTGATATTTTTTTCATTCCTGGATTAACACCTACAACAATAGTAGATATTTGATTTTGACTACACCAGTTAATTAAAATACCTAACTGCTTTATTCAGATAATCCCTTACTTTATTGTTTCGATTGACTGTAATGTTAATCTGTTTCTTAGTCAACCCTTTGATACCTTGTTTATCCTTTAATGACTGTAATAAGTGCATTTTCGCGTTTTGTACCACTGGTTGATTGATTTAAGTTTTCTTCCGTCCAAAATGAATGACGACCCAGTATTTGATACACAGGTAGCTAAATTATTTAAACCAATGTCTATAGCTAAAGCTTTATCAGTTTTTTTAGCTGGTTGTGATTCAACTTCAGTAATAAATTCAACTTCAAAAAACCTAGCATCATACCGAGGAATTACCCGGACTTCCTTAAGATTTTTATCTATTAATCGCTCCGGAAAAGGGATTTTTACTTCCCCATACTCAGCCTTAAATTTCCTAGACATTGGGATATTAAAATATCCATCTTTGACAATAATTCGAGGTATAATCAAAGGAAAATACCCCTCTTTATTTAAGTATCTAGGCATTCGTATTTGTTCAAAGCGATACAGCCTCTCATTGGCAGCTTTTATTAAGTTGAAAAAAGCTCGAAAAGACCTATCAACAACTTTTAATGTTTGTTGTGCAATATCGGTTTGAAGTAGCTGGTAATTTTCATTATCTTTGCAGTGATGATAGTTGGATTCGTATCTGAGATACCCACCTTCTGCAAAATAAAACTGTCTCACAGCAGTATTGGCCTACATTGTACATATTTTTGGATAATCTGCACAACTGTCTGAGAGCTTTAAACTCTTGAGTGGACAAGTTCCTGATTTTGTTCTTTTGGGTCAGATACATTTCAACTATTATCGCCATATAGTATAAGTATAGCGAAAACAATTATGAAAGGCAATATTTAGACGACAGGTTAAAACCTGTTAGTTAGTTTTCACCCAGGCGTTAAAACTACCTGGTTTCCAACTTGATACGGTCTCGGGGTCTCCCGTTATAATCTGCGATTTAACGGGAGGGAATACCGAGCTGCAAATTAAATAGGTTTCGATTGCTGTTCAAATCTAGCGCTAAAGAGTAGTATAAAAATTATGATAATTACTCATTGCTACAAAATTCAGCCCACTTGTGAACAGTCAGTCAAAATTGATTATTGGCTAGAGCTCCTGTGAAGACATTGGAATTATGCACGCTTGTCAAAGACTAGATTGGTTAAATAGAACTAGATGTCAAGTTGACCGTTGTTCATTAATTTTATGTCCTATTAGTGAAATTTCTAGTAGACCAGATTATTATTTTCAACAATCAGCACTCTTACAGACAAAACAGTTATTTCCTGACTACAAAGAAATCTCCATACGAAGTTCAACAAATTAACTTACAAAGACTAGATAAAGCTTGGAAACGTTTCGGCTAAGAGCCGACATGAAAGGCTAATACCCGATAGTTCTGGTAAACGTGGAGGAAGACCAAGATTTAAAAAATCAGGTAAGTTAAGGTCATTCTGTTTTAGTAGAGTTAATCATCCCAAAGGAATAATAAAATTTGATGGAAAACAAATAATTACTACGAGGTTTGGTGCTATTCCTGTAATAGTTCATAGACCTATGCCAGATGGATTTACGATTAAAACTGCAACTATAACCAAAAAAGCGAGTGCGTAATTCTGGGAAACCCCAGAATGTAAGACACTCAAGACGCTGATGGTCCTGGATGTGAGTTTTAGTTTAGAAGATAAGTCAGTACCTAGTTTAATTTATACAGCAAATATCAAAACTGCTGTAGGTATTGATGTAGGCTTAAAAGAGTTTTTAACTACTAATACTGGTGAGACTATTTCTGTTCCTAAATTTTATAGAAAATCCCAATCTAATTTAGCAAGAAAGCAAAAAAAGTATCTAGAAAAGAAATTGGATCAAACAACTGGAGGGCAGCACAAAATATAATAGCTAGATTACATCAACATATTGCTAGACAAAGAGAATATTTCCATTACAAAACTGCTCATAAATTAGTTAAAGAATATGATTTAATTGCTGTAGAATACCTGAATATTAAAGGTTTAGCAAAAAACACGAAACTATCAAAATCAATTTATGATGTAGCCTGGGGTAATTTTATTGAAAAGTTGAATGCAGTGGCGGCAGTTCGCGGTGTTCATGTAAGTAGGGGCGAATGGCCATTGGCTAGCGCCAAGCTCCGCTAACGCCCGTACATCCTCACAATACATCACATGCATTGTAGTAATTGTGGTCAGAAAGTGTCTAAAACTTTATCAGTTAGAACTCATTCTTGTCCTAAATGTCAAACAGTTTTAGACAGGGACGAAAATGCAGCAATTAACATTTTAAATAAAGCGTTAAACGAGGTGAGTATCATCTTGTCTGCTTGTGGAGGCTTAGATATTAATCAGCCTATGTTTCGCTTTGCGACATGTAACGCGCAGCGTTGCGTCAGCACTCGCAAGAAACTTCTTTGTTTGAGAAGCTCCCATTATAATCTCGAGATTTAACGGGAGAGAACTTCACCATCCCTAAATTTTTACGATGAAGTTTCTCAAATTGGAAAATTTTGATATGGCATCAGGATGAAAGAAAGTAGTTAAGCACTAGCCGGAAAGAACGGAATCAGCTAATCTAAATCAGTAAGTATTAAGGGTGGTCATTTCAGTTATCAGTTATTAGTACCTCTGCAATAAGGAGGCTACGAAAATACGGAATTCTCTTTTTTTTATCTCCTTAAAAGGGGAGACTTTAGACCATGATTTTTCGGTAAAACAAGAAAATAAATCAATAAAATCAATACAAATATGAGTGAACAAAATTCTGAGTCTTTACCTGGTCTACCCGCAAAAAATTTTGTCTTAGGTTTACCAATACATTGTATTGATGACTACTCTGGTTATTTACTTTCTCGATTAGAGAAGGGACTGGGAACTCATGTAGTGACACTAAATGCTGAAATGGTTATGCAGGGAGAGAAAAATCCCGTCTTGGCTGAGATAATCCGTCAAGCTGAGTTGGTAGTTCCTGATGGGGCAGGTGTTGTTCTATACTTAAGACTTAAGGGTAAATCTGTACAGCGTTGTCCTGGTATTGAATTAGCAGAGAGTATTTTATGGCAAGTACCAAGACAGAATCCAGACAACTTGGTATTTTTCTATGGAGGAAAACCAGGGGTAGCTATGAAAGCAGCAGACATTTGGCAACAAAAAGTGTCACAGTTAGCGATCGCTTGTCAGCATGGTTATCTATCTCCAGCAGAGGAAACAGAATTGCTCAATACTTTAGCAAAATTACAGCCGAAACTAATATTTGTAGGTTTGGGAGTACCTCGTCAGGAGTTATGGATTGCAGAACATAAACATATTTGTCCTCAAGCAGTCTGGATTGGTATTGGCGGTAGTTTGGATATATGGGCTGGGGTGAAGGAAAGAGCGCCTGCTTGGTTTTGTGACAATTCTTTGGAGTGGTTGTATAGACTTTATCAAGAACCTTGGCGCTGGCGACGAATGTTGGCTTTACCACATTTTGCCTTGAAGACTTTAATGGATGTAAAATTTTAGTAAGGGTTAAGCCGATTATAATATTTATAGTGGCTAATTTAACCTAATTTGTAGTTGAAAGTCAACTATACCCCGTAGTGTAAGTCAAAAGTCAAAAGTCAAAAGTCAAAAGTTATCCCTGACTGAGTTTGAGGACTTATCAATGTCTGCGCTCTATTTGTGTAGTGCTATATTAATTTTCACTTATACCGATCATTTTGATCGGGAGCAAAAAAGTGTGATTGAAATTTTGTGGAATTTATCAGTTTTATGAAGTACAGATTTATCAATTTTAGAAAGTAAGGAATAGTTCATTAATTGATAATTGATAATTGATAATTACCTCGGGTTTTAACCGTTACGGAATTGAATATAAGGAAATATTATTTCTTCACAGGAGTCGATTGGATATGGCGAGGGGACCTCGCCATCCCACCCTTCGGGAAGCTGCGCTAACGACCGCTTTTTCCCCTTAAAAGGGGAGGTTTTAAACCAGAATTATTTAATTATTAATTATTAATAATTAATAATTCAGTAATAGTTCAAACATATGAGGGTATTTGGTATGAAAATTAGTCGTTATTTTTGCCTATTCTGGAGCTTTCAGTATTTTTATTGGTCAAGTTTTTAAGAATTAAATTATCTGCAAAGCTATAAAAAATTGAGATAGGGAAAGCTGGGCAAAAAAATCAAACAAACTGTACAACTTATGTCATATTATTTTGGTGAATTAGTATCAATAATGCTATTTCCTAGAGCTAAATAAAAAACTGTAATCAAACAACCAACCATAGGAAAAAATCTAGCGGTCTATCTGAGAAAGGAAAACTTAGTAAAGTACAAAATTTTATTCATCAACCAGGAGTAACAAAATCATGAGTTTTGAATATGAATATGAGTATCAACGATGCTTAGAAAAACTGAAATGGGCAACTGGGAAATTACAAGTAGAGGTTCAATCAGAAAAACTTGCTGAAATTGCTGAGTTAGTTGTCCAACCGATGATGAGTCCCTGGCGTTATTTTCATACTCCGGATCATATTTTTGAAGTGGGAGGTTCACAGGATGCGATCGAAGTATTAGCTGCTTTATTCCACGATCTAGTGTATCTACAAATAGATCGTAGTGTGAATTTTAATCTCAGTTATTATATTACTCCTTATATTAAGGAGGTACAAGGAAAGTTAAAAATCAGGGAAAAAAATGAATTACCAAAAGATAGGAATTTTGAGATAATAGCATCTGTTTTTGGTTTTGTTGCTGGTCAGATTTTATTACCTTTCGGCGGACAAAATGAGTTTATGAGCGCTGTTGTTGCAACCAAAGCAATGGAAATATTTTTGACAACTAAACATCTGTTTAAAATCGCTGCTTGTATTGAAGCTAGTATTCCATTTCAACCTATTTCAGAAGATGGCTTAACTGCTACTGAAGGTCTTTATCAAAGACTTAAAGAAACTAATATTAAGTGGAATATTAATTTAACTGATGCTGAACTATATCAAACAATAAAAAAATCAGTTAGACTATCTAACCGAGATGTTATTGGCTTTGGTTCACCTAGCTCAATATTTCTAGATAATACCTGGAATTTATTGCCAGAAACTAACCACAATCTTATCAATGGTAATTCATACACTATTTCTGAGTACCGAATTGCCTTAGAAAAAACTGAAGATTTTCTTAAATCTTTAAATCCCGATTTAATTTTTCGCAAATTTGATGGAGAACCCGATGAAAAAACTTACATAAGTTGGGTTGATCGGGCAAAGAAAAATCTGGAAATTGCGAAAATTTATCTGGGAAGTAAAATTTTTACTCTAGGTTTTATTGAGGCATTATCTATGCGATTAGGCTTAAATATACCTCTTTCAACAATGATTGGAGAGTTGCCGACTCAAGGATTTGATCCGGCTCATTTAGAGAGTTTTTTACCAGAGATTCATCATCCTTATCAACCTAAAAATAGTTTGGAACGTGAAGTATTAACTTTGTTGGCAGATGGGCGATGTCAAAATGCCACTTATGATATGAGAAACTCACCATTGAGTACATTTATAGTTAGATATATAGGATTTGAAGAAGTAAAAAAACAAAGGGAAAGAACTAAGGAATTATTTCAAAAAAATATTTCTCCTGAAGATTTTATTGATGGCTGTAACCAAGATTTAGTGAAAATGATTATTGATGGAATTTTAGAATTATTTGAGAGTCGTAAACAGGCAATTAGTGGAGTCAAAAAAGGCAATTTTATTCACTGGAATAAACATGAATAATACCAGTAATATCATGTATATTTTCATCATAAAAGTTTGAGAGAATAGGCAATAGGCAATAGGCAATAGGCAATAGGCAATAGGCAATAGGCAATAGGGAACATGGAGAAATTTATTAGAGATAAGATTTTTACCAAGAGAAAGAGAACATTCTTTATCTCCAGTCTCTTGCTTTCCTAGGTCATGCTGCGCAAACAGCTATAGATACTGATAACTGATAACTGATATGACCCTTGACCAATTAATGAGACTTGATATAATATATCCCTCTAAAAAACCAAAATAAAATCAATTATTATTCATAAATTATCAATTGTACAGTGTCCGGATGATTAAGTATAATAATACCAAATTCACCCAAGGGTAGTTACCGAATTATTAATAATTAAATAATTCGCGCCTTGAAGCCTCCCCTTGATCGGGGAAAAAGCGGTCGAGGGATGGCGAGGTCTCCTCGCCATATCCAATCGACCAAGAGAAGAAATAATATTTCCTTATATTCAATCCTCTCGGTTAAAACCCGAGGTAATTATCAATTATCCATTATCAATTATCAATTAATGAAATACTAATTTGCAGTCTATTCCTGCAATAAAAACTACAATACAAAAATTATAAATTACCATACAGTGCTTTTCAAATTGATGAACCAAATCGCCATAACCAAAATATTGTAGGGACGTTGCATGCAACGTCCCTACTGTGGTCTACCGAAATGAAAACCGCTGTAAATTATAAAAATTACCGAATTATTAATAATTAATAATTAATAATTAAATAATTCGCGCCTTGAAGCCTCCCCTTGATCGGGGAAAAAGCGGTCGAGGGATGGCGTTTGCTACCGCAAAGCTTTCCGTTCCGGAATGCTACCGCAAACGCTAAAAGCGGAGCGGCTCTGTCAAGAGCGGGTCCCCTCGCCATATCCAATCGACTCCTGTGAAGAAATAATATTTCCTTATATTCAATTCCGTAGCAGTTTTAACCAGAGGTAATTATCAATTATACCAATTTGAAAAAGAATGTTACGAATAATAAGCACCATAAAAAGACTTTCAGATAAAGTCTGTTTCACGAAAAAGGTAATTGGCAATATCAAAAATGGTATTAAATCTATCCCCGCGTGCATTATAAATTCGCGCATTCGCGCATTAGAATAAATACCCTAACTATTTGTAGCAAACATTTATCAATTTGGTATTATCCATTATCAATTATCAATTAATGAAAGCGCTTTTGCTGACTGATGAACCACATCGTCATAGCCAAAACCCTGTAAGGGCAAATGGGTATTCGCCACTACTAGACATCTCCAAAAATCCAAAATAAAATCAATTCTCGCACAGAAATTATCAATTATTTCTCTGTACGGACCTTGCATGGAACGTCCCTACTGCCTACTGCCTACTCTCTCTTTTCTGGAGATGTCTACTGTGGTCTACTGAAATAAAAACTGCTGTAAATCTTATTTCCTGATTGTGTAGATGAGGGAATAAGGTGTAGAGGAAATGACAAGCGAGTATTTTTGATAACAGGATTTAGTATAATCAACTCTTTCGCATACTATATTGTAGAACTAAACAGAAATTAAACTAGGGTAATATAGTCTTTTTAAAGAACTGTAAAAAAACTGTAAAAATATGACTGAAATAGCAGACAAACTGCTCAAACAGGGGATTTCTCAATATCAAAATCATGAATTTGAAGCAGCTTTAGCATCTTGGCAACAGGCATTAGTTATCTACCAAAAAATTTCCGACCGCCGTAAACAAGCTGCCACTCTAGGAAATATAGGTGTTGCTTATGACGCATTATTAGATTATCACTCAGCCATAGAATATTATCAACAACACTTAAATATTGCTAGAGAAATTCAAGACCGAGAAGGAGAAGGAAAAGCCTTAGGTAATTTAGGAAATGCTTATTATGCTCTAGATAATTATTCAGAAGCAGTTGTATATCAACAAAAACGTTTGACGATCGCTCAAGAAATGCAAGACGAATTTGGTTGTGAACAAGCCTACTCCAGTTTAGGGATAGCTTATCATGGTTTGGGAGAATTTGCCCAGGCCAAAGAATGTTATCAACAACAGTTAATTTTTGCTAAAAAAATAGGTAATTATACTAGCCAAGGGGATGCCTTGTTTAATCTCCGGTTAGTATACCAATCAATGGAGGATGGTAGAAAGGCAGAAGAATGTAGACAACAACAGATAGCGATCGCCAAAGAATTATTATCAAAGCAAGTGGGCAATAATTTTATAGAAATTGCTCAAACTCTAGCTCTAGATGTTACGGCAGATTTTGCAGGTAGCGATTTAAGTAGGATAGACCTCCAATATACTAATTTTGTTGGGGCGAATTTACAAAAGACTAATCTCAGTGGCGCTAACTTAACTCTTGCGGACTTAAGTGGAGCTAATCTTAATGGTGCGAATTTAAGTCAAGCTAATCTCTGTAATGCTAATTTACGAGATGCTCAACTTGTAGAAGCTTATCTCAAAGATGCAGATTTACGGACAAAATTACCTCGTGCCGATTTAACTAATGCTAACCTCAGTGGTGCTGACTTGAGTAGTGCTTATCTGCCCAATGCTAAATTAGTCAATGTGGATTTAAGTAATGCTTCTTTACAAAATGCTGACCTCAGTGGAGTTAATTTAAGTGGGGCCAATTTACGGGGAGCTAATTTAAAACGGACAGATTTAAAAGATGCAATTTTAGACAAGACAATATTTGCTCAAAATATAGGTATTTCTGAGCATCAAAAACAGGAGTGGGTAGAACGAGGGGCATTGTTTGAAATTTCAGAATAGAAAATAAGCCTTGCTATATTTACTACTCCCCCACTCCCCCAGCCTCCCACTACCCTACTCCTGTACGGGCGAATGCCATTCGCCCCTACGACTTCCGTATCCGTGTATCCGTGCCATAATTCGTGTGAGCCACTCCCCCACTCCTGTACGGGGGAATGCCATTCGCCCCTACGACTTCCGTATCCATGTATCCGTGCCATAATCCCTGTGAGCCACTCCCCTACTCCCCCACTCCCCTACTCCCCTACTCCCCTACTCCCCTACTCCCTGACCTATCCCTGTATCCGTGCCATAATCCCTGTGAGCCACTCCCCTACTCCCCACTCCCCCACTCCCCCACTCCCCTACTCCCCTACTTCCCCACTCCCCTACTCCTCCACTCCTGAATTCTGACTCTTAAGAGTGAAAACTGCTATAACAATTAAAAATATAGCTGAGAAAATTGTAGATTCTATGACTGCTATTGAAGGATTATGGCCTCATAATATTAGCCCCAACCGACTCGCTGTGTTAGAAAGAAAATTGGTGCTTTGGTTGCGATCGCAAAAATTTAACTCTAATTTAACTTCTGAGTCGTTGCAATACAAATCTTCAGAGGAATTACAAACTTTGATATTATCTGCAACTTCTGCAGGTTGTGATTTTTCAGAGTTTAGAATGATAATTAAGAGTGTGGTTGAAGCTGAGACAGAAAATTTACTGGAGTTAGCAAATATCGCTGGTATAAATCCTGCTTTAGATTTTGCAGGAGCTAAGTTATTAGGAGTTAATTTATGTGGTGTTGATTTGAGTGGTACAAATTTGTATGGAGCTTATCTACGGGGTGCAGATTTAAGTGATGCAGATTTGAGTGAAGCTAATCTTGGTAAAGTGAATTTAGGAGGAGCAGATTTGAGTGGAGCATTGTTAAGTAATGCCGATCTAAGTGAGGCAAACTTGCACCGTGTTAGTCTAGCTTTAGCTAATTTGAGTGGGGCAAATTTGAGTGGGGCAAATTTGAGTGAGGCAAATTTGAGTAATGCAAATTTAAGTGATGCAGATTTGAGTAATACTAATTTAACTAATGCCGATCTAAGTCAAGCTGGATTAGCATTAACAAATTTAACAGGAGCTAATTTTCAGAATACAAAAGTAGAGAATGCTAGGTTATGGCATGATTCTGGTTTATCTGATGAAATGAAGCAAGATTTAATTACTCGTGGAGCATTTTTTGAGGATAATTAGAATCAGAGAAAAAATCATTGGCGTTATTATTTAGGAGTCAGGAGGGAAGAAAGAAGAAGAAACAGGAGTAGAAGGAGAAAGTTTTTTGTTTGCTGGCGCACAACTTTCCTGTCGGAATACTATTCCAAATGTTAACACCAAGCGTTGCGTCAGCATCATCGCAGAGCGCGGAATGAAGTTCTATAGCGCTCTTATCAGGACATGATATCATACCTCAAATCACCAACGCCAAATCATCTAATTAATAATTATCAACCTTATTGATTTTGTATTTTTTCTGAGATGCTTCTGTTTATCCTAGCTGATAATTTTTTAGTAATTTTTGAGAGTACAGATGAAATGGTAAAAATTAGCCATGAGAAAGTTTACTAGGTTATAATTATATTAGTCAAAGTGTAATTATTCACAATTATACTTGACTAAATTATAGCAGTTTTCATTAACATAGAATACAGAGATTTTGCCTTAAAGACAGAGGACAGAAGTTCTGTAGTCAACATGAGTGAAAACCACTATAATTCCAGCGATCGCCTTTAAATAACATCCTATTAATATAGTGTTAAAGAATAACTTTATATGGCTAATCAAAAATCACTTGATAAACTACAGAAACTAATTAATAATACTGCTCAAACTAACAATCAAAAATTGACTAACAATTTTACTGGTATAAGTCTTGAGTGTGCTGACCTAAGTCTTTGCGATCTAAATGATATTGACTTCACTAAAGCTATTCTTAAAGATGCTTATCTACTTTGTGCCAACCTGAAAAGAGCTAATTTTAGTCATAGCGATCTGAGTCATGCTAATCTGAGTGGGGCAATAATGTGGTTTGCCAACCTTAATCATGTTAATTTAAAGAGTGCAGACCTCAGAGGGGTAAGTTTGAGAGGTGCTAACCTCAAGGGTGCTAACCTAGAGAGTGCTAACCTTTGGCGTAGTGAAATTACAGATGCACAATTAATTCAAGCCAATCTTACTCAGGCTGATTTAATTCTTACTAATCTCAGAAATACTAATCTCACAGATGCTAATTTTAGTTATGCTCAACTTGATCAAGCAAACATCAGCGATGCTAATCTCACAAATGCTAATTTTAGTCATGCTAATTTGACAGATGTTAACCTAAGAGATTCTAATTTAAAAGGTGCTAATTTATCTAAAATTAACCTGGTCAGAGGTCAATTAAATCGAGTTAATCTAGAGGGTGCTAATCTAGAAGGTGCTAATCTAGAAGGTGCTAATTTAAGTGATGCAAATCTTAATTACGCAAAGTTGATGAATGCTAACTTAAATCATGTTAATTTCAGGGGAGTAAAAATTAATTATGCAACAGAATTAGATGATAAGTGGTATCTTGTTTGGGATATTGTGAATCATGGTGCTTATGGTAGAACTTTAAATAATGTTGACCTTGAATATGCCAACCTTAAAGGCGCTAATATAGGAAATGCTAATTTAGCAGATGCTAACCTCAGATATGCTAATTTGAGATATGCTAACTTCAGCAATACTAATCTCTCCAATAGTAAATTAACTAATACTAATCTGAGAGATGTTAACTTGATCAAAGCCAATTTGTCTAATTCTAATATGCAAGGTGCTAACTTGAGCAATACTTTATTATTTAATGCTATTTTAACAGGAGCTTTATTAAATGAAGCTAAATTACTAAAAGCTCAACTTTGTGATGCAGAATTATCAAATGCAAAATTAAAAATGGCAAATCTGATGGATGCTAACTTGAAAAATACTAAGTTATTGAAAGCTGATTTAAGAGGTATTAACCTAGAAGGTGCAGAATTAGAAGGTGCTATATTTGGTAAAAATTTAGGAATGACTGAAGAAATGAAGCAGGAGTTAGTTAAACGTGGAGCTATTTTTCAGGATAAAGATTAAAGTATAATTCAAAAATATATCGCATTTACATTATTTAAGTAGACCACAAAATTATTTTTGGGTAGGGAGTAGGGAGTAGGGAGTAGGGAGTAGGGAGTAGAAAAATGCTTTTGTGTTCTCCGTACTAACTGTAGCCTATCTATGTGAAAAGCGCTAAGTAGAACATGGTAAATTTTGGGCGCTATGTATGAAATTGTAAATTCGCTCAAAAGTTTATATTTATTGCCTTTAGGGTTTTTTTGACTAAAAATGCAAAGTCTTTTTTTTAGCTTGCTCTACTTATAATCAAATAGTTAGTTGGAATAATAGGGAAATTTTTCTGTTTTTCTAGAACTTTTTCTAACTAAATTTGTAGTATTACCTGCACTGTCTAGAGCATATTCATGACGGAAAAAATCCGTCGATTCATTATTAATAACTAATCGTAATTTATTATTTTATCCTAGTCTTGTTACTCCGAAAAATTCACCTTGAGAACTACCACAATAAATCAATTTAATATCATGTTCGGTTGAAGACTTATAAATAACTGTTGTGAGCAGTCAGGAGTCAGGAGTCAGGAGGGAAGAAAGGAGAAAAAGAGCAAATATTGGAGAAAAGTAAAGGGGTGCATCTCAATGTTGAATAAAGCAAAAATTTATATCTTTTAGGCAACAGGCAACAGGCAACAGGGAATAGAGAATAGAGAATAGGAAATATATAGGAAAAAAGTATTTTTGCAAATATGAGATGCACTCATCCACTTTTTCCTTCTTCCTTCTTCCTTCTTCCCTCTTCCTTTTTCCTTCTTAAATGACCTAAAAAATTATCCGACTAAATTTTCAATTGAATCAATATCGCTAGGCAATTCTTGAGTCAAAACTTCAGCACCATTTGCAGTTACTAAAACATCATCCTCAATTCTAATACCTCGAACATCATCAAATTTTTCTAGCTTTTCCCAATTAACAATATTTTGATATTTTTGACACATTTCTTTGTTATTTAAAATGTCTGGTACTTGATAAAAACCAGGTTCAATTGTGACTAACATTCCGGGAATTAATGGACGATTTAATCGTAGAAAACCTAAACCAAAACGACTACTACGTTCCCTACCTATTTCATATCCAGCTAAATCTCCCAAATCTTCCATATCGTGAACATCTAAACCTAATATATGACCGATTCCATGAGGAAAAAATAAGGCATGAGCATCCATTTCTACTAAGTCTTCTGCTTGACCTTTTAAAATTCCTAAATTTACTAATCCTTCTGCAATAACTTGAGCTGCTAATAGATGAATATCTAAATATTCAACACCAGGTTTAACTTTAGCAATACAAGTATCATGGGCAGCTAAAACTACATCATAAATATCTCGTTGAGTGGGAGAAAATTTACCAGAAACAGGCCAAGTTCGAGTCACATCACTAGCCCAACCTAAACTTGTTTCTGCTCCCACATCTGCTAATAGTAAATCTCCTGTTTGTAGGGGGTGATGATATTCTCCATTGTGCAAAATTTCTCCATGTACAGTCACAATACTGGAGTAAGCACAAGTCATATTATGGGAGATAATAATACTCTCCATTGCGGCTCGGATATTAGACTCGAATTTAGCATTTTTGGTGCTTGCCATACCAGCTTTATGAGCTTCTACAGTTACTGCTACTGCTTGTTTTATTTCTGTTAAAGCTGTGGCATCATGGCTAAGTCTTAAAGAGATAATAGCTTTTGTTAATTCTAAATCAATTTCTTTAGGGTTATTAGGTGCAGAAATATCTCTATTTAAAGTCTGAAATTGTGTAGTTTGAGTAGGAGAATTTTGCACAGAAATAGTCGCCGCATTAGTGGCACGAGATTTCAATTCTTGCATAGGAAAAGCAGCATCAGCACCAATAATTTCAGCTAGGCGATCACGGGTGGGCATTTCTCCATGCCAAAGTTGACTACTTGGTGGTGCATTATCCATAAATAGTTCTAATTTTTCTTCATCTAAATGTATAGCAGCATCTTTAATAGGTAGTCCGGCAAAATAGAGAAAATGACTGCTAGGACGGAAGGGAAAAGTATTAGCTGGAAAGTTACGGGGACTACTACTTCCTGACCAAAGTATGACGGGAAAATTGATTAATTTTGCTAATTTTTGTCGTCGGTTACGGAGTGTTGTTGCTAGAGAAGTTTGTAAGTTAGGAATGTGCATGGGAGTTATTTATATAAAGTAAGGAAGAATTCAAGAATTTAGAATTTAGAATTTAGAATTTAGAATTACCGAAGAATTAATAATTAAATAATTAAATAATTCAGGTTTAAAGCCTCCCCTTTCAAGGGAAAAAAGCGGTCGAGGGATGGCGAGGTTTCCTCGCCATATCCAATCGACCAAGAGAAGAAATTTTTTCCTTATTGGTCAATCCTCTACCTTTTAGGGAGGAGTAATTATTCATTATTCATTAATGAACTCTCCTTTAAAAGAAGAGGATTAACTCAAAGGAAAATTTTTCTTTTTATCCTCTTAAAATAGGAGGCCTTCAACCACAATTTTTCGGTAAGAAGGAAGAAGGAAGAAGGATATAAATCAATAGTTTCTAATTTCCTTTTTGCAGTATGATTTTTGATGATTTGTATCACAAATGATAGAGAATTTGAAAAATTTTCTAACTTACTATTATAGCAGGTTAAAAAGGAAGAAAGAAGAAGAAATTAAGAGAAAGTCAACAATGATATAAATAAATAGTTTCTAGGATTAAAGAGAAGTCAATTCTCGGCCAAATTTTCTAGTTTCCTTTTTGCAGTATGATTTTTGATGATTTGTATCACAAATGATAGAGAATTTGAAAAATTTTCTAACTTACTATTATAGCAGGTCATTTCAGTTATCAGTTATCAGTTATCAGTACCTCTGCAATAAGGAGGCTTGACATAAGGAATATTCTCTTTTCTCTTGGTCTCATGGATATGGCGAACCTCGCCATCCCACCCTACGGGAAGCTGCGCTAAGGACCACTTTTTATCTCCTTAAAAGGGGAGGCGCATACCCACAATTTATCGGTAAAAAATTTACCATAATACTTAATTACTGGGAAAGGTCTATTCTCTGATATTTCCCCTAGTCAATACAGCAAAAGTAAAATCAACTAGAAATAAAAAATGTCAATTATAAAAATTTTAATGATTACGTCAATCTTCTTATTAACAACAGTAGTTAGTATATTTAATGATAGTAGAACTGAAGCTAAAAATAATAAGAGTCTTGTCTCTCAAAATAATTATTTCCAATTAGCTGAAGCTAACTCAGTCGAAAATTTACAGGATATTGTTGGGGAAGATGCACAAGTAGAAAAAGTAGTAGAAGGTTTCAAATTTATCGAGGGACCTGTCTGGCATCCTGACGGTTTTTTACTATTTAGTGATATTCCAGAAAATACAATTTATCAATGACAACCTAATCAAGAAGTCAAAGTATTTCGTCGTCCTTCTGGGAATGCTAATGGTAATACATTAGATTTACAAGGAAGATTAATTACTGGCGAACATAATAATCGTCGGGTGTCGAGAACTGAAAAAGATGGCAAAATAATTACACTTGCTGATGAATATAACGGTAAACGTCTGAATAGTCCGAATGATTTAGTTGTCAAATCAGATGGCAGTATTTATTTTACCGAAAAATTGTGGTTTAAAGCCTCCCCTTTTAAGGGGATAATAAATAAAAATTTTCATTATTAGTCAATCCTCTTCTTTTCAAGGAGAGGGAATTATTCATTATTCATTATTCATTATTCATTATTCATTGTTGAACAACCCTCCTTATGGAATTAAATCATAACAATAATAATTAGGTTTTTATGGTATTTATAAGATTGCACCAGATGGTAAGTTAACTTTATTAGTTGATGATTTTACTCGTCCTAATGGTATTCTTTTATCACCTGATGAAACTAAACTTTATGTTAATGATTCGGAAAAAGGTCATATTCGTGTTTTTGATGTTAAGTCCGATGGAACTCTAGAAAATGGCATGATTTTTGCTGAGTTAAAAGACTCAAATAAACGAGGTGTACCTGATGGAATGAAAGTAGATTTGCAAGGAAATGTTTATAGTACTGGACCGGGAGGAGTTTGGGTTTTTTCTCCATCAGGAAAGTTATTAGGAATTATTGCTGTACCAGAAAAAGTTGCTAATTTAGCATGGGGAAATAATGACTATAAAACTCTTTATTTAACAGCTAGTAAAAGTCTCTATCGAATTACTCTTAATGTTGCTGGAGTTAGACCGTTTCACTAAAGTCAAAAGTCAAAAGTCAAAAGTTAGAAGTTAGAAGTGATATTAATGGAACTTAAAACTTCTGCTCTTTCACTAAAGTCAAAAGTCAAAAGTTAGAAGTTAGAAGTGATATTAATGGAACTTAAAACTTTTACTCTTTCACTAAAGTCAAAAATTAGAAGTGATATTAATGGAACTTAAAACTTTTACTCTTTCACTAAAGTCAAAAATTAGAAGTGATATTAATGGAACTTAAAACTTCTGCTCTTTCACTAAAGTCAAAAATTAGAAGTGATATTAATGGAACTTAAAACTTCTGCTCTTTCACTAAATTCAAAAATTAGAAGTGATATTAATGGAACTTAAAACTTCTGCTCTTTCACTAAAGTCAAAAATTAGAAGTGATATTAATGGAACTTAAAACTTCTGCTCTTTCACTAAAGTCAAAAATTAGAAGTGATATTAATGGAACTTAAAACTTCTGCTCTTTCACTAAAGTCAAAAATTAGAAGTGATATTAATGGAACTTAAAACTTCTGTTCTTTCACTAAATTCAAAAATTAGAAGTGATATTAATGGAACTTAAAACTTCTGCTCTTTCACTAAAGTCAAAAATTAGAAGTGATATTAATGGAACTTAAAACTTTTACTCTTTCACTAAAGTCAAAAGTCAAAAGTTAGAAGTTAGAAGTGATATTAATGGAACTTAAAACTTTTACTCTACAGTAATTTCAGCTTATTATTTTACTTCATCAGTTACCAACTACTTGTGACATTTTTTAAGTGAATTGGTATTAGAACTGGTTGAAGAAGGAAGAAGGCGTTTAGTTATCTAGGCAATTAGTTATAGCAGTCGCCACTATAGTTAGGATATCGGGTAATTATGATGATTTATGATGCGAGCAAGATGCTCGCACTAATTGTCAAACACCAACCTGGCAGTTGCTATATCTAGTAGAAAAGTAAAAATCTTGTGTTGCCTAATACCAATTCATAAGCATTAATGCTATATTTATACCATTTATAAATAGTAATGCTATGCTTGATTACCAATGGATAATTGATAATTAATCGAATCTAGGTTTAACACCTCTCCTTTTAAGGAGAAAAAAGCGGTCGAGGGATGGCGAGGTCTCCTCGCCATATCCAATCGACCAAGAGAAGAAATCAGATTTCCTGATATTCAATTCCGTAACGGTTTTAACCAGAGGTAATTATCGATTATTCATTATCCATTATCAATTAATGAATATCTCCCCTTAGACAAGTTAAATATTCACAGCTAGATTAATGTTAAATAGACTTCTCCGATAATCAAAAATAAAACCAATTCATAGTACAGAAATTCTCAATTATTTTCCCCATAGTCCCTACTCCCTCTTTTCCAAAGATGTTAAATAATTATCTATCTAAAGCATCATATCAAGCAGTATTTCTTGGCTATAACTTTTTACCAATAATTACTTGGAAAGTATTGTCAAATCCTGCTGCTGAAATTGTGGCATTTTTCAACAACTATCGTATTCATAAACAGATTACATATTTGACTGTCAATAATTACGATTTAAAATTAGACATTTACCAGTCTCTCAAAAACAAACCTCACCCAGTAGTTATTTTTATTCACGGTGGTGGTTGGGTAGACCGCCCAAAAGAAGTCGAACTATTTTTTTTATTGCCATATTTGAAAATGGGTTTTTCTGTTGTGAATGTGGGGTATCGTTTGGCAGCAGAGTCCTTAGCACCCGCAGCAGTAACAGACTGTCAGTCTGCTTTACGTTGGACGATAAAAAATGCCCAAAAGTATAATTTCAATCCTGAAAAAATCATTATCAGTGGCTATTCTGCTGGAGGCCATTTAGCTATGACAACTGCTATGTTACCTACTTCTGCTGATGAGGAATTGAAAGTAGCTGCGGTAGTCAATTGGTATGGCATTACAGATGTCAAAGATTTACTTGAGGGGCCGAATGTTCAAGATTATGCTCTGGAGTGGATGGGCAACCAGAGCGATCGCTTGGAAATTGCCGAGGATGTTTCTCCTATTAATTATGTACATTCTGAACTCCCACCAATTTTTACTGTTCACGGCGATGCCGACTTAAGTGTCCCATATAATCATGCTGTGAAATTTCACGAAGCACTTAATCAAGCTAATGTACCGAATCAGTTATTAACTATTTCAGGAGGTGGACATGGAGGATTTAGTTATAGTCAAAATCTGAAAGTTTATGAAAATATTGAAGCTTTTTTCATAAAAAATGATTTATGGGGTGATTAACAATTAGGTGGTCGTGAATAATAATGGTTGAGGCCAGGTTGAGGATTTTTAGCAACTCCCAATTCCCAATTAATATTTCTTTACTATTAATTTCTACTACCACCTAATTAACTGCCAAAATGGCTGGAAAAACCAGAAAAAACTGAGGCAGTGTTGTTAACCTTAATCAATTAAGACGAATGTTATATCTGAGTGAATTTTCAGTAGCTAATTCAGCAGTTGGTATGATATTACCAATTTTTTTTGCACAGGAAACAATAACTCCACCAGCAGAAATAGACCCAGCTGTGGTTGATGGTTTTATGACTGCTATCAACTTAGTTTCTATTGTGGGATACTTAATAATGGCGTTTTTCTGTTACAAGATTTTCCAAAAGTTAAATGTTGAAGATGCTTGGTTTGCTTGGATTCCGATTTTAGGTACATACATTACTTTCAAAGCTGCTGATGAGGAAAAACCTGTACTATGGACAATTTTATCTTATATTCCATGTATTAATATCATTGCTGCAATTAAATCAATTATGGCTTGGGTGAGAATCTTTAAGAAGTTGAATAAATCTCCCTGGTTACTGTTGATATGCTTAATTCCGTTAGTAGGAAGTTTATTAGTATTTGGATATGCAGCATTTACCTAAAGTTTTTTCAACAAAGGAAGTAGTAATATTAATTACAGGAGTAATTTGAATAATGCTCAAACTTAAATACAGGAAAGTAATTTTTTTGATTCTTATTGCTATTCTGGCAGGGGGATCGATGGCTGCTTACTCTCAATCGGAGACTAATTTTTTACTCAAAACTGTAGAATTAGTTATGTTTCAACAAGCAGCAACAATTGTAATTTATCTCAGTTGTTTTGGTTGGGATATATTGCGTAGTCGTTAATGAAGTCAGAAGTTAGAAGTCAGAAGTCAGAAGTTAACCCACCCCTAACCCCTCCCAACCCACCCCTAACCCCTCCCAACCCACCCCTAACCCCGACCGTGGAGGGGAGGGGAAGTAGAGGATTTGAGGAACTCTCCAAAAATATTTCGCCTTAAAAGGCGGGGTTTTAGACCCAATTATTTTGATAAATAAGTTGAAATGCAAAAGTTTTCTGAATTCCTATCTGATAGAGAGCGATGTCAGCGATATATTTATCTGGCGATCGCTCTTCTTCCTATTATTGGTAGTTACTTTTTGAATTTTGGGCTGAAGATACCATTTATAGGATGTCCACTGTTACGTTATATAGGTATTCCTTGCCCTGGATGGGGGTTGACCCGCTCCCTAATGGCAGTTGCACAAGGAGATTTGAGTCAGGCGATCGCTTATCATTTATTTGGACCTATATTTTTTGCTGCGTTTGTAATTGCAATTTTACATATTGTTTTGGAATTAATAAATAATCGAAAAATCCGCACATTTTATGTACCTTTAATTCAAAATCATCATTTTCAGATTTTTTGTTTTCTAGTTTTATTTTGTTATCATGGAACACGACTACAACAGTTGTGGAAAACTGGAGAAATTTATAATTTTTTGATTCATTCCACCCTGGGAAATTGGTTATTTGGGTTTATTAGTTAAGTGTAGTGACCCACCCTAACCCTTCCCAGGAGTGGAATGTGGGGAGATGGGGAAATAATGAAGATGAAATATAAAAAGAATGCTACGAATAATTTAGCTGGTTAAAAAACTTTACCGAAAAATCCTGGTCTAAAGCCTCTCCTTTTTTTATTGCCATATTTGAAAATGGGTTTTTCTGTATTAATTAGTCGTGAATAGTAATGGTTGAAGGTTGATATTGCAATCTTAGCTCCTGAGACTTATGGCACTGCTCCCACTACTTCAGCTTAATTACATTGGAGAAGTTTCATCAATTATTAAATACTGAATATTCTTTATTAAAAAAATTATTTCAACGGAAGTAATTTGCTATTTGATATAATTTCTCTAGTCAAACAAAACAATTAATTAGCAATGAATCTACAAGAACAAAATTGGACTAACCTATTCGGAAATCATACCCCAGAAGGAACAGCTTGGTATGGTATTTGGACTAGATATTCTCCAGAATTAGAAGTTATAAAATCTTTTCAAGGAATCAGAAAATTCTCAGCTAATCAGGATAAAACAGTAATTACTCACCATAATAGTTATACTTATGCTGATGGTAGTACGGAAGAAAAACAATGGCAAATTGAGAAAGAAATTGTTAATAAACCAGATGGAATCATTCATCCAGCATTTGAATCAATGAGGACATTATCTTTCAGTAAAGAAGCCAAAACTTGGATGTGTCTACAATTAAAAATAGGGAATCTTTTTGGTTGTGAATTATTTTTCCAGCATCAAAATTTTCGGACTAGCGTTGCTTCTATGTATGGAGAGAATGGAGAACTAGCAGGATTTACACAAATTCGCGAGCATCTTAATAGTTATCCAGACCAAAAACCAGGAGCAGAATTAAAGAATATATCGGGAAATTGGGTGGGGCAAAAACAGTCCATGACTCCTGATTTACAAATTTCTCAAGAACCAGAACTGACAGAACTTAAGTTAGATCCAACTGCAGGTAAAAATCCAACATTTTTTCTGCCTGATGGTATAGTTATTAATGTTCCTGAAAAGGTAAACATAGGAGAAGAATTTGAACTTGTAGTAGGTAAGATGATGATAGAAAATAAGTATAAACGAATGACTATTAAATATGATAAAGATGGCAAATTTATTCAGTTAATTTCTGAAGTTTTTGACAGGAAAGATTAAACCTACATTCCGCACGACAAAACGTACCATAAAAATATAAGTCAAAAGTCAAAAGTCAAAAGTCAAAAGTAAGAAGTAAGAAGTAAGAAGTAAATTATAGTTGTCAATAGTCCAGTAGGGTGCGTTAGCGGAACGAAGTGGAGTGTAACGCACAATTTTTGATGTTGTGTGATGCGTTACGCTATCGCTAACAGCACCCTACAGGTGACTCTAGTTCTACTGGAGCAAAATGTTTTTACGTAGATATTTTTGTTTCAATCCCTAATTAGGGATTAGGGTTCGGAAAGTAATGGGTTTGGGTAAAATATACATGGAAGCTGTTGAGGTTTCAATCCCTAATTAGGGATTAGGGTTCGGAAAGCATATCAAATAAAGCTTATCCAAGCTTATAAAGCTACCCTGTTTCAATCCCTAATTAGGGATTAGGGTTCGGAAAGGAAGACGCTGTGTATGAGTTTAGTTACGAACCGGGTAGTTTCAATCCCTAATTAGGGATTAGGGTTCGGAAAGTATTTATGGAGAAAAATCCAATGTCCAAGTCTTTTATTGTTTCAATCCCTAATTAGGGATTAGGGTTCGGAAAGCCAGCATATCCAGTGGCAACAACGAGTTTCTATTTATGTTTCAATCCCTAATTAGGGATTAGGGTTCGGAAAGTCCCTGCCTTTTTAGCAGTTGGAGAAGAAATCAGGGTTCTTGTTTCAATCCCTAATTAGGGATTAGGGTTCGGAAAGGCATCAGCGTTCCTGATGATGATGCAGGCTAATGATCCAGGTTTCAA
>NZ_BLZO01000188.1 GCF_014132355.1 Okeania sp. KiyG1
AGTTCAAATTCACCCTAGACAATGCCTATAACAAAATGCCATGTAGAAAATAATTCATATATTAAAACTGGCATGAGTCCTGAAGAGTATTGTCAAATATGGGTCCCTGTACTTTACAACACTTTACCAGAACAGCGAGGATACAAAGCTCGCTGTATCGAAGAGTTAGCAAAAGTCACAGGTTTTACCGAGCAATCTATAAAAAACTGGGGAGCTGATTTCAAAGGGCATCCAGACTATGTCAAGGTCATGCTAAAACAGGCCAACATCATCAACGAATTCCGTCAGTTATTCAAAAAACACTTTGTTGATGGTACTTGACTTAATAGTAATACCTGGTTACTTTTAAGCTAAATAAAAACTACAAGGAAGTTACAAGCTTCCCTATAGCCAAAAAAGATAATTAAAAAATTCTTGAACCATGAATATAGCACATTTCGAGGATATAAATCCAGCCTCCCTACTTTTGCAATTCCAGTGGCTATCCCAAACGCAACTAGCAAAAGCCCTGGGAGTCAATCCATCTGCCGTATCGAGATGGATGTGTGGCGCAACAAACCCAAGCCGGACTATTCAACGACTAGCCTGGGAACTTTTACAGATTTTAAATAAGTGGCCACTGCCGTTCCCTCCAAAAATCGAAACAGCAGAATTGGACCCACTACAACTGCTAACAAAATTTAATATTTCCCGTTTTACATTAGCTGAAGCTCTAGGAGTTTCGGTTCGAGCTATTGGCCACTGGATTAATGGCCAGAACAAACCATCTCGAAAAGTACGCCGATTGGCCCATCAACTGAATCAAAAGTGGGTTGTACTAACCGGATAGGATGTAGTGATCGCTCCCCCGTGTAATCAAGTGCAGTTAGTTGCACTTGAGCCGAGCATCACTCCATCCGTACTTCCGTTGCATCATAGTAATATTGCATTCATGTTAAAAATCTTGAACTGCGATCGATCGTTCAAAAAATACCAAACTATACTGTATATAGCTGCAGTTGTGTTATTTCAGATCGCGAATCGTATATACAAGATTTTCAATTAACCCCCGCAACCCACCACTCTCTGATGTACACGGAATTCCCACTGTCTGCAACCAGGAAATTCTGTAAACGATATCAATAAAATTCATTATGATACATCTACAAAGCCAACAAGAGCTGGTGAGAATTCTTCAAGTCCAGCTACAGCAAGAACAAGAACGTCTAGAAGACATGAGTAATGCGGATACAAAAATTTCCGCATTAACAGGAGAGTTGGCTCCAATACTCGAAAAGTATCCCGTATATCGAGCCGATGTTGCCGAGCAACTCGGATTAATCTTACCAACATTACCGTCACCAACACTGCGAGTAATTGAAATAGTTGATGGCGATTATCGAAAAGACGAACAAAAAATGTAGTCTCGGACACAAAACCCTCAAAATATACCGAAAGTAGTAATTGTCTAGATGATAATAGTCTAGACAATCAGACAGAACTGCCTGCAACAGAGAACGCATCAAAAGATGTTGATGTAACTTGGTACAACTCCATCAGTGGAGAAGTAAGTGCAGGGAACGAACGAAGGTATTTTCGGGTACTTTGGAACAACAAACAAAATCAACATCAAGTAGGTCTCAAAAAATCTGAATCCGCCAAGAGGTGGAGTAAAGATATCAATCCCACTACTCAACCCTTAATAGATAGGGTGGAGAAAGAATTCAAACTAGGAAAACCTGCTGAAAATTTTCGACAGAAATTGTACGAAGCAGCAGAGGAAGTAGGAGGTAAGTTTACTGCTTCTTTATGTAATTTAGGTACTTCCGGCACTTTCCATCTAAATGAAACTTTTGGCGTTTTTCAGATCGAGAATGAAGATATCGAGGTAGGTCATAACGACGGTAACTTTTGGTATATCCGTCCTGGTCGCAACAAAGTTTACTGTTCTGGCGACCTTCTTGCCTTTGCTGAAATATTGAAAGGTATAAAAACGGATATAGTTTTAGCGGAGCAGAAATCAAAAGATAGCATAACTCCTCAGCTTAAGGCAGCAGAAAATACCCAAATAGACACTGCTGAGATAGTAGATGTAGCTACGGTTCCTACTGTCACTTGGTACAACAGCAGTACCGGAGAAGTAAAAAAAGGTTCTTTTAAAAGGTATTTCCGGATAATTCCGGACGATATCAAAGATGAGCATGAAATCAAGTTTAAACAAAAAACCAACTCAGGAAACTGGATTCAACCAGATAACTCTACTAAACTATTTGCGGAGGCTATCTGGGAAGAATTCAAAGCAGGTAAACCCGATGCAGTAGAAGCCATTCTACAGAGATTGTACAATGTGCCAGAAAAAGTAGGAGGTAAGTTTGTCAAAAGTCATTCAAGCTGTACTGTAGGTAAGTTGGGCACTTCTTATATCCCAAATCAAGAAAGTATTGAAGTAGGCTATAACGACGGTAGTTATTGGTATTTTCGTCCTGGGTATGAAAAAGTTTACTATTCGGGAGATGTTCATGAGTTTGCTGAAATCTTAACAGGTTTAGTAAAAAAAGAGCCACCAATATCCAATTCTTCAAAAATAGAAACAGCTAAACCAAAATCCTCAGACTGTTGGTACACACCACCAGAGATTGTTGAATTAGTAGAACTTGTGTTAGGAAAAATAGACCTAGACCCCTGTTCTGACGACGGAAAACACATACCAGCAAAATACCACAAAACCATAAGAGAAGATGGACTTGCTTGTGTATGGTTTGGGAAAGTATTCATCAACCCACCCTATAGCTGTCCTGGTAAATGGATAGAGAAACTGATTTCAGAAGTTAATGACAGTAACGTCACAGAAGCGATCGCTCTCTTGCCAGCATCAACAGATACTAAATGGTTTAAACCACTGTGGAATCAACCCATCTGTTTTTGGAAAGGAAGGATTAAATTCCTAGACGTTAATTACCAACCAAAACTACCCGCACGTCAGTCACATTGTCTAGTCTATTGGGGAGAAAATATAGAGAAATTTAGACAAGTATTTTCTCAGTTTGGAGAAGTAAAGTTACCAACAAAAAACGAATCTACACAGGTTGAAGTTGAAGTTGACCCCAAAGAAGTAGAAAAACATTAACACTCACAGAAAGAATCACACCATTACTATTAGAAAATTGGGTAATAAAAACCATAGATAATAATCAAATATTTATCTACTCATCAGACACACAAAACAGTAGTAATTGGGTAAAAGTAACTGATATTTCTCACACAGAACATGGGAAAACCTTCCCCTTCCTAGTCTCCCACGAAACCCGATTTATCAACGATGTCAAGACGATAGAAGAAGCGATCGAAAGAGCAACTTGGTGGTTTGACTGCCCTATCATTGACAACCTTGAATTGTTGATGGACACCATTAACAGTTACGACACGGACTTACTTAAAATAACTAGGGAAGAAAACTCAAACACAGCTCATATCCTGTCGGGAGAAAATCAATTAGGCACAATCTTTCTCAAAAGCAATGATACGTTAGAAATTCCAGAACGCGAATACCACCTACTCGAAGACTTGTACAGCATCGACATAGGTACTTTAATCGAAGACATCGAAAAACAAAAGCTAGGTAATTATCGTGATTATCTAACAGGAGTAAGTAGTTTAGAACAAGAATTGAACCATCTAGACACTCTCCAAAATGCACTCCACTGCCTCTCTAATCATTTGAATTTCATCGTCATCCGTCAAGGAGAAATATTTAAAGCTTACAACGGTAAAGAATGGTTAGAAAATTACTTAGGCTCCGTCAAAGTTAATGATTTAGAAATCAAACCAGACGAAGAGTTGATTAATAATCTATTAGAACAATATTCATTTCTACTCAATCAACTAACCATTGATATTATCAAAGGTGAACAATCAATTGAAATAGAAAATTACATCATCACTTCGGAACCCATCAAAGAATTACTAATTAAAGAAACCTGGAATGAACAAGACTTGGAAACTGCCAATAATCTACTCAATAAACTTGTAGAATCAACTCCACCCTGGAACGAATTGACAGAAACTATACGCCATAAACATCAAAAAATATTTGAAAAGGACCCCGAACAAACTGATGATAATGACACTAATAATGGAGGCTCCATTACTCCGACTCCCTCTCCCAAAAACCCTAACAATAATGGCAGTCAGACAATTGAATCAACAAAAGAAGAATTAGACACATTATTTTCAGCAATCCAATCATACCAAACCGACTTAAACATTCAAAAAAACAACAACAAATTAACCTTCTATCAACAGAAATACAGACTAGGTTCTGTCGAACTAAATCCAAATAAATTAGTAGCAGAAGAAGGCTTAATAGCAAACCTCAAAATCTCCTACGGAATCGACATCAAAGGTTTAATTGAATCGATAGAATTCGCATCACTTGATAATTGCTTTGAACTAGACCCATTCGAGCATATTGGCAAAAGTAATCCAGCCATCTTTATCCCTGGATGCGTCGTCGCTCCCACTTGGAAAGAGGGACGCGGACTACAAGGAGTACTACAGTTAGTCAATGGACAAGTAGCCACTATTCAATGGCTGAACTCCTTAGACCACGGGGATAATGTGCCAGAACAAGTAAACATTGGTTTGCTCCGTTATATTGCAGCTCAACAGACAGCTAAAAATGACAGCCTTCACACTGAAGCATTAAGCGATGAACCCACAGCAGAAAACTTTGCTGCACTGAAATTTGGCGGTCTGATAGCAGCAACTACTGTTAACAACACTAATACCAACAAAGAAAACTCAGAAGTCGTTGAAAATACTACTGCTTCTAGCTTTCCTGATGACAACGAAGACCTAATCTGGGAAGACCTGACCTGGATGGATGCCATCAAAGTAAAACTCGAAAAGCTCGAAGGTTTTACGGTAAGCCATGATGAGGTAGACCTCACTGCATGGCATTACGGTACAAAAGTAGGTAGCATCCACCACAACGAGGAAAACGAACTAGAAATAGAACAAAAATTAATTGGTGAACTGGCTAAATATAACTTCGACCTAGAAGCATTTTTAGTAAATCTTAATATCCCCTATAAGTTCTATCACCTCAAACCAGTCGTCATCACACCAACAACCGAACGCTCTGATCTTCAAACCTCTGAACAGGAATCTAGCAGTGAGCAAAAAATGACAAAAAAGCCTCCAGTAGAGGAATTAAACTATCAAGTAAATGGCAAAAGTATCAGCTTCGGTTTAACCCTACCACAGCTACTATCAGAACAAAAAACAGTCACGCGGAGGATGTGGAAAGATAGCTACGCCAAACGCTTCCTTAATGACTGGAATGCCAGACCGGGAGAGTTTCTCTACCCTGCACTAACGAAAAGCTATCGAGTTGGTGGTAAGCAAGTTGGTTACATCAAACTCACCCATCAACCTTACCAAGAAAAATTAGCCGATATACCCACTTCTGACTTAGCAGCAGAAGGTTTTCCAGAACTATCACGCGCAGAATTCATCAACAAATTCTTTGATGGTAACGACCAACAAATAGCATGGGTAATTCGGTTTGATTTTATCCCTAATAAGGAAAAGCCTGAAAATAACGCAGAGCAAATAGGTGAAAACTCACCATTACCATTAGACCTGCTCGACCAAATGACTGCTGTATTTGATGGGTTAGAGAGCATCCGTACCTCTCGCTCTGGAAACGTACTTTGGTTTTACCGTGGGTCTGAAAACCTCTATCCCTGTTCAATGAAAACCTTTGATGATAATACTTCCACACTTTTCCCTACTGTCAAGTTGAACGACAAAATGAAAGAACTATATGGTATTGATATAGATCGAGTCTGTTATGACTTAGAAACAGGTAAAGAGGTTAATATCAATAATTATATTGACCATAGCGTTTTGGAGCAAACAATTAAAGACAGCCACAAAAACAATGATACTATCACTTGGCAAGACTTATTAAATAATGCTGCCTACTTAGATATTACTGATAGTCAAACTTCTGATGAGTTGAACACATCCACAACCACAGAACAGTCACAGACCAATACAGAAGAACATCCTGAAAGACTACATTGGCTCAAAGACACATCAATGTTTAACCGTAGTGAGACTTACATAGTTTGGAACGGAACGCAGAAATGCGGGAAAATCAACCTTTGCAATAAAAGCAAAAACAAAGCAGGATTTGGCAAATGGTACGTCAGTCCCAACGTTTTCGGACCATACTACGACACCATCGAAAAAGCAGCGACAGCGTGTTGGCAAGACTTTATTTCCCAAAATGCTGAACAGACGGCAACACAAGAAGACTTAATACCTTTCTAAAACAATTAATAATTAACAATTAATAATTAATAATTAGGAATTAAAAATCATGGAAAAAATAATGTAATCCAAAACAAATCTTTCAAATTTGCACTACGAATAGTTAAGTTATCACAATATCTAAACCAGGATAAAAAAGAGTATGTTTTATCAAAACAAATACTTCGGAGTGGTACAGCAATTGGTGCTTTAGTGCGTGAATCTGAATATGCGGAAAGCCGTGCTGACTTTGTGCATCAACTGCGGATTGCCATCAAAGAAGCTAACGAAACGCAATATTGGTTAGAGCTATTACATCAAGCTGATTACATTAATAAAAAAGGTTTTAAATCAATTAATCAAGACTGTATTGAAGTCATAAAAATCTTAATCGCAATCATCAAATCAACAACAAAAAATAATTATTAATTGTTAATTACTAATTGTTAATTATTAACAGGAGTGCCAAAGTCAAATGAATCCACATTTTATTAACAATACCAACGTCAACAACAATTCCGACAACACGACAGAAACAGAATCACAACAATGTATGAGTGATAGCGTTACCAAATCTTATAACACCTTTTCCGGTGACGAGCATCTACCCGAAGGCCATATAACAACCCATCCCTTTAGTCTTACTCTAGAGGAACTTTCAAGCTTGCTTAACAATGGCCAGGAATCCAGTGAAAGTGTAACTACGAAACCAGAGGCAATTTCTCAAAACCTACGAGTCACCCACCATCAGGATTGTAGCGGTTCCACAGAGGACTCTAGGGAACTGTCACAGTCCAAACCAGCAGAAAACAGTGAATGCCTCAATCAATCAACAATCCCTGGCCTAATTCAAGATGGCCTACCAAAACAAAAAAAATCTGAAACTCTACAAACCAGACTTAATCAGGACTCTAGGGTTTCTACTGAGTACTCTATAGAAAAATCTCCCAACAAACCAGTTGGGGGCAGTAGAAAAAACAACAAATCCACATCTGTTGGCCAATTATCTGATAGTCCAATTAATTGTGAAAAAGCTCAACTTCTGAAAACTTTACCAAACAAAGACTCTAGGGTTTCTACTGAGTACTCTATAGAAAAATCTCCCAACAAACCAGTTGGGGGCAGTAGAAAAACAACAAATCCACATCTGTTGGCCAATTATCTGATAGTCCAATTAATTGTGAAAAAGCTCAACTTCTGAAAACTTTACCAAACAAAGACTCTAGGGTTTCTACTGAGTACTCTATAGAAAAATCTCCCAACAAACCAGTTGGGGGCAGTGGATGGCTTCATAAATACACAAAATTAATCGAAACAAAGACTGGAGTTGTTGAATATCCCCGTGTCAAAGAAGGTCAACGTTCTCAATACAATCCTAAACACTGGTATTGGAACTACTGCTGGCATAAGAAAGGGAAAAACGGTAAACCTTTGTACAAAAAGGGCAAAGCAGTAGTCTCCTCAGTCGGATGTCCGATCAAAAGGTAAGAGCAGCTAGTAGTGCGATCGCTGCCAAACTACCACATCGCCAAATTTTAGAAATAATCAAAGGCGACAACTCCCCACCCACATAGACTTTCACCATTATACATCTTAATACAACAACCCATCACTTCTGAAAATTTTTTAATCACTGAAAACTTATGAATTTACCATCAGTAGCATCTCAAACAAAACTGCTGCAACCCTCATTGTTACAGCAGCATACTCAAAAACCTGGAAGAAGATCAACAATTATCTCTAAACCTCATTATAGCATCATCACAAATTCCCCAACTCAGAGATTACCAGCTCCAAGTTATTGACGATCTATACAAGTTCATCAAGCACAACCACCGCCGAATATTAATTGTCGCCCCTACTGGAGCAGGGAAAACTATAATTGCTGCTTCCTTCATACATCAAGAATATTCCAGTGGTAAAACTATATTGTTCATCGTTCATCGTGATGTGCTTATCAAGCAAACACTAAATAAATTTGCTAACTTCGGCATTGAATGTGGAGTCATTGCTGGAGGCTACAAAGAAACTCGCTCTGCCAAAGTTCAGATAGCCAGCGCACAAACTCTCAGTCGAAGGAAAATCAATTGGTTTGCTCCTGACATTGTATTAATAGATGAAGCACATCAAACCGCCTGGAACAAAGTAGTAAAGAGACAATTAGAAAATTACCAAGGTGAATTTGGCAATACCACCTTTATAGGTCTCACCGCTACTCCCTGGAGACTTTCAAAACGAGAAGCAATGTCAGACCTATTCGATACCCTCATTGCAGCTCCAACTCCAGGCGAACTTATCCTCAAAGGATACTTGACACCCCCAATTTACTACAGTGTTGATGGTGCTGACCTCAAAGGAGTGCGGACTGTAGCAGGTGATTATGATAACTCTGAGTTAGTAGTACGTTGCAATGTGCCAAAGGTCGTCGAAACTCTAGTCTCCGAATGGAAGCGATTAGCCAACGGTAGATTAACCATTGGCTTTGCTGTAAATGTAGCACACGCAAAAGCGATCGCCACTGCCTTCAATCAAGCTGGCATCCCCGCAGCAAGTGTAGACGGCACCATGCCCACAAAAATGCGAGAAGTAATTTATTCACAATTACAATCAGGACTCATCAAAGTCTTAGCAAGTTGTGAGGCATTGGGAGAAGGTTTTGATGTCCCTGCCATTTCTTGCGTTTTATTATGTCGTCCCACTAAATCTAAGGCTAAGGCATGGCAACAGATAGGCCGTGCAGCAAGACGCTTTAAGGGTAAACATGACTTCTTAATTCTAGACCAAGCAGGGATAATCGCACGATTTGGTTTCATTGAGGATACCACAATATTTACCCTGGGGAAATCCGACAACACCCCCACTGGTGTAGCTCCCACAAAAATTTGTCCGAGTTGTAACGCCATAAATCGCAATTTCGACAAGGTGTGTAGCTGTTGTGGCTATCAATATCCAGCAGCACCATTACCTAAACTTTTACCTACTCAAGAGTTCAAACTATTACGCTGCACGGCAGATAAGGTCAAGCAATATCGCCATTACCATGAACTGCTCACAGAAGCTTACCATCGAGGACTAAAATCTAATTGGGCAGATAAACAATACCAAATTCATTATGGATACTGGCCTCCCTACAAATGGATGCACGGTGCCATATTTGGTTCGCAACCTACTGTGGCTGACAAAGTTGCGTATCAAAAATATTTACTCCGCCTGATGAAAGCCGACGGTCAGTGCATAGGTTGGGTTGAACACCACATGAAGATGATTTTTGGCGATCAAACATCCGTTCCGCTCCGCGATAACTATGTTTAGCTACGCTATCGCGTGTGAAGATAAGGCTTGAAAAGAAAAAAAACTACGGGACTAACACCCCCGTAGAGAAAACAAACAAAAATGAAAAAACTTATGAACAAATTATTGCACAAACATCAAAATTCTGCAACTACTACCCTAATCTCCGCTGTCAAAACTTCTTTACAGGAGGAAGTGTAAAATGGATTGGAAAATATTTAATCGCCACCCCAGAGCCTCAGAAATAGCAGAAGGTTTAGGAATTATCCCTCCTAACTTGGCATTAACACCAGTAAGAGAAAAACGCCCCTATAGAAGTAACTGGCAACATGAAGAGCCAGTTAGTAGGGAAGCGATCACTACTGCCATAACCCAAGGGCAAGATTTAGTCAGTAAAAAAGGTAAACCATATACAGCTTTTGATTCTGGATATGGGGTAAGACTAGGTGAGATATCCGATGGACTGCTGGCCATAGATGTAGATGGCGCTAGTGCCGAACCTATTCTCAAGGCTATTTGTCCAGATTTACCTAAATCTGTAAGTTGGACATCAGGAAAACCAGGACGGTATCAAATAGCATTTCAAATCCCGCCGGAGTATAGGGAAAAATTAGCCAACTTTACCCGAGCTGTAGTCCGAGAGTGGAAGGGCTTAAAAACTGACACAGACGAACTTTTAGAATTTCGTTATAATTATTGCCAGTCCGTTCTGCCGCCCTCCTACCATCCAACAACTGGTAGATATAGCTGGGTAAATTCCCCAGCAGATACAGAAGTAGCGATTGCCCCACAACCTATCCTAGATGTACTCCTAGAACTAGCCGACAAGGAAGCTAAGGCCACCACTGAAGCTGAGGTGAAAAAGGCAGAACGCGCGCGGTACTTAGAGCAACGTAAACTAGAAAGACAAGCCTTACCTACTCTCAGCACTGCTGACTCCTTAGCCGATATCCTAGAGCTGGACATCCTCCCCAGGCTAAATACAGAAGATATATATAATTGGAGCGAGCATCAATTTAAAAAGCATGGGCCCAATAAATTAGTTGGTTACTGTCCACAACACAACGGGTCTAGCGGTACGGCATTTCAAGTAAATACAAAAGACAATTCCTGGTATTGTCATGGTTGTCAGGAAGGCGGTCATCCTGTTCAATATCGTTGGTTTTTGAAAGGTGAGCATGGCACACCTACAGGCAAGGATTTTGTGGAGATAGTTGAAGAGTTGGCTGACGATGCTGGCGTAGAACTGCCGGAGTGGAAACCACCGCAGAAACAAAGTCAGTCTAAATTAATACCTGAAACTGAATACAACTTCAAACACAAGTTCCCACGTCTACTAAAAGATACAGTCAGTAATCTGGCTCAAGATCTTAAAGATAAGGTAGCCAGACCTGCTTATAAGTATTTCCGTCGGAATGGCAAACTACCACCCGCGCCAGAGCTACACCCCAAAGAAAAACAACGTATTCGTCAAGCGAATGTTGCAGAAGCAAAACATTTAGCAGAAACTACTACAGCAATAGTTAAATGGGAACCGCCTTTACTATTAGGTAAAATTCAAATTAGATTAGGAGATGATCCTAATAACTGGAATGTACCAACAGACTTTGAAGATTGGAAAAATCAAGGTAGTCCAGCTTATGTAGTTCCTCCAGGGATGAGGAATATTTTTGAAGCTCTTATGGTCAAACGCGGTATCAAAAATTTGTTTGACTCTAGTGGTACTGGTACTGGCAAAAGCCATGACACAGGTAATTTACCACCTTATTTGGGAATCAATCCCCATACACAAAAAAAATCTGAAGACGACCCTACTCTCTACTATATTTGTGACGACCCGCGTAACCCCACTACAGAAAGCATTGAGAGTAATTCGGTTGTTTTGCCATCTCGTCATAGTGGTTTAGTTGAAGATACTACCAAGCAAACGCCTTTGGGATACCCTCATATCCGCCGACCTAAAGGTAAGGAAGAGCCTACTATAGAAGCATCTTGCATCAGAGAAGCTATATTTAGATATTTCCCCGAATTTAAAAATCGGACTCTATTCGGCGGTAAAGCTTCTGCTGGATGCCAAGGATGTCCCAAGTTGTTGAATGAGGACGGTAAAGTAGTTTGTCCACTGCTGGTTGGGCGCTGGAAAACTAAACAATACGCACCATTTATCCGTTCTCATCCTCAACAGCTCTCTACACTATCTGAAACAGATATTGCAGTAGTAGATGAAGCTGCCAAGATTCTTAAATCAACAAAGGACATATTTGTAGGTAGTGAATCATTAAATGAAGCTTTCTATGAATTAGGAACTAACCTCATAAAGCATCAAGTAGATGGCCTGCATTATGGCAATGCTATCTTCCGCGCTCTCTCTCCTTTAATCCAAATAATGAAGGAAATGATGGTATTTATAGATTCCACTCCCAACATTAAGAAAAATGGATTGAATCATAATGAGTTTATTAATTTAATGTTTGAGAAGTTAGCCGATCTTTATTGTAGTCATGGTCTAATTACAGAGCAAGAAAAAACGCTTTTTTTAGAAGCTAAATCAGGCAATTCTAATTCCAGTGATGTACTTCAATTAAAAAGTATTAAAGGTTCATGGATAGAAAAATTAATTAATCGTGCTTTGTGGAATTTATCTGCTGTTGAATTTTTAACTAAAACTGATACAAATATTTGGGGAGAAGTTCGGGTATTTGGAAATAAGGATATTAGGGTTGTCAATGTAAGTCCTACTGTTGAAGATGTAGTTCAAATCCTCAAAGAAGTATATAAACCAAACTTAGAAAATTTGATTGAGGATGATAATTTGCCTTGGGAAATCCAACGAAAACGGATTGATGAAAAGTGTAAATTAAACTTTGTTACTCCACTACTAAATGTTCTGACTGGAAGTAGGGGATATATCCAAGCTAAAAGCTATGGGTTTTATATAACTCAGTCAGATAACCATGTAAAGCGGAGTCTTTTCAATGCTCAGAGTATTATCTATAAGGACGCAACAGCACGACCTGAAGATATAGCTATGCGTATAGGTGTTGATTCTGAGGATATCCTGGAATATAAAGTCGCTACACCTGCTGCTACTAATTTAGTTATTAAATTAGTAGGTGGTTTCGGTAGTTGTGGAGCACAACGGGATAGTAAGGAACAGAGAGAAAAGGGATTGAGTGAAGCTTCGCTACCAAAACGATTAATCAAAGGTGTAGAAAAAATTATAGCGGATTCCATATCTCTTACAGCACAGCTTGGTAAAAAGGCGAAAATAGCTTTGATTGATTTTCAGGGGCAACTCTCTAATTATAAAGATATACAAGGGATTGATTATTTTGGTTATTGGTGGCGAGATAACCGAGGAACTAATATACTCCAGGACTATGACGTAATCATCGCTATAGGCAACCCTACGGCAAATCTAGGTGCTAAGGCGGCTTCCTTTAGAACTTTGACTGGTAAGTATGCTAATCCTGCTAACCCTACTGAGGAGTTTAAGGAGTATATCCAGCATTCTGTGGTCAGTGAAAAATTACAGTTAGTCGGTCGTCTCAGAGCGCATTTACAGCCTCACAAACAGAAGGAAGTTCATCTACTGGGGGATTATTCGGAACATTTGATTTGGCAGCTAAAAGATAAATTTCCCGGATGCCAAATCAATAAAATGATGGCTTATGATTTATGTCCCGAAGCTGCAACCCGACGAGACCTTGACACTAAGATGGCCATTGAACTGGGTATGAAGTTACTACGTTTTGGTCAAAAAGTAACCCAGGAGAAAATAGCTAAGGAGATGGGATGTAGTCAAAGTTGGGTGAGTAAGATTTTTAAGAAGTTGTCTCCTGAAGGGGGGTATAAGGAGACAATTAAATTATTCCACTCCCTTAATAATCTATTTTTAAGGAAGTGGAATAATTCTGATAATCCCATGGATGGGTTATCTGATGAAGTTAGGTGGATAGCTGAGACTTATTTTCCAGCGTTGGTATCTGACTTGATAAATGGTGATGAACTACCGTCAGATTTGATTGAGGTGGTGGACATAGCTAGGGAGGATTTTGGAGCTGATTTGTTCAAGTTGTTGGATATTGATACAGTTTTTGATTTTATTATGGGGTTGGTGGGGCAACTTCCTGGGGATTTGAGGCAGTTGTTTGAGGATATATTGGGGCCACCACCAGATTTTGCTTCTGGGTGACTAGATTTTATAGCAAAAATTAACAAATTAACCTACTTTGGAAGTAGGCAGGGCGGAGCTATGCTCTTAATCGTTAATCGCTATACCAAGCGGGTTCATTGTAGTGGCGCATACGAGTGGGTTTTTTTGTAGAGATGACGTGTTCTGATTCATCACCTACAACTTCATTCATTTGGTTTTCTTCAATTTGGTCTAATATCTGGGCATATTTAATGCCTAATTTAGAGTATCCTGAGTTCCATAATTTCCACTCTTCATAAGTTTTATAGGGTCTGTCTTCTACAATTTTTCTGCACTCATCCAGTGTAGAACATCCTTTAGCACCAGGAAAAGAACGATGCCTGACTCTAGGATACCATTTCCCATTTTTCTTATATGCTGTAGCTTCATAGGACTTGGGAGCTTTCATGATTAAAGCTGCTTCATTACCTTTTTTAGAAGTAAAATATACATATCCTTTTCCTGTACTCCAAGCTTTCCAGTTATCTGAGGCTAAAATTTTATCGCAGCGTTTTTTTAAATATAAGAAAGTGCATTTATCTTTGGCATCGTAGTCACCAATCCAGTTTAAGACTTCATCTGAACTCATCCCTAATTCTTTTAATTGTTTCCGAGTATAATAAACGTCTCGATTTATTACTTTTTTTCCCATATTATTTACCTCCAAAATATAATGTGACCGCACAGGCCATTAGGTTTAACTAGCTATTAATAGTACCATCCATCCTATCAAAAATAGGAATTGTTCTATTTTAGACTATTTATATAGTATAACAAAAAATCTAAGAACTAATCAAATAAAAGTGAAGATGTCTTTACCATTCTAGACATGGATGGCACCATTCGTAAATCTAAGTATACTTCATATTGATATTAACTATTTATATTTTTAATTGATAATTTAGTAGTAGATATATCCAGATACAGTAGACTATTAATTGTTAATTAGCTAATTGATATTGTCGGACATTTTCTCCTAAAGTTGTCTCTAAAAAATTGTAACATATACCACTTAAAAATGTTATAATTATAGTCGAAAGCAGACAAATAAAGATGGCAGTCAATATAAAATCCGTACATCACTATTTTACATTGTTAATTATTAATTGAGGATATAAACACTATGAAATTTGTAAGTCCTAAGATAGATTATGCTTTTAAAAAAAATCTTCGGTTCACAACAAAGTCAAGATATCTTAATTAGCTTTCTCAATGCCATAATTTATGGGGGGAAAAAAAATATTCAGTCTTTGACAATTGTTAATCCTTTTAATCCTGGTCAATTGCTCAGTTTGAAAGATACATATTTAGATGTAAAAGCTGTTTTAGTTGATGGTTCTGTTGTAGTGATTGAAATGCAGGTTGCTAGAATGGCTGGTTTTAATAAACGAGTAGCTTATAACCTAGCTAAAGCTTATGCAAATCAATTAGAAACAGGAGAAGATTATCTCTTACTTAATCCAGCTATAGCAGTAACAATTACGGATTTTATTTTGTTTGAAAATAATGAGGATGTAATTAATAAGTTTGTTTTTCAACAAGAGACTAAAAAAATTAAATTTTTGGAAAAAGAGTTACAACTATTTTTTGTAGAATTGCCCAAGTTTAAGAAAGATTTGTCTGAGTTACATAGTTTAAGTGATAAGTGGATTTATTTTCTCAAAGGTGCTAGCCGCTTAGATGAGATACCGGATAATTTAAGAGAAGTTTCGGAAATAGAAAAAGCTTTAAATATTGCTAATAAAATTAACATGACAGCGGAGGAGTTAGACATAGTTGAGCGTCGAGCAATAGCAATGCAAGATGAGAGAGGACGGATAACTTATGCGGAATAACAAGGGGAGCAAAGAGGGGAACAAAAAGGCCAACAAAAAGGGAGAGCGCAATTAATAATACGTCAATTAAAAAAGCGTTTTGGAGAAATTCCAGAGGCAATAAGTAGTCAAATTGAGGATTTATCAGTTGCAGATTTGGATAATTTAGGGGAAGATTTTTTAGACTTCAATAATTTGGAAGATTTGTTGAGTTGGTTGCAGGAACGCTCCTAAATCAATAGACTTGTCGCTTTATAACTTAAAAAATCCCCAAAAGCCTTGTTCTATAAGGGTTGTAATCATTTGCTACTAAAATGCCAGGGAATGATTGCTCTGTCTAGGTTGGAGCGATTTTTTTCCTCTATTTAGCGACAAGTCTAATATTTATCAGATTGTTGACATTTATACCAGCACCATAATTTGAATTTGGTGTCATATGGGAATGCCAACTAACTAATATGCTATCATTATAATATAAACCTGCTACTTAGTTAGGCTTTAGTATTGTTCGTACAATGTGCCATGTGTAACCGTATTATTCAAATAGGTAAACCCAAAAGCTACAAACTTGAAATCTAGTTCACTCCACTCAGGGGAGTTGTCGCGATCGCTCCTTTCATGCAACAAAGCCCCTGTTAAATATATTAATAGTAGATAGGAAGCGATTATGAAGTATGCAGAATCAATTTTACTAGCAGGTGAATTAATACCTGCTGACAAAGCAGATCACAACACTTATAAAGAATTGCTTTGCAGATGCCCAGAGTGTGGCCATGAGGTATTCTTGAGCAGGGAACATGAACGAAATTACAAATCAGGTAAAACTGCTCAAATACCTAATACCTGGAAGCATTTTAAAGAAGTGCCTGAATTATCTGCCTCACGTTGTGAGGCTAGGGTAGGGAGATATAGCTATAAATCAATTCAAAGGAAAAATAGTGTGGCGCGAAAACAGCGGGTTAAATTCTACCAGGAAAAATTGTTTTACATAGTTCTTAATCACTGTCTTCAAGAAGCAGGCACTAGCAGACAAGAATTTGAAAATCACAACAAAGCAATATGGTCAACTCCGGCTCATGTGTCAATAGCTACTGTGGTCAAAAGTAACTTGAAAGAAAACCAGTTGAGATTGAATTTATTGGTAGATAACATCATTGACTCTGAGAGCTTTGTAAATGACAACCCGAATCTTTTTGAACTGTATCAAAAGGGCTTGACCTCAGTAGTTAATGTTTTTATTGTCAAAGTGGCAAAAGAAGCTATTCAATACGCTATTACCAGGTTAGACAAAAACCTTCTGAATAAGTTAATTACTATTTGCATTGCTCGTACCAATGCAATTTTAAACCTAGATTTATTGGTAAGGGTATTTAATGAGGAGATATGTTCCCTTGAGTATGAAAAAAATCAACTCTATATATCCTATGATGCAGATTATAAGGATTCTGTCCTTAAATTATTGGAAGAACTCCAGATTTTAGCTGCCGTTAATTTCTGCAAGATGTTCCTGGAAATATCTTGGATTGATGAGCTTGGCATATATAAGCAACGTCACAGTTTATCAGACGTAGGGTTTGGTTGATTTATCTAACTCTTGGCGACAAAATTAACGCTAATTGATCATTTCTGATACCAATTTCGAGATGTTTTTGTTGCAACTCTAATAACTCTACTAAAACTTTAAACTGGTAGTAGTATCGGCTCTAATGACCCTCGTCCGGAATCAATTTTTGTTGGTATAGCTTGGTTATTGATGATGTTCAAACTATGACATACAAGGTTATTTATTTTAAATATTAACTCTCGATCTGAATTAGTAAGGCTTACTAATTCATGTCTTTCATCAAGTACATAATTTCGATATTTGATGCACGAACACCAATTCTGACCAATTGTATCAAAAAAAGCAATTTGAATCATAATATCATAATCATTTTGATCTTCCCAGTCCTCATTAATACCACTAATACGTAGAACATATTCTCCCTGTTTTTTAAAATATTCGCGAGAAGTATTTTCGTACCCTCTTAAAAAACAATTTACAACACAGTAATCTGCGTAACCTATTCCATATCCAGTAGATAAAGCATGATTTTTTCAAACAATAATATAAATTTTTCAACGGGGATTTGTTGATTTTGAAATAATTTCACTTCTTTTGTTAATGGTTGATTTTGATAGCGGGCCATCAATTTATTATCTACATAATAAATTGGCGCTGCTTTAGTCAAGCACCATGAATTATGTGCATGACTGTTATTCATAAAAACAGGATCGGCTATTTTTTGATACTTAAATAATTCATACGACCTGCACCAATAGTAGTGTAATAGACAATTATATTTGCTAGTTCATCCCAAGATATATAATTGTTATTTATCTTGTATGGGCGTTTTGTTTTTAAAGTGTTTAAGCTTGTTAGTGCATCTCTTTTTATAGAACTGTTTTGTTGCCACAACTTATTAATATGTTCAAGTCTCAAAGTTTGTATAGACTTTTTTGAAAATTTATAGTCTGCATCGGTTATTAATTGCTGTTTAGGGATTTTGCCATAATTTTTGTCTAATGCTTTTCTACGTTTTGCTTCACCCATACAAAAATCCTCCTAAATGTATTGCGAACGCTCTCCACAAAACCTGATATTTTTAATAGGAATTGTTATAGTTATACTATATAAATAGTATAACAAAAAATCTAAGAACTAATCAAGGTGGAGTCAAAGCTGGCCATAAATTATTTGATGATTGTATTAAAGAGCAGCAAATTACTTTAGATATATTTCCAGAAATATCGAAAATACTTTTTTGCCTTTTGATGGAAATCAATTAGCGGTAGTTTATCCTAGCTTTTGTTCGAGTTTGATAATGCGAGGAAAAATCAAAAAAGGAGAGCTTGAGTATGGTGTCTATTCCAGACCTAGAAAAAATTTAGAAAAATGCAGCAGCTCCTTAATGCTGCACAAAATGAAGTACAAAAGAAAACTTTCCAAGATATTATTGATAATTTAACTAAGCAATTAGAGTCAGAAAAATCTAAATTAAATCCGACTAAAGCTGAGGATTTTAAAGTAGATAAACCTTCAGATAAAGACACAACATTTCAATCAATTCAGCAGTCAAAAACTGAAACTAAAAAACAGACAGAATCAAAGCCTAAATCTGAATCTCAAAAAGTAGCTACTTCAGAAGTGAAAGAAGAAGAGAAATTAGAAAATAAAGAAGAAGAAAGCCTACCACCAAAACAAGATTATGCTTTCCAAGGTATAGGAATTTTATATGGCAAAATAGTCAGGCGATATGAGGATAATGATGCTTACTACAATCTGATTTCAGAAGGAAAAACTTATGGATTAATTTATAATAGCCCCAAGGTAAAAGAGTTTCTCAGGCTAGACTACAATCCTGACAAAGATAGGTATTTGACTGTTTATCCTTACCTCACACATTTTCCTAACAAAAATACTCCCCCCAAACTAGGTTTTACAATAATTGCAGCCAATGATACTCCTCATTTAGATTTAAAGGTTAATGAGTTTAAACTATCAGGATTGTGGCAATTTATAGCGGTTTGTAAATGTCCTGTAATAAGTATTCATAGAAATAGAAAAGGTAAAGGCGATCGTGTCTCACGATTAAAGAAAAATTTGATAATGAGAAATTAAATAAGAAGTTAACTAGGGCAAATCACGTTCCTGTGCTGTGGAGGGATTCTCCAGTAAAACCGTTCAGATTTAATCCTAAGTTGGAGAAAGATCAACAAGGCGATCGCTACTTTGTGGAAATTAAAGCTAAATTTTTACCAGGTAGAGAGCAATGGGGATTTATGGAATTACTTGGAGAGCCAACTTTAGATGTTCCTAAGTATTATAAACCTGAGAAAATTTCTAATCCCCAAGTAGCATAATATATTTTTCCCGACTTCCAATTTTGGAAAAATAATCCCTACGAAATTGGAATCCGAACTCTATTTTTTAATTGTTTACTATATAAAAGTTTCAAATTGTGAAGATCGATTAAATTTAGATAATAAAATACATAACAATAAATGTCTGAATTAATATCAGCAACAGTTTTATTTTTGTGTAAAATAAATTTGAAATTAATACAAGGGAATTTAAAAATATTTATTCTCTTCAATATAAATATATTAAAAATATTGAAAATTGAGTCAGAAAATTTACAGTCAATGAAAATTTTGTAAACATCTTTTTTTCAACAATATTCAAGTATTTTAGTTCCCATTTAATAAAATTAAGGTTCATAGGAAATATCTTCTCAATAAAAAGTTGAATTGCAATAGCTTTCGTTGACTTACACATATTAGATGTAATTTTAATGGAAATTACATTGATATTTTATCATAAAAATATTGCTCAAATATATTGAGGATGAAAAAGGATATTCTGATGAATTTGCTACTTGTAAAAATTACTATGAATATCTAAGATATACAATAGTTTGAGTTGTGAATAATTATTGAGGAATCAATCACCACTATATAAGTGTCCTCTCTTTCAACTAGCTCGATAGGAGTCTCCCGCTATAATCTGCGATTTATCGGTAAGAGGAATATCGGGACAATGAAAGTATGAAGTTGTCCAATAATTATTATCGCATTCTTTTGTGCTAAAAGTTATTATTTGTTTCACCATTAAGCTAGAATTAAAGTAGTTAGTGAAAAAGCTAATGAAGCAAGTAATAACGGCAAAACTGAAGTTACATTTATCCTCAGAGCAAAAAGAGCTTTTGAGAGAAGTTTCATTGGCTTATAGAGATGCGCTAAATTACTCTTCTGAAATAGCATTCACTAATGGAAAAGTATCAAGTTCAAATAAGTTGCAAAAGCTTGTTTATCAGGATATTAGAACTAAATTTGGTTTACCATCTCAGATGAGTTGCAATGTCCCAAGACAAGTAGCTGCAACTTATAAAGGGTTGTGGACTAAAGTTAAACAAAATGCGAATCATCTTCAACTAGGCCAGACTAAAAAGCGATATCAAGGGTTGGACAAACCACCTAAGTATGCATCCAGAACTTGCAATTTAAACTACAAACGAGATTACTCTTTTGTGAAGCAAGGGGTGAGTTTAATTACTTTGCAAGGTCGAATTAAAGTTCCTTATTCTGGATACAACAAGCACATTAAACTAATTACTTCAGGTAAAAATACAGTTAAGTTTGGGGGAGCAAAAATTTATTACGCTCGTTCAACTAGAACTTATTATTTGCTGGTTTCTTTGGAATTGGAAATACCAAACATTGAACCTGATGCAATTAATCGTGTAGTCGGTGTTGATGTGGGACAGCGATACCATGCAGTAACTACAGACATCAGAAATCAAACTCATTTTTATTCGGGAAAACAGTGCAATCATAAAGCTACCTGCTACCAAAAAGCCAGGAAATCTTTACAGCAAAAAGGCACTCGTTCTGCTAAAAGACGCTTAGTTTCTTGATCAGGAAGAGAGAGACGGTTTGTTGCCGATCAAAACCACTGTTTATCCAAACAGATTGCTACTCCTAATACCTTAATTGGACTGGAGAACTTAACTAATATTCGGGAAAGAACCAAGCCTCGCAAAACTGGAAAAAAAGCGTCGATTAAACAGCGAAAAGCTAATAATAAGCAAGCTAAGTGGTCCTTTGCCAAATTGCATTCATTGATCGACTACAAAGCTGTTTTAAATAACTCGTTAGCTATAAAAGTTGATGCTGATTATACCTCTCAAGCTTGTCCTCATTGCGGGTATACCAGCAGAGGTAATCGTCCAAAGAAAGGGCTAATTTTCCGCTGTGAATCTTGCGGTTTTGAACTCCATGCCGACTTAATTGGCGCAAGGAATATAGCAATGCGAACGCTGCTTACCCGGCAAGACTGGGTAAGTACGGGGTCTTTGTCAGCGACCCCTAATGGTTCGTCGGCTGAAGCCAAAGCTGCGCGCCTTTCAAGGTTTGCAGAACTGCGGTGGACGGCAGAATCAAGCCAACATCATAATCTTTGATTTGATGTTTGGTAGTTGACTTGCCTACGTTCCCAAACAGTTGCTTAGGTTCCTTGTACTTCCGTTTTTTAGTGTCTATATTTCAATTATAGACATCAAACAGACAAGGAGAGACAAACTGATGTACACATCTAAAATGCCTATTAGCTATGGATTACAGGGAAATGAAGAAAATTATGGAGACAATGTAATAGACTTCCATATAGACGACGAAGTAGAAGGACAGACAGACATTCCTGCTACTGAAACAGTTCGTTACACTCTTGAACAATTAGCTCAGGAACTAAGTATTTCTACCAAAACTATCTACCGTGCTGGCACTGGCTACTATCCCCGGATTTGCGAATGTTGGTATTGGTTAACAGAAGGATTCAAGGTAGGTGAAAGGTATACCCCTCTGGCCTTGGAGAAAATGCAAGAACTACAAGAGGCGATCGCTCTCAAGCTCCCAGATGGTACTAAAAATCCAGGCAAAATGCAGTATGAGGATTTCAAGCAGCAAGTATGGGCTTCCTATTCTCAATCTGAGCCAGTAGCTAATATTGTTCCCGCACCTAAATACGATTCTTCTAGAGCCACAGCTAATATGGCTCAAATATTCAGAATTAAAAACGAAGCAAGCAATGTCGGGAATGCGCTCGACCAACTTACCAGTTCTCTAGAGTCTTTTTATGGGCAAGTAGGGACAGAAATGTCGGCGCGTTGTGGAGCAGCGCTGGTGGGTAATTTCAATGATGGGATGGCACAAATACTAGAGCAGCTAGGTCACACTTCAAAATAAAGGAGGTTTAAAAGTGGTAAAAGTTACGGTTGACATTGGTGATTGTTATTGGCTGGCGAAGCCGTTGACGGCTATTGAGAAATTGGCTAGTGAAGACGACACCAATATTGATGATATAAGTAGTCTTACTGAGGCTGCTGAAGATGCGGGTTGTAAGTGCAACCAAAATATTCCACCTATGGATGATGAGAATTTAGTTGATAAGACTCTGCAGAGAATTAAAAGTTTGGAGGATAGAGTAAATAACTTAAAGTCAAGCCAGCAAAGCTAATAGTATAGGATATTTCAAAATGATTGCTGATATTGTCAAAATCACCGCTGCTGCTTTTGTTGGTTTTGTGGGAGCGATAGCTCCCATCTGAATATTCTGATAATGCCTATTTTTCAGAGTTTCAGAAGTTACAGCAACAATATTCTAACTGTAGAAACCAACAGCAAAAACAGTTTCGTTTGGTTGAAAAATTTTATAAGGAGTACAAAAACAAATGACCTATACTTTAGGTTCTTCGTTACAGCCTAAGTTTTCATCTGCTCGTCAAAAGCTTACTAACGTTAGCTTTGATGGGACTGAGTCAATCACAGAGCATGAGTATAATCTTCAGAAGCAGCACAAAGAAGGTCAAATGCGCTCTCTTGATTTGCAGATTATGGATAATAACCTGCTGGCTAAATCTTGGGATGTGGCTGCTTCTGGTGAGAAAGTAAAGCAAAGGCAAATTAACTACAACATCGAAAGCACTAACGCTGATATTGCTGATGTTAAACAGTTAATAGCAGATGTAAATTATGAGCAAGAGCAGACTCGCCTTTCCCTGAGCCAAGAAAAGCATTCTCAGCTTGAGGACAGATTGTTGTTTGAACAAGCTTCTTCCATACAGGAAAGAGAAATGATGACAATTCAGGGCAACACCCGGCATCTGCAAATAGAGGAATCTAGGTTGAATCTTACTCAATTGGAAGCTAGTTTAAAATCCCGATATGCCGCCGATTTTGATGTGTTGGATGCAATTCCAATATTTATTGAAGATTCAACTGGTTTAACTTAGGATATCAAAAATATGAAGTTTAACTTCATTCCGCTGGTTATTATCGTTAATTTCTTGGGTTTTTTGCTGTTTTTTGCTGCTTGTGCATTGACTGTCAAGCTTGTTTTTAACTAGCTATCAGCTTTCAGCTATCAGCTCTCAGCTAAAAATCCAAGGGTATAAGTCCCCCACTATATTTAGAAAAAATTAGTGGTGTGTGTTAATGGGGGTTTGAATCCCCCATTATACAAAGTGAAAAGCTGATTGCTGATTGCTGACTGCTGACTGCTACTTTAACCTTTAGTGGAATCTTTCGTTCTTTAGTTTTATAGGGGGTTGCTCCCCTATTTTTTCTATTATGAAGTTCAAAATTGCAGTGGCAGGGATTATTGTTTCTACAGGAATATTCGTTTTTTCATCAATGAATGTGTACCTGGAGAAAAAGATTAAATTAGTATTGTTAGGTAGCTCTTTTCTGGGAATTATAGTCAGTACCTCGACTCTGGCAAATACTATTAATTCCTCTCAAGAAAAAATCGATAAAATTTCAAAGGATGCTGATTTAGAATTAGCAACTTTACAGCAGCAAAATGAAGAATTAATAAACTCTCTACAAAATAAAATTGTTGAAGTTACGCAAAAAAAGGATATTAAAATATCTGAGTTGGCTCAAGATCTAGATAAGTTAACTCGTAAGTTAAAAACCTGTGATGTTCGTGTAAAAGAAGCTTCGATAGAAATTGCTAATAGGTATGAAGCTGAAATAGTAGTTATCAAACAACAATTAAATGATGAGTTTACCACTGAATTAAATCAGGCGCTCGCTGTATCAGATGAACTTAGGAATCAGTTAGACTTATCTCAGCATAAACTAGAGCAGTTTTATAGTAGAGAAAATAATATAATTGCTGAAGAAAGAAGGTTAGACGATATAAAGAAACAGTTGAACTTGTACAAAGAACAACTGAAAATAAATCAAGAGAAATCAGCCTTGGAAGTAGAAAAAGCTTTATTGGCAGAAAAAGAAAAGTTTGATGAGTTAGTAAGGACTAATGAGCTTTACAAGCATCAGCTTTTAAAATATCAAGATGCACTAAACTCTCTACAATCTGAGAATACTAATTTAAAGAATAGTAGTAAGCTAAGAATTGCTCATGGTGCAAGTTACGAAGCTTATCTCTCTCAAATAATTCAGAATACTTATTTAGAGAACGAAATTAACGTTTCCTTTGCTGAATTTAATCGCTATGGAGATACTTTAGCTTTTAAGTTTTACCTAGTAGATTCTACCAAAGCTTCTAAAGCTTTAAAAATTAATCATTCCTTGGAATTATCAACAGGCAAATTTTGTAATACTGAGATAAAAGGAGGATACTTATTAGTCAAAACAGAGAATGAAAAATCTAGAGATGTTAGCCCAATTGTTGTCACTTCTGGTACTACTAAAAAGCGTGATACTTGTTGGTTAGATGATACCTTTGTTAAATCTCACCACGACTTAATTCTTGGCGCAACTGGTAGGGGAAAATCTACTTTAGTAGATAATATTGCAGCTTTAGCTAATATTCATTTTGGAGGGAACGCAGAAATCTTTGTAATTGACCCCAAATATCCTTATACAGAGTGGAAGTTTGCAGGTAAAAAATTTAAACCACAATACAAGGGTTTAAATGCCATTAATGAGGATTTTCGTACCAGTTTTGATGGTCTTAAAGATATGGTAAACTCTCTACAAAATAGATTAGATGCTGCGACTATTGCTGCGGAGAATGGAGATGAATTACCAGAAATAAAACCTCAAATCTGGGTAGTAGATGAATCTTTAATGCTGAGAGAGTATGATAAAGAATTACATAGCAAAGCTATTAAATTATTATCTACAGTTGGTCGGGCTTTAAAAATAAGAATTATTTTATTGACTCAAGAATCAAATGTTAATACAAACGGCTTAACTGTTAGTGGTAGCTTCAACTTCACCAGGTATTATTTAGGCGACTCTGCCAAGGTTCCTAGTGTGATAAATCGGGAGATAAAATCAGCTACAGAGTAAAATGAAATAGTAGCTAAAACTTCAGATTTAATCGAACGGGGTGAGAAGTATTTTGGGTTGATTTGTCCCGGTGAAGAGAAGGCGTTTGTGGAGGTTTTGCTTCCTCCCGGATTCTACGCCGAACAGCAAAATCCTCCACAGAAGGATGAGTCTGAAATCCAGTTAGGACAATCAACAGAGCATCTTAATCCTCCCGAACCGCCAAAGGTCGAAATGGAGGATAACCGCCGAAATAGTGCTAATAATAGCTGCCCTAAATGTGGAGGAAAAACCTCCTTAAAAATGGTGTGCGCTCCTTAAAAAGTGGTAAAGTACAGCGGTATAAATGTGGGGATTGTGGTAAACAATTCTCTGTAAAGTTATCGGATGCAGTAGAGGTTTTAAGATAAAAAAAGTCATTTTGGAATTTAAATAATTAAATTGTAATTTGATAAATTGGAAAGATTTGATACTGTTTCCATGCGATGAAGAATACTGGGATTTGTGGCACTACTATAAATTTTTATGGGACAATTTACCTGCTGATACTTCGGGACATGATGAGTGGTTTAAGAGAGTAATGGCCGATGAAAAAGGAAAGAAGGTTTATGATAAAAGTAATTTTCTATAAACCAATAAAAATATTATTCAGAATCATCAGATTATTATTAATGACAACAGCAAAAATAATAATCTATTTCCTGGATAGGCCAGTAGAAATCCAGGGAAAACCAAAGGTAAATTATCATACTTATATCCAATCTCCAGAGTGGAAAGCCAAAGGAAAAATATTCAAGAAAAAAGTAGGCGATCGCTGCCAAGTATTTCCTTGGATAAAATTAAAAAACTACGCTATTTATCACTGTTTTTACAGTAATTTAGGCAATGAAAAGTGGAATATTGATTGTGTAGTTTTGTCAAAATCTGCTCATGCCATTGTGCATAGTTGGTTGGCTGGTTCTATCTATCCCATAGGAGTAAGTGAGCAAGAAAAAAAAGGTAGTAAATATCCTAATTTCTTTCAAAGAGTTTTTCATTTGTATGCTCGTTTAATCGGCTTACTTCTGTATCTCTTGAGGTAGGATTTATTTCAGCACGAAGGGCTTTGTTGCTCATTTTATATAAAACCTTTACAAAGGTAGTTCGAGTTGTTGCGCTTGGTTCCAGTACTTATTCCAATAGTTCCAATCCGGCTCCCACCAGATTAGAGTATACCTGGACTGCGGGAGTGGAGGTACTTCATGTGTCTTTTTGGTTTCAAACCTATAAATAGTACCAGCTTTGCAAGAATGCGGTGTACCATCATGCTTGAACATAAAATCGGTGGTACTCAAGGAATAACCAATTTTCCCGTATCCTGTTGCGTCCCGATGTGGTTTAATCCCGCCACCCTTCTCGTAGTAGCACAGCAAGGATATTTTCCAGTTGGGACAATATTTACTTGCCAGTCTGTTCATTCGCTCATCCTTGTGTGCGGGCAGATACAGAGGTGGTTTATCTAGGGTGACAGCCCACCCTAAAGTCAAAAATATTCTTTTAAAATCTAACTTGTATCGACCCCGACGCATCAGGTGGTGCTTGCTTTTGCACCAACTCTCAAAAGAGTGAATATTACTAATTTTGCCAATATCTGTAACCATTTTTTTTATAGTAACTGCCAATGTGGGCTATCAAGGGGGTTTGTACCCCCCCCGAACAAAACTAGAAATCAGTCCCGACTAATAATTTATCTTGCTGTCCCCCACTGATAATTTGCTGGATTTCAGGGGCAGACAGGCCATCCAAGCACTGCATCTTACCAGTACTTTGAGGATCGACAAATTTGCCAGAATCGTCCAATGTTGCACAAAGCTGTTCTATGGAATTGTCTTCCTTTTTCCGGTTTCGCCAGCTCCACTCTATCGAGTAATAATGGATAGGTTTGATAACTCCGGTATCATCGGGTTTCTGCCCAGAGTGCTTAATAAAAGAGGCGATGAATACTCCCTCAGCAGCTTCGACCCCTTGACATTGTAATTTAGTAACCAAATTTAAGAAGCTACTCAGCGAGCGCGTTTTTTGGTATGTAACCATAAGGCACTCCCGGAATATATCAGGGCTAGTTCCGGAGTTCTCAGCAATCATAAATATTTGTCCCCAAAGTGTATGTTTTGTTTGGCCAAGAGTGCCAAACCACTTGGAGAATTTAAGGATGCTACATTCTAATTTATTACCTAGAGCCTCTTCTCCTAGCTTCCACTGACCCTCTTGGCAGTTACAGCGAAGGTTAGGAATGTCGTCTGCAACTAGGATTGCATTTTTTGGCTTAGTTCCGAATACCTTAAATGTTGTCATAATAAATGCCCGTTAAGTTATTTGTTGTGTTTATGGGTCTTGTCCCATTCTGAGGAAGAATCAATTAATTGCAGAGCAATCTTCAGGGCTTGAAACAAATCTGGCGCGACCTGTGTTTGTGATTGCCAATCCTCTGTAGGGCTGATGTAATACTGATCCTCATGTTTCTTGAGGTAGCAGTACTTTGTAACAGTTCTCTGGATTTTGCACTGAAAGCGATCGCCAACTACACGATAAGCTTTGAAACCATCAGGCAAATAATTTGCTACCTTACTACCTAAGCGAACTTCCTTGGGATGACGAAATATCTCTTTTGACTGGATTTCTTTCCAGATGGCGTCAAAGTAAGGTTTTAGGTAGTCTGGGGAGTGTCCCCAGTAGGAATGATAAATCTGATTGCGATATACTAATTCGATATAGTCGCCGTGATAGTCATTGCGATGGTATCCGAAATAATGCCCGTTGATGTACCCGTCATTGGGGTGCAAATCTTTTGACCACTGGATACTGAGATGTAGGTCTGGCCTGATTTTTGGATGCAAGATGTGTTTTGATTTAATGACCTCATAATTGATATCATTCTTCACCATGAAAGCTTCTAGATTGAGGTCGTACTTTGCTAGTTCATTTATCAAAGTGGGAGTGATGTCAATATAACTACCATGATGGTATGCGACTCCCACTTTTGTTCCCCAGTGCCAAACCTTGAGAATTATGTCGTTATGGTCAACTTTGAACCCTTCTAATTTCTCAATCTCAGTTTTTATGCACTCAAGCCAAGAGGGTTCATCATAGTCATAGAGTGAAGCATATTCAAGATATTCAGGGTTGTAAATAAAGTCATCCAAGGTATCCGCCCCGTATAGGGTAGAGGCGGAATCATTACACGCCTCAGATGACTTGATTATTTTTTTAGGTTCAGTCCTTTGGAAAATATCGTGTATCCGCTTGCTGGAATATATACATTTTTACCATCCCAGACAACGTGTACTGTCCCATCTTCTTTGACGAAATTAACCTCAACAGTTTTACCGTTAGCGATGCTATCTTTGGTATGTACTTCAATGATGTCGCCTGCTTCTACCCTTGGTTTGGATGCTTGCTCCTCTGCCAGTTTTCCAGTGGGTGAGCCACTTTGAGCATTTTTGGCGGGACCTAGTCCTGTGAAGTTATTATTGGCTATTTCCTGGGCTGTAGGTTGCTCTGGTTCTGGTTGTGCTTCTAATGCAGCTTCTAACTTAATCACAAGGTCAGTCGGGCAAGGTTTTTGAGACTTTGCATCTACTCCTTTAAGCGATCGCTTATCTACTATCTTGAATGTGTCATGCTTTACTAAGTAGATAACCCGCTTGGAATCCTCTACTTGCTTGCCATATAAGTAAAAACCTACATACCGGGCAATTTCTAGCTTTCCTAGAGCGTTGTGCCAACCAACTAAGTCAAAGGGTAAGGCAGCTCGCTTGGAATCCGCGACGACGTTGATGCACTTTATGAGATTCCGCTCGGCATGGGTGCAGCTTTCCCAAATCTCAAGAGCCATAGGTGCACCTATAGATGCTTTAAATTCCTCTAATTCTGATTTGTTCTTTTTGCTCAACAATTGTTGCTTCAGTTGCGAGAGCGTGGGTTCAGGTTTTTGAACCATTGACTCATCTTCTACTTGCTCAACATCAGCTTTTAAAGTTTCGACAGTAGCCTTAGCTGTAGGCTTGTGTTGCTGCTGAACTTTGCCTACTTCTGATTTTTTAGATAAGCAATAATTATCAAGAGTGATAGATTTACCTTCGTTCACATCCTTTAGGAGTAAAGGTAAATCTAATGCGTAAGTCCTAATCAAGTTTTCTTCAAGCTCGATAGTGCTTACTAAATCTTTTTTGTCGGTAAAAATCATCCCTAAAGATTTGCCTTTAATTTCTATGTACATAGCTATCTTAGGAATGCCTCGGGTCTTTGAAAATTCAAAAGTATCCAGTTCTGACAATACTTTTTCAACCAGAGCAATTTTTTGTTCTTCGTCGTCGGATTGAATCGGCAATACTACGGATTGTACCTGCTCATGTCCAGAATCCCATGCGGAAATTTCTTGCTCCTGCCGTGGCTGATTTCTTTGAGAGAGTTGGTCATGTGCTTCAATTAATTGAGCTATTTCTGCTTCAGATGAGTATGGTGATTCAATAGGTTCATTCAGATTTTCTAAATCCCATGCGGATTTCTCAGTAATTATTTCCTCAGTTTGGGGTGCGGTTTGTGGTGGCCCGTCACCGAATAAACTATCATAAGCTTCTATTTCAGATTCAGTATATTCGGCTGTTTTGCCTACTGATTCAATTTCAATTCGCACTGGCCCTGTTTGGTCTGCTTCACTCTCTCCGAGCTTGAGGCGATCGCTTACCAGCAGTTTGTAATCTGGATGCTCAGTCAGTAATGATTCTAGTTCTGCAACAACTGACTTAATCTTGGTATCAGCTTTTGTTAGCTCAGTCAGTCTGGATTTTGCTTTCTTGAGTTGAGCTTCTAAGATAGAGACCAACTCTTCTTGCTTGATAATTGTTTGGGATTTTAGTAACATAATGTTTGCCTTCCCGGTTCTTTCTTTACGGACTATGAAGGACATTTAAAGGACATTGCCTCAACTTTGCTAGGAGCGGGCGGTGTCCTTTTTTTTGTCCTATAGCTAGTTATATATCCAGCTACATTTATTATTATAGACCGTTAACAAGTCTATGTCAAGTCTTTACATAAAAAAAATAATTGTGTTATTGTTAGGCCATAGTCCGTTAACATGACAAAGGAAGTAGTCAAAATGTCAGCCCCACTAGGAAATAAAAATGCAGAATCAGCTTGGTTCCCGCCCGTCGATCCAGAAGAGCGCACGGTATTTGTTGCGGGCCGGATAATCGAAAGTCAGAACGAAGCCCTTGAACGCATAATCAAGCAGAGAGGTATAACAAAATCAGCTATAATTAGAGAAGCTATAGGGTTTTGGTTAGAATGTCAGGAGAAGGGGGCAGGTAGTGTTTCTGCTGGTAAATAGTGTTCAATAAAAAGTATTAAGAATAAGCGATCACTCTTTTTTTTGCATCTATTTTTCCGATAGCATTTGCTATCGGAAAAAGCTTGTGGGTAAATTTTCGTCGTTAACTTATTTCTGATAGAAAGGAACTAGAGCAAATATTTTAGTTGCCATATTATCGACTAAGGCCACGGTTGAGCGGTATACTGTAGATGTAGATAATGCAGGAGGAAGGTATGGCCAAAAAGACTAAAAATATAGGATACGAGACAGTAGCTAAGACCAGAAATAATGGTAAATTCGCCAGTCCTAACCACAAACCTTTAGCTGGTACTTTGGGTGTCAGATTACCTGTGGACTTGAATGAGTGGGTGGTGGAAGAAGCAAAGCGTAGAGGTTGCACAAAAAATGAGTTAATCAGAGAAGCAGTGCGGTTAATGTCACAGCAACAAGTCAGTTAGTAAAAAAAAGCGATCGCGATGTACAGAACTCAAGCAGAAGATACGACAATTGAAGCCGAGCAAATCTTGTTTCAACTGATAGGCAATATTCCTGTTGAAACCAGAATAATGCAATATCACAGGGCTTCTATTCAGTCACAACAAATATGGTGGGATTTATTCAAAAAACATAATAATTTCACCAATAAACAGCTAAAAAGAGAGTACATAAACTTAAAATTTGGAGCGCAATATTGCTCAATAAATAAACTTGTTGATATAGATTTTATGATTGCTTCGGAAATAGATTTAGCTATTACACTTGGTGAAAAGTTAGATGGCTTGAATATCCCATATTATTTAGGAGGTGGTCTTGCTAGTTCTTTCTGGGGGGAACGCAGACAAACTGAAGATGCTGATATTGCAGTTATTTTAGAACCATATAAAGTAGAGGAATTAGTGTCAGCTTTATCAAATGAATTCTATCTGAGCGAAACTGCTATAGATGATGCCATGAGAGGTCGTGCTAATACTTTTAATGTGATTCATCTAGCCTCAGTTATTAAAGCTGATATTTATCCTATCAAACAATCTAATAATTTTGAAATGTCAGCTATGTCGCGCCGGAAACAAGTGCAACTATTTTCGACAAATAAAAGTATTTATATTGCTTCTGCTGAAGATATAATTTTGCAGAAATTAAGGTGGTATAACATCGCCAAGAATCATTCCGAGAAACAATGGCGTGATATTTTGGGTGTTCTTAAAGCTAGAAGGAAAGAACTAGATTATGACTACCTAAAGCACTGGGGAAATCAACTTAACGTCTCTCCAGAGTTAGAAAGGGCTATTGATCAAACGACATTACCTGGATAGCTAGCTCGCGCTAACTAAAATCAGGCCACAAAAGTCTTCTCCAGATTGGGGAGGATTTTTTTTGCACGTCAAGAGCGATCGCCTCACACAAACCAAGAAAAAGGGACTGTTAATTGAAGCCTTAGTAGGGACTGGAAAAAGCACGATGCTAGCTGAAATTGCTAAGGTTTTGAGGGATAAAAAATTATCTCTTTTAGAATGTCGTTTTGTTGTATTTGGCAGAAAAAATAAAGCAGATTTAGCCAGCAAACTAAGTGAAATAAATCTGTACAAACTCTCAATAGCTTAGGTTATAAAATACTCAGAGAAGTACTAGAAAAGTATCACAATCAATTCAGATTAAATAATGGTAAGTATGAAAAAAATGCAGAAACAAAAAGATATATTGATAGCTATAAAAAATGGGGAGATAAAATAGCAGGTAGCCTTCAAATAGCAAATCAATATCGGGAAATAGCTATTAAGTCTAAGAAAGATTTTGTTGATTAAAATGGCTGAAATATTCCGAACAATACTCAACATTTCAGGCAAACTTTTTAGCGCAGCGACCCAACCGACTACGCACTAACTTGTTTTTGTATTTTGGCAATTATGTTTTCTTGCGGTCGTGTTGGGTAAAAAGTTTAGCTTGCGGCCTGAAATGTGTTCGCCGACTATACTATTTCAAAGGGTAAAAAGAGTAGAATGCTGAAATTTTTATCTAAAAAGGCTTCCTTAATAATTAATAATTACTGAGATATCTATTATGATTTTAGCCAGGGGATATTGTGTGGGTTTTCAAAGTAAATATTACCCCTCCATTAATCATTAATTATTAATTATTAATTATTGAACACTCACATTTTATTCACAATAATTCCCCATTGAAGTGAACTAGGCACAATTGGAAATTTGAGTGGAAAAAGATTCACACCACTCACCCGAAACAGTCTACATAACTACTAACTATTTCCATTACAATAGATTCTTTTAGCTAAAGTTGAATCTAACACAAAAGGATTTTCATTGCCTTGATATTTAGCAATTAAATGAGAACGAGTTATCTCTAAATCATCAACAGGGTCAGCAATATTCCACTGACAAAGTATTTCTTTTTGCTGTGGAAAAAAGTTAGAGTCTTTGGCATTAGCTTGCTTTCTATATACCGTGTAGAAATAGAACATAGCACGAGCTACATCACCCTTTTTATTTTCTCTGGGTTCAAATTCACTTCCTGTTAATGATTCACTATAATTATCAATTTCTGTAATGGGTTGATTAAGTAAAATTTGATTATTTATCCACCATTTATCTGTGAATGAATCATTAATTTCTGCGAAAGGATTATTGCTCCGTTCACTATTGACCCGTTTATAAGCAGGAAAAAGACTATGCAAATCACTTTTACCCGCACCTATAGCTCCCTTACTTTGAGGATAAATATGCTCGGCATTAATATCATTTTGATATGCTATTTGTCTGGGATTAGATGAATTAGGGTCTAAATCAATACTATAACCAGTGTATATACCCTGAACTACACCATCATGGTTATCAATTTTTGTATACATGATATCTCTAGCCATCTTATAACTAAAAGTTTTTTTTGGAGCATATTCTTTAGCTACTTTTTTCAATAGTTCTATACCATTAAGCTCTGGCATAATTGATTCTAGTTGACTACTTTCTAAGTTAAAAGCTATTCCATTAGACGAAAAGTTGACTAGAAAAAAGCAACTTAAACAGACACATAATAAGATTTTTTTAACTAATTGCATAAGTATTTTTTCCTTTTACACAAATTTTCACGCTCCCAAAATTCCAACTTCTGCACAGCTCGTTTCGAGCATCTCCTCACCCTGTCTATCATAACGAAGTAGTAGTCATGGGTGAAGCAGCCACCCGCCAATTTCTGCACAGTCACAATATCTTTGTATCCAGCAAGTCAGAACACTCGTGTCCAGAATCAGGACACACCCATAGCGCATCTGTCCGAGGCCACTTCATAATTATTAATTTTGAATTTTTAATTACTGAAAGCCATCTGCCTTAATTAATGAAACAAAAGTCTTTTCACCAACCTGCTCACTTCAACTATTTTTTTTTAGCTCTCCAGTTGCAAGGGAAACGTTTTTTCCTGTATTGTGGACTGTAAAGTATGATAATGCGGTTTTCCTTACCTAAGTATATGTCTGATATTGTTGTTCAATCTTCTCTACCTCTGGCCTCTCACTCTGACCTCCTGGAGGAGTTGTTGGCTGATAAGCGTAGTCCTAATACTCGGCACGCTTATGCTAAGGATTTGAAAGATTTTTTCCGCTTTATTGCAGGGTGTGACCCCACTCCGGAGTTGGTAGAGCAGTTTCTTTCCTTGGAGAGAATGCAGGCGATCGCTTGGGTATTAAAATATCGGCAACATCTTTATGGCCGTGGGTTGAAAAGTGCCACGGTTAATCGTCGGATATCTGCAATCAAGTCTTTGGTTAATTATGCTCGGAAAGTGGGGCAATGTAATTTTACTCTGGCTGATATCCAGAGCGATAAAGTTCGGCCTTATCGGGACACGACTGGCATTCCTGCTGCTGAATATAAAAAGATTTTAGCTGTGCCGGATCGTTCTTGTTTTGGGGGGAAGAGAGATTATGCGATTCTTAGGTTATTATGGGATAATGCTTTGCGCCGTTCGGAAGTGTCGAAGTTGGATATACTGGATGTTGATTTGAGCGGACGCTCGCTTTGGGTATTGAGCAAGGGGTGGGGGGATGAAAAACAGCGGGTAAGCTTGACGCTCAAGAGTGTGGAGGCTTTGCAGGATTGGTTGACGGCAAGAAAGGAGTGGGATGTTAATCAACCTTTGTTTATTAGGCTTGACCATTCTACTTGGGGAAAAAGGTTGGGAGACCATGCTATTTATATGATGGTACGACGGTTGGCGACTAGAGCGGGTATTGAGAAGTTGATGAGTCCCCATAGGGTGAGGCATAGTAGTATTACGACGGCTTTGGATAAGACTAATGGGGATGTGAGAAGGGTGCAGAAGTTATCACGTCATTCTAATTTGAATACTTTGCTTATTTATGATGATAATCGTCAGGATTTACAGAAGGAAATTTCTGATATTTTGTCTATGGAAGTTTGAGTTTATAATTAACAATTAATAATTAACAATTAATAATTAACAATTAATAATTATCGGTCGCGTCACGCGTCTGGGGAGTTCTATTGCTGGAGCATCAATAATTAAGCGCCTGACACTCATTAATTACTGAAAAATTCAGGTAACAACTCTATCCTTAGCTGTGCCACGAGCTGTCGCCCTACAGGGATAAAAAAAGGAAAAAATTCCTTTTCAACAATTCTTTTATTAGAGAAGAGGTAATTATTAATTATCGCTTACTGGAGCAAGCCCTAATTAACAAGAAAGTATCTTCCTAGATATACGCTCTGAAATTATTAATTATTCATTATTCATTATTAATTACAAGGGGAGACTATCTCACTAGCTTTATGTTCTTCAATTATTAATTATTCATTATTAATTATTCATTATTCGGTAAAGCATAATTCTTGACAACAGTCTGAACGATTGATAAAGTTGCTCTTAGCAACTTATGGCAATATGTAGTCTTTTGGTAATTTTTCCTAGACAAAAGTTATAGTTTCCTCGACTACAAGACTCAATCTATAACAGTGCGAGAGTGATTCCGGGTAAGAGCGTTATAGAACTCCGTTCCGCTTACGCGACCGAAAATTTCATTCTTTTCCTTCTGCTTTCCCCTCATAAATTTCAACAATATCTAACCCAACCTCATAAACAGTATCAATTAATCCATCTGGTTTAACTACTTTCACATGACCGCCAAACCCAATAACCCAACTTAAAAAACTCACATCTTTTAAACACCAACCAGGTAATTCCACTTGAAACCGATGGAGAAAACGTCGATCTGTGGGAGATGTCACTCAATACAATCTGTCTGTATTAAGTGTGGAAGTTATCAACAACCATCCTGAACCGTTCGGGAGAATTAGCTGCTTCATATAAATCAGTCGTATCCTTGCACGAATCTTCTATTTCTGCCAATTAATAATAATGTCGGTATTTTTTCCGAGCCATCCGTTTCGCTTTTTTTGTATTCCATCGAGGTACAGCAATTATATCATCAACTTTTTTCAACTTCTCAGGAATAGGTTCTCCTACCAATAAATCAATTGTTTGCGCAATAAACTTACAGCAGTTTATAGGAAATCTTAAAACTTGTTCCTCTGCGAATCTAATAACAACCCAATCATTCTGCTCAAAAAAAATGTCTCTATTAATCTCTGTTTGATCGTCTGTGCAGTGAGTTGTTTTTTTACCTTTGCCACTACAAGTATAAGGCTCGTCAATTTCTATATCTACATATAAATTCCAGTCTTTAAGATAATAAATAAAATCAGGAGTGTAGGGATATTCAACATACTTGATAACCCGATAATCCACCATTATTTCGCCAGGTAGGTAATGACTAAGAGTTTGGTGAAATATTTCTTCACTCCTTCCTTTGGGAGCATTGCTCCCTTGAATAGGTTTCAGTGGCTTAATTTGCTGAAATTTTTGTCGAGCTAATTCTATTTTTTGACTGCGCTCTGTGGATTGTGTTCTGTAATTTTCCACTCTATTTTGATAATCACGCATACTAGAATGCTGGCTAGTTTGGGATTTTTGCCATTGCTCTAAATGCTGCTGATAGGCATCCAATTCTGCTCTATAATTAAGCATTATCATATCGAATTTTGCTTTCTTTACCCCATAGCCATTTTTTTCTCTATAGAAAATATAGCTAGCTACAATTACAGCTATTACCAACATAAATCCACCACCTGGACCAATGGCTTTAACCCAAAATGCAGAGACAAAAATAACTAATCCTATCATTGCTAAAAAAATATATATATTAGGTTTTTTTGGTTCTATTAATTTAGGTTTAATAGGTAATTTTGGTTTCTCTATAAATTGTGGTTCTTGAAATTGAGGGACTTCAATTTCAGGCATCGCTACAGCAATGTTTAAAATTTTTTTGGGGATTTTAAAAACAGGGTATACTTGATTAAACATTGTTAAATAATTATTGGACTTTGGACAAAAAGAAAACAGTTAGCGTAATATTTACGCTAACTATATTAGAGAAATATTTCTCTGTCTCCAGTGAATTTAATCACTGAAAAATGGCAATAATTAAGAGTTGTCGCCCACTACTAAGAAACTTTTCGTTGTTTTTTGGATTTTTTTTTGCCTTTGATGATAACTTGATGACGAGTTCGTGGTGTTGTTTTATATCCTTTAATCCGTCCGGTAGAATAACCTCGACGTTTAGGAGATGTCGTCATTGTACCCAAAGTCGAAATTATTCGATAAAAATCTCTTTGAACTAAACTGGGAGTGATTTTAACTGATTTATTAGTCTTCAAATAATGTTCCCAAGGACGGGGTAAAACAATGGCTAAATTCCTAGCAGCCCATAAATTAACATAAGCAATTAATGTTAATTTGAACCAATTTTCTTCATGTTCAACATCAGGGGTTGAATAAGCTGTCATTAATAATCTTTGTTTACCAAATCGGAACAGATGTTCTATGTCATAACGTTGCCGATAAGATTCATAGCAATCAATCAAACTTAACTCTTGACGTCGAGAACCAATAACAATTAACCACATCGGTTTCCCAATCTGATTACCTACTTCATCAGTAATATTAATTTGTAGTAAAGTAAAAGGATAACGATTCATTTTATAGTTCTGAGTTCCTTTCATTAACATCTGGTTCCAACCCGAAATTGTTACTGTCAATTGACGACCTTTTCTAGTAGTAAAAATGGATTGACTAACCTCCGTAGGTTCATGCCAAGTATTCTCATCTTTCAGGTCAAATTTATCTCCATACCAACGGGGATGTCCTGAAGTAATTGCTTGGTGTTCTTTCCTGATAAATTGACGGTAAAAGACTCGATTGCTTCTCACTCGTGTCACGGTAATTAAGTTTTTATGCTTGACTTGTTCTCCAATAAAATTTCTTTGGCTGTAGAAACTGTCAGCAACTAAAACTGATAACTTCTCTCCAGAGAAAGAAGCAGTTTTAAAGATTTTTTCCAGTTGTTTATTACCAATGTTAGTAGCCTTTTCTGACGAGGGAACCCTTTCTCCTAATAAGGGAACAGCCCAAGGTACATTACCTGTTGCTATTCTCTCTGGTAAAGCGCATATAACTGAATAATAATGGCCAATACTAATGGGTTTATTTCCTTTAATTGGATTGGGATAATTGATAAAAGTTTTGTCGGCCAATGTAGCTGAAAAAGGACGTGGACAAGGAGTTGTATCAATTCCAAATAAATGAAAATGTCGGGAAACTGGAGTAGGAATTGTTTGAGACGCAGCCTCTAATAAGTAATTAACTTGTTGTGAGTAATTATCATCATTTTTATCAGGTAAAAATTCTTGAATTCCTTTATATAAACTGTTATAATTTCGTCGAAATAAAGGATGTTCAGACAATTCTACTACCGAACTTGCGATGGAGTTTGATGAAAGGGCATCTACTAATTCTATAATAGTTTCAATTCTTGCATTAACTCCATGATAAAGGTTTTGCCTCCAGGATAAGAACTCCTTGATTGATTGACTGTTTTCTTGATTTTCCATGGTTGTGAATAATACACCTCTGAATGTTAGTGTATATTTTACGCCAACATAAATCCTTTCTTAACTATTCAGTCTCATGTCTACACCGAAATCCAAGCAAACCACTCAACCTGCAGCCATTAGAGGGAAACAAATTCAGGGTTTAATCCGTCAGATGAAGCAGAAAATTAAGAAAATTGAACGAGAAGGAGAGGTGATTCCTCGTGAAGTTCATATCATCCGTTATCAAGTCAATAGAAATCAGAAACTTTACTATTATTATAAATTACAATCTGCTTCACCGATTTTTCCTATGGCTACTGATAGTCAGAAAAAAACTAAATATAAATATTTAGGCAAAGCGGGTAGTGAAGCTCATATTGATGCAGTTGAAAAAATGAGTCGAAGGAATCTTATTGATGAGTTGGAGAGAGTTGTTCATTCCCTTCAAGAAAGTTATTTAGATATTTGTTTTGGTGGAGAAATTGAACCAGACCCATCCTATGATCTTCGGGATGATAAATAATGTCAAAAACAAAGATAATTCCAGTATGAATTCGGTCTTTAAACCTTAATTTTGGTAGTTAGTGTAACTATTACGCTAACTACTTTTTTTTGTCCAAAGTCCAATAATTAATTACTAATTATTATATTTGATAAGTTTTAAAGTAATTTCAACCCATGCCAAAAAATAATAATATTCAAATATTTCTAATTTTTAGTGCTTTAGTAATATATGTTAGTTTTGGTGTCTATACAAATAGAGTAAGAAGTATTTCTAGACCTCAATACTTGCCAGTTACAGCAGAAGTTATTATTAATGATTTAAAAATAGACTTAGAAGTCGCTGACACCCAAAAAGAAAGAAAAATCGGGCTTATGTTTAGACCTTCTTTACCCGACGATCGCGGGATGCTGTTTGAGTTTAAACCTCCTCAAAGAGTAAAACTGTGGATGAAGAATTGCTTAATCAGTCTGGATATTATCTTTATTAGGAATAGTATTGTGCAAGGGTTAGTCCCCAACGCGCCTCCTTGTTATACAGATAAATGTTCTATATATGATTCTGGAGTGATTGTGGATAGCGTAATTGAATTGAAAGGTGGACGTGCGAATGAGTTGGGCTTAAAGATAGGCGATCGCTTGACAGTAACTACATATTGAAAATAATTAATTATTAACAATTAGTAATTTATCAATGCCGGAGTATTGATTATTAAAGTTGTTGCAATTGAAATTTAACAACTTCTTGATAATTTGCTTTATTGTGTGGAAAACCGCTTAAATTTTTCCCTGTCTCGGGTATCCAGACTATTAAGAAGTATTTTCTTAAGCGTAAAGCCAGTTCAATTAATTCAGCACTAGCTTTGCTTTTCTCTAAAATTAAATAAATTTTAGGGCAGTTAATTATATTAGTTATTTGAGTTATTTCTTTGATCAAAGACTCGATTGTTTTCACTTTTGGACAGAAATATTCAGGAAAAGCTTTACTCACATCTTGCACCTGACAAGACAAAGTTCCAAACCGTGTTTATAAAACCAAGGATTTAGTAACTTTAATTTTTTGATAAGGGAAAGGAGTAAAATCTGAGGTAAGAGCAAAACTAAGGCTTTTTCGGCTGAATCATACCAATCTAAATCATCAAAATAACCATTATGTAAATAAATCCAATAAGCTAATAAATAAGAGACGAGAGAAAGAATTAACCAACGATAAACCCCTAATAAAGTTTTTTGTCCAAAACGATGGAGACTAAATTGATGTTTGGCCGTTTTAAAGAAACCTTCAATCTGCCATCTACGTTTTCCCCAACGGACGATAGTTTTTCCCTTCATAGGTTTAGTTGAAATAACAAATCGCTTAACTCTTTTTCCATCTCGTTTTAGCCAAACCCATGATAAGAAGACAGGAAAATTTAAGCCGTTTAGATAAACTTGTTGTCCACGAGTTTTTAGTTCAGACACTTTACGTCCATCAGTTAATTTTCTGGTATTAGGGATGCCAAGAATTCCATGATGATTAAAAGAACTGTCACGGAGTTTTTCAATGAATTTAATTGTCCCAAAGGCTGTATCTCCTAAAACATAAATTGGGAAAGATTTTGTCAAAATAGAAGGCAATGTATTCAGTAATTTTAAAGCCAGTTGAGAAGGTGATGAGGTTCCTTTGCCTCTATATACACGAAAACTCCAAGGAAATCGCCAATTACCTATAACTAAGTAAAGAACAACGATGTGTAAACCTTTTTATGATTATAAACTCTAACTAATTCTTTTAGATGAACAAACTTCCCTACTTTTTCAAGAGTTGTTAAATCTAGAATAACTTGTAAAATGAGTTTTCGTCCTTTTATTCTTTCAGATAAAACTAAGTTGAGAATGAAAGAACGAACAGTGCGTATCAGAGAACGAGTTGACCAATTATAATGATTTAAGAAGCGACTAATAGCACTTTCTGATTTGGTTTGACAATGATGAGGAACAGCATTTCCTTGACTATGTAGAAACAAGCCTAAAACAGATTCTAGAGTTTCTTTTGATAAATTGTGGGCATTAATTCTTTTAAAGAGCAGAGTAATTCGTCAACTTGGGATAAAATGGGGTGAGGCAACATAGTTCTCTGTTTAAAATAGAGAACTATAATAACATATTCCATAATCAAAAAGCTCAAAAAATGGCTAAAATCAACAGTAATCTAGAAATAGCAGAGCGAGCAGACCGTATTAGAGAAGCTATAGCTGCTTTAAAACGTGAAAAATCAGAAATTGAAGCTTCAGGATGGGTTGCTCCTGCTGATTGTTATGTAGCACGGTATCAAGCCAAAGGGCAAAAATATCATTATTGGTATTATCAACTCAAAGGGTCTAGATCTGTTTTCCCAAAAAGTAATAAAAAAGGGGAATTTTCGCGTTTTAAACATTTAGGAAAAGCAGGAAGTCAAGCACATATAGATGGAGTGAATGCTGTGATTAGAAGAGGTAAAATTGAGCAATTAACTTCAGCTATCGAAGCACTTTATGAAAGTTGGTTAGATTTATATCCCGATGAAGAAAAAGCAGGTCATCGGGTAGAGTAAGATTAATTTACCCTCTGGTTTTTATTACTTCTTCATTATAGTTCTCTATTGAGAAGAGATAACTAACTCCCACCTCCGATCAGATAAGTATTTCAGTTATTGTTCTTCATATCAACTTTTGTTGGTGCAAGATGTGAGTTTAGCAAAAATTTGATGGCAAATTTCTCCGAGCAAATATTCTTTACTACTACTTGGTTTTGCCAGTTTAATATTGATTTCAATCATCTTAATTTGACGCTATCCTTAAATTTAATTGCTTGCACTACGTTCCTGTGGAGGCTTAACCCAAAGAGTACAAAAACCATCTTTGACTGGTCGATTATTATAACTCATCTTAATTTTGAGATTTTTAGCATCATTCAGACATTGGCCTGAATTAATGTAATCCTTATTCCAATCTAATATATTTTTAGCTTGTTTCCCCTCTGGACTCATAGCCCAAGCAAGAGCATTTGCCTGCACGCGAGTTAATTTGACAGGACTACTAGGATCTATTCCTCCTTGTAAGTAAGGTGGCACTGTCATCCCACTGAGAAATCCGATTGCTATCCCTCCCAGCACACAAGCTCCAGCAGTAACACTAGCCCAGGGTACGGCATTGAGATATTGCTTGGTGGTTTCAGTTTTGGCAGTATTCAGAGAAGAGGCCACGGCAGATGCGATCGCTGCCTGTTGTTCAAGCACGGAAGTTCTTTGTGCTAGCTCCATGCTCACTTTTAGTTTATCTCGCCAAGTTTCTAATTCTAAAGTCCAGCAATCAAGAATATGTCCGAAAGTTTGAGGAGCTTCGTCTAATAATAATTCTAGTCTCCCTGAAGCCACTAAGATGAGAAATATAGGGTCGTCAACAGTAACTCCTGTTGTCCTCACCAATCCTTCTAACTTAGCTTTGTAAGCATCGGGTTTTCCTTCTAGTAGTTCATCTAGTAAGTTTTTCCCCTGGAAATTATTAAAGGAATGTGGATCGGGGGTCGTCGCTTGGCTATGGACTTCCTCTACAACTCTAACTTCTTCGAGTTTACTACTTACTTGATTTACTGGATTTTTGTGATTTTGTAGCGGTATATCTGGCATTGGTTTTTTCATTACTTACCTGTTCTACAGTGTTGTTGGCTGTGATAGTATTTTCAGGACTGATAGACAAAGGGCTGGTAGAAAATCCTGAAAGATTGTTATCATAGAGATTGTGCCCTAATTCCTCTAAGTTTTTGAATTGTTCGGTTTGTTTAAAAATAGCTGAAAATTTATCAATAAAAACTTTAACAACATGGCGATCGACTACTTTGTTTCTAAAATAACCTTCTCCATTTAACGCCCGTTCATAAGACATTTCCGAACCTCTAATTTCAGTAGCACAAGATTCTTTAAGTGTAGGAAAATCTATAGTTAAAGCTTTTGAAATAGCTGTTGCATATACAGGTTCTTCCAATAAATTCCAATCATCACTAAAGTGGTGGTTTTTCACTAAAACGTGAGTCATTTTGTGGGAATACTTGTTAATAGAATCAACAAATAAATTCATACTGTTATGTTCGCCATTAGTAACAAACCACCTGACAAATTTTACTGGAGTAGGTAAAGATTCTGCTAGGCCGAATAAGTCATTTATGGAAAACCAAGAATCTATTGCGCGTTTTGCTGCTGATGGAACATTTACGATAGCGATTTTACCAATAGAAGCATCAAAAATAGAATCAGCAGTTTTTTGTTCCCGAAGGTTTTCAGTAAAAAAACCTTCTACTAACAATTATGAATACTGTTGAGCGTAAACTCTTTTGACATCAGGATTAGTTCGATCTGCATCAATCAAAATCAAGGGGATATATTGACAGTTTTCTCTAGTTTCATCATTGAAAATATCAACCTCCTTTGTCAAGCCAGTAAGCTCGTTCTTTAATAAAGAATTTACTCGTTCTTTTTCGAGAGAATTTGACCCGATTAACCTTAAAGTTTGAAGGCAATAGTAAAACATAGCTTGAGCAACAACGGATTTTCCTACTCCGCCTTTCTCCCCATCAACTAAATGTATACAATTCATGTTAATCCTCCTTTTAAAAATTTATAGTTTCTCCATTTTGAAATATTTCTCGATCTTTATCTAATTGTTGTTCATCATCTAATTCTTCTTCTTCGTCTACCTTCTCTCCTTTTGCTCCATTAGGAAATTGTGCTTGATTTGTTACTGCTAGAGGTTGCTGTAAAGACTTACACCCAAGCATTAAGCACATTAGCTGAAAATGGTTGATAAATTTTTGATAAGATAGTTCAACCTCATTATGTATAGTTTCTGGAGAAGATTCTACAGATGTTAAGGCGTAGGGCAACCAAAGTATTTCTAGAGCTTCTAAAATGATACTTTTTAAAGGCTTATCTTTCTGTTTTAAATAATTAAAAAGTATCTCATCTGTGCCCCCAGTTTTATATTTGATGCGAACATAAGAATACTTACTGTTATTGTCGATCATCTTCTGCGAGTTGCGTTCTGATTTACACTTCGATAGCACATTGTAAATCACTGGTGTCAAGTTGGTAGATAATATAAATAGTAACAATAGAGGTCATATATTCGTTCTTTCAATGAATATCTGTCTATCCTGTTAGGAGGTTTTATACCATCAAAAATAAACATCTCATTATTCCGTGTCCCATTAAAATAATGTATCTCACTTCTTAGAAATTCAGCAGTACCTCCACAGAAGACGACGATATTATTATCAAACGGTATAAATTCTAATAGCCAATTTTTTAAAGCTTCAAAATATTCGGCGCGAGAAAGATGAAGACCATCTTTCAATCTCTGTAATTGGGATACGGTATTGTTTATAAAAGTAGTATCTATTAATTTATTAAGATATGTATTCGCATTTTCCAAATCAGAGTTGGCAGCTACAATTATTGGTAATAATTCCGATACAGGGTTTTTTTTGCAGGTAAAATTTCTGAATTTTTCAATCATAAAATTCATCCCTAAATCAGAAGAGTATTTGTTGATAGGTTGCCCACGTTTGAAAGTAATCAAGCTGGCATTTCTGTAACCTAGCATGACTACAGAAAAGTTTTGCTGATTGAACCTATATTTAGGGTTGTTTTTTAGATAGAGCGTAATTCCTGCGCTTTCTGGTTTGCAATCAAAATCTTCAAGCGTAACAGACATCTCTCCAGAAGGAGTATTAAAACTTTGACAAGCTTGTTTTAACAATTTTTCTAATTCAAATCTATCATTGTACTCCCCAGGAGGTATGAGTAGGCCAAAATAAATGGCAAACTTTGATGGTAGATTCCATTTCTCCTTGATCACCCACAAAAGGGCTAAAGTTTTGAATATCGCTAATTCATACTTTGGAGGTTTTAACAAAGTAAATCCACTAAATTTTTCTGCTAAACTACCAATAACTTTGTAATGTGCGTCCTTCACACCACACCATGCTCTATGCTCTGGTTCACCATAATTACTAAATGTTTCTTTTTCCAATATTTCGATTGAACTACGACTGACATTAGCAATTTCAGAACCCATAAATATAGGTAAAATTATATTTTTATCCTTTTATTTGCAGAAGCAATAGCTTTAGTCCCCATACCTCCAAAATCAGCCACAACAACAATTTTATCAAATTTTTTCGGTATGGAATCTTGTACATCTACATCATTTTCATCTATTTTTTTTGGTATGGAATCTTGTACATTTACATCTTGAGTTTGAACCATTATTGCATTTATCTCTTGTCTACAAAAATATATTAGTCAAAAATATTCTCCAAATATTGTGTTTGATTTACAGTTCGGTCACAAGTAGGTCACAAGTCGGTCACGAGTTAATCACAATAAATTTTCTTGTACAGTTTATGTATATTTAAAGTGCATTATGTCAAATTTCATAAAAATTATTGGATTCAACACTAGCAAATAGAGTAATTACCAATTATTTTTTTATTGTAATAAGAGTCTGAAACAGAATCTGGAAGGCTATTTTTAAGATATTAAAACGCTTTGAATTACCTTCACTGTTTTACGGATAATTAAACCCATCTACTAGCTAAAGCAACCCCTTAGATGCAATAAACTTTAATTAAATATAAAGAACAGAATAATATCAAAAAATTTGAGATATTTTTGTATAAAAAATATTGTATATTATGAAGCTTTTTCTTAATAAAACTTTACAAAAACAGGAGTAATAATGACTGTAAAAAGAGTTGTGATTATCGAAGATAATTCAAATCAATTGATAATTTTAAAGACTATTTTGGAAACAAAAATCCCTAACTGGGAAATCAAAACATCTTCTACAGGTGAAGAAGGTATATTGCTAATAAATGCATACAAACCTGATTTGATATTATTAGATCGATGTTTACCAGACATAAGTGGCGATACCATCTGTGAGTATGTCCGCACCAAAATAAATGAGTATGACCCTTATATTTGTATGCTGACAGGATTGATCAGTACTCAAAGTAAAATTCAAGGATACAAAATAGGGATAGATGATTATATCTGTAAGCCTATTGATTATGAAGAACTCCCTATTCGGTTGGCACTAATGTCTACCAGAGGGCATCGCGATCTTCCTGTGTCACGGAATCAATTTGATTTAGAAATACAAACTAAATATTTACGCATCTTGCCTAATGGGCGGGTATATATAAATCTTCCTGATGAGGAAGAAAAAGAAACTTATCTCACTGAAACAGAATTACGCTTGTTTAAACTTTTAATTCAATCCGCCGGACGTTTTGTAAATAGAAGAGATATAGGCTTACATTTATGGGGTGCTTGCTGTTCGTACAGTGTAGTGAGTACAAACATACATAGAATCAAGAAAAAATTAGGTGCAGCCAATATTTTAATTGAAAGTAATAGACACTTGGGTTATTCTTATAATGATAATGCTTTCATAAAAGACGATGCTCATATACGACATTTGGCTTAATGTAACAAAAGGTATCATACTTTTTGTGTCGTTATTACTATCTGTCTATCCTGAAAAAGAATATTATACCGAGCAAGAATATTATTCAGTACCAGAGGTCTACAAGCCTGAGTTATCAGAGTTATATTGCCCAGTTCGTGTTAATATTATTTCTTTTGTAATGGGTTGTAAAATAGCAGCAATATCAGATAAAACAGATAGAAAAAATCAAGATACTTGTCGATTTTTAAAGCACGAACTGCTTACACCTATATCAGTTCTCAAAGGCTTTTTTTGTGAAAAAAAAACGGATGAATTTAAGATTGTTGTTGATGAAATAGAGCGAATTGAGGAAATAATAGTCAATTTTGATCCTGAAAAAGCTTCTTTTTTCAGAAAAACATCAGATAATTCTCCTTTTTTATCCATGATTTAATAAACAATATAGTCCTACAGCTAAGATTTTTGAACAATAATGGTATAGATATTATTGTGGAAGTTCGTGATTCTTTGCCTCCTCTCAACATAGATAAAAATGTGCTGCATCAGATATTAACTAATCTGCTAACCAATTCTTTAAAATATACGGTTGCGGGTTCTATTTTGATATTGGCTGAGTACGAACACACAAGTATCAAAATAATTATTGAAGATACAGGGATAGGCATGGATAGTGAGAAGGAAGTCCCATATATATTTGATTGTTGTTGGCGTTCTCAAAAAGTTCAGCATAATATAGCAGGGCATGGTCTGGGGATGACTGTAGTCAAAAAATTAGTTGGGGATTTAGAAGGCAAAATAGAGGTATTTTCTCAAGTGAATGTCGGTACAGTTGTAACTTTATCCTTACCACTAACCTAAAACAGAGGTTGATAGGAGATAGTACAATAAGATGAAAGGCTACTTATATTTTCATCACAAAAAATTCGGGAAGCGGGAAACCTGCCAGTTTTAACGGCTGGATGCAAACGATGCGACGGGTTTGAACCCGTAGTCACATTGACAACTTGAGGTTATTTCGCTAATGCTAATATAGTTATTATACAGCGACAAATGAAGTATGTACCTAACCCAAAAGAACAAAATTAGAAATTTGTCTAGCCAGGAATTTAAAGCATTAAGACAATTGTGCAGATTATCCAAAAATATGTACAATGTCGGTCTTTATTCGGTACGACAATTCTATTTTTCTAAGGGCGGATATCTGAGGTATGAATCAAACTATCATTATTGTAAAGACAATGAAAATTATCAGCTACTTCAAACCGATATTGCACAGCAAATTTTAAAAGTTGTCGATCGGTCTTTTAAGTCATTTTTCAACTTAATCCAAAAGGCCAAAGAAAGTCTATATAGGTTTGAACAAATACGAATGCCTAGATATCTCAATAAAGAGGGGTACTTCCCTTTAATAATACCTCGAATTAGGGTGAAAGATGGATATTTTAATATTCCAATGTCTAGGAAATTCAAGGCTGAATATGGTGCAGTAAAAATACCTTTTCCTGAAAGATTAGCAGATAAGAATCTCAAATAAGTTAGAATAATACCTAGATTTAATGCTAGTTTTTTTGAAGTAGAATTTATTACGGAATAGGAGTCACAACCAGCAGTAAAGACAGATAATATAGTAGCAATAGACTTAGGTTTAGACAATCTAGCTACTTGTGTATCAAATACTAGGTCATCGTTTATTCTAGACGGTAGAAAACTTAAATCAATCAACCAGTGGTACAACAAAGAAAATTCTAGATTGCAGTCTATAAAAGACAAACAGGGCATTAAAGGTTTAACAAAGAGACAAATTAGCATTACGGTAAATCGGAATAATAAAGTCAGAGATTACTTGAATAAAGCTGCTAGGTATTTAATCAACTGGTGTATTGAAAATAGAATATCTACTCTAGTTTTAGGTGTAAATCCTGGCATGAAGCAAAATATCAATTTAGGCAAAAAAACTAACCAAAATTTTGTACAAATACCACACCATAATTTTAGATTTAAACTAAAAGCTATGTGTGATAGGTATGGTTTGACCTACACTGAACAGGAAGAATCCTATACTTCTAAAGCTAGCTTTTTAGATGGTGATTTAATACCTGTGTATAATGCTGATAATCCCACGGAATATAGTTTTAGTGGTAAACGAATAAAGCGTGGTTTGTACAAGACTAGGAAAGGAAAATTGATAAATGCTGATGCTAACGGTGCTGCCAACATTGGAGTCAAAAGCAACCTGAATGGGTTTATCCCGGACAGATTAGAGGCATCTTTGGCTATGCCATTAAGGGTAAAATTTGACGTGACTTCAGTCCGGCAAATTTGTTCCGCTTAAGAATCCACGCGACTTTCAGTCCGTGGAGTGTCAATTCTGATTAATTTCTGAGGGTATTCTTAAGGGTTGCCGAAGGCAACTCTTAAAAATGCTCTGTTTTTTCCGATAGCAAATGCTATCGAAAAACTTCTTTGTCCTAAAATGGTTGATTATAGCGGTTTTCAAATAGATAGACTACAGTGGCAAAAGCATTCTCCTACTCCCTACTCCCGCGCACCAAAAGAATTTTGTAGTCTACTTATAGCGGTTTTCAAATAGATAGACTTACAGTGGCCAAAGTATTCTCCTACTGTCTGCTCCCCACTCCCTACTCCCTACTCCCGCGCACCAAAAGAATTTTGTAGTCTACTCAAATGAAAAGCGCTGTAAAAGTAGCCATACCCTTGAAACTTATTTATACTAAAGATGGCCTATGGCTACCAAGCCTTATTATCTATACTTTTTTGGCTTTAGGATCGCCATATAAAGATCGCCAATGATTTAATTCTGTTTCCAGTTTAGTATTAACTATACCTAAGTTGATGATGCTTTCTTTGCAGTCATTCAATTCAGCACGATATATTTCTGTATTATTCTCATGCACATAAGATAAAAATAATTCGGATATGATGTTTGTACAAAATGATAGTAGTTGACTGCAACTTAGTTTAATATTTAATATTTTCAAGGCATCCTTGAAAATAAGTAAATTTAGGTTGTTAAACTGGTATATAGTAAAACGATGCGTAGGTATATTGTCCCCAGTGTATTTTTTGATTGTTTTGGATAAATCAGAAACAGATATATATTCATTTTTATCCTGACAAAATAGGGTTATATCTAGAGTAGAAATATATATAGGTTTTAGTGCATATAAAGTTGTGTTTGAATTATTCATAGTTCTATTTCGCTTTTTTTCGTCTGACGTTTCTGAAATTGCTGTGTTTTCAAGTAATTTTGTATTTCTTTGTCCAATTGCTGGAATATTAGAAGTTCTTGCTGAGTATTCTTATGTTCTATTAGCCATCTATCTGTGGTAAAATGCGCAGATATCAAAGGTATTGTATTAGAATTACTGCCATAAACACCTAGATGATTATTGTTTAGAATTAATCTATAATCCCCTACGAAAAGGTCGTTTAGATTGAAATCTTCAAGAAACAAACGATACTTCCGGAAGTGATTATTAAGATGTTCTTGTATGTGTGATAAGTTCGATGAGGTTGTACGCAGCCAATGATTTTTACTCCAGGTCTCTTCTAAATTAAACTCTTTTTCTATTTCTTTTAACGCAGCTTGATTCTGATAGTAATTATTGTGTAGGTGCGATATTTTGCCATTGCGATTGATGAGATTAAAGACACAGTGTAAATGGGGGCGACCTGTATCCTCATGGATTACATATACTCTTTGATTGTCTTCAAGTCCTATTTTTTGAGTAAAAGATTCTGATATATCTATCCACTTTCTGTGGGAGATCCCTATCTGTATATCTTTGTCGGCTGGAGATATAGAAACATGGTAACAACTTTTTTTTGCTCCCCTGTTTTGACTTCGTGCGGTCATATATTTAATGATTTCATTAGTGACTTCTTTGGTCTCTACAGATCGAACAGGGATATTAGTGGCGATTAGTGTAGATTCTTTCTTTCCCAGTACATAAGACAGGGTAGTTCTAAAGGATGTAGCACAACTGCATTTAGTACGCATGGTAAACAAGTGAGGATGATGAGGATGATAATGGGAATCCCTCTTTCTGTATGATAATCTGTCTGGTTTTATGCCAAAATTCCTCTCGGTTTCATGTAATAAGTAAAAAATATGGCGTTGGTGAAGCGCGGGTATGATTTGAGAAAAGAGCGATCGCTGTGAATGTCTATAAGGAACTGGAACATCCAAAAAATTTAGATAATGAATCAGTAAGCGAATTGAATGCTTTAACATCTCTAAAGATTTTGAGTAGCAAAGAGTTTTTCGATGTAATCTGGCAAGATAGTGGCGAAGTCTAGTATTTTCTCCTTCTACTCTGGTCATATAGGTTTTGCTGATAATTTGATCCCCATCATTAATAAAATTGGCATATACTTTCCATCCATCTGTCACATAAAAATAACATTCCCATTTTTTGACTTTTTCCCATAAAGGATAAAATGTTTCTCCACTACGATTTCCAATAACCCATTCTAAAATTCCTTTTTCAAAATGATCTACTGCCGTCCATAGCCAAATTTTGTTTTTTTTGAGCCTACAAATGTCTGTAATTCGTCTAGCTCTCCTACTTGAGGAATTTTTCAGGAGAGTAAGAATCGGGTAATAGTTTTCCTACTTGTTTAACCCAGTTGATAATTGTAGTATGGTGTACCTTTTTGACTCTTGATATTGCTCTTAAGCCCATACCATTAACATACATTTTTAAGCATTCATCTCTGAGTTCATCACTATAACCTCTATAAGTTTCATAGCAATCAATAAATTGACGACCACATTCTACACACATATAGTTTTGCTTTCCTTTTTTTTGGCCATTTTTATTGATGTGAGTTGATTGACATTCTGGACATTCCATAATTTTTCTGCCTAATTTAGCGTTGGCGGAGCAAGTGCGGCAGCTATATCGCTCTTTTCTCAAATCATACCCGCGCTTCACCAACGCCTGGAATTTTGCCCGAAATATGTAATATGTTATTAACCTTATTATTTTCAGTAATACCCTTATTTTCAATATATTGTTTTGCTTCTAGTTCTGTAAAAGGCTGTAAACAAATACGTTCTATTTTATCTTCATAATTTGCCCATTGAAAAAGATTGATTTCTTTCCTGCAAGCAATAGCAAAAATCAAAGTTTGAGGGATTTTACCATAATCTTCATCCAAGCAATTTCTTAACCATATACCTACATTCTCTGTTACTCTTTCATAATTATCAAAACAAATAACGACTAATTTTTCTTGAGTTAAGTTTTTCAATCCTTCCCAAAATAAAGGAGTAAGAATGCTAAGAGGATCGCGCATTAAACTCTTTTCATCTTTACTGTTAAACTTTTTTGCTATAAAAGCAGCCCACTCCTCTGCTTGTTTACTTAATTCTTCATCATCGAAAAACTCTAAAACAGTATCAATTCCTGGAACTTTTTTACCGAAACTCAATCCTACTTTAGCCGTTGTTTTACCAACAAAATTAGATAACCCTTGAGGTTTTTCTGGGTCGTTGTCTATCTTTGAGCGACATTGAAGATAGAGTTTATATTGATCGTTAAACTTCTTAAAATTTTGGTCAACAAATAATTGAGGATTGGCCGAAGATAACTTTTTCAACGGAGAAATAAATCTAGAAAAAGTAGGAAAATTAGTTAAAATATATTTTTCAATATCCCTTAAATTACAATCAATTTCTCCTAACTTTTTTACTACAGTTCCCATGATGGTAGGAATATCAGTTTCATCTCCATCAAGATAAACTGATAAATTCCCAGACTCCAATGCTAAATGCCGAAACTGTTGCAAAAGATAGGTCTTACCCATCCCACTTTGTCCATGAATATTAATAATCAACAAAGGATTTTGAGGGGCTTCAGGCGACTGGGTTAAATATTGGAGAAATTGCTCAATCTCTTTTTCTCGTCCGATAAATTTTTGAGAACACATTTTTGATACAGATAAGGAGATACGATCAAAACTTACGCAAAGACGCTATATATATCACTTAAAATCATTAGGAATTAGGTAAAACACTATATGTAGTGAGTAACATAAAATCATTTACCATCAGAGAATATTACTGGAGCGCTCGCTAAATCCACTCAGCGCTCGCTTCCCACAAAATTCAACCTATGCCACAGGCCACCTTACATCATTAGGAGTAGCTGTTGGTTCAGCATACAGATTTCGGTTGAAACTATAAGATTTATGATTTATGTTATTGATTCCTTCCGATAGCGTTTGCTATCGGAAAATTTCATGCTATTGAACGACGGGACTTGCTATTTCCCTAGATCCTAAATTTCTAAGCAAGTCTATTTCCTGCATCGTCGATTATTTCATCCCATTGCAGATGAAAATCACTATTCAAAAGCTTGGCTGTTTTCAACAAATCTATCCCCCAATTTTCAAGAATAGAATCAACTTCAGCAGCAGAAGTTAATCTCAAGTAATCAATTCCGAACTCCAGGTGGCTTTGAATCGCCATTTTCAATAACTGCATTCTGAATATTGAACAAGCTTTCTACAGGAATATTTAACTTACGAGCCAACAAGAGTACCTGCTCCGGAGGCAATTGCTGCTTGTTATACAAAGATTTCAAAAAATCAAACGAGAGTTTTTCTGCTTTTTTTAGCCTCTGCGGGAAAGGCAAACCAGGGATAACTTGGCCTTCTTGAGAGAGATTTATAACTCTTTCAACAATATATTCTGTTAAGTTTGCTTCTGTCCTTTTTTCTTCTTTGGCCCACTCCTGTAATATTTCATAAGTTTCATCAGAAAAAGTCGGCGTCGTCCGTGGCATATTTCTATATATCTATAATTTATTTGGACTTATATATGAAATTTATACCATTTTTCTACGAGAAATGCTCAAACTCGACAACTGTAAGGCTTAGAGCATATATCGTTTATTTTTCTATACAAATATATACAAAATATACTTGGCGTATACAAGTATTGTTATTAATATACAAGCATAACAAAAAAAAAGCCTAGACGCAATGCCGTGCATCAAGGCTGAAACATCAACTGTGCAAAGTCTCAAGGCTGAAAATGCACTCTAGAAAATAGTTTTCAAAAGCTATTGTTCTTGAATTAATTTAGCTGTGTAGCGATCGTTTAATCATCAAAACTTCGAGCATACAACTCATGCAGTTCATCAATATCAACTCGCAAAGTAGTTGCTAACCTTAGTAAATTCAGCTCGTTAGGTTTCTTACCCTTGAGCATTGCGTCTATATGATCTTGCGTGATTTTTGAATTTTTCAATAAGTCTAAATTATCCCTAACAAAATCAGCAAGCGTATCGTAGTTTTGAACTGGCTTTGCTCTATAGTATCCCGTTTCGCGCACAGCTTCTTCAACTTTTTCTGCAATCCATTCAGTCATAGATACTTCCGAGTCCAAGCACAGTGTACGAAAAGCACGATGTATGGGAGTTGGAAGATAAACAGAAAGTTGCGTGTAACCTTTGCGAGTCCGAGACATAAGTTAATTGTAATGTACTTACTCTATTATTGCCTCACATCAAACTTTTTTTGCTTATATCCTGTAAAAATAGATTGACATAATAAAACAAGTACGTTACATTAATGGTAATAGCTATTTTTATAGAATGAGTTGAGTTTTATGGCGATCGCCAGAGACATTAAACAAATCAGTCCTGTGAACTTAAGGTAACTATTGATTACTATAGATATAGATATAGTTCAAATTCACCCTAGACAATGCCTATAACAAAATGCCATGTAGAAAATATTCATATATCAAAACTGGCATGAGTCCTGAAGAGTATTGTCAAATATGGGTCCCTGTGCTTTACAAGACTTTACCTGAACAGCGAGGCTATAAAGCTCGTTGTATCGAAGAGCTAGCAAAAGTCACAGGCTTTACCGAGCAATCTATAAAAAACTGGGGAGCTGATTTCAAAGGGCATCCAGACTATGTCAAGGTCATACTTAAACAGGCCAACATCATCAACGAATTCCGTCAGTTATTCAAAAAACATTTTGTGGATGGTGCTTGACTGTATAGTAATACTTGGTTACTTTTAAGCTAAATAAAAAGCTACAAGGAAGGTTACAAGCTTCCCTATAGCCAAAAACGATAATTAAAAAATTCTTGAACCATGAATATAGCACATTTCGAGGATATAAATCCAGCCTCCCTACTTTTGCAATTCCAGTGGCTATCCCAAACGCAACTAGCAAAAGCCCTGGGAGTCAATCCATCTGCCGTATCGAGATGGATGTGTGGCGCAACAAACCCAAGCCGGACTATTCAACGACTAGCCTGGGAACTTTTACAGATTTTAAATAAGTGGCCACTGCCGTTCCCTCCAAAAATCGAAACAGCAGAATTGGACCCACTACAACTGCTAACAAAATTTAATATTTCCCGTTTTACATTAGCTGAAGCTCTAGGAGTTTCGGTTCGAGCTATTGGCCACTGGATTAATGGCCAGAACAAACCATCTCGAAAAGTACGCCGATTGGCCCATCAACTGAATCAAAAGTGGGTTGTACTAACCGGATAGGATGTAGTGATCGCTCCCCGTGTAATCAAGTGCAGTTAGTTGCACTTGAGCCGAGCATCACTCCATCCGTACTTCCGTTGCATCATAGTAATATTGCATTCATGTTAAAAATCTTGAACTGCGATCGATCGTTCAAAAAATACCAAACTATACTGTATATAGCTGCAGTTGTGTTATTTCAGATCGCGAATCGTATATACAAGATTTTCAATTAACCCCCGCAACCCACCACTCTCTGATGTACACGGAATTCCCACTGTCTGCAACCAGGAAATTCTGTAAACGATATCAATAAAATTCATTATGATACATCTACAAAGCCAACAAGAGCTGGTGAGAATTCTTCAAGTCCAGCTACAGCAAGAACAAGAACGTCTAGAAGACATGAGTAATGCGGATACAAAAATTTCCGCATTAACAGGAGAGTTGGCTCCAATACTCGAAAAGTATCCCGTATATCGAGCCGATGTTGCCGAGCAACTCGGATTAATCTTACCAACATTACCGTCACCAACACTGCGAGTAATTGAAATAGTTGATGGCGATTATCGAAAAGACGAACAAAAAAATGTAGTCTCGGACACAAAACCCTCAAAATATACCGAAAGTAGTAATTGTCTAGATGATAATAGTCTAGACAATCAGACAGAACTGCCTGCAACAGAGAACGCATCAAAAGATGTTGATGTAACTTGGTACAACTCCATCAGTGGAGAAGTAAGTGCAGGGAACGAACGAAGGTATTTTCGGGTACTTTGGAACAACAAACAAAATCAACATCAAGTAGGTCTCAAAAAATCTGAATCCGCCAAGAGGTGGAGTAAAGATATCAATCCCACTACTCAACCCTTAATAGATAGGGTGGAGAAAGAATTCAAACTAGGAAAACCTGCTGAAAATTTTCGACAGAAATTGTACGAAGCAGCAGAGGAAGTAGGAGGTAAGTTTACTGCTTCTTTATGTAATTTAGGTACTTCCGGCACTTTCCATCTAAATGAAACTTTTGGCGTTTTTCAGATCGAGAATGAAGATATCGAGGTAGGTCATAACGACGGTAACTTTTGGTATATCCGTCCTGGTCGCAACAAAGTTTACTGTTCTGGCGACCTTCTTGCCTTTGCTGAAATATTGAAAGGTATAAAAACGGATATAGTTTTAGCGGAGCAGAAATCAAAAGATAGCATAACTCCTCAGCTTAAGGCAGCAGAAAATACCCAAATAGACACTGCTGAGATAGTAGATGTAGCTACGGTTCCTACTGTCACTTGGTACAACAGCAGTACCGGAGAAGTAAAAAAAGGTTCTTTTAAAAGGTATTTCCGGATAATTCCGGACGATATCAAAGATGAGCATGAAATCAAGTTTAAACAAAAAACCAACTCAGGAAACTGGATTCAACCAGATAACTCTACTAAACTATTTGCGGAGGCTATCTGGGAAGAATTCAAAGCAGGTAAACCCGATGCAGTAGAAGCCATTCTACAGAGATTGTACAATGTGCCAGAAAAAGTAGGAGGTAAGTTTGTCAAAAGTCATTCAAGCTGTACTGTAGGTAAGTTGGGCACTTCTTATATCCCAAATCAAGAAAGTATTGAAGTAGGCTATAACGACGGTAGTTATTGGTATTTTCGTCCTGGGTATGAAAAAGTTTACTATTCGGGAGATGTTCATGAGTTTGCTGAAATCTTAACAGGTTTAGTAAAAAAAGAGCCACCAATATCCAATTCTTCAAAAATAGAAACAGCTAAACCAAAATCCTCAGACTGTTGGTACACACCACCAGAGATTGTTGAATTAGTAGAACTTGTGTTAGGAAAAATAGACCTAGACCCCTGTTCTGACGACGGAAAACACATACCAGCAAAATACCACAAAACCATAAGAGAAGATGGACTTGCTTGTGTATGGTTTGGGAAAGTATTCATCAACCCACCCTATAGCTGTCCTGGTAAATGGATAGAGAAACTGATTTCAGAAGTTAATGACAGTAACGTCACAGAAGCGATCGCTCTCTTGCCAGCATCAACAGATACTAAATGGTTTAAACCACTGTGGAATCAACCCATCTGTTTTTGGAAAGGAAGGATTAAATTCCTAGACGTTAATTACCAACCAAAACTACCCGCACGTCAGTCACATTGTCTAGTCTATTGGGGAGAAAATATAGAGAAATTTAGACAAGTATTTTCTCAGTTTGGAGAAGTAAAGTTACCAACAAAAAACGAATCTACACAGGTTGAAGTTGAAGTTGACCCCAAAGAAGTAGAAAAACATTAACACTCACAGAAAGAATCACACCATTACTATTAGAAAATTGGGTAATAAAAACCATAGATAATAATCAAATATTTATCTACTCATCAGACACACAAAACAGTAGTAATTGGGTAAAAGTAACTGATATTTCTCACACAGAACATGGGAAAACCTTCCCCTTCCTAGTCTCCCACGAAACCCGATTTATCAACGATGTCAAGACGATAGAAGAAGCGATCGAAAGAGCAACTTGGTGGTTTGACTGCCCTATCATTGACAACCTTGAATTGTTGATGGACACCATTAACAGTTACGACACGGACTTACTTAAAATAACTAGGGAAGAAAACTCAAACACAGCTCATATCCTGTCGGGAGAAAATCAATTAGGCACAATCTTTCTCAAAAGCAATGATACGTTAGAAATTCCAGAACGCGAATACCACCTACTCGAAGACTTGTACAGCATCGACATAGGTACTTTAATCGAAGACATCGAAAAACAAAAGCTAGGTAATTATCGTGATTATCTAACAGGAGTAAGTAGTTTAGAACAAGAATTGAACCATCTAGACACTCTCCAAAATGCACTCCACTGCCTCTCTAATCATTTGAATTTCATCGTCATCCGTCAAGGAGAAATATTTAAAGCTTACAACGGTAAAGAATGGTTAGAAAATTACTTAGGCTCCGTCAAAGTTAATGATTTAGAAATCAAACCAGACGAAGAGTTGATTAATAATCTATTAGAACAATATTCATTTCTACTCAATCAACTAACCATTGATATTATCAAAGGTGAACAATCAATTGAAATAGAAAATTACATCATCACTTCGGAACCCATCAAAGAATTACTAATTAAAGAAACCTGGAATGAACAAGACTTGGAAACTGCCAATAATCTACTCAATAAACTTGTAGAATCAACTCCACCCTGGAACGAATTGACAGAAACTATACGCCATAAACATCAAAAAATATTTGAAAAGGACCCCGAACAAACTGATGATAATGACACTAATAATGGAGGCTCCATTACTCCGACTCCCTCTCCCAAAAACCCTAACAATAATGGCAGTCAGACAATTGAATCAACAAAAGAAGAATTAGACACATTATTTTCAGCAATCCAATCATACCAAACCGACTTAAACATTCAAAAAAACAACAACAAATTAACCTTCTATCAACAGAAATACAGACTAGGTTCTGTCGAACTAAATCCAAATAAATTAGTAGCAGAAGAAGGCTTAATAGCAAACCTCAAAATCTCCTACGGAATCGACATCAAAGGTTTAATTGAATCGATAGAATTCGCATCACTTGATAATTGCTTTGAACTAGACCCATTCGAGCATATTGGCAAAAGTAATCCAGCCATCTTTATCCCTGGATGCGTCGTCGCTCCCACTTGGAAAGAGGGACGCGGACTACAAGGAGTACTACAGTTAGTCAATGGACAAGTAGCCACTATTCAATGGCTGAACTCCTTAGACCACGGGGATAATGTGCCAGAACAAGTAAACATTGGTTTGCTCCGTTATATTGCAGCTCAACAGACAGCTAAAAATGACAGCCTTCACACTGAAGCATTAAGCGATGAACCCACAGCAGAAAACTTTGCTGCACTGAAATTTGGCGGTCTGATAGCAGCAACTACTGTTAACAACACTAATACCAACAAAGAAAACTCAGAAGTCGTTGAAAATACTACTGCTTCTAGCTTTCCTGATGACAACGAAGACCTAATCTGGGAAGACCTGACCTGGATGGATGCCATCAAAGTAAAACTCGAAAAGCTCGAAGGTTTTACGGTAAGCCATGATGAGGTAGACCTCACTGCATGGCATTACGGTACAAAAGTAGGTAGCATCCACCACAACGAGGAAAACGAACTAGAAATAGAACAAAAATTAATTGGTGAACTGGCTAAATATAACTTCGACCTAGAAGCATTTTTAGTAAATCTTAATATCCCCTATAAGTTCTATCACCTCAAACCAGTCGTCATCACACCAACAACCGAACGCTCTGATCTTCAAACCTCTGAACAGGAATCTAGCAGTGAGCAAAAAATGACAAAAAAGCCTCCAGTAGAGGAATTAAACTATCAAGTAAATGGCAAAAGTATCAGCTTCGGTTTAACCCTACCACAGCTACTATCAGAACAAAAAACAGTCACGCGGAGGATGTGGAAAGATAGCTACGCCAAACGCTTCCTTAATGACTGGAATGCCAGACCGGGAGAGTTTCTCTACCCTGCACTAACGAAAAGCTATCGAGTTGGTGGTAAGCAAGTTGGTTACATCAAACTCACCCATCAACCTTACCAAGAAAAATTAGCCGATATACCCACTTCTGACTTAGCAGCAGAAGGTTTTCCAGAACTATCACGCGCAGAATTCATCAACAAATTCTTTGATGGTAACGACCAACAAATAGCATGGGTAATTCGGTTTGATTTTATCCCTAATAAGGAAAAGCCTGAAAATAACGCAGAGCAAATAGGTGAAAACTCACCATTACCATTAGACCTGCTCGACCAAATGACTGCTGTATTTGATGGGTTAGAGAGCATCCGTACCTCTCGCTCTGGAAACGTACTTTGGTTTTACCGTGGGTCTGAAAACCTCTATCCCTGTTCAATGAAAACCTTTGATGATAATACTTCCACACTTTTCCCTACTGTCAAGTTGAACGACAAAATGAAAGAACTATATGGTATTGATATAGATCGAGTCTGTTATGACTTAGAAACAGGTAAAGAGGTTAATATCAATAATTATATTGACCATAGCGTTTTGGAGCAAACAATTAAAGACAGCCACAAAAACAATGATACTATCACTTGGCAAGACTTATTAAATAATGCTGCCTACTTAGATATTACTGATAGTCAAACTTCTGATGAGTTGAACACATCCACAACCACAGAACAGTCACAGACCAATACAGAAGAACATCCTGAAAGACTACATTGGCTCAAAGACACATCAATGTTTAACCGTAGTGAGACTTACATAGTTTGGAACGGAACGCAGAAATGCGGGAAAATCAACCTTTGCAATAAAAGCAAAAACAAAGCAGGATTTGGCAAATGGTACGTCAGTCCCAACGTTTTCGGACCATACTACGACACCATCGAAAAAGCAGCGACAGCGTGTTGGCAAGACTTTATTTCCCAAAATGCTGAACAGACGGCAACACAAGAAGACTTAATACCTTTCTAAAACAATTAATAATTAACAATTAATAATTAATAATTAGGAATTAAAAATCATGGAAAAAATAATGTAATCCAAAACAAATCTTTCAAATTTGCACTACGAATAGTTAAGTTATCACAATATCTAAACCAGGATAAAAAGAGTATGTTTTATCAAAACAAATACTTCGGAGTGGTACAGCAATTGGTGCTTTAGTGCGTGAATCTGAATATGCGGAAAGCCGTGCTGACTTTGTGCATCAACTGCGGATTGCCATCAAAGAAGCTAACGAAACGCAATATTGGTTAGAGCTATTACATCAAGCTGATTACATTAATAAAAAAGGTTTTAAATCAATTAATCAAGACTGTATTGAAGTCATAAAAATCTTAATCGCAATCATCAAATCAACAACAAAAAATAATTATTAATTGTTAATTACTAATTGTTAATTATTAACAGGAGTGCCAAAGTCAAATGAATCCACATTTTATTAACAATACCAACGTCAACAACAATTCCGACAACACGACAGAAACAGAATCACAACAATGTATGAGTGATAGCGTTACCAAATCTTATAACACCTTTTCCGGTGACGAGCATCTACCCGAAGGCCATATAACAACCCATCCCTTTAGTCTTACTCTAGAGGAACTTTCAAGCTTGCTTAACAATGGCCAGGAATCCAGTGAAAGTGTAACTACGAAACCAGAGGCAATTTCTCAAAACCTACGAGTCACCCACCATCAGGATTGTAGCGGTTCCACAGAGGACTCTAGGGAACTGTCACAGTCCAAACCAGCAGAAAACAGTGAATGCCTCAATCAATCAACAATCCCTGGCCTAATTCAAGATGGCCTACCAAAACAAAAAAAATCTGAAACTCTACAAACCAGACTTAATCAGGACTCTAGGGTTTCTACTGAGTACTCTATAGAAAAATCTCCCAACAAACCAGTTGGGGGCAGTAGAAAAAACAACAAATCCACATCTGTTGGCCAATTATCTGATAGTCCAATTAATTGTGAAAAAGCTCAACTTCTGAAAACTTTACCAAACAAAGACTCTAGGGTTTCTACTGAGTACTCTATAGAAAAATCTCCCAACAAACCAGTTGGGGGCAGTGGATGGCTTCATAAATACACAAAATTAATCGAAACAAAGACTGGAGTTGTTGAATATCCCCGTGTCAAAGAAGGTCAACGTTCTCAATACAATCCTAAACACTGGTATTGGAACTACTGCTGGCATAAGAAAGGGAAAAACGGTAAACCTTTGTACAAAAAGGGCAAAGCAGTAGTCTCCTCAGTCGGATGTCCGATCAAAAGGTAAGAGCAGCTAGTAGTGCGATCGCTGCCAAACTACCACATCGCCAAATTTTAGAAATAATCAAAGGCGACAACTCCCCACCCACATAGACTTTCACCATTATACATCTTAATACAACAACCCATCACTTCTGAAAATTTTTTAATCACTGAAAACTTATGAATTTACCATCAGTAGCATCTCAAACAAAACTGCTGCAACCCTCATTGTTACAGCAGCATACTCAAAAACCTGGAAGAAGATCAACAATTATCTCTAAACCTCATTATAGCATCATCACAAATTCCCCAACTCAGAGATTACCAGCTCCAAGTTATTGACGATCTATACAAGTTCATCAAGCACAACCACCGCCGAATATTAATTGTCGCCCCTACTGGAGCAGGGAAAACTATAATTGCTGCTTCCTTCATACATCAAGAATATTCCAGTGGTAAAACTATATTGTTCATCGTTCATCGTGATGTGCTTATCAAGCAAACACTAAATAAATTTGCTAACTTCGGCATTGAATGTGGAGTCATTGCTGGAGGCTACAAAGAAACTCGCTCTGCCAAAGTTCAGATAGCCAGCGCACAAACTCTCAGTCGAAGGAAAATCAATTGGTTTGCTCCTGACATTGTATTAATAGATGAAGCACATCAAACCGCCTGGAACAAAGTAGTAAAGAGACAATTAGAAAATTACCAAGGTGAATTTGGCAATACCACCTTTATAGGTCTCACCGCTACTCCCTGGAGACTTTCAAAACGAGAAGCAATGTCAGACCTATTCGATACCCTCATTGCAGCTCCAACTCCAGGCGAACTTATCCTCAAAGGATACTTGACACCCCCAATTTACTACAGTGTTGATGGTGCTGACCTCAAAGGAGTGCGGACTGTAGCAGGTGATTATGATAACTCTGAGTTAGTAGTACGTTGCAATGTGCCAAAGGTCGTCGAAACTCTAGTCTCCGAATGGAAGCGATTAGCCAACGGTAGATTAACCATTGGCTTTGCTGTAAATGTAGCACACGCAAAAGCGATCGCCACTGCCTTCAATCAAGCTGGCATCCCCGCAGCAAGTGTAGACGGCACCATGCCCACAAAAATGCGAGAAGTAATTTATTCACAATTACAATCAGGACTCATCAAAGTCTTAGCAAGTTGTGAGGCATTGGGAGAAGGTTTTGATGTCCCTGCCATTTCTTGCGTTTTATTATGTCGTCCCACTAAATCTAAGGCTAAGGCATGGCAACAGATAGGCCGTGCAGCAAGACGCTTTAAGGGTAAACATGACTTCTTAATTCTAGACCAAGCAGGGATAATCGCACGATTTGGTTTCATTGAGGATACCACAATATTTACCCTGGGGAAATCCGACAACACCCCCACTGGTGTAGCTCCCACAAAAATTTGTCCGAGTTGTAACGCCATAAATCGCAATTTCGACAAGGTGTGTAGCTGTTGTGGCTATCAATATCCAGCAGCACCATTACCTAAACTTTTACCTACTCAAGAGTTCAAACTATTACGCTGCACGGCAGATAAGGTCAAGCAATATCGCCATTACCATGAACTGCTCACAGAAGCTTACCATCGAGGACTAAAATCTAATTGGGCAGATAAACAATACCAAATTCATTATGGATACTGGCCTCCCTACAAATGGATGCACGGTGCCATATTTGGTTCGCAACCTACTGTGGCTGACAAAGTTGCGTATCAAAAATATTTACTCCGCCTGATGAAAGCCGACGGTCAGTGCATAGGTTGGGTTGAACACCACATGAAGATGATTTTTGGCGATCAAACATCCGTTCCGCTCCGCGATAACTATGTTTAGCTACGCTATCGCGTGTGAAGATAAGGCTTGAAAAGAAAAAAAACTACGGGACTAACACCCCCGTAGAGAAAACAAACAAAAATGAAAAAACTTATGAACAAATTATTGCACAAACATCAAAATTCTGCAACTACTACCCTAATCTCCGCTGTCAAAACTTCTTTACAGGAGGAAGTGTAAAATGGATTGGAAAATATTTAATCGCCACCCCAGAGCCTCAGAAATAGCAGAAGGTTTAGGAATTATCCCTCCTAACTTGGCATTAACACCAGTAAGAGAAAAACGCCCCTATAGAAGTAACTGGCAACATGAAGAGCCAGTTAGTAGGGAAGCGATCACTACTGCCATAACCCAAGGGCAAGATTTAGTCAGTAAAAAAGGTAAACCATATACAGCTTTTGATTCTGGATATGGGGTAAGACTAGGTGAGATATCCGATGGACTGCTGGCCATAGATGTAGATGGCGCTAGTGCCGAACCTATTCTCAAGGCTATTTGTCCAGATTTACCTAAATCTGTAAGTTGGACATCAGGAAAACCAGGACGGTATCAAATAGCATTTCAAATCCCGCCGGAGTATAGGGAAAAATTAGCCAACTTTACCCGAGCTGTAGTCCGAGAGTGGAAGGGCTTAAAAACTGACACAGACGAACTTTTAGAATTTCGTTATAATTATTGCCAGTCCGTTCTGCCGCCCTCCTACCATCCAACAACTGGTAGATATAGCTGGGTAAATTCCCCAGCAGATACAGAAGTAGCGATTGCCCCACAACCTATCCTAGATGTACTCCTAGAACTAGCCGACAAGGAAGCTAAGGCCACCACTGAAGCTGAGGTGAAAAAGGCAGAACGCGCGCGGTACTTAGAGCAACGTAAACTAGAAAGACAAGCCTTACCTACTCTCAGCACTGCTGACTCCTTAGCCGATATCCTAGAGCTGGACATCCTCCCCAGGCTAAATACAGAAGATATATATAATTGGAGCGAGCATCAATTTAAAAAGCATGGGCCCAATAAATTAGTTGGTTACTGTCCACAACACAACGGGTCTAGCGGTACGGCATTTCAAGTAAATACAAAAGACAATTCCTGGTATTGTCATGGTTGTCAGGAAGGCGGTCATCCTGTTCAATATCGTTGGTTTTTGAAAGGTGAGCATGGCACACCTACAGGCAAGGATTTTGTGGAGATAGTTGAAGAGTTGGCTGACGATGCTGGCGTAGAACTGCCGGAGTGGAAACCACCGCAGAAACAAAGTCAGTCTAAATTAATACCTGAAACTGAATACAACTTCAAACACAAGTTCCCACGTCTACTAAAAGATACAGTCAGTAATCTGGCTCAAGATCTTAAAGATAAGGTAGCCAGACCTGCTTATAAGTATTTCCGTCGGAATGGCAAACTACCACCCGCGCCAGAGCTACACCCCAAAGAAAAACAACGTATTCGTCAAGCGAATGTTGCAGAAGCAAAACATTTAGCAGAAACTACTACAGCAATAGTTAAATGGGAACCGCCTTTACTATTAGGTAAAATTCAAATTAGATTAGGAGATGATCCTAATAACTGGAATGTACCAACAGACTTTGAAGATTGGAAAAATCAAGGTAGTCCAGCTTATGTAGTTCCTCCAGGGATGAGGAATATTTTTGAAGCTCTTATGGTCAAACGCGGTATCAAAAATTTGTTTGACTCTAGTGGTACTGGTACTGGCAAAAGCCATGACACAGGTAATTTACCACCTTATTTGGGAATCAATCCCCATACACAAAAAAAATCTGAAGACGACCCTACTCTCTACTATATTTGTGACGACCCGCGTAACCCCACTACAGAAAGCATTGAGAGTAATTCGGTTGTTTTGCCATCTCGTCATAGTGGTTTAGTTGAAGATACTACCAAGCAAACGCCTTTGGGATACCCTCATATCCGCCGACCTAAAGGTAAGGAAGAGCCTACTATAGAAGCATCTTGCATCAGAGAAGCTATATTTAGATATTTCCCCGAATTTAAAAATCGGACTCTATTCGGCGGTAAAGCTTCTGCTGGATGCCAAGGATGTCCCAAGTTGTTGAATGAGGACGGTAAAGTAGTTTGTCCACTGCTGGTTGGGCGCTGGAAAACTAAACAATACGCACCATTTATCCGTTCTCATCCTCAACAGCTCTCTACACTATCTGAAACAGATATTGCAGTAGTAGATGAAGCTGCCAAGATTCTTAAATCAACAAAGGACATATTTGTAGGTAGTGAATCATTAAATGAAGCTTTCTATGAATTAGGAACTAACCTCATAAAGCATCAAGTAGATGGCCTGCATTATGGCAATGCTATCTTCCGCGCTCTCTCTCCTTTAATCCAAATAATGAAGGAAATGATGGTATTTATAGATTCCACTCCCAACATTAAGAAAAATGGATTGAATCATAATGAGTTTATTAATTTAATGTTTGAGAAGTTAGCCGATCTTTATTGTAGTCATGGTCTAATTACAGAGCAAGAAAAAACGCTTTTTTTAGAAGCTAAATCAGGCAATTCTAATTCCAGTGATGTACTTCAATTAAAAAGTATTAAAGGTTCATGGATAGAAAAATTAATTAATCGTGCTTTGTGGAATTTATCTGCTGTTGAATTTTTAACTAAAACTGATACAAATATTTGGGGAGAAGTTCGGGTATTTGGAAATAAGGATATTAGGGTTGTCAATGTAAGTCCTACTGTTGAAGATGTAGTTCAAATCCTCAAAGAAGTATATAAACCAAACTTAGAAAATTTGATTGAGGATGATAATTTGCCTTGGGAAATCCAACGAAAACGGATTGATGAAAAGTGTAAATTAAACTTTGTTACTCCACTACTAAATGTTCTGACTGGAAGTAGGGGATATATCCAAGCTAAAAGCTATGGGTTTTATATAACTCAGTCAGATAACCATGTAAAGCGGAGTCTTTTCAATGCTCAGAGTATTATCTATAAGGACGCAACAGCACGACCTGAAGATATAGCTATGCGTATAGGTGTTGATTCTGAGGATATCCTGGAATATAAAGTCGCTACACCTGCTGCTACTAATTTAGTTATTAAATTAGTAGGTGGTTTCGGTAGTTGTGGAGCACAACGGGATAGTAAGGAACAGAGAGAAAAGGGATTGAGTGAAGCTTCGCTACCAAAACGATTAATCAAAGGTGTAGAAAAAATTATAGCGGATTCCATATCTCTTACAGCACAGCTTGGTAAAAAGGCGAAAATAGCTTTGATTGATTTTCAGGGGCAACTCTCTAATTATAAAGATATACAAGGGATTGATTATTTTGGTTATTGGTGGCGAGATAACCGAGGAACTAATATACTCCAGGACTATGACGTAATCATCGCTATAGGCAACCCTACGGCAAATCTAGGTGCTAAGGCGGCTTCCTTTAGAACTTTGACTGGTAAGTATGCTAATCCTGCTAACCCTACTGAGGAGTTTAAGGAGTATATCCAGCATTCTGTGGTCAGTGAAAAATTACAGTTAGTCGGTCGTCTCAGAGCGCATTTACAGCCTCACAAACAGAAGGAAGTTCATCTACTGGGGGATTATTCGGAACATTTGATTTGGCAGCTAAAAGATAAATTTCCCGGATGCCAAATCAATAAAATGATGGCTTATGATTTATGTCCCGAAGCTGCAACCCGACGAGACCTTGACACTAAGATGGCCATTGAACTGGGTATGAAGTTACTACGTTTTGGTCAAAAAGTAACCCAGGAGAAAATAGCTAAGGAGATGGGATGTAGTCAAAGTTGGG
>NZ_BLZO01000189.1 GCF_014132355.1 Okeania sp. KiyG1
GATAAAAACATCTGAAAAGTATATCTATAAAGCTTTTAGACAATATTAAATTCCCAAAAATCAGTAAATTAAATCCGTGCTGACACTTACGCTATTTCCGCTATAAATATATCAACTCAGTGTGATCGCTGAGGCTATTTCTAGAAGTAGTGCAACAAAGCAGAAGAAGCGATCTTGACATCCTCCCCGGCCTAAAAGCGCGGGGATTTCACCCAGCCGAAGCCCCTCGCCGGGTTGACGTTTTGCTTCGCATAGCTACCGCTAACACAGGCTGCTGCACCCACCCTCTTGCTCCCTCCCGGGAGGGGATGGGGTGGGTTATGCTTGCCTCCACGTCCGTTTAATGTCTCGGACTGCCCGCCCGCGACTAATATATTTATTGCTGCATTCTCGTCTAAGAACCTGTTTTGCACCACAGTTGAGACACTCCTATTCTCGCACCTGAAGGTCTAACTTTCCACCTTTAAACCCACAGCATGAGCAGGTTTGAGATGTGGGTTCAAGGGCGACTAATTACTCTGAACTCACGACCATATTTTTCAGCAATTCCATCTAGGAATGTTCTGAATTGTCTCCAACCTACCTGATACCCACCCTCTTGCTCTCCCGGGAGCGGATGGGGGTGGGTTACGGTTCTTAATCATACCAGAAACATTGTCATACTTCTAAAACAACTGTTTGGTTTTCACGAATTATTTTAGTAGATAATTTATGTAGAAAATCTGTTAAGCGTATCTTTCAGCTTGGCATGGAATTTAGCTACTCTAACCCGTGCTTTTTCATACCTTTTAGAGCCTTTAGTTTTATTAGATAATGACAAACTTTTACCTTTCTTAACTTCTTAATTCGTTTTTTGAGGGGTTTTGGTGCATCAATCTTTGTATAGCAATGTGCGCTGATATATATACATACTACATATAAATATACAGTAGTATTACAGCAACTGTATGACCTATATTTTTCATAAATTACGCGATCGCGTCTTCGTCAAAGTTTTCAGGATGCTTGTTCAAGTCTTTACAATTGACAGTTTATAATTTATGATCGATAATCTGAAAATAATTAGTGAGTGTTATGGTACATCCTTATAGTCAAGATTTACGCGAACGTGCTCTTAATCTTATTAATAATGGTATGTCTATCAATCGTGTAAGTCGTCTCTTAAAGATAAGCCGACCTACTCTTCATAAGTGGAGAGACCAATATTTAGTAACAGGTTCAACAGTCCCTAAAGCCAGTGTACCTCCTCCTCAAGCACCTAAAATTAAAGACTGGAAAGAATTTGAGAAATTTGTTGAGACTAATCATGATCAAACTCAAAAACAAATGGCTGCAAAATGGGGAAATTGTAGTCGTTTTACTATTAGTAGAAGTTTAAAAACTTGGTTTGACTCGTAAAAAAAAACCTATGGTTATCAAGAAAGAGATGAGTTAGAAAGAGAAAAATTTGCCTTAAAACTGAATCAAATAGACCCAAAAAATATTGTATATGTAGATGAAGCCGGAATAGATAATAGAGAAGATTATCCTTATGGTTATGGAGTGAAAGGGAAAAGAGTACCAGGTATGAAGTCGGGAAAAAGAACTGAGAGAGTAAGTTGGATTGCAGCTATAAATCAATCAAAAATGTTTGCTCCTTTAACATTTACAGGAAGTTGTGATCGTAATTTGTTTGAGAATTGGTTAAAAATTTTTTTACTACCAAAATTACAACAAGGAAAAAGCTATCATACTGGATAACGCAACATTTCATAAGTCAGTTTATATTGAAGAATTAGTGGCTAAAGCTAAGTGTGAAATTTGGTATTTACCACCATACTCACGCCTATTTTAACAAGATAGAACGCTGGTGGTTTGTATTAAAAAATTGGATGAGACAAAGACTCAAATTCTTTGAGAATTTTAGAGACTGTGTGGATGCAGCTTTTATAGAAAATCCTCAAATTTTTCCATAGTAGTGAAAGATATCAATTATTCCTATAGGATTGAGTCGCTCTAGAAAGCGATCGCTGAAAAAATCATAGCGATCGCTCTATTGTCCATATATAGGACTATGCATTAAGGCTCTTGACATTTATAAATCCTGAAAGCCTTTAACATTCGGCTGTTCCCTGTTCCCTAGCACTATATATATAGTATTTACCTAAGTCCTGTGTCTGTTAAATCAAAGTCAAACGCGCGAATCTATCAAACTTTAAGGTAGGCGCGATCGCGACAGCGGAACGGAGTTCTATCGCATGGTTTGTGAAAAATATCTCTCATGTAGCATAACTTTGTCCTATATCAAATACAAGAGTAGTATGTAAATATACCAGCGCTCATTGCTATACCATGTACGGACGTTGCATGCAACGTCCCTACCGTAGCAAAGGTTTTGATACCTAAATCTATACCTACTGAATTATCAGTTTGAGGTAAGATTTCTGGTTGTATTTCTACTACAAAACTCAAGAAATATCTAGTAGGGGCGATTCGCCCCTACAATCTTTGATTACTGTTACTGATGATGGGGCAGCAGGTAACTCTCACAGGCGAAACAACTTTCAGTTTTCCTATCTTGGCGCTTCTAAACTTTGTGTTGACCAATTTTAAACCCTCATGAGTGTAAATCTAGCAGTTTGCGCGTGACTTTCTAATGCATAAATTTAGGAGGTTTAATAGGTCTACCTTTCTGTTAACCTTTAGTCGATTTGAAAAAGTTTGTAGGGGCGATTCGCGTTTGCGCAGCATTCCGCAGGAAATCGCCCCTACGATTTAAATCATTCAATGATTGTTGCAATGGTATAGCAGAAACTTCTGATAACCATTGTCTGTATTCAGTCTTTTTAGCTTGAGTAATAAAAAGCTTTTGTAGTTCAGTATTAGTGGGTTTCTTTTCTGCTGATTTATACTTTTCTTGGCAGCAAGCTAGACTATCATTACAAACCACACGGACACAACCAAATAGCTTTGCGCTCTCGGTATTTTTGTCCGAGTGTGGGATAGATACGATACTTAAATCTAGCTTTCATAATCTAAGTTTTTAACTAACAATATGATACAATATTTATTGAATAAAAACCAATTTAATCGAAAAAAGTGTGCCTGTTTCAATTCACTTACCCTCAAAAAGTGAGAATTTTGGAGTGAAGAGGGCAGAAAAATCAAAGAACAATTATTCCTCCTACCTTTCTCTGTCTTCCGACCCTCCCCACACGAACCACTCCCCACCCCCACACTTTGCTTTTTTCAGCAAACCCTAATTATCCGAACTTGATATAGAGCCTAAAACCTACCACCTTCTCCAAAGTAGGGACATTCCATAGAATATCCCTAAAACCTACCACCTACCACCTACCACCTACTTCAACGTGGCCAAGAAATTCCAGAACTAGCAGCAATATAACGAGCTACAGCAGCAGCACCATAACGGTTTAGATGACTGGGGTCAAAAAAATATTCATTTTTGGCAAGTTGAGGCTGATATAAATTGAAATTTAGGAATGTAAAGCCATTTTCTCTTGCCCGACTCAGCATCCATCGATGAAAGTCTTCTTCCGCAGACCAACGCACAGAGTCTAAATAACTATCAGATAGAGGTAAATTAACAAAAACTAAAAGGAATATTGCGAGATTTAGTAAAATTAACAACAGAAGTTAATGCTGTAGCCTGAGTACCTCCAAGATAAAAACCAGCATAGTCGCCATCATAAAGTCCTGCTACATAAGGTCGTCGCTGATAGTAATAGGAAGGATTAAATCGCCCATCCATTGGCAGAAACCCATTAGCATCAATAGCATTGGCAACATCGGCGATCGCTACTGCTTGTACAAGTTGAGTAGAATATTGAGGATGAGATGTTAAATTTGAGGAGTTTTGCGATAGAGGTTTATAAGAATATTGGGTAGTCTTAAAATAGTCAGGATAAAGAGTATTAGAATTATTCCCTACTCCGGTATTTCCTGTGTTGCTGCGCTTTCCCTCTGTTGCTGCAGGTTCCCATAGCAAGGTTTTCACTTGGTTCCAACCGCTTGGGTCTGTTGCTGACGCGGGGTCGCACTGTTGTTGTCTGTTCACTATAATTAATTTCCATTGCTTCCCCTCGCGATATCTCAAAAGGAGAGTAGGGAGGTGCAAATACATTATAAGGTTTGGGAAACTGATAACAGGTAGAAGCAAAGTTAGATTGAGCGCGAGGTAACTGGGGACGAACACCTGAAAGTAATTTTCTTTTTCCCTCAGAAGCAACAATTGAATTATAAGTTCGATCTACTCGTCCACTATTAAAAGCTCGTACTCCATCCGCCCAAATAATTAATTTTGGCAGTTGATTATTGCTCAAAAGTTGTCGCAGTTGAAAGTCTACTACTTGAGCAGTGGCCCCATTGATGCTAAAGTTAAATATGTTTAACGGACGATTGCCTTTAGCTACTAAATATTGTTGTAGTTGTTGGGGATCGATCCCGTATAAGGCGCGGGAACTACCCACAATTAAGACATCTGGCGGACCGACAGTAGCAACGAAAGATAAGTAAAGCTCTAACTGGGTGTCAAGAACATCACTATTGAAGGAAACAGGATTATATTGAGAACGTGCAGAAGCTGCTTGTTTTTGAGAGTAAGCTAAATTTCTCATATACTCAGCAACTTTTTTCTCAGCAAAAGCACGTCTGGGGTTTCCTGGGGGTACAGCTTGCATCCAAGCAACTGCCTGTACCCATTCTTGGGCAACTTTATCCCACTGTTGTTTAGTTCTCGCGGTCTGAGCTAACTGTGAGCCTTTTGTGGCAAACCTAACTGCTTGACTGAACGGGTCTACAGAAGCACATTGAGTAGCATTGGAATTTTGAGAAACTAGAGAAATTTGTGAGTTATTTTCTTTGGCGGAAGTTAAATCACAGTTATTAACTGATATAAGATTTTTCTCTGAGGTTGGAGATATTTTGCTTTGAAACTTTTGAGTGGGAATACATCCAGCAGTTAGGGTGAGCAAAATAGTTGCTGTCAAAGATTTAAGTAAGCTAGATGAAAGTCTAGTACTATGGAATTGATTTTCTATATTCTGTTGCCAACTACGTTCAGGAGTGGCGTCGGATGAATGGATTCTAGTCATAAAAATTTAGGGATGTGGGAAACTAGGGCGTTTTAACCCCTCGATGAAAACTAACTGACAGGTTTTGACCTGTCATCTAAGTATTGCCTTTCATAATTATTTTCGCTATACTTATACTATATGGCGATAATAGTTGAAATTTATCTGACCCAAAAGAACAAAATCAGGAACTTGTCCATTCAAGAGTTTAAAGCTCTCAAACAGTTGTGTAAATTATCCAAAAATATGTACAATGTAGGCCAATACTGCTGTGAGACAGTTTGATTTTGCAGAAGGTGGGTATCTCAGATACGAATCTAATTATCATCACTGCAAAGATAATGAAAGCGTTTGCGTAGCATTCCGTAGGAAAGCTCCTCTGTAAGAGGCAAATTACCAGCTACTTCAAACCGATATTGCACAACAAACATTAAAAGTTGTTGATAGGTCTTTTCGAGCTTTTTTCAACTTAATAAAAGCTGCTAATGAGAGGCTGTATCGCTTTGAACAAATACCAATGCCTAGATACTTAAATAAAGAGGGGTATTTTCCTTTGATTATACCTCGAATTATTGTCAAAAACGGATATTTTAATATCCCAATGTCTAGGAAGTTTAAGGCTGAGTATGGGTCCGTAAAAATCCCTTTTCCGGATAGATTAATAGATAAAAACCTTAAGGAAGTTAGAGTAATTCCTAGATATGATGCTAGGTTTTTTGAAAGCGTAGCTCCGACCTAGGAGGCAGTTGAATTTATTACTGAAGTTGAACCACAACCAGCCAAAAAAACTGATAAAGCTTTAGCTATAGACCTTGGTTTAAATAATTTAGCTACCTGTGTATCAAATACTGGGTCGTCGTTCATTTTGGACGGCAGAAAACTTAAATCAATCAACCAGTGGTACAAAACGCGAAAATGCACTTATTACAGTCATTAAAGGATAAACAAGGTATTAAAGGGTTGACTAAGAAACAGATTAACATTACAGTCAATCGAAACAATAAAGTAAGGGATTATCTGAATAAAGCAGTTAGATATCTCATTAACTGGTGTAGTCAAAATCAAATATCTACGATTGTTGTAGGTGTTAATCCAGGAATCAAAAAAGATATCAACTTAGGCAAAAAAACTAATCAAAAATTTGTGCAGATACCACAGTATAGTTTGAGATTAAAGTGAAAAGCTATGTGTGAAAGATATGGATTAACTTATTTAGAACAAGAGGAGTCTTATACTTCTAAGGCTAGTTTTTTGGATAGAGATAATATACCTGTTTATCATGGTCATAATTCAACTGAATATAGGTTTAGTGGCAAAAGAATCAAACGTGGTTTGTACAAAACTAAGGAAAATAAATTGATTAATGCTGACTGCAATGGAGCAGCAAATATTGGATTAAAAAGTAACCTGAATGGGTTTATCCCAGACAGACGCTTAGGCATCTTTGGCTATGCCATTAAGGGTTAAATTTGACGTGGATTTATCCCGGCAAATTTATTCTGCTTAAGAATTCGCGTGGATTTATCCTGCGGAATGTCAACTAGATTCCTCTCCATATCTATACATAATATTTGTGATAGATTATAGTACCTTTTTTGGCAAGTTTATTTGCCAAGAGGAAACTGGAAACAGGTTTGATATTAAACTGCTAAAAATCTTTGGATGACTTCTTGACTTAATTCTGTAGTATTTCCTGATGCCACAATTCCTCCTTTTTGCATTGCATAATATCGGTCTGCTTTACGCACAAAATGGAGATGTTGTTCTACCAATAAAACAGAAATACCTCTACTTTTAATAATATTTCTCACCGCAGTTTCTATTTCTAAAATAATAGAAGGTTGAATACCCTCGGTCGGTTCATCTAACAAAAGTAAATTGGGCTTACCCATCAATGCACGAGCGATCGCTAATTGTTGTTGTTGACCCCCGCTCAAATTTCCTCCCATTCTAGATAACATTGTTTTCAGAACAGGAAATAATTCAAATATTTCTTCCAGAATTTCATTTTTTCCTTTTCTATTTTCTTTTCTTGCTTCTAAACCAAGCAATAAATTTTCTTTGACTGTTAATCTGGGTATAATTTCTCTACCTTGGGGTACATAACCAATACCTAGACGAGCGCGTTGGTCTGGTCGGAGAGTAGCGATCGCTTTACCCCATAAATTAATTTTTCCTGTCCGTGGCCTGAGTAGTCCCATTACTGTTTTTAGTAATGTTGTTTTGCCCACTCCATTTCTACCGATTAAACATACCATTTCTCCTGGTTTCACGCTTAAATCAACATCGCGCAAAATATGACTTTCTCCATAAAATACATTTATATTAGATACTTGTAAGGTGGTATAATTAATTTGATTTTGTCCAGTCTTATTCTGTAGATTAAAATTCATAATTTTTTGATGTTTTTTAATTTTATATTTTAATTAAGTAAAAACTATAGTGCTAGAGTAAAAATGACTATCATTGGAACTAGAGAAGCAGCTTTTTTGTTAGGTATTTGTTGTCAACGAGTTAGAGTCCTTCTTGCTCAAGGTAGAATCAAAGGGGCTTACAAGCGTAAAGGATTCTGGCAGATTCCTCTATATATTGACACTCGCCCGTTAAATCAAAGATTATAACGGGAGATTCTTGTTTCAAACTCTTAACTAGGTAACAAATCAAACAAACTGAGTTGCACCCCCGCCAGACCGTCTCCACAAGCATTTTGGTTAACGGTATGCCCTACCGCTATTAGTCCTCTATTTCTAATTACTTTTGCAGCAGCAATATCACGATTTATTTGATAACCACAACTGTTGCAATTGTGACTTCTTTGAGACAATTTTTTTTTCTGTCTATGACCACATCTAGGACATTCTTGAGAAGTATGATTTTTATCAACTTTTGCATAATATTTACCTCGTTTCCAACAAACAAAAGGTAAGATTTCGTTAATAAACTGACCTATTCCACTATCTAAAGATTGCTTCCTGACAATACCTCTAGACCAAGAATTAAAGTTAATATTTTCTACAAAAATATTATCAGCTAAATTGCAAAGTTTATGAGCTAATTTGAAATGCCAATCACGTCTAGTATTAGCTATTTTTTCATGTAGTTTAGCTATTTTATTTTGAAATTTGAACCAATTATTTGACCTAATTGTTTTCTTTTTAAGTCTTCGTTGCAGCAATTTAAGCTCGCGTAGTTTACTTAACAAAAACTTAGGAGATTTAATTAATTGTCCTGTGGAAGTAGCTACAAAACTTTCTATACCTGCATCTAAGCCTAATGAGACTTTACCTACTGGATTATCTGGCACTGATTCTGATGAAGTAAAAGTAATCATCAAATAATAACCACTAGCTTTTTTAACTATCCTAGCTTGTTTAGCTGTCATACCTTCGGGATAAGGTCTACTTTGTCTAATTTTAATCCAACCAAGTTGAGGTAGTTTAACTTTAGTAGAACCTAAACAATTTTTAAGCATTGCAGGAAAAACAAAGCTTCTTAACTTTTTCTTAAATCTAGGAAAGCCTTTACCCAAACTTTTCATCTCAGAAAATGCTTTATCTAAAGTCTTTAAAGTTTGTTGTAATACTTGAGCATTTTCATGTCGGCTCTTAGCCGAAACTGACTTTAATTTAGGATTAGTTTTCTTCGCTATGGTTAGACTTTTTGCTTGATTATTATAACTAGGATAAGGAGTGTCAGCAGGTATAATATATTCCGAAATAATTGAACAACTATTGATTGGTGACTTTTTTGAACTTAACCAGTCTTTACGCTCTCTTAAAGCATAATTATACACACTTCTACATACATCAAGAATCTGATTAATTTCTGCTTCTTGTTGTTTATTTGGTCTAAGTTTGTACTGATAAGTTAAAGCTATCACTTGACAATATTTGATATTTCTATATATACTTACACTGTAACGCAAATTGTATATACAGTCAATGGTTAGGAAAAAAAATTTTGTAGTAAGATTAACTGATGATGAAAAAGAAAGACTAGAGTATTATGCAGAAATTATGCAAGTATCAATGTCTGAAATAATTCAAGATTACTGCAAAAGTTTGCCAAAACGACCTCAAGCTCAATTAAAGGATTCGCTACCGCTCAATTAATTGCTGTTTTAAATTCATCTCACTGTTAAATCAAAGATTATAATGGGAGTCCTCTTTAAACAACACTGATAGAATGCCTGTTGTTATACCAGGTAAAAGAGGTCCTCAAGGTGTTTGGTGTAAGGGGCTACGACAAGCACCAACAAGGATTCATGTAAATCAAAGGAAAATTAAAGCTAATGGTAAGAGAATCAAAAACGATCCTTTGATGACTCCTGAACAACTGGTACCAGTAATTACCATGAAACAAGGAGAGCATAATGATTTGGGTTATCAAATGGAAATTCATGGTGAGTGCCGTATAGTATATCAGCCTTACAATCCTCTATCCTGCGGGGCAACTTTGTGGATAGAAACTTATTCTCCGGTGCAATTTGTTGATACTAAGTTTAATCCTTCAAAAGCAAGGCGACCTTATAGATATACCTGATATTTCAACTTTAAACATTTCAAGTTTTCAGTAAAACCAAGCGCGATAAAATGTTTGGTAAAAATTTCTGTTGCTTTTTGCCTGTAAGCATAGCTTTGTCACATTATTTTTTCGAGCATAGTATGAGCGATCAATTTTTATACTATCAAAATAATCCAACGGATGAAAAATCAATAAAATAGTAATATCAATAATACCAATTTCATAAAATATTGCTAAAATCATAATATAGAGACCAGGGAAAGAAAAGCATTATAAAAAAGAGGAAAAAATGTTTAATTTTTATAATTTATGGAATTGATTATTTTTTATTGTAGGAATAAATTACCAATTAAGATGCAACTACCTTTTTTGAATTTGGTATAAAAATTAGGTTTGAAAACGGAAAAATAGCTTTTCGTTAGCATATTATCATACCTCAAATTTTTTCAACAGCCCCTAAATAAACTTCTATAACTCTTGCATCATTCTGCACCTCATCCATAGTTCCTTCACAAAGTACAGAACCTTGATGTAAAACAGTTACTTTTTTGGCTATTTGACGCACAAATTCCATGTCATGTTCAATGACAATAATTGAATGACTGGCAGCCAAGTTTAACAAAAGAGAACCTATATTTTCTGTTTCCTCATCAGTCAAACCAGCTACGGGTTCATCTACTAATAATAGGTCAGGAGATTGAGCAACTAACATACCTATTTCTAAACGTTGTTTTTCACCATGAGATAAAAAAGCAGCTTTAATATTTGCTTTTCCTACTAAATTTATAGTTTCTAATAAACCAGCCACACTTCTAATTTCTGCTGAAGGAACCTTACGAAATAAAGTAGCAATTACTCCTTTGTGGCGATTGATAACTAAATCTAAGTTTTCTCTAACAGTTAAATTTAGATATACTCTAGGTGTTTGAAATTTACGCCCAATTCCCATACAAGCTATCTTATGCTCGGGAATTTTCATTAAATTCTCACCTCTAAATAATACTTTTCCTATTGTTGGTTGAACTTTGCCAGTAATTACATCTAAAAAAGTAGTCTTTCCAGCTCCATTCGGACCGATAATAACTCGCAATTCACCAACTTTCATAGTGAAATTGAGGTGATTTAGAGCCTTAAAACCATCAAAACTAACGGTTAAATTTTGAATTTCTAAAATTTTTTCTACCACGCTTTTTATCAGTTATCAGTTATCAGTTATCAGCTATCAGCTTTTAGCAGCTCTGGTTTAAATCCCCTTCTAAACGTTTACTGCTGACCGCTTTTTTAATATAGCAATCAGGAATCAGATGTGATAATTAAGGTTTTCCTTTAAAGCATAGAATATAGCAGTTTTCTTATTCTTATATCAATTTGAAAAAAGAATGCTACAAAAATGTAGACATTGATCGGATATGCTTAAAAATAGCTAGTATAATTGATTAAAGTCTCCAATATCTCACAACTCAAATCATATTGCTATAGTTATCAGTAGACATCTCCAACAATAAAAAATAAAATTAACTATCCCACAGAAATTATCAATTCTTTGTCCCTTCTCCCTACTCCCTCTTTTCTGGATATATCTAGTTATCAATTATACAGTAGATTTCATTGTGCTACTTTTGAACTTCAAATGGCTATCACAGGTAAGATAGCTGTATTACTTTTGACTTTTGACTTTTGACTTTTGAATTTCAAGAAGCGATCGCAACTTTAGCCAAGTATATTCTTGCCACCAACCAACTATTCCATTAGGTAATATTGTCACGACTAATAAAAATAACGCACCTTGGAAAAATAACCAGATTTGAGGAAATTGTTCGCTTAAAAAAGTACGTCCGAAATTAACTAATAATGTACCAATAATTGCACCGACTAAAGTTCCTCTACCTCCTACCGCTACCCAAATAACCATTTCAATTGAAAAAGCTACTTCCATATAACTAGGGGTAACAATGCCACTTTGAACTGTATATAATGCTCCAGAAATTCCGGCAATAGCTCCAGAAATAGCAAATACTAAAACCTTAAATTCGGTGGGATTATATCCAGAAAATCTTACTCTAGTTTCATCGTCTCTAATGGCGATTAATAGACGACCAAATCTACCACTGGTTAGCCAAAGACAAATTAAATAAGTGGTGATAAGGCTAATAATTGTTACTTCATAAAATATTAATTGTGCTTGGTCTGAGCCTGCTAAAATACCGAAAATTTTTTCTGTATCTGTTTTTAAACCGTTTGTACCGTTGATTAGTTTTTGTTGACCGTTGAAAAAGTTAAAAAATACCAGTAAAGCTGCTTGAGTAAGGATGGAAAAGTAGACTCCTTTAATTCGATTTTTGAATACTAGATAACCGAGAATTGCTGCCACAATAGCAGGCAAAATTATAATTGCTAAAATTGTGAGAGAAAAAGAGTGAAAAGGCTGCCAAAATAGAGGAAGTTTTTCGACACCGTAAAGAGTGAAAAATTCTGGTAATTCTCCTTCTGGCAATTGTAGTTTTAGGTGCATTGCTAAGGCATAACCTCCTAGTGCAAAAAATATGCCATGACCTAAGCTTAATAAACCAGTGTAACCCCAGATTAAGTCTATACCTAAAGCCACAATTGCTAGAGAGAGAAAACGCCCTAATAATTTTAGTCTAAATCCTGGTAAGGTTAATGGCATTATAATGGCAAATATTAAAGTTATTGGTGCTATTATGCCGATTTTAATTAATAATTTATTATGTTTATTTTTAATCATAAAATTAATGCACTATTTTTTTAGGTGAAACAGTCCACTACAAATTTTACTTCTCCAATTTAACTCTTTCTAAAACACGCTCTCGTATCGTAGAAAATAAGTTTTTACTTTCCATTAAACGCAAGATTATTGGCTCAAAAGCATCACTCGTATCCAACTGATTGCATATATCATTTCGTATCTTGTTGGCGCTATAATGCTGACCTTTTTTATCTCTTAATGCTTCAATAAACTTTACAGATATACCTATTTGTCTGAGTTCTTCTTCTTTTCCAAGCTCAAATTGATCTTTGTCTGAAATATACTCAATACTATTTATTTGAACATCTAAGTAATTATACATCAAAGTTTGTGAGTGTATTGTCGGAACAAAATAAGGAGTGATCACAATAGACGAGACAATTTTTGGATCGTATGCAACAAACAAACTGGTTAAATAATGCCTCAATAAATATGTTCTTTCATAGTATGAAAGAGGGTTCCTTGATGGATAAAAATTTTCTGGCTTCCTATTTCTTGATAAATCTAAAGTATCTAAAGGGTATGGATTTACTATCCCTATAACAATATCATCTCCTTGTCTGTACTCATCAAGCATACTTCTTATTAAGTAACAATGTCCCTTATGAATAGGTTGACCTTTTAATGAAACAAATCTTGTAACCATAAATATGTAATTGTATTGAGGTGTACATTTTTCATCTAGCATCCTGAGCAGGAACTGAGACATAATTTTCTCATTCAAATAATGTCATGTCCGGATAACCAGTGATAAAAAAGTTTTTGTTTGTAGTAGGGCTGAAGCCCTATCTACAACTTAGGGCTAAAGCCCTGCTACAAACTCTAATTAACTATTTAACCAGACATGACGTAACACGCTTCTATGCCTTGGGAACATAAATTATGTTAATTTTTATTTATTTGCGTAAAAGCTTCTCTCTAGATAGAGTATTGTTACCTTGCGCTGTCACTTAACCAAACTTAGTGCATTGTTTCATCTAAAAATGTGCATTACATAAAATTAGAGTAGGTAAATAATTTTGTTTAGGTGCTTAATAATTATTAATTATTAATTATTAATTATTAATTATTAGTTCGTCCTTTTTGGGGAAATAGACCTGCTGGTTTAACTTGTAAAAAGACAATAATTAAAGCAAATACTGTTACTTTTGCCATGCTAGTAGTTGCCAAAAAATTGAATAAGTCAGTTAAAAATTTTAGACTTTCTGTATTTCCCAAAATTAAAGCTATAGTTCCTGAACCAATCAAATAATTTGTAATCCCAATTCCCATAGCAGCAATAACAGTACCAAATAAATTACCTACCCCACCAACTACCACAACCATAAAAGCATCTACTATATAATTTTGCCCTGTATTCGGACCGACTGAACCTAATAATGTAATTGCACAACCAGCAATTCCAGCTAACCCCGAACCCAAAGAGAATGTAATAGCATCAATCCGGTCTGTTGGAATACCCAAACAAGCACTCATACTTCTATTTTGAGTAACAGCTTTAATTCTTAAACCCCAATTTGATTTATTCAAAAACAAGTAAATTCCTAGCAAACTTATGGCAGTTAATATAATGATAAAAATTCGAGAATAAGGTAATTGAAACTCACCAATAGGTAATCCACCCTGTAACCAAACAGGGGCAGTAACATCAACATTTCTAGAACTAAACCAAGGTTTTGTTAATCCAGGACTTGTCAATAAAAATCCCAAAGTAGTAGCGATCGCTAAAGACAGGAAACAAATAATTGCTATTGCTAAATTTTTAATTTTTTCCCAATCAGAACGACGTTTTTTGAGCAAATAAAGACTGCCAAAATAAAACAGACAAAAAACTGTTATCCCAATAATTAATACTCCATTTACACTGCGGACAAATTGACGCAAAATCAGACTAACTCCCCAAGTTGCTAGTAGAGTTTCTAAAGGTCTACCATAGAGAAAACGTATCACCCCTTTTTCTAAAATTAAACCAGCGATCGCTACAACTATAAAGGCAATAGGAATGGCGAAAAAAATATATATATTAGACATAGGTGAACCTATGCTATTACAAATATTTTGAACTACGAAAGTAGTATAAGCACCTAACATCATTAATTCACCATGAGCTAAGTTAATTACTCCCATTAGTCCAAAAATGATAGCTAATCCTAGAGCGACAATTAATAAGACTGAACCAATACTTATGCCGTTAAATATAGCGATTAATAATTCTTGCATTATATTAAGGAAGAAGGAAGAGGGAAGAAGGAAGAAGTGAAAAAGAGGAAGTTAGTCATCTTTAGATGACTAGGGGTAGCTGATTTATTATGACTAATTAATGAGACCTGATATGAAAATCTATTTAAGATTTCTATAGTCATCATTCAGGAGCTTTTTGCTAAGTATTCAGCTATTAGTTTGAGCATTCAGCTTTTTCAAGTAGAGTTTAAATGAAGCAAAAATTAGCTTAATTTCTACTACATTTTCAACCCTAAATTTAAACCAGAATAACAAGTATATCTAGTCATCAACTACAATTAATAAAGCTGATAACTGATAACTGATAACTGTTAACTAACTTTGTATTCAGCTATTAGCTTGAGCATTCAGCTTTTTCAAGTAGAGTTTAAATGAAGTAAACATTAGCTTGACTTCTACTACATTTTCAACCCTAAAATTAAACCAGAATAACAAGTATATCTAGTCATCAACTACAATTAATAAAGCTGATAACTGATAACTGATAACTGTTAACTAACTTTGTATTCAGCTATTAGCTTGAGCATTCAGCTTTTTCAAGTAGAGTTTAAATGAAGCAAAAATTAGCTTAATTTCTACTACATTTTCAACCCTAAATTTAAACCAGAATAACAAGTATATCTAGTCATCAACTACAATTAATAAAGCTGATAACTGATAACTGATAACTGTTAACTAACTTTGTATTCAGCTATTAGCTTAAGCATTCAGCATTTTCAAGTAGAGTTTAAATGAAGCAAACATTAGCTTGACTTCTACTACATTTTCAACCCGGAAATTAAACCAGAATAACAAGTATATCTAGTCATCAACTACAATTAATAAAGCTGATAACTGATAACTGTTAACTAACTTTATATTCAGCTATTAACTTGAGCGTTTAGCATTTTCAAGTAGAGTTTAAATGAAGCAAACATTAGCTTAACTGCTACTACATTTTCAACCCTAAAATTAAACCAGAATAACAATTATATCTAGTTATCAACTACAATTAATAAAGCTGATAACTGTTAACTAACTTTGTATTCAGCTATTAGCTTGAGCGTTCAGCATTTTCAAGTAGAGTTTAAATGAAGCAAACATTAGCTTAACTGCTACTACATTTTCAACCCTAAAATTAAAGCATAATAACAAGTATATCTAGTTATCAACTACAATTAATAAAGCTGATAACTGATAACTGATAACTGATAACTGTTAACTGACTTTGTATTCATTTATTAGCTTGAGCATTCAGCTTTTTCAAGTAGAGTTTAAATGAAGTAAACATTAGCTTGACTTCTACTACATTTTCAACCCGGAAATTAAACCAGAATAACAAGTATATCTAGTCATCAACTACAATTAATAAAGCTGATAACTGATAACTGTTAACTAACTTTATATTCAGCTATTAACTTGAGCGTTTAGCTTTTTCAAGTAGAGTTTAAATGAAGCAAACATTAGCTTAACTGCTACTACATTTTCAACCCTAAAATTAAACCAGAATAACAATTATATCTAGTTATCAACTACAATTAATAAAGCTGATAACTGTTAACTAACTTTGTATTCAGCTATTAGCTTGAGCGTTCAGCTTTTTCAAGTAGAGTTTAAATGAAGCAAACATTAGCTTAACTGCTACTACATTTTCAACCCTAAAATTAAAGCATAATAACAAGTATATCTAGTTATCAACTACAATTAATAAAGCTGATAACTGATAACTGATAACTGATAACTGTTAACTGACTTTGTATTCATTTATTAGCTTGAGCATTCAGCTTTTTCAAGTAGAGTTTAAATGAAGTAAACATTAGCTTGACTTCTACTACATTTTCAACCAGAAAATTAAACCAGAATAACAAGTAACTCTAGTTATCAACCACAATTAATAAAGCTGATAACTGATAACTGTTAAAGCTGATAACTGATAACTGATAACTGTTCACTGATCAAGCTGTTAACTGACCTTATATTTACCACCTTTATTAGGGTCACTCCAGTCACAAGCAAACCCCTTAGTTGCTGGAACAAATTGATTCCAAGGTATAGGCTGAATAGCTCCTTCAGTAGACCAAACTATATTAAATAAACCATCATCACGAACTTGACCTATTCTCACAGTCTTAGAAATATGATGATTAGCATTCATAGTAACCAAACCTTCAGGAGCATCAAAAGTTTGTCCGATAGCCGCCATTCTTACTGCTTCTAAATCATCAGCAGTACCAGCTTTTTCCACTGCTTGTTTCCAAAGATAAACCATAATATAAGCAGCTTCCATTGGGTCATTTGTTACTCGGTCTTCACCATATTTTGCCTTAAAATCTTCCACCCATTTTTTATTAGCCTCTGTCTCAACAGTTTGGAAATAATTCCAAGCAGCATAATGACCTATAAGAAACTCTTTGCCAATTTGTCTAACTTCTTCCTCAGCAATACTTACCGACATAACCGGATATTTTTCCGGAGTAATACCAGCACCTTTCAACTGTTTAAAAAAGGCAACATTACTATCACCATTAAGACTATTAAAAATCACTCCACCATTAGGTAAAGCTTGTTTAATCTTAGTAATAATCGGAGTAACTTCCGTATTTCCTAAAGGTAAATAATCTTCACCAACAGTAGTACCACCCTTAGCCTTTAACTGCTCCTTAATAATCGTATTTGCAGTACGAGGAAAAACATAATCAGAACCAACCAAGAAAAATTCCTTTCCCTTATTTTCCAACAACCAATCTACAGCAGGTTCAATTTGTTGATTAGGAGCAGCACCCGTATAAAAAATATTTTTCGAGCATTCTTGACCCTCATATTGCACCGGATACCAAAGCATATGATTCTTAGATTCAAAAACAGGCAAGACTGATTTCCGAGAAGCAGAAGTCCAACAACCAAAAACAGTAACTACCTGGTCTTGCTCAATAAGTTTATTTGCCTTTTCGGCAAAAGTAGGCCAGTCAGAAGCACCATCCTCTACAACCGCCTCTATTTGCTTACCTAATACACCACCAGCAGCATTTATTTCCTCAATAGCTAACTTTTCTGCTTCAACTACCGTAGTTTCACTAATTGCCATTGTGCCACTGAGGGAATGGAGAATACCCACTTTAATTGTGTCAGTCCCAGATGTAGTATTATTAGCGCCACCACAAGCTTTGAGAAAAATACTCGTACCTAAAGCAGCTGAACTATAAATTAAGAATTTTCTGCGTTCTAATCCTTTACCCATCACAAAAATACTTCACTATAATTAATTTCAAACTCAACTGTACCAGGACTTAGGCATTTTTAACTGAAACAGCGGGAAGTCCAGGACTGTAATTTTCTATTCAGAGTCGAGATGTTTGCGTAGCATTCCATAGGAAAAAAAGTCCCCGTCGCATTGGCAACGTACAGAAGTTAGGAGTCAGAAGTTAGATTTAATCGGTTAAAAACTTTGACAATACAATAGTTTAATGTTAGTTATTATTTTTACTTCTCCCCCACTCCCCTACTCCCCTGTTCAATAATGAGATTGTTGTCATTTTTGCCTTCTATTACCGAATAATTAAGGTTTAAAGCCTCTCCTTTAAAGGAGAAACAAGCGGTCGGGGGATGGCGAGGTCTCCTCGCCATATCCAATCGACCAAGAGAGAAAAAATTTTCCTTTTATTCAATCCTCTCCCTGAAACGAAGAGGTAATTATCAATTATCAATTATTGAATTCTTGCTAAGATTAGTTTAACTTTGATTTTAGCGTTTCTGAATTATGAACAAAAACAAATTGATAATTATCTGTTTATCAATAATTATATTAGTTTCAGTAGGGCTGAATTTCCTATTTTTTAACAGAAGTAGAAAATTTTATTTACAATTAAACTCCCTACAATTAAATCCACTTGCCATAAAATTTTATCCTGTTGATGCTAATCCCAAACAGACTAAAAATCCCAATCAAAAAATATAGTTTTTTTGGAGATTCTCGTGCCCGTGGTTGGAATTCGCCTAAAGGTTTTGATGATTTTAATTTTATTAATCGAGGTATTTCTGGGCAAACTACAGCGCAAGTTTTAGGAAGATTGAATCAACATATTAAACCTTTGTCTCCAGATATTGTAATAGTTCAAGTTGGCGTCAATGATTTATACAGAATTCCAATATTTCCTGATAATAAAGAGACAATTATTTCTGAGTGTAAATCAAATATAAAAGAAATTGTCAGGCAATCTCGTCAGCTTGGTGCTGTTGTGATTCTGACAACAATTTTTCCTATGGCAGAAGTACCTCTTGAAAGAAAAATTTTTTGGTCGCCAGATATAGTAGTTACAGGAATTAAGGAAGTAAATGATTTTATTTATTCATTGGAAAACGAAGATGTAATAATTTTTGATACAAGAGATATTTTAGTAAATCAACAAGGAAAAGTTAGGGCAGAATATAGTAGAGATTTTCTCCATCTTAATCGAGCAGGATATAAGGTATTAAATGAACAATTAATGCCTGTTTTAAAAGGTTATAGATTTGGTTTGATTTGAATATAGCAATTTTTGTACTTATCAGGTGTAAAATTCGTTTGTTTTAGGCAACATCAAATCAGAAAACAACAGTACCTTACCAATGGATAATTGATAATTAATCAATTCTGTTTAAAGCCTCTCTTAATAATTAATAATTAATAATTAATAATTGATAATTGATAATTGATAATTGATAATTGCGGAAAGCTTTCCTTTCCTGCGGAATGCTACGCAAACGGAAGATGAAAAACAAAGTGATGCGCCAGCAAAACAAAAATAATTATCCATTATCCATTATCAATTGTTAAAGAGGTAATTATCCATTATTCATTATTCATTATCCATTATCAATTAATGAACTTTCATGGTTAATAGTAAATGTAGTAGCTAGTATTATTTTGATATAGTAATTCTAAATGATTTGTGAGGATTTTTCTAATAGTTAATATTGACGAAAAATCTTGAAAATTCTGACTCCTAAATCGTAACTACCACAAAAATATTACAATTGAAATAGGATGGCTATAGTTATCAGGAATTAATCGCCTACTATCTGAAAATAAATATTTTTATTTAGATAAAAATTCTAGGTAAATCCGGTTAAAATAAGACTAAAACTAATCTTGAAATGTATTAATATACATACTCATCTACTTTTTTTCTTCCTTTATTCCTTATTCCTTACTAAAAAGACTAGGCATTATCCCTTTTAATCTCATTATCTGGTCTGTAAGGTTCTTCTCGTAATATATGACTAACTAATAGTTTTAGATAGAATAAAGGAAGAAACCATTCAAGTCCTACAGGTGTTTCTAACAGATAAATCGACAATACAATGGCTATACTATACAGAGTCAGTGCAACAGGACGTTGAAGATATAGTGGTATTATCAGAATTACTGTAGAAGCCACAACCAGATAGCCACCCACCGTAAAGATCCAGATAAAATCGAAGTCCATGTACAAGCAAGCGATCGTAGTAATTTGGACAAAATGAAGCAAAATGAAAGACATATGTTCTGTGAAACCTTGACCAGCACGGTGATACCAACGCTTCCCACTTGATGTTGAGTTAGTGATTATCCCGCCCATGATATCAAACCCAATGACAAAACAAATCAAGTATTGTGTTACTGACCATCCAAATTCACCTAAATACCCATAATATGCAGCAACAAAACCTGCAAATATCGGTACAACTGACTGTAAAATCATCTCTAGACGAGTAGCTCCGGGGCCACAAAATTTGTCAATACCACCTTTAATACCCAAGCGTGGTTCAGGAAAGTTCCAATCTATTTTCATAGTATTTCCAAGTTAAAGATACTAAGTAATAATTTAAAAATAACACTTTAAATTCCCTTTTCAAGTTATCCCTTTTTCTTCAATTATTCTTTCTGATTATAGAGCGATCGCCTGAAATTTTTCCAACATTTTTTGATTAGCTGACTGCCATAAACTTCGTTGATTTACCTCTAATAATCTTTCTGCCATATCCCGTAATACCCAAGGATTTTTGAATCAAAAGGTTGGGTAACAATGACAAAAATATGACTTGACTTTCTCATAAAAATTTTAACTATTTATGGGTACAAATTACTTCTAAATTATCAATTATGAATTCTCAATTATTCCTTCTGCATTCTGAATTCTAAATTCTCAATTATTCCTTCTAATTCGAGAGTGATCGCCTGCAATTTATCTAAGGTTTTTTGATTAGCAGAATGCCATAACCCTCGTTAATTTGCTTCTAATAATCTTTCTGCCATATCCCGTAATACCCAAGGATTTTTTGAATCAAAAGGTTGGGTAACAATGACAAAATATGACTTGACTTTCTCATAAAAATTTTAACTATTTATGGGTACAAATTACTTCTAAATTATCAATTATGAATTCTCAATTATTCCTTCTGCATTCTGAATTCTAAATTCTCAATTATTCCTTCTGCTTCGAGAGCGATCGCCTGCAATTTATCTAAGGTTTTTTGATTAGCTGACTGCCATAAACTTCGTTGATTTGCTTCTAATAATCTTTCTGCCATATCCCGTAATACCCAAGGATTTTTGAATCAAAAGGTTGGGTAACAATGACAAAATATGACTTGACTTTCTCATAAAAATTTTAACTATTTATGGGTACAAATTACTTCTAAATTATCAATTATGAATTCTCAATTATTCCTTCTGCATTCTGAATTCTAAATTCTCAATTATTCCTTCTGCTTCGAGAGCGATCGCCTGAAATTTTTCCAACATTTTTTGATTAGCAGAATGCCATAACCCTCGTTAATTTGCTTCTAATAATCTTTCTGCCATATCCCGTAATACCCAAGGATTTATTGAATCAAAAGGTTGGATAACAATGACAAAATATGACTTGACTTTCTCATAAAAATTTTAACTATTTGTGGATACAAATTACTTCTAAATTCTCAATTTTAAATTCTCAATTTTAAATTCTGAATTATAAATTCTCAATTATCCCTTCTGCTTCTAGAGCGATCGCTTGCAATTTATCTAAGGTTTTTTGATTAGCTGACTGCCATAAACCTCGTTGATTTGCTTCTAATAATCTTTCTGCCATATCCCGCAATGCCCAAGGATTTTTTGCTTGTATAAATGATTGTACATTCTCATCAAAAATATAAGTTTCTGCTACTCCTTGATACATAAAATCTTCGACACATTTTGCTGTAGCATCGTAGGCAAATAAATAATCTATTGTTGCTGCCATTTCAAAGGCTCCTTTATAACCATGACGCATGACTCCAGCTATCCATTTAGGATTAACTACTCTGGAACGATAAACTCTAGCAATTTGTTCTTTTAATTGTCGAACTTTAGGATTTTCTGGCATGGAATTATCGCCAAAATAAGTATCAGGATTTTTGCCTGTTAAAGCACGAATTGCTACAGTCATTCCACCTTGGAATTGATAATAATCATCGGAGTCTAATAAGTCATGTTCTCTATTGTCTTGATTATGCAAAACTATTTGCATTTGTTGGAGACGTTGGGAAAATGCTTCGGGAGAATTTATCGCTCTAGCTTCCTGGTTATAACTATTATTAATTCCTGTATAAGCATAACTACTCCAATTAATATAAGCTCTGGCTAAATCTTGGTCATCTTGCCAATTTTGAGATTCGATTAAACCTTGTAAACCTGCACCATAAGCTCCTGGTTTAGAACCGAATATTCTATATTGAGAACGTGCTTTTGCCTGAATTTCAGTTAATCCTAATTCTTGCCAATATTTGACTTCTTTTTTGACTTGAGCAGCTAAAGGATTTTCTGTTGGAGTTTCATCTAAATTAGCCACAGCAATAACAGCTTGGTCGAATAAATCGATAATATTAGGAAAAGCATCTCGAAAGAAACCAGAAATTCTTAAAGTTACATCCACACGCGGTCTTCCTAATATTGAAATTGGCAAAATTTCAAAGTCGATAACTCTTCGAGAAGGTCTATCCCAGACAGGTTTTACTCCTAATAAAGCAAGTGCTTCAGCAATATCATCTCCACCAGTCCGCATCGTAGAAGTTCCCCATACTGATAACCCCAAAGTTTGAGGATATTCACCATTTTCTTGAGTGTATCTTTCAATTAAATTTTCTGCTGCTAATTGCCCTATTCTCCAAGCAGTTTCTGTGGGAATGGCACGAATATCCACAGAGTAAAAATTCCGACCTGTGGGTAAAACATCTGGTCTACCTCTTGTAGGAGCGCCAGATGAACCACTAGGGATATATTTGCCATCTAATCCTATTAATAAGTTAGTAATTTCTTGATTAGTTTTTTGCAGAGAAGGTAAAAGATTTTGGCGAATCCATTCTAATTCTTTGTTTGTCTGTGGGAAGGGAGAGTTAATCAGATTTTGGTTAATTAAATTTTCGACTAAATTAGCTACTTTTTGCTCGATTAACTCAACAGCATCACCCAGGGTACGACAAGATTTTCCATCTATAAATAAGTTGTGATTAATAATTGTAGAAAAATCGTCGGTTAGAGGGTCAAACTCTAAACCTAAATCTTCAGCTAAAGCACGAGTTAAACCCAAACGAGTACTACTAGGATGACGAGCGATCGCTATGATTAAATCTCGTAGTTGTTGACCTTGAGGACATTGCCCAAATATATGTAAACCATCACGAATTTGTGCTTCTTTTAATTCGCAGAGATAACCATCTACATTAGTAATTAATTTCGCAAATCTAGCATTTTCATCATTTTCAAATTTCTCTTCTCTTTTTAAGGGTAGAGAGGGGGTAAATAAATATTTTTCGGAACTAGATAACTCGGAAGTTACACCTTCTGTTTCTGTGGAAAATTTCTCCTGATTTTGCTCAGAAGGCGAGAGGAAGTCTGAGTCTTTTTCAGAACTAGAGAAGTCGGGAGACAAACTTTCTATTTCTGTGACAAATTGCTCCCTATTTTGCTCAGAAGAGCGAGAGGAGGTCTGAGTCTTTTTCGGAACTGGAGGAGTTGGAAGTTACACCTTCTGTTTCTGTAGAAAATTTCTCCTCATTTTTCTCCGTAGGACGGAGAGACTCAGAAGCTAAACTTTCTGTTTCTATGACAAATTTCTCCTGATTTTGCTCAGAAGGCGAGAGAAAGTTTGAGTCTTTTTCGGAACTGGAGGAGTCGGAAGTTACACCTTCTATTTCTATGACAAATTTCTCCTGATTTTGCTCAGAAGGCGAGAGGAAGTCTGAGTCTTTTTCGGAACTGGAGGAGTTGGAAGTTACACCTTCTATTTCTG
>NZ_BLZO01000190.1 GCF_014132355.1 Okeania sp. KiyG1
TTCCTTTCATAATGTATATCATATTGTTTTCATATTTTTGATGTGGCAGAAGAAAGAAGGAAGAAGGAAGAAGGAAGAAGGAAGAAGAAGGAAGAAGGAAGAAGGAAAAGTATTACTTTGTCTGAGTTTTAAACTTTTGAACTGTCCTAACCTTTGCTTCGACTGATATATTCCGGAACAGATTTTTGATGCACACCTTTATTTTAAAGTTCTTTTCGCTCGAATCTGCCTCTTTCTTGAGTTATAGAAAGGGGAATAGTTATATCAAGTCTCATTAAGAACGCCATAATAAAAATCTTTTCTCCGATAAATTTTTCCCTGTTCCCTGTTCCCTGTTCCCTAAATTTTTTATTGTGGGTATTCAAAGAAACATGATATTAGGGAATATTTCCAGGAATCAAAAGCGATAATTTATAGGAATCTAAAATTAATGAATCAAACTAAAATTACAGTAAGTCATTTAAGAGTCTATTATCGTACCGTTGAAGCGTTGCGAGACATTACCCTACAGGTACAAGCAGGAAAATTAACTGGTATTATTGGACCAAATGGTGCAGGTAAAAGTACCCTCTTGAAGGGAATGTTAGGGTTAATTCCTGTAACTGAGGGTTCTATTATCTATAATGACAAACCTCTTTCAGAGCAGTTAAAAGTAATTGCTTATGTACCTCAGCGGTCGCAAATTGATTGGACTTATCCGGCCACTGTCTGGGATGTGGTAATGATGGGGCGGGTAGTCAAAACAGGTTGGTTTCGTCGCTTTTCTACAGTGAGTCGGCAGATAGGGATGGAGGCATTGGCCAGAGTGGGGATGGATGGTTATCGCGATCGCCCCATTGGTCAACTTTCTGGCGGTCAGCAGCAACGGGTATTTTTAGCACGGTCATTAGCTCAGGAAGCTGATATTTTTTGTTTTGATGAACCTTTTGTTGGGGTTGACCAGAAAACGGAAAATATTATTTTTGGGATTTTTCATGAATTAGCAAATGCTGGAAAAATTGTCATAGTTGTTAATCATGATTTAGGGGAATCTATTACTAATTTTGATGATTTGATTCTGTTAAATAAAGAGTTAATTGCTGTTGGCGAGCGGCAGGTTGTATTGCAGGAAGAAAATTTATATCGTGCTTATGGAGGTAAAGTTGTTTTCTTTTCAGAACCTTTAGCGAAAATTGCTTAACTAGCTATCAGTTATTAGCTATCAGCTATCAGCCTAAAAATTTTTGCTTATGTAATAGACATCTCCAATAATCAAAAATAAAATCAATTATTCCATATAAATTATCAATTATTTCTCCCTACTCCCTCTTTTCTGGAGATTTATAATGGTATCTGAGAAGCTTGGGTTTAAATCCCAGACTTCTATAAGGTAAGCATTCAGCTATTAGCAGTCAGCAGTCAGCAATTAGTAATGAGTCATGAGTCATTACTTCTAAGGTTTAATAAGGGAACTTTGCCAGTAACTTTTAGGGTGCATCTCAATTTTAAAGGTTGCTTTAATCTTCCTCAACATTAATAGCTGTTAACGCAGTTCCGACGTAAGTATTCAGCTAGCTCGCATTCAGCTTTTAGCTGTTTCATAAATAATGAATATACACTGCTAAGGTCAAGGTTATTATTTTTTCAATACTTTGAATTATCCTTAAACTTCTCAATACTAATTCCTGCTATAAAGGCAGTGAATTAATAGCTGATTGCTGATTGCTGACCGCTGAATGCTTACGTTCCGACCATAGGAGGCTAGCTAATAGCTGATGGCTGAATGCTTACTCTATAAGTCGTTTAATATGTATAATTAATATAGCAGTTTCCGAAGCTATGAGGTACAGTTGTTTTTATTCTTTTCTATTCCCTATTCCCTATTCCCTATTCCCTAGCGCTACGCGCTATAAAATTGAATGTTAATCAATATCGATCGAACTCATCCACAACTATTAGAAGGTTTAGATATTTGGTTACGCTTAGGTTTAATTTCCGATGATGAAGTTAGGAAACTATGCCAAAAATATTTAAGTTCTCCACTGCCACAACCACAACTTATCGAAACTAATCTTACATTAGTAACTAATATCCAAACAACTCAAAAAGAAACAGATTTACCCTCTACTACTTCTAATACTTCCACCAAAAAATCTCCTAATTTAATCGCTCAATTATTACAGTCATTGATGGCAGAAATTAGCCTCCGATGGCTGCTTTTTTTAGGTTTATTTATGGTGGTTATATCTTCTGGATTACTTGCTGCTAGTCAGTGGGAAAAATTTCCACCCACCGGACAATATTTAGTACTTTTGGCATATACATTATGCTTTTGGGGGGCGACATTTTTCACTAGAAAAGTTGGAGGTTTGCGATTAACCTCTGAGACGTTACGATTGGTGACATTACTGTTAGTACCTGTAAATTTTTGGGCAATAGATGGTTTGGGTTTGTGGGGAAATATTGGGGAATGGTTAATAGTAGCGATCGCTTCTCTCTTACTCACTAGCATAATCATTTACTTTGTTGAAGAAGGAAGAAGGAATAAGGAAGAAGGAAGAAGGAGGAAGGAAGAAGGAAGAGGGAATAAGTGGATGGGGACTCAAACCTCAAGCAATTGTGAAGACCCTGTAGATGGCGAGTTATTAAATCCAAAAGAAAAAGATAAAAAATTTAATAATTCTGTCTCTACAAATTGGATTTCAATTGCTTCGCTGAACTTATTAAGTCTGAGTTATTTACATTATGGTTGGAGATTTTCAGGATTTCCAATTTTGGCAATTTATTTAGGAGTTATTGGTACAGCGATCGCTACTATTTATCAGAACCAAATTCCATCTAGTACAAAAATCAGAGAGGTTGAAAATCAAACTACTACTGGCGAGCCATTAACAGGAATTGCGATAGTAATTTATGCTTTAGGAATTTTGTTAGTTCGAGCAATTTTTGTTGCCAATGTAGATATTACAAAATTAGGATTAGCTTTAGGAATAAGTGGATGGATTTTATTACAGAATAATCAGATTAAAAGCAAATTATTTGTACAAAATCGGATTGGGATTAGTTTACTGTTAATCGGGTGGTTAGTTTCTGTAGTTGCTCAACCTTGGCAGGCATTCATCATTAGTATTATTGGTTTATTCTTACTAGCAGAAAATCTGCAAAAATCTTGGCGAGGTCTTGACTTATCTGCAATTTTTCTGATTGGTTTACAAACAACTTGGTTAGGATGGCGATTAATTCCAGTTCCAACTAGACAAACGTTAATTACTACAACAACTCAATTTTTTAACGCCCAAAATTCACCTGAATCATTGCTCAGTTTAGCTTGGTTTCCCTACTTAATATTTATGGTCTGGGCGACAGATTGGATTTATCGTCGTCAACAAATTAACCTAGCTAAGTTTAGCGAGAAAATTTGCTTAGGTTTTGGAATATTTTTAAATATATTATCTTGGCAAAATCCTCTAGTTATATTTCTCAACTTCTTAGGTTCAACTATTACTCTTGCTATTTTTACCTCTCGTCGTCAACCTATCAAAGTTAGTCTTGTTTATCTAACTCATATAACTGGTTTATTATCAATATTTTCTGGGATTAATTATTTCTTGCCTAGTATAAGTTTAGAAATGTGGGCAATAATTTTATCAGTAATTATGGTGGCTGAATGGGGAATATTTAGCTTACAGACAAAGATAACAGCAGAAGCAAGAATAGTCATACCCACATCCTCTATTTCACTATTAAATTGTTTCTGTTTCAGTTCTTGGCATCTTGGTTTAGTTTTAGCAGTTATTAGTTATATTTTATGGTTGAGTAAGTTAGAAATTTTTCCATCCGATCTTTGCATGGTTATGAATTGTCAATTATCAGCAAAATGGGGAATTATTTGGTTTATTACACCTCTAGCTCTAACAATTATTGCTAGTGAAGAAGGAAGAAGGAAGAAAGAAGAAGGAAGAAGGAAGAAAGAAGAAGGAAGAAGGAAGAAGGAAGAAGGAAGAAGGAAGGAGCAAACTTGGAAAAAGTGGATGGGGACTCAAACCTTTGAAGAAGGAAGAAAGAAGAAGGAAGAAGAAAGGATGGAAATTGGAAAAAGTGGATGGGGACTCAAACTCCAACCAATTGTAAACACCACAGGTGACGGTGGGGTATTAAACCCAAAAGAAAATAATAAAATAATATCTTTAAGAAAAAGAGCAAGTGGCTTAAGTGTGGCTGCTGTAATTATGCTACAAACTTTAACTTTATGGCAGCCAGAAACTCGATTAATTGGTTTGGGTTTAGGCACAATTTTAATGTTGATTAATACTAAATACTTATTAACTCAAACAGCAGCAAATATTACAGTAGGCTTTGTCTTAATTTTCGTAAGTTTTTGCCTGGGTGAAGGTGTGTTAGGTTTATCTCCTGTTTCTGGAGCGGGATGGTTATTAACCATTAGTATATTTTTAGTAACTTTATGGTTTTTGTACTCTCGAATAATTAGATTACCAGGGCAGTTATTTAATATTTATACTCAAGCAATAGATGGTTGGGCAATTATCCTCTGTGGTTTAGAATTAATATTCTTAACAATCCACTCTTTCGGCATTTATTGGCAAACTATTAATCCCTCAATCACAGTAATTACTTCTACTATTTTGCTCTTATTTGCCATTGGCTATCGAGGCTCAATTAAACAAACAGCAGAAAACTCATCAATTACATTTAGTCTCAATAATTTTGTTCAGTCTACCCCCACAGTTTATAGTTTTGGTTGGGCTTTAGAATTACTAATAGTTGAAACTTTAGGCTTTGTAGATAAATCAGCAATAAATTTAGCGATTGTGCTCCGCACCGCTATCGCGATCGCTAATATTGGATTAGGATTATCGACTCAAATTTTAGGAGATTGGTTACAAAGAAAATTAGGTATTAATAATTTGCCTAGATGCTGGCAAATAATGCCATTACTTTATGGTATTTTAGGTACTTTATTCCGCGTAGGTACTTTTGAAAATTGGACTGGTTTAACTTCCTTAGCTCTATCATTTATATTGATTGGAATAGGCAGGAGAAAAACCACATTAAAACCAATATTGTACTTAGGTATTCTCGGAATATCCTGTGCTGCTGCCGAACTACTTTTATATCAAACTTATTCCCTGCCATTAGCAGATAAATTAATTGCTTATGCCAGTCTTGGAACAACCATCACTTACAGTTATCGATTATTATCTCCTTGGTTATTAGATTACTTAAAAATCACAGAAACAGAAATTAAAAATATTGCCAATATACATTGGGCAGTCAGCAGCTCAATCTTACTTTTATTAGCAATACTTAATCTCAAATCCAATCCAATATTAGGATTAACCACAGCAATACTTTTGACTCGCTATGCAATTATGCAAGGCAAAAATAATTCCAATTTACAACAAGCAAAAACCTGGATTTATGTAGGAGCTTTAGAAGGATATGCTGTTGCTATCTATATAATTAACCTACTTTCCATCACCGAAACTTTACTATATTGGCTAAGTGCAATAACTGCCATAATTTCTTACTTTATCTATTTATTACCTTGGGAAAATTGGGGATGGCCTCTACAACCTTGGCGACGAATTGCTGTAATTATGCCAATAGTAACTATATTTCTTACCAACTTAAGATTAGACACCCCTCCACCTTGGTATTGGTATGCTTCAATTCTGATAACAGCCGGATTTTATATTGTAATTGCCAAAGTAGATCGGCAAATACGATTAACTTATATTAGTGTCGGTTTAATTAATTGTGCTTTTGTAATTTGGCTAAATAATTTAGGAGCATCTCTTCAGACATTAATTTACATTACTCCCATCGGATTATCATTACTTTATATAGCTAAAGTCGATCCAATTCTGAAATTACCTAAAAACAGAAATATTCGGCATAACTTACGAATTTTTGGCAGTGGAATAATTTGTTTTATAGCTTTATTAGAAAATCAATGGACTGGTTTACTACCAGGAATAATTAGTGTAATTGCCATTTTCGCAGGATTAGGTTTACGAACTAGAGCTTTTCTTTATGTAGGAACAGTCACATTTTTAATCAATGCTTTTAATCAACTAATTGTCCTAAATTATCTTTACTCTTTTTCAAATGGATAATCGGTTTAATAGTAGGAATTATCTTTATTTGGATAGCTGCAAGTTTTGAAACTCGACGAGAACAAATTAATAACTTATTGCAAAATTGGATAAAAGAACTAGAAGAGTGGGAGTAGGGAGTGGCTCACACGGATTATGGCACGGATACACGGATAGGTCAGGGAGTAGGGGAGTAGGGGAGATTGAATATTGAAGTAATTATAGAATTATTAAAGATATAAAAGATATATTAGATAGGCAGATTCTATATGAAAAAAAATCAAAACAATATGTTTGTGTATAAATAATTTATAAATAGTTATTTGCCAAGAGATTGTGGTCTAAAGCATCCCCTTTTAAGAGGATAAAAAAATAATTTTCCTTAATGTCAAGTATCCTTATTGCAAAGGTACTGATAACTGATAACCGTTAAATGAAATGAAGGATTGCTGTATTACTTTTGATTTTACCGAATAATTAAGGTTTAAAGCCTCTTCTTTAAACGAGAAACAAGAAAAAATTTTCCTTGCTTTTAACCAACTAATTGTTCTGAACTCTCTTTACTCTTTTTTCAAATGGATAATAGGTTTAATAGTAGGAATTGCCTTGATTTGGATAGCTGCAAGTTTTGAAACTCGACGAGAACAAATTAATAATTTATTGCAAAATTGGATAGAAAAATTAGAAGAATGGGAGTAGGGAGATGGGGAGTGTGGGGAGTGTGGGGAGGGTGGGGAGTGTGGGAAGTGTGGGAAGAAAGAGAAAGTAGGAGGAATAATTAATTAATTGTACCTGTATCTTTCTGTGCTTGTCTGCCCAAAGTCTTAACTTTTTGGTCACTCAAGCTGAAAAGTCTAGAAATATTCTCTAGATCATTAAAGTTGTCAGGACTTACGCAGAGACTCTATATATAGAGATAGCGAATGGCATTTACCGCTACAGATGGTGGTTTTGCAGTCAATTTGCGTAAATCCTGATTTGCATTAAAGTTTTGTTATACTTTGCCATACGGTGTCAAACTAATTTATAGTAGTTATATCTATATTCATAAAAAAGAAAAACAGTAATGGCAGAAATAATTGGACCAGAATGTTTCGAGCATGAAAAAGAAATTATCTGGCTTGACGATCCTAGTAAATATCCTTGGGTCAGACAGTGCAGTGGGGACTTTGCTAAAAAACAAGGTATATCTAATTCTCAGTTGTCAAAAATGTCTAAAGGTGGGGCGAAAATAATTGGTTATGCAAACTTAGAAGATAAGGCAGCACCAAGTTTTATTGATGAACCTACAGGACGTAAATATTATTACAGGAGGTATTTTTATCTTAAGGATAAAGATTATGAAAACTATAGAGGTGGAACTTCTTATCCTTCAGAGGCAGTAGATCCTTCGAGCGTTACCCCAAAGGAAAAAGGAGATAGTCCTCGAAAAAAGTCTCAGATTGCTGTGAGAATTCCTTTTCCACTTATGCGAAAACTTAAGGATTATATTAATCAAACAAAGATGTCTCAAACAGAAGTAGTGGTAAGTGCATTAGCAGAATATTTAGAGGATAAAGATAGTACCCCTCTAATTCATAGAATACTATTACTAGAAAAAAGGGTAGAAGCATTAGAGACTAGGGAATAGGCAAATAGCTCGCAGGACAATCTATCTAAAAAATATTGCAAGAGGACTCCCGTCATAATTTTTGATTTAACGGCGGGAGTGTCAAATTTAACCTATAAGTAACTGATAAATTTTAATGTCCCACTCAACTATCCAGGTTCAACCACCCCTAAAATTTATTCCACCCAACTTTAAGCCCCTGGTACGACAAGGTACAAAGCTAATGTTACCTTGGTGGCTAAAGTACCAAGTCTCTGTCGCCGACATACAAGCAGATAACCTAGAAACCCTAGCCCAACTATATCAAAACTTCCATCAGGGGAAAAACCGCTTTCTGATGGCATTCCGTCATCCTAATGCCGACGACCCTTACTGTATGGGATATATGATCTGGTATCTATTGCCCAAATTTGCTAAACAACAAGGAATTACCCTTCCATCCCTTCTCCACTATCATTTCATCTTTGACCGAGGTATTCCTTTATGGGCTGGTGATTTTGTAGGTAAATGGTATTCATATTTAGGAGGAAGTTCAATTCACCGAGGAAAAATAGACCGTCAGGGACTAAAATCAGCTCGTGAATTGTTTGCCAATGGCAGTTTACCAATGATGGCTGCTCCAGAAGGAGCTACTAATGGCCATAATGAAAAAGTTAGTCCCTTAGAGCCTGGTATTGCCCAGATGGGATTTTGGTGTGTTGAGGATATACATCAAGCAACTCGCTCTGAAGAAGTTTTTATTGTGCCAATAGGTATTCAATACAAATACTTGGGTGAACCATGGGAAAATGTAGAGCAACTTTTAACTAAGCTCGAAAAAGATAGTGGTTTGTTTTCAGGTTCAGAAAATCTTTCTCATCAGCAAAAACTAGCACCTTCTGCACTATACCAACGACTTTTGAGATTAGCAGGTCATTTATTAGCAAAAATGGAAGAATTTTATAGAAAGTTCTACCACCGAAAGTTACCTGAGTTGACTCAAGAAAGTTATTCCCAACAATCTTTAACAGATGACCAAATTAATGAAGCGATCGCCACTCGCCTCAATTCTCTTCTCAATGTTGCTTTAGAAGTGGCAGAAGAATATTTTCATATTAAGGCCAACGGTAATTTTATAGATCGTTGTCGTCGTTTAGAGCAAGCGGGTTGGAATTTTATATACAGAGAAGATATTGAAGATTTAGCAACTCTTTCTACTTTAGACAGAGCTCTTGCAGATCGACTTGCACAAGAGGCTAGTCTACAAATGTGGCACATGAGATTAGTCGAAAGTTTTGTTGCAGTTAGTGGCAAATATATTACCGAAAAACCGACAATAGACAGATTTGCTGATATAGCTCTACTGTTCTGGGATATGATTAATCGTATTAAGGGTGGTAGTTTTCTCAAGCGTCCGAAATTAGGAAAACAAAGAGTATACATGACAGTAGGAAAACCAATTTCTGTTTCTCAGCGTTGGGAGAGTTACAAAGCTAAACGTCGTACAGCCGTATCAGAACTAACTCAAGATTTGCAAAAGGCCCTAGAAGAAACCATTAGATGATCGGTATTTGTGCAAAAGGTCAATTGAACATTTAAGTTAGCCCTGCTCCCGTAGATATCTAATGGTAGATAGGGATGAAAAGCAGTACTTTATGGAGTAGGGGAGTGGGGAGTAGGGGAGTAGGGGAGTAGGGGAGTAGGGGAGTAGGGGAGATTTTTTTTGCCCAACTCTCGCCCAAAATACGCTCCATGCATGAGCATGAAGAGCTGAAAACCAGGTACAATTTCTAGACCTAAAAAGTCTAAAACCTTTACCTGTAAATGCTTTGATATTTATTCAGCAAGCCCTACTCAGAGTTTGCTTATGGAAAGTCTTTTTGCTCTTTGTAGGGACCCACCCCTAACCCCGACCGTGGAGGGGAAAAAGGCAGTAGTTAGGACGCAGAAGAAATGGGAATTACAGAATCAGTGGCCAAAACAATAGTAAGAGTGATTTTTCGGCTGCGTGCTACCCGAAAATGCTCACTTTTGTAACCTACGCTTGCTGAAAAGCTCATACTTTTTCAACATATAAAAAGCCTAAAACCAATATCAGTCAATGCTTTGAGATTTAATCAGCAAGCCCTACTTATACACTTTAGTAGTAGTTGTGACATACTCCAACGCCAACCTTAAGGTATAGCGTGGGCTTCTCGTTTCGCAGTCCCGCTATTGCGTCGGACTCCACGAAGCTCTAAGAACGGAATGCCCTACCGCCCTATAAAGTATACAATTAATTTAGTATAACTACTTAGGGTTTGCTGAAAAAGTCTTTTTTAAGGAGTAGGGGAGTAGGGGAGTAGGGGAGTAGGGGAGCGGGGAGTAGGGGAGTAATTTTGGGCTACTCTCCTGCCCAAAATGCTGACTTTTGAGCATAAAGAGCTAAAAACTAGGTACTTTTTCCAGAGCGAAAAAGGCTAAAACCTTTATCTATAAATGCTTTGATATTTAATCAGCAAGCCCTACTTAAACAGATATCAAAAGTTAAAAATTAAAATCATGAATATATAGACTAAGAGCGTTCACTGAAAATAAATTTAGAAAATTATTTCACGTACCAAGTGTTGAATTATTCGTAAAATTTTTGAGTGAATTAGTACAACTAATAATATTATGTCTCATTAAATAACTGTAATAAACAATCTTTCCCCAACATCCATAGGAGGTTGGATGCAACATCCCTACATTGCGGTTAATTAATGTTACTAAGTCTAAAACTTGACAACAAATATCTCCCATCTAATTTTTTGTAATGAATAAAGAATCTATTACTAAGTCTTCTAATTTAATTAAAAATAAGCTACTCAGTATTTTGAGCCAAGAAATGTTAACCCCATTAACTTCTGTGATGGGGATGGCAAGTGTTTTAAATAAAGAAATATATGGTTCTCTAACTGATAAACAGAGAGAATATGTAGGAGTTATTAATGAAAGAAGTCGATATTTAAAATTGCTAGTTGAAGAAATTATTGCCTTAACAAAACTGGATGAGTCTGGCCAATATTCAGACAAAACTCCTGTTGATGTGAAAAATGTCTGTCAGCAGATATTAAGAGACCTAGAACCAGAAACAGTTCATCAGCAGATAAAGATTCAGTTATTAGCTGGGTCCAGCGATCGGGTTTGTTTTTTTGATAAAACAGCTTTAGAGCAAACATTATACAACTTAATTTATAGTGTCATTAAATCTACAGGTTCAGGGAGTGGACTCAAAATTCATTTGTCTGAAAAGCGAGAAGAATTTAATATTGCACTGTGGGTTTCTCATCCTATTCTGGGAGATAATCTTCCTCATGCTCAACTATATTCCCAAAAGTTATTAGAGATTGAAAACCAGGATAATCAGTCTAGCTTAATGCTAAATAGATTACAGATAACATTTGATGAACTAACAACAATAGTTTTTGACAAAACGTCAACAGAAAATTTTGCAGCTGAACCTACCCGCGATCTATTAGCATTACTATTAAGTTGTCAGTTAGTAGAACAAAATGGTGGCTCTTTCTGGGTTCAAGGTTCTACAGAATTAGGCTATCGATATATCTTAACTCTGCCACTTTATAAGTAGGGAACTTTCAATAATGAATAATGAATAATTAATAATTAATAATTAACAATTACCTCTTCTTTTCAAGGAGAGAATTGAAGCTTAAGGAAAATTTTTTCTTCTCTTGGTCGATTGGATATGGCGAGGAGACCTTGCCATCCCACCCTACGGGAAGCTGCGCTTTTTCCTACGGAATGCTACGCAAACATGTCGGCGACAGCCGTTAACGTAGTTATGCGAAGCAAAACGACCGCTTTTTCTCCTTTAAATAAAGTAGAGGCTTTAAACCTTAATTATTCGGTAAAAGGGTTTTCGGTGCGGAAAAACTCCGCTAACAGGATTGAAAAATATCTTAACCAATTTTTGTAGTGCTATATTTTTCTCAAATATAACTTTCTTGATTGGCTTATATTATTTTGTAAGATTATTTATCCAATTGATAATAATATGAACTCAGTTTGGCAGAAGTTAACATTAACTAATCTTTCTTTTTCTAACTCTCCATGGCTAAATGCTAGCTACCTCTATGGTTTAATTAATGGTTCTCTCCATAACTGGCGACGAGGTAGTTGGTTAATGCAATGGGGAGAAGCTCTGGGTTTTGTCTTGCTGGCAATTGTATTTAGTCTAGCTCCTTTCGTAAATACTGCTCTGATAGGTTTATTATTACTTGCTGGTGCCGGGTTTTGGGTATTGCTTGCCGTCTCAGATAATACTCAGGAATATTTAACTCCCATTCATCTACTGATATTCGTTTATTGGGGTATTGCCACATTAGCAATGGCAACTTCGCCCGCAAGAACGGCTGCTTTTAGTGGATGGGTGAAGTTAACTCTTTATCTATTGTTATTTGTTTTAGGAGCAATGGTATTACGATCGCCTAAACTCCGCTCTTGGTTAATTAGTATATATTTATTGGTTTCTTTGGTAGTTAGTTTCTACGGTATTCGTCAATGGATAGACAAAGTTGAACCCCTTGCTACCTGGAACGATCCTACTTCTGCTCAAGCTGGTGTGACTCGCGTGTATAGTTATTTGGGAAATCCTAATTTATTAGGTGGATATTTGCTGCCTGCCATTGCTTTGAGCTTTGTCGCAATTTTTGCCTGGCGTAGTTGGCCACAGAAATTTCTGGCAGTAACAATGTTGCTAGTGAATTGTGCTTGTTTGCGTTATACAGGTAGTAGAGGCAGTTGGATAGGGTTTATAGCTTTGATGTTTGCTCTGTTAATTTTAATGTGGTATTGGTGGAGCATCTATATGCCCAGTTTTTGGCAAACTTGGTCGCTGCCAATAGCTGTGGGAAGTTTTGCAGGGTTATTAATTCTGGCAGTGGTTTTATTAGAACCTTTGCGCTATCGCATTTTTAGTGTTTTTGCAGGTCGTCAAGATAGCAGTAATAATTTTCGGATGAATGTCTGGATGTCTGTGTTTGATATGATTCGCGATCGCCCGGTTTTGGGTATTGGACCGGGAAATGATGTGTTTAACAAAATCTATCCTCTTTATCAGCGACCCCGTTACAGTGCTTTGAGTGCTTATTCGGTACCTTTAGAAATTATTGTGGAAACTGGTTTTATTGGTTTTACTGCTTTTTTGTGGTTGCTGTTGGTGACTTTCAATCAAGGTGTATTAAATTTAAGACATTTGCGAGATGCAGGCGATCGTCAAGGGTATTGGTTGATTGGGGCAATGGTGGCGATGGTAGGATTAATGGCTCATGGTTTGGTGGATACGGTTTGGTATCGTCCTCAAATTAATACGCTTTGGTGGTTGATGGTAGCTATTATTGCTAGTTATAGCGCTGTGCGCAGGCAACAGGCAACAGGCAACAGGCAACAGGCAACAGGCAACAGGGAGAATAAAAAACCGACAATGTAAGACTTTTAGCTATTGGACAGTTCTTGTAATTTGTACATAAGCCAGCGCACATTGCTATATTATGGTGAGAAAAGAGGGAGTAGACAGTAGGGACGTTGCATGCAACGTCTGTACAGAGTAGGGGGAAAGAATTGATAATTTATCTGGGATAATTGATTTTATTTTTTATTATTGGAGATATCTATTAGTTAGGACTTACGCAGTACAACGTATTTTCGTCATTGCGACTGACAGGGTTTGCGGAGCATTCCGGGACGGAAAGCAATCTCAAACCCTAGTTTTTCCTATCTCATGCGTAAGTCCTATTAGTAATAAAGCGTGAAAAAAGAATGTTACTAATAATAAGTGCAATAAAAAGATTTTGTAGAAAATTTCCCTTTGACAAAAAAGAGAATTTCCCACCTAAAAACTGGTACTAAATATATTCCCATACGACTCCTGAATTGCAGAATTGCTGTTTGCTTCGCGGTGACAAACGGAAATTCTAAGAAATACCCTAGCTATTTTTAGCAAACATTTATCAAATTGGTATAAGTTAAGCAAATAGTGATTTATCGCTAAACTTTATTGAGATTAATCTAGCTAACCTCAATTTATTAATTGGATAAAAAAACTTACTATTTCATTATTGACTCGATTGTTAGTTCCTCTTTTTGACTGCTGGGGTGATAGTGTTCCACATATCAGAGGCGATCGCTCTTGTCAAAGGAAGAAGTTAATAAGGAAGAAATAATTTTTATTCAACAGGTAGTAAGTGAAATGATGCGTGGAGTTTTTCTAGTAGTATTATCTGTCTTTAAAAATCACAACAACACATTTAAAAAAATCGTCAATTATTGAGCAACTTTAATGTTACGGAATTTTAGGCAGCCATCTTGAAGTTAATTTCAAGTAGGTCAAATTCACCTGTACAAGAAGGAGTATTTTAATATTTCAAGTAACCATTAGAGATGTTTTACTGCTCTATTTTGCAACAAAGCCCTATTGTATTACAACGATGAGTAAAAATCAGAAAAAATTCTGGAGTACAGTAGCTGCTGTAATGACTGGAATTGGTACATTTATTGCAGCTATTCCTCCTCTAGTAAATATGTTTAAACCTGAAACACAAACACAATCAACAAAAAGTATACCCCTTCCATCTCCAGAAATTAGTGTAAAGTCTACTCCTAAAACTGGGGTTAGATTCTTTTGTGGAACTGGTGAGTATAAAGGTAGGAATGTTCCGGCAACAATTATACAAAATACTCAATCAAATGAAGAAGTAATTGTTATTTTCTGGAGGTTAGATAATGATTATTTTGGTGAAGATTATCCACCACAAAAGCGATGCGAAATAGTATCTCAGCAGTTCCAAAATATATACAATAGAGACGGATTAAAATTTGTTGTTGCTACTAAGGAGACTTGGGTTCCCGATAGGGAAATTCCTGTAGTATGTTCGGTAAAATACAAGGGAGCTTCCTGTAAGAATGACGATTTACTTTTTACTTTAGAATCAAAGGACGATCCAAATTTAGTGTTAAAAGATTTGATTAACAACGATGATATCCCTAGTGAAAAACCACCACTATCAAGAGGAGAAAAACCTCCTAAAACTTTTGCTGAAGGTAAACGAGTTTATTACAATTTGTCTAATATTTTTAATAAGCAGCAGTCAGAGGAAAGTTATCAATATAAACTTCCATTTTAAAGGTTAATTTTCCATCTGAGTTTTGTCTGAAATATTTCTATTGCGGATGTCGCAATCAGAGTTTTTGCTTATTGATGGTTCGGTGGTTTTATTGCGTATGTCGCAATAGGAGTTTTTGCTCATTAATACCTTCGATGGTTTTATTGCGTATGTCGCAATAGGAGTTTTTGCTCATTAATACCTTCGGTGGTTTTATTGCGTATGTCGCAATAGGAGTTTTTGCTCATTAATACCTTCGGTGGTTTTATTGCGTATGTCGCAATAGGAGTTTTTACTCATTGATGCTTCGGTGGTTTTATTGCGTATGTCGCAATAGGAGTTTTTACTCATTAATACCTTCGATGGTTTTATTGCGTATGTCGCAATAGGAGTTTTTGCTCATTAATACCTTCGGTGGTTTTATTGCGTATGTCGCAATAGGAGTTTTTGCTCATTAATACCTTCGATGGTTTTATTGCGTATGTCGCAATAGGAGTTTTTGCTCATTAATACCTTCGATGGTTTTATTGCGTATGTCGCAATAGGAGTTTTTGCTCATTAATACCTTCGATGGTTTTATTGCGTATGTCGCAATAGGAGTTTTTGCTCATTAATACCTTCGATGGTTTTATTGCGTATGTCGCAATAGGAGTTTTTGCTCATTAATACCTTCGATGGTTTTATTGCGTATGTCGCAATAGGAGTTTTTGCTCATTAATACCTTCGATGGTTTTATTGCGTATGTCGCAATAGGAGTTTTTGCTCATTAATACCTTCGATGGTTTTATTGCGTATGTCGCAATAGGAGTTTTTGCTCATTAATACCTTCGGCGGTTTTATTGCGTATGTCGCAATAGGAGTTTTTGCTCATTAATACCTTCGGCGGTTTTATTGCGTATGTCGCAATAGGAGTTTTTACTCATTAATACCTTCGGCGGTTTTATTGCGTATGTCGCAATAGGAGTTTTTACTCATTGATGCTTCGGTGGTTTTATTGCGTATGTCGCAATAGGAGTTTTTACTTACTTCCAGAGGCTCAATTTTGCAGCAGTCTATTTCAGAAACGCTAATAACTAAATTGTGTATAGCTATATTCTGGTGAATTATTTTTTCAACTTAAAGGAGTGTTAATTATGAAGCTTTATCAGTTAACAACAACAGCAATAATTACCTTGGTTTCTATTCTTGGTAATCCTCTAGAAAGTTTTAGTCAAAAGAAGTTTTTTATTCCCTCAGCTTTAGCACAATATTCGTGGGTTGGTAACCCTTACCGAATAGAAATAACAGAAAAAACATCCTATGGAGAAATTAATATGTTTTTAGTAACCATTGAAGGCAAAAGACAATATAAAATACCTATATCTGAAGCAGATAAAAGAGCTATTATAGAAAGTTTAGAAAAAATTGAAGCCCTAAAAATAAATATTCGTGGAATTAATTCAAGAATATGTTTAGGTTATAATATTGCCGAAGATTGGGAAAAAGCGGTAAAAGCTTGTGAAAGAAGCTTAAGAGCAGGAGAACTTCCAAATATTATGCACCCAATACATGAAGCTTACTTTGGTGCAAAAAAATACAACAAAGCAATTAATTCTCTGAAAAAGTCTCTAAGGTCTGATGATCATCAAAATATTCATGTATCGTATCTACAACTAGGATCAATTTATTTTAAATTAGGTAACTATACCGAAGCAATTAGACAATACCAAAAGGCAATAGATTCAATAGAGGCAATAGACCAACACGAACACTTAGAAGGTAATCTTTCTTTGATTAACTCAAGGTTGGGATTCTCATTACTCCGACAAGGCAAAATAGGTGCAGCCGAGAAAAAGTTTTTTGAAGCCATGAGAAACGATCAAAAATCATGGAATAACACAATAGTAAATTTTTCCAACATCTGGAGATTTGGCAACACTGGTGGTTTATGGGAAGGTTCTCTAGAAGGAGGGGTTGGAATATTTACTAATGGGTTAACAGAATTACGAATCGAGCAAGGAAAAGATACAGAAGCTTTAGAATTTGCTGAATATGGTCGTACTCGTACTCTCTCTTATCTAATCAATAAAAACCAAGAATCATCTATAACTATTGATGAAATTAAAGCCATTGCCAAGGAACAAAATGCAACGTTAGTTAAATATTTCATGCCAAGAAGTATTAATTATTTTGAGATGAAACAGACCTACGAACCACAACTTTATATCTGGGTAGTTAAACCCACAGGAGAAGTTTATTTTGTTAATAAAAAACTCAGTTCAGCTAACTCTAAATATAATCATATTTTATCTAATAGCTACTCACTAACTCCCGACAAAAACTCCAACTCATTTCCTAATCTTGCGACCTTTATTCTCCTATTAATTATTATTGCCGGAATTCCTCTTTTCCTCATATTTCCTCGTCAACAAAATCTCATTTTAATTAGCAGTTTTTTCACCGCCCTTATAACTACTGCTACTATCATAAATAATCAAAAGACTACTACTTCCAATAATCAAAACTCAGAAGTTTCCTTGGCTAATCTTTCCAGAAATACTTTTGCCAATGTCAGAGGAAGTACAAGAAATGATTTACCAGAATCTGCAACAGGAAGTAACTGTCAAAACAAAGAAGAAAAAAAGCAAGTAATTATTATTGATGATTGTTTAAAAGAAACGCACAAAGTTTTGATAGAACCAATAGCTCAACTATTACCTAAAAACCCTGAAGAAGAAGTAATTATTATTCCTGATGCTGAATTATTTCGAGTTCCCTTTTCCGCCCTAAAAGGAAGTGATAATAAATATCTAATTCAAAAACATACACTGCGAGTATCTCCCTCCATCAAACTTCTGCAATTAACTCAACAACAAAAAGCTCAAAAAGCTCCAAACTTATCCAATCGAAACTTAGTAGTAGGTAATCCAGTTATGGCCATAAATTATGATGGCACACAACGCGGTCCTTTACCCTATGCTGAAATAGAGGCCGTAGCGATCGCTCAACTACTAAACACTACTCCCATTACAGGTGCAGGAGCAACAAAATCCAGAATTACTAGACTAATGCCCAATTCTAACATCATACATCTCGCTACTCACGGAACTCCATCTAGTCTAGATTTTGCTCCTTCAGGACAAGATCGGGGATTTTTAACAGAATGGGATATTTATCAATTAAACTTGACAGCAGATTTAGTAGTTTTAAGTGCTTGTGAAACTGGGTTAGGAGAAATTACCACTGATGGAGTAGTAGGTATTGCCCGTCCGTTTGTTGGAGCAGGAGTTCCCAGTGTGGTTATTTCTCTATGGCAAGTTCCTGATTCAACAACTTCCGAATTAATGATAGATTTCTATAAAAATCTGCAAGCTGGACAAAACAAAGCTCAAGCTCTCCGACAAGCAATGTTAACTACAATGGAAAAGTATCCCGAACCTGGTTACTGGGCAGGATTTTTTCTTGTCGGCGAATCTTAAGCAAATTTTCAACTGATATAATAATTTATTTACCAAAGTTATTAACTGGAAATTAATCTGCAAAAAGAGGAGTTTAGTTATGCTTATGTTCGAGCAGTTGCAACTGTTGCAGGTTGTATTTGTGAAAGAACTACTACACCTTTAGATCAATTAGAAGTTGATTTAATTATTACTAGGTTAAAATCGCCCCAACTACAAAACTTTCCTATTCTTTACCGAAAAATTCAGGTATAAAGCCTTTCCATTCATGGAGAAATAAAGAAAAAAATTCCTTTTAATCCAATCCTATCCGTTTTCAAGGAGAGGTAATTCTAAATTCTAAATTCTAAATTCTAAATTCTAAATTCTTGAAGCTCAAGTTAAATTTACTTCAAAAGATGTTTTTAGTAAAAATTTAATCCGCTATCCTTTGCCTATCAAAAACTATAACGAATTGAGGCTAAAAAATCGTTATCCTCCAATTATTTTGATTGTTGTTATTGTTCCGGAACAGATTAATGAATGGCTACAACAAACTGAGGTATCCCTTTGTCTAAAACGTTGTGGTTATTGGTTATCTTTAGAGGGAGCTGCAACTACAGAAAATCGGGAAAGTATTACAGTTTCAATTCCTAGAAATAATCTGTTGACTCCTACTAAATTAGAATTCATTATGCAAAATTTTTTCAGAGGTGAAAGGCTATGAATTTAATTATTAAATATATTGATTTACTCAAAAATATACAACCTGAAACTGTAGCTAATTATTTAACAAATCAAGGTTGGCAGCAGCAAAGACGAATTGAAAGCCAGGCTATTATTTGGGTGAAAAATTCTATTGAATCTTCTAAATTAACTTTAGTTTTACCGCTACATCCAGAGGTATCAGATTTTCCAATAACGATGAATTTACTTGTGGAAAATTTAGCAAAAATAGAGGAAAAGCCACAACTAGAAATTATCCAGAAATTAATTACTAATTTGCCCAACTTTGAAATACAAGGATTAATTATTGAAATTAAATCTCCTCAAGGCGATGGGCTGAATGGAGAAATTACTTTAATGGGGGTTGTTATTAACAAACTAAAAAAAATTGAAACAGAATTATTTGACCGAGATTATATTTTAGCGATTAAGGGTTACCAAGAAGTTTTGCCCGTATCTTGTTCAGGAGATTTGGTTAAAGAAAATAATAGTTTTGTGTTGAAAAATATCAGTGATTTTAAGCTTTTAAGTCTCTAGTAAAATAAGTCAGAAAGAAAAGTAGAGTGTGATTTACAGCAAATTCCTCCCATAAGAAGTACAGATATTAATAATTAAATCTTATCAGTGCGAGCATCTTGCTCGCATGATTGTACCTCACCAAACGCATGATTGTACCTCACCAAACGCATGATTGTACCTCACCAAACGCATGATTGTACCTCACCAAACGCATGATTGTACCTCACCAAACGCATGATTGTACCTCACCAAAGTGGAATACGCTGTAAGTAGAAAATTCAACTGTATAATTAGGATAATTTGAAGATGGCTTTAACAATTTCCGATGAAGGTTTGGAAAATATTCAGCTCTCAAGTGAGATTAGATAAAAGGCTTTACAAAAAGCGAAATAAGGATATTTAAACAATTAATAATTAATAATTAATAATTAATAATTATCTCTCCTTGAAAATGGATAGAATTGACTCAAAGGAAAAATTTTTCTTGTTTCTCCTTGAAAAGAGAGGCTTTAAACCTTAATTATTCGGTAATGGCTTTATTAGAAGTAGGAGAAATTAGCAGTGGTAGGGCTGCAAAAATTTTAGGTGTTTCTCGGATTAAAATGATAGAAATGATGAATAAATGGGGGATTTCTATTTTTGATGAAGAGCATAATTTGGAGTAATTACGTCAAGAAGTGGAACAAGCAGAATTAATTTTAAATCAGCATAAATTTTAAATGATTATTGTTTCTGATACTACGCCAACCATAGCAATTCTCTAACCTATGAAGTACAGTTTTAGATCCCCCCTAACCCCCCTTAATAAGGGGGGAACTGCTTAAAAAGGGGGGAAACTTCAAAGTCCCCCTTTCTAAGGGGGATTTAGGGGGATCGTAAATCTACCTCATAACTATGGGAATTGTTATAGTTTTTTTTCAATCCTTCCCTCTTCCCTCTTCCTTCCAAACTACCGAATTAATTTCTCCCAAGCTTGCCACAAAATATCTGCCCTTTCCACCGGACTTTTCGGCAAATATTCCCTCGCCTTTTCCAAACACATCTGTGCTTTTTGTTCATCTCCAGACTTCTTAATAGCTAAACTCAACCATAACCAAACCATCGGTTGATTCCCCTCAATATCCAAAGACTTAAAATAACTTTCCACAGCCTTTTCATATCTTTGCAATTGATAAAATAACACTCCCAAACTCCGCCATGCTTGCCAATGATTAGGTTGCAATTTCACAGTCTTTTGATAACAAAAAATCGCCTCTTCATAACGCTTCAACTGATAACAAACCTCAGCCTTCTTATACCAAGCATCATAATTATTTGGTCGAATAGCAATAGCACGATCATAAGAAGCGATCGCTGCTTCAGTTTTCCCAAATTCTTGCATAATTCGACCTTTTATAACTTGTGGAATACCCCCAAGCATTTTTGTTAACAAAGAAGGATTATTTCCTCCTGCTTGAGAACCCGAAGCAGCAAAATTTTTCTGATATTTTACAGACTCTAATTCTTTTAAAACCTCTTCTACAGACTGATACCTTTGATTAATATTCGGAGCCAAAAGCTTATCAATAATTATCCCTAATTCTTCACTAATAGGAGACTGTAAATATTGTCGCCAAACCCACTTACCCTCAACCACATCAAATAACTCAAAAGGCGCCACTTGAGTCAACAAATAAATACAAGTAACCCCCAAATTATAAAGGTCACTAGCAGGAACCGCCTTTCCCGCCAACTGTTCCGGAGCAACATATCCCGCACTACCAATCATCGTTCCAGTTTTGCCAAGAGAAGATTCTGTAATTACCTTACTAGCTCCAAAATCCACCAACACCAACTGGCCTTTAATTTCCCCTCCACCATCAGGAAGCGTAATTGAGTTGCGCCGAATAATATTTTCAGGCTTAATATCCCGATGAATTACCTGCCGTTCGTGGACAAATTCCAACACAGGCAACAAATCCCAAAGTAACTCCTGAATCTGATTTTCAGTAAAAACCCCATTAACAACCAATTCCTGCTCTAAATTTTGCCCATCAATAAATTCTTGGATGAGATATTGTTGCTCACCTTGTTGAAAATGAGCCATTAATTCTGGGATTTGAGGATGTTGACCCAACTCATCAAGTCTGACGGCCTCCCGACCAAACAACTCAGCAGCTTTTTCCGCATTCGCACTATTTTGAGGAAAAAATTGTTTAATAACACACCGGGGTCGGGAAGGTTTATACTCATCCACAGCCAGAAAAGTTTTGCCAAAGCCACCTTGACCAATAGGCTTAATAGTACGGTAGCGATCGCCCAAAAGTAACTTAGCTCCGCAGCTCTGACAAAATCGATGACCGGAAGGATTATACGGCTTTCGGCATTCAGAGTTAAGACAGTAGCTCATCCTGATTTTTCACTTGAAAATTTAGTTATATCAACACTAATTGCTGACAGCTGACTGCTAATAGCTGAATGCTTACTATCAGAGTTCAGATTCGAGAACCGAAGAAGGGATAGGTACCTCCTCAACAGTTGGATATTTTTCTATAGTTAAAGTTGATTGTTGAGAACCAGATAGTCGCTTGAGAAGCTTAGGTTTAGGATCATGTAACAAATAAATAATCCGATCGCCTGGTTGCCAATTTTCCGTTGCAGATAAAACTTGAAGACTCCCTTGCCTTTCAATCAAAAGTGGCATTAACTCCTTTGCTCGAATAAGTGCCCTAAGATGAGTCTTTTGAAACTCAAATCCCAATTGCTTAAGCACTGTTTCTCCTAACTTCACTTCTTTGTCAGAGAGATATTTATTCCAACTTTTGATATTTAACTCTGAAGTAAACGCTTGTTGAACCTTCTCTTTACCATTTAGACTTTTATTCTGGGGACTTTTCGGATAAATAGCTAATACTCTTGGTGGCTTAAATTCTTCTGCTGCTCTTTGAGCCAAAACTAAATTTACCTCTTCATTCTTAGTCATTGCTAAGAAAGTTCCTACTGATTCTAAACCAGCTTCTTCTAGGACATTAGTATCAAAAGCACTACTTTTATATACTTGTAAACCTTCCTTTTCTGCCTGCTGACAAGCTTCCTCATCCGTATCTATCAGTACCACTGATTCACCCCTGTCCTTAAATATACGTCCAATTAATCGGGACAGAGGATTTGAACCCACAATCACAGCACCAGTGGCCGCACTAGAAGTAATTCCCAAAAATTGAGCCACGAATCTTGCCGTCAACCCTTGACTAAATACCGTCATAATAATTGTCAAGAACACCAAAGCCTTAATAGAGTCACCACCATTAATACCTTTCTGAGTTAACAAAATAGCAAACAAAGAAGAAACTGAAGCCGAAACTATTCCTCTAGGAGCAACCCAACTGACAAACATCTTTTGTCGCCAATTAAGCTTACTATTCCAAGTACAGACTAATACGTTGAGAGGGCGAACCAGGAACATCAAGCTCAAAACTGTCAACACACTTCCCCAACCTAGAGCAACGATACTTGCTAAGGATAGGTCTGCTGCTAGTAAAATAAATAATACTGAAACGGCCAACATTGTTAGTTGTCCTTTAAACCGCCTGATTAATCGTAACTCTGGTATTTCGGCTGCCCCAACGACAATTCCTGCTACTACTGTGGTCATCAGTCCTGATTCACTGCGGACTTCTTCTGCTAGACCAAACATTCCCCACAGAGCCGCTAAAACTACCAGATTTGCTAATTCTTCAGACAGAAACTTTGCCCTTTTGAGGGCAAATCCTAAAATCCAGCCTCCTGATGCACCAATGATAGTCCCCATTCCTAAACGCACAACTAGGTCGCTAAATAATCCTAGAGGGTCAGCACCTTCATTTAAAACTATGTTTAGTACCAATACCGCCAGAATTGCTCCTACAGGATCGATGAGAACTCCTTCTCCTTCCAACACTGTAGCTACTTGTCGGTCTACTGAAACCTGTTTGAGCAATGGCCCCACTACTGTTGGCCCTGTAACTACTACTAAAGAGGCATAAAGGAATGCGATCGCCCAGGGAAACTCACCTAACCAGTGAGCGGCCATGCCACCACCAATTAAGGTTACCAGTGTACCTATGGTTACTAAGTTGCGGATACTACCGGAAACTTTTCCTAACTCTCTTAGTTCCAAATTCAAGCCCCCTTCAAATAGAATGAGGGCTACAAATAAGGATACTACGACTTCTAGACCATTTCCTAGTAGATTTGGATGTACCACTCCCAGAACATCTTTGCCGACTAGAATACCACACAGTAGTAAAAAAACAATCGCAGGTACTTTCAGGTAGGCTGCCAGGACTTGGGCTCCTATACCACTGATTACAGTCAGGATAATCAGCAGAGTTATGTCAAATGGTATTTCCATAAGTGTTATCTTTAATTCCCAGGCTTACCAGCTTTTTTTCTTCAGCTTCAGATTTTGATTCTGAAATTATATGTTTTAATTTTGTTGGCTGGTTAGTTTTTCTGTATTTTATTCTTTATTTTAGCTATGAAATTATTATTTAGAAGGATTGATTGTTTATTTAAAATCCGGTTAATTTTAGGAATTATCTGAATACAACAATTGAATCACAAAGTTTCTAATTTTTTATTCCCTAATTAATTTGTGTGTAAATTTTATAATCTAAATATTTGCCCATAATTCTTTTGAAACAGAGGAATTCTCTTTAGTATTATAACTACTCTTAACTAAAGTGCAACTATGGCTATTTTTGACTTTTAGCAAGATAGTCTAATTCATCTAGATGTACAGCATGGCTTATGTTACCAGGTTTTTAGCCTCACTAGAAATTCCCTCAGACTAGGTTTTTTTTGACAAATCTGATTATATGTGGTATTTATTTCAAAAAAAGCTTACCCACAGCCACTATATCTAGGGTCTGCTGAAAAAATTGGTTGGTGAGGGTAGGACGCGGAGACACGGGGACGCGGAGAAGGGAGGAAAACGCAACGGTTTCGGCAATTTTATGTGAAGAATTTTTCTTGAATTTCAGCAGAAAATTTCAGTAAATTGATGCCAATAAGAGCCATAAACTTGGAGATAAACTGAATATAAAAAGCTCCTAAGTCTTAACTTTCCTGACTTTTAGCTTTATTCAGCAAGCCCTATCTAGTAGGGGCGATTTCCGTTCCGGAATGCTCTTAATTACGCGTTTACGTTTGCAAAGCATTCCGTAGGAAAGTATTTCGTAGGAAATCGCCCCTACAGATGGTGTATAATATCATCTCCGGATAATTAGTGATAAAAAAATTTTCTCTTTCTTCTTCTTTCTTTCCTCCTGACTCCTGTACGAGTGATTTCCGTTCCGGAATGCTCCTAATTACGCGAATCACCCCTACGACTCCTGAGGACTGAGTCGTTTATTTATAACTATTCAACCGGATATGATATAATTTGATATTTTGCGTAAGTCCTATAAAAATAAATCCTTCTAATACTAAATCAGGATTTAGATAAAAGCTTTGATCGGAAGCAAATTTATTGGCGATCGCTGGCAGTAAAGTCCCTCAAGGACGAGGAAAATGGGCCTTAAGATTACTGTCCGACAAAATGGTGGTATTGGGATATATGGTTTGTCATCCCATAGGGGGGCGACCCATGACTAAAGTGACATCAAGAAGAATTGGATATGGTGAGGAAACTTTTCCCTAAAGGATGCTACAAGTTTTTGATACGGAATGCTTGGGAAACACGGCGACGATAGCCGTTTTAGTCTACAACATATTGACACAGTACTAAGTAGGGTTTGCGCTCATAAAGTATGAGTGGTAGGGGTAGGAGACAGCTATACTGGAGACAGGAGACAGGAGAAATGGAAATTATAGAGGAGGTAGTCGGGTATATTTGTCCCAAGATTTTTCTGCCATAATCATCCCAAAATACTAGCATGCATGAGCTTGAGCGGCCGAAACAGGCGCACTTTTTCGATCAAAAGGCAGCAAATCAATATCTGTAAGTGGTTTGATATTTAATCAGCAAGCCCTAAGTAGGAAAAAGCGCAAGCTCTACGAAGCGCAAAAACGCCATCTCTCGTAAGCTGTTGCCTACTTTTCTAAAATTTTGTGTACGATCAAGTTGCAAACTGCTACAGATTTTAATTTAATATCTTTTCGATACAGAAACACTTACTGCTCTAAGAAAAAGTTAATCCTTACCACAGTTTCGTTGCTCTTAATTACAGGAATTTTCTGTTGCTTAATTCCCAGTAATTTGTTTCTTAGCAAGAACTTTACTTATGCAATTTCACTGTTTCCTGTTCCTTCTAACATTCTACTAAACTTACCTAAACTTATCCAAATTAGATTAGCATATCTGGAGTTAGTTTCCTGTCTTGCATTAGCAAGACTGCGCGTTTTATGTTGCGGAGCAAAACATTGAGGATCAGCGACCGCAGTCTGTAACCTTATTCTCAACAGCAGGCATCTTCTCGGTTGAAATGCCATCTTGATTAATTTACATAAACTCGGTTTTTTGTTTGCGCAGCATTCCGCAGGAAACCAATAACTTTTTTACTGACTTCACGTTGATGAGGAGTGAATCACTTTTTTACTTTTCTATAAACTTTAACATTAGCTAATTGAGTTCCCCTCAAACATTTAATTCTTTTCATCTGTCTCAAGTTTAAATGCTATACATAAAAGCTTTTTAGTTCCATTAGTTAGCTGAATGCAGCTACTAAAATATTTAAAATAAATGACTATGTTCCCTATCTAGACATTCTTCTCCTTGCCAGACTCTACCAGTATGTTCACATTCTTCTTTAGTTTTGAGCCAAGGAATTTCTGTAGGAGATATCGAAGGAATTTCCGTAGGATATATAGGTTGATTGGCTACAACCCATCTATCATACAAATGATATGCAATAGCTCCAGTTAAAAATAGAGCATCTCCACATATGACTGTAAATATTAATGTTTTTAATACTAATTTCTTGGTCTTACTCTTTTTACGCTCACGTTCAAAAGTAGAATAAGAACCCTGAATTAAATGATTTTGTCTTAACATAAGCCCTCCAGCAGATCAAAAGTAAGCATCTATTTAGTAAGCCTTAATTAGCTCACCTCCCTCTATTCAAAAAAAAAAATAGAGTAGGAATTATTTATCTTGATAGTGATTTACATTACAACAAAATAGTAATGCAAAGTTTAAATAAAGTGCAAGTATTACTACTTAACTTCATCAAAGCTTCATAATTAACTTCAATGTCGAAATTATTCTTATTTCTAAAATGTTTGCAACACATTATTGCTATTACAATAGCTGTTTATAAAAAAGTTTTTGCCATTAAAAATTGTAAATCATGTAGTTTATTGAATTAGATTGATACTGATAATTTAAGGATAAGTAGAAAAATAATATAGACATACAGACATACAGATGATTTGATTTTATTATTATATATAATTTCACTATCTTATTGAAGGTATAAACTTCTTTGTAATGACAAGCATCAAAAAGACAATGGATCATCCTTCAATGAAATCATTTGTAGTAATCTTTAAGTAAAAAAATGAAGTAGCAAAAATATACTCTAGGTATTTTCAATAGCTATAGCTATCTATATTTGGGGTTTGAGCCTTAAATGCCAAGTATAATTCATGAAGTTTTTGTAAAGTAGTAGAACATTGAATCACTTCATCAAAACTTCACAAAACTCTGAGTTTTATTGGCCTAATTGTTGAATCTACTGAAAGTAAAAGTTACACTATGGCAAAATCCGGAACAAAGTATAAAATTAATTTTCGTTATCATATTTAAATTTTATATTTTAGGCAGCCAATCAATAATACTAATTTGTTTCTCAATTTCAGATTGGATGAGCTACAAATATAACGGCTCACCTGTATGAAAAATGCGAGAAAAAATTGGGCTATTTATGTTTAATTGCAGTAGACTTAGGGTAGATGGCCAAAGAACAAACCTTCTAGGTGCTAAAACTTCCTGTTCCTTGATAGATAAATTGGGAAAAGTTAACTTTGGCTTCCTCTTCTGTTATCTCAAGGCCAAGACTAGCAATTTCTAAACCACCTGAAAGTACAGCAGCTTAAGCTTGAGTAGCGACACCAAGAGCAATACAACCAGTTCCGATAGTAGGAAGTGTAGTTTGCTTGAGGTAGTCAGTAATCATTGTTTAAATTTCCTAAGTAAGATTATGGGTTATTGCCTTAGCAATTTTTGCTTGTTTTGACATCCTTATTATTACTGAAGACTTATGAGGTTACTAGGTAGAAAATACGGAACT
>NZ_BLZO01000191.1 GCF_014132355.1 Okeania sp. KiyG1
ATACTATCAAAATTAATTGAAAATTTCCCTGATTAAATTAAAAATGATTAAGAAATGGGTCTGAGAATATGAACCCATCCTACTAATAGGAGTTATACAAAACATAAGTGGTAGTGGTGCATAGTAACGGTAGAGAGTGTGTGTGGGGAGTGTGGGAGTGTGGGGGCAAAAATTTTGTCTACAGTTCTCAAAAAAATGTACTTTTCAATACACTTTTCTCCTAAAAAAGTCACTCCAAGACTTCAACATAACTTATATATAATGTCTACGTTTCATGTTAAGAAAGATGTTTATAAAGCATAGGGGGATAATAAATAAAAATTTTTATGATTAGTCAATCCTATCCGCTTTCAAGGAGAGTTCAAGAATTTAGAATTTAGAATTTAGAATTACCTCTCCTTGAAAAGAAGATAATTGTGTTAAAAGGAATTTTTCTTCTCTTGGTCGATTGGATATGGTTAGGAAACTCATCCATCTCACCCTTCGGGAAACGGCGAAGATCGACCGCTGTTTTCTCCATGAATGGAGAGGCTTTATACCTTAATTTTTCGGTAATTATTAATTATTAATTATTCATTATTAATTGTTAAATAAACTCCTATGAATCAAAAAAATTTTCTCTATCTCAATATCTCCAAATTGCTCAATATTATCCAGAAGCATTTGCTGCAGGAACCTGTGCTGTACTGATTTTTTGAGTTGGTTTTGTTTAGAAATTAATGGGTTGGTTTAGCACTATTAATTTTAGCAACAGCTTATGTAATTGGTGGTTATGAAAGTGCTAAAGAAGGTATAACAACTCTCTGGTCAGAAAAAGAATTAGATGTTGATTTATTGATGATTGTTGCTGCTTTGGGAGCTGCTGCTTTAGGTTTATGGCAACAAGAATATCACTTAATAATTGATGGAGCAGTGCTAATTTTAATTTTTGCTATTAGTGGCGCTCTGGAAACTTTTGCTATGGAGCGAACTGAACGTAATATTCAAAAATTAATGGCTATTACTCCTGATACTGCCAGATTAATAGTCGATAATCAAGAAACAGAAATTCCGGTTAATCAATTAAAAATGGGAGATTTTATCTTAGTTAAACCTGGAGAACTTATCCCGACTGATAGTATTATTATTGAAGGCATTAGTACCATTAATCAAGCTCCAATTACAGGAGAATCTATACCCGTTGATAAGACTGTAGGAGATGAAGTTTTTGCAGGTACATTAAATGGTAATGGTGTTTTAAGACTACAAGTAAATAAATCTCCAGAAAGTAGTTTAATTCAGCGTGTAATTCGTTTAGTTGAACAAGCAAAAACTGAAACTCCACCCTCTCAGAGATTTGTGGAAAAGTTTGAGAAAATTTACGCCAAAGTTATAGTTATTTCAGGTATATTACTCGCAATTTTACCGCCATTTTTATTAAATTGGAGTTGGGAAACTACAATTTATCGAGCTTTAATCTTTTTAGTAGTTGCTTCTCCTTGTGCTTTAATGGCAGCAATTATGCCCACTTTATTATCTGGCATTGCGAATGGAGCTAGACAGGAATTTTATTTAAAAATGGTGCTCAATTAGAAATGATGGGAGAAGTCAAAGCGATCGCCTTTGACAAAACAGGAACTCTGACTACTGGAAAACTACAAGTTGTTGATATTATCCCTAGAAAAGGTAAGTCAGAAAATGAAGTTTTACAGTTAGCTGCTGCTCTAGAATCTTGTTCTGAACATCCTATTGGAAAAGCTATTACTCAAACAGCAATTACAAAAAATATTCAGTGGCAAGTAGCAACTAATGTCATAGCAAAAACTGGGGAAGGAATTACTGGTATTGTTGATAGTCAAATTATTACAGTGGGCAAAGAAAATTTAATAAAGTCAGAAGTAAATAACTTTAATTCCGACTTTTTAGAAGAAAGTAATCGCCTCCAAAAACAGGGAAAAACAGTTATTTTTGTTGCACAATCGCAAGAAATTATTGGCTTAATATCTGTTGCTGATACTGTCCGTTTAGAAGCTAGTAAAATGATAAATCAACTCAAGCATATGAAGATAAAATCTATAGCTATGCTGACAGGAGATAATCAACAAACTGCTCATAGTGTTGCTCAAAATCTTGGTATAAATCAAGTCTATTATGAATTATTACCAGAAGATAAATTAACAGTAATTAAGCGCTTGCAACAACAAAATAGAAATGTAGCAATGGTAGGAGATGGTATTAATGATGCTCCCGCTTTATCCCTAGCTACAGTTGGTATTGCTATGGGTAATGCAGGTAGTGATGTTGCTTTAGAATCAGCAGATATTGTGTTAATGACAGACCGCTTAGAAAAATTAGTAGAAGCTATAAATTTAGGTCGTCGTGCTAATCGTATTATTAAACAAAATATTACTTTTGCTATTGGGTTTATTTTCCTATTATTAGTCGCTAACTTTACTGGAAATATCAATATGCCTTTTGGAGTACTTGGTCATGAAGGGTCTACAGTTTTAGTAACATTAAGTGGTTTACGTCTACTTAAATAATAATCATAATGACTATAAAACTTAACTATCAGGACTTATGTAAAAGGTGAAATAATACACCAATTGTAGGGGTTAACGGCCGTTAACCCTATATGTAGTAGTTATGCGTAAATCCTAATTATTAATACAGCTATATTAATAAATTTTATTCAGATATTTGCTTCAGTAAATCATAAAATGGCTGCCAATTATCTTCTACTGTAATGGGTTCCCATACTGATTCAATAATAGGTCGAATTAAACTTTGTTGATGTTGATTTATTGATGATTGTTGCTGCTTTGGGAGCTGCTACTTTAGGTTTATGGCAACAAGAATATCACTTAATAAGGGAATTTTATTTAAAAATGGTGCTCAATTAGAAATGATGGGAGAAATCAAAGCGATCGCCTTTGACAAAACAGGAACTCTGACTACTGGAAAACTACAAGTTGTTGATATTATCCCTAGAAAAGGTAAGTCAGAAAATGAAGTTTTACAGTTAGCTGCTGCTCTAGAATCTTGTTCTGAACATCCTATTGGAAAAGCTATTACTCAAACAGCAATTACAAAAAATATTCAGTGGCAAGTAGCAACTAATGTCATAGCAAAAACTGGGGAAGGAATTACTGGTATTGTTGATAGTCAAATTATTACAGTGGGCAAAGAAAATTTAATTAAGTCAGAAGTAAATAATTTTAGTTCCTACTTTTTAGATGAAAGTAATCGCCTACAAAAACAGGGAAAAACAGTTATTTTTGTTGCACAATCACAAGAAATTATTGGCTTAATACCCGATTTTTTTCACTCTCCAATTTGTTTGCGATCGCGCACATCTGGGTATCGTTCAAATACCCGTCGGACACAGGTTTTTTAAACCGATGTCCATAGTGAGCGATTGGGGTATCTCAACAATTGCAGAAAGATCGGAAATTCAATGAGTCCGGATTGCTAACATTATGAGGTGAAATATAAGGATTGCAGTCCCGTTCGACTCCAAATGCCAGATCCTGCCTTTGGCGTTCTGACTCTAGCGAAATTATTAATTCAAAAGGGTTAAGTTTAGAGTAGTCGATCAAAGGAAAGTCGTTTGTTTTTTCGATGATCTTTTGCAGACCTGTATGCTCGTTTAGAGAGGTGGTATGCCGCTCCTGCTCTTTTTCTTGTACGGGAAATGCCCAGCAGTGGACCGGGGTACACTGGCCAAAAGGATCAATGAACATTTGGCGCATTGCCTGGTCGATCGGTAGGCATTTTCCCTGCAATGAGCTATTTAAGAAGCTGCTTCGCTCTTGGGACCCCGTCAGGATTACGCGCATGTCGCCGATTTTTCCGTCGCGCGTGTGCCCTGAAATTGCCGCTGTCGCCGTCTCTACTTTGTCAAACCACTCGTCGTCTTTTTGCTTGAAATAGTCGCTCTTGATAGCAATATAATCTACACCAAAATCATGTGCGTCGAGCACCACTTGTTCTAATTCGTGGAAATTAAACTCGCCCACTACAGTATTCATTCCGATGGCTGTGGCGGCACCCGAATCATTGCGATCTTGGACGAGTTGGCGGATTGTTTTCTGTAGATCTCCCAGACTGTTCGATCTTTTGTTTCTGGGGTGTTCGCCAAAGTATTCATCAGCATAAGCTTCTTCGCTTACCGTCCCTAGACTGATACGAAGCTTATCGCTTTTCAAAGCAATCTCGCGGTTTTTTGGGTCGCGTAACAAAACGCCGTTAGTAAATATAGTCGAATCTACATTTTGGCAGCTTGCCAATTCCAGTATCCAATTTACAGTCTCTGGATCTGTATACGGCTCTAGTCCACCGGAAATTTTGACCTCAACAATAATTCCCTTTTTCTGCATTTGCTCTATATCTGCAAATATCTTTTCAAAATCCCTGTACTCTAGCTTTCGATCGCCTGGGCCTTTCCGGAACTTCGCCAGTTTGCGATAGCCGTCTTTTTCAATTGTTACCGAGGGACAAAAGGGGCAGCGATAAGGACATCCCAGCCCAACGAAAAAGATTACCGTGTATAGCTCTTTGCCGAAGTATTCTCTTACAGTCTCGAAATAATCGCGATTTATCGATGTCAGCAACCTCTTTTGGCACTCTTCTGAAGTCTGAATTGCCTTGTATGCATGGTTTAGTTCCTCTACCGTCAGAGAGTGTCGTTCTGCAATTTCTCGCGCGCCAATATAGGGAGCACTTGAGAGGGTGTTTAAGACCTGTTCTTTAAGATCCATAGAATTCTCCTTGAGTTACTGCAAGATAGAAACACTGGTTGATATTAGCACTGTAACACGATTTTTTTTTGCAGAGCTGGTAGTCGGTAGTCATTGTAAAAAAAAGAAACGTTTTTTTACCTTTTTCTGTCATTGCTGAAAGAAACAAAAATAGGACTTTAGAAAGGCTTTGTTGTATGAAAGTAGCGATATAGCTGCCGCTAGGCTCCGCCAACGCAGCCAAGGAGTGGCTGGAAGGTTAACTAGAATTCTACTTTGTAGCTTTCTGGGTCAGATATAGCGAAGTTGTCATAGGGGGCAATTTAGATATTATTGCAGCTTTCAGTGGTTGGGAGAGTTCCAAACACTTGACACACAAAAGCTAGTAAAACAACCACTATATATGCTTTTGAGTCATTCTCAGGAATTCACTTAAATGTCTAATATTGTACAATATTTCACTGAATGTGCTCATGAAAAGAGCAGTTGCTGAGATGCTTACATAGTAAGGCTTTCATTTCTAGATTTCCCTTCATGACAGCTTCGCTATATTTGACCCTAATTATTAATAAAGGGGCGTTGCTGAATTGAAGTATGAATGTGCGATTGTTTGGTTCTGGTAAAGCCCCCTAAATCCCCCAATTTTGGGGGACTTTTAGAGTTTTATTCCCCCCAATTTTGGGGGGCTAGGGGGGCTTGCATCATACCCAGAATCAGCAACGCCAATACAGGTATATTAATAAATTTTATTCAGATATTTGCTTCAGTAAATCATAAAATGGCTGCCAATTATCCTCTACTGTAATGGGTTCCCATACTGATTCAATAATAGGTCGAATTAAACTTTGTTGAGGATTATATTGTTTCAACCTTTCCGCCATTTCTTTTAACTCATCATTAGAATAAGTCTGTAATAAATGATAATAATGTTGTCGCCACGACTCCATTAATTCTGATTGTTCAAAATCAGCAAAAATTTGATTAATATCATCACGCCAATGTAGAGAAAATTCTTTTCTCAATCCTAAAAAGAAATCGTGATAGCCAACCTGAGAATATTCCAGCAGTTTAATAGTTAGCTGAAGTAACTTTTCTGCATCTGTTTCAGGCAACTCCTCAAACCCTAACCTATTAATCATTAATCGCCTATATTCAAGCAGATAAACATCATCAAATTCATCTAAACTTGCCCTCATATTTCCTCGGTCAATAACTGAAGCCAATGCATCTTGAAGTAAGTGTAAATTTGACTTACAAACTAATGGTTGATGACTGTAGCGATAAAGACCAGAATAATCAAAATAAGCTGCTGTAAACTTAGGGTCATAAGTCGGAATAAAAGCATAAGGACCATAATCAAAACTTTCCCCAGTAATTGACATATTATCAGTATTTAATACAGCATGACAAAATCCCGCAGCCATCCATTGAGCTACTAATTTCGCAACTCTTTTTACTAATTCTGAGTAGAATAAAAAATAGCTATCGCTTTGTTCTTTTAATTCAGAATAATAATAATCAATTACATGATCTAACAGTTTTTAGTTAGGTCTGGACGCTTGAAATAATACAACCTTTCAAAAGTACCAAACCGGATATGAGAACTACTAAAACGCACCATCACCGACGAACGAGTAGGAGAAGGTTCATCTCCACGCCATAACCCCTCCCCAGTTTCAATCAAACTAAAACATCGAGAAGTACGAACCCCATGACGATGTAACATTTCGGCGGCTAATACCTCTCTGACCCCGCCTTTTAGAGTCAGTCTGCCATCAGCACTGCGAGAATAAGGTGTTCTACCGGAACCCTTTGTGCCAAAATCATATAATTCACCATTTACCCCACGGACTTGACCATAAAGAAAACCTCTACCATCTCCTAAATAAGGATTATATTGACCAAATTGATAACCGTGATAACGTAGAGCTAAAAAAGGTCCGACGCAATGAAATTTACCAAAAGCTTCAATAAAATGCTCATCCTTAACATCTTCAGGACTTAACCCTATTTTAGGCAGCAATTTATCATTACGAAACCGCAAAATATGTTGTGGAAATTCAGCAGCAAATACTTCATCATAATAGTCACCACCTAAAGTTTGGATGGCAGGTTCATAGTTGAGCGAAAGGAGAGGATTAGACATTATTTTCTAAGTTATAAATCAAAAGTCGTAGGGGCGAATGGCATTCGCCCTCTTTTTTTCGAGTCGTAGGGGCGAATGGCATTCGCCCTCTTTTTTTCGTCCGAAGCAACCGACATGGTTTGCACAGCATTCCGGAACGGAAAGCAATCTCAAATTCTAGTTTTTCGTACCTCATTCGTAAGTCCTGTATTTTGTTTATTGCTTTTCAATACATTAATTTATGCTCAAATTTATAATCTACTTCTTATAGTTAAATTTTTATAAATTATGATTATATTATTATGAAAGAAATGACAAAATTGGAAGAAGGCTATCTTCTCAGGAATTTTAATCTCTATATTGTTGAAGATACTGCAATAGTTGATAATTTGCTAGAAATTATTACCAAAATATATTTTCCGGTAGTCCTGCAACCTTAATATTATTGATTGAAACATGGATAAATTACCTAATTATGTTAGCTGTTATTACCGAATAATTAATAATTAATAATTAATAATTAAATAATTATGGTTTCAAGCCGACCCTTTTAAGGGGAAAAAAGCGGTTGAGGGATGGCGTTAGCGGAGCGGCTCTGATAAGAGCGGTCCCCTCGCCATATCCAATCAACCAAGAGAAGAAATAATATTTCCTTATTTTCAATCCTCTCGGTTTTAACCAGAGGTAATTATCAATTATCCATTATCAATTATCCATTATCAATTAATGAACTCAGCTCCAATTAAAAGAAAGAGGATGTATTTCGTTTTCTTTCCTATTCACAGTTTTTTCCACTCCAGCTCTACCCATCTACCCATCTCCCCATCTCCCCATCTCCCCATCTCCCCATCTCCCCATCTCCCCATCTCCCTTCTTCCTAATTCCCTGTTCAGAATTTTTTAGCTGTTTGTGCAACTGGGTCAAATTCAAACCTTTCAGAAGATTTTGTTTCACCATAAATATTAAAAGTAAATGTAGGTTCATCTCCCATTACTTCTATATTATGAATAGCATTAGAAGTGAAACTAATTAAGTCTCCTGGTTGTAATATTTTTTCTCCGACTCTTTCAATTTTATATTTATTTTCTGGGTCAGGACTACGTTTCCAAAATGTATTTTTTTCCTGGCCTTTTAATACTGCTACTATTCCCCAGGTACCATGATTATGAATTGTTGAAATTGTGCCTGGCATGAATTTTACTGTTTGTACTGTTAAGGGAAATCCTAACTCATCGTATAATAAAATAACCGAAGTTCCTGTTTTTTCGCAAGGTTCTGGCTCCTGACTTTGCAGCCAATATGAATTAGTAATAAATTGTCGAACTAAAAGTCGAATTTTCTGTAGAGAACTCGCTTCATCTGTGGCATCTTTTAGGGTATCTTCTAGTTCTGTTAAGAATCTATACAACCGATAATTTTCTCTTAATAATTTCCATTCATTCACCGTTTCACAAGGTTGACATTGACCGTCTTCAGTCAAAAACCAATCTCGATTTTTCATCTTGTTTCTCCTCTGGTATTGCTGATGCTTTAGTTAACTATAAGTTGCGATAATTTACTAAAAATACTTATATATTATATAGCTACAATTACTACTATAATTATAAGAAAAACATGAAGTTTTCTCTAATGAGTTTAATTGTAGGTTTTTAGAAGAAAAATTTATATTTTACTGTGATATATTTTACAAATTTTCTGAATAAATTGTTTAAATTTCTAACTGGCGATCGCGAAGTATTATGTAGATGCACCTATACAGCATATTTCAGATCGGTGAGGTACATCTGTTGCGGGGAAAATCCTCGCACTACAAAGACTTTATCATTAATATTTGTACCTCATATACCTGCTAGAAACTTTTGAGTGAGGATAATTTTAATGCAATTCTAATTTTCCTATATCTTGTACTTCTCCAGAAAGAGATTGGCGTACTGATACCATTAAATGAGCTTTACAATTAGGACAAGTTAGTGTTTGGAGACTTTCTACCCACTCATAATCATTATCAGTGGGTGGCAGTATAAAAGAAAAAGATAGGGATGGCAGTTTAAATTTCTTCTTGCAATTTGGGCATTTTCTATTAGTAATTTTCTTTTTTTTTTGTACCCATTTTTTTGTAGTAATTTGATTTTTTCAAGTGTTTATACCAAAAAATTACCATACAGTTATACTATTTCTCAAATATCAGGACTTACGCAAATTCACCTTGAAAATGCCATATTTAGGGGCGCAATTCGGAGCTTTGCGTTCCGCAAAGCTCCGAATTGCGCCCTCACTGAATTTAGTGTCCGTGCGTAATATCAAATCCGCTTTATTGGACATAAAAAAATTCTCCTATCGTCATAACTACGCTCATCTTTGTAATTCTCTCTCCTCCTGACTCAGTCCTCCTGAGTTCCCCTCCCCTCCTGGGAGGGGTTAGGGTGGGTTGGGAGGGGAGGGGCGAGGGGTGGGTTGACTCCTCCTGACTTAACCATTCTATAACTGTTTAACCGGATTTGATATAAGTCCTGACTAATATAAAATACGCTGTAATCAGTCAAGATAGATCGGGATTGAAAGTAGAAATCTGGTTCTTTTTCCCCGATTTTTGCACCTCTAATTTTTCTGAATAGCATAACAAAGGCGAGCGAATTTTATTGGATTATTTTCCATCAAATCAGTTGTAATACTTTTTAAACCAAGTAAAAAGTGTTCCAAATTATGAGTTTTAGAACCATCATTTTCGCAAGCACGATCCTCACAGTTCCAGTTTTGCCACCAATCTTGTTCTCCCAAACCATTAGCTATTAGATCAACTTGGAAAAAGTAAATATTTGGTTGTGGTAATTCACTAGGTTTAATTGTAGTTTTAAAACTTAACTCACGATTTTTTTCATCTGGTTTCCAATCACTAAATTGCATTGATTTGGATAGTTTTGTTGAAATTGTAGACTCTTTTGATGGGGAAATTAATTCTTTTGTTGACTCATCAAAAAATTTGCTCTCACTAATTTTAGCTTGTATAGAATTAGCTGATGGTGGCAATGTATACTGATTCAAAATCGGCAAACTAACCTTGTAGTTAATTGCTATTTCTTCTTGGAAATTTCTATTTATTTCTAACAACTCAATTGGTTGACTTGTCGGGAGTTCGATCGCTACTTTTCCATTATTAAGAGAGAACGGTCGCCTCAGACCTGGTATTGCTTTGTCTGGGTTTGTCAATTCACCAATAACTGATAAATCATTTACTATATTACTGGGTGAAAATATCGTAAATTCACTGTTTTTCATCAATTCTCCTCCATCTCGCTTCAGTTTGTTAAAGTAGTAGAGAATGTGTTCGTATGGTCCTAAAAATACTACATAAAAAGGCCGAAACTCCTCTATTGCTTTCCCTTCAGTATTATAAAGAAAGTTAAAGTCTTCTCTATTGCTACCAACAACATAAACTGTTCCATTAAATTCACTTCTAATTGCTAAAATAGCTGCTGCGTATCCTTCTTTATTAAGATAATGCTCTCTAATTTTTTGGTTCAGCGCAGTAACATCACCTTGATTTTGATATAAATCAGAGATCAGAACCAAAAGTTCTTTTCCTTCCCTTTGTGGTATAATAGTCCCTGCTAGATTACTTGTTACTCGATCTTCGCGGTAAAATATCTCTGTTTTTGCTTCTAGGAATTTTGAACGATCAATATTTTGTTTCTCAGGTCCTCCCACACGATAGTATTTAACTAAGTCAGGTGAGTTAGATATGAAAAACGTGCGCTCTAGCAATTCTATTGTTTTTACATAACGACTCCCACCGTTAGCTAAATATCCTGGCATAGATTCCGAACCATCTATATTAAGGCTAATATTAATTTGTTCTGGTGGTGTATCTAATGAGGGAGACTGACCTGCCGCCGAAGGTACATCACAAGATAGATCGTTGTAAGTTTTTGGTATACAAGCTGTTGTGACACCTATTAGCATAAATAGGAGAACGGGAATTTTCCATACTATTGTTTTTGTTGAATTCATAATAATTTGCTCTATTGATTTTATTAATTTTCAAAGAACATAATACCGTTTTATGGAAGTCAAAAGTCAAAAGTTAAAAGTTAAAAGTTAAAAGTCAAAAGTTAAAAGTTAAAAGTTAAAAGTTACAGCAGTTTCCACTGTTATGGGTACACCGACCGCGGGCAAGATGCCCGCACTACAATATTTTCACTATTTACCTTGTACATTATTTGCCCGAAATATGTTGTAAATAATTTACCGTATCTATTAGGGTGAGCGGCCGTTCACCCCTACAGATGTTATCTGATTTAGTTTTGACTTTTGACTTTTAACTTTCTTTTGTCTGATTTTCATTTTCAGAGTTGTTGTCATCCTCTAACTTCCTAGATTCAAAATTCAATACGCCCAATGCTACAACCTTCCACTTACCTCCATCTCCTGTAGGTTCAACTTTCGCTGGTTTCAGCAATTGAAACTGCTTCGACTCTCCCGACCAATCTCCATCACATTTAAACAAACCTTGCACATCTTCATTCTTATCTGGGTTAATATTAGTATTCGCTTGAGGTGCTAAATAGTCACCGCTTTCCTCAGATAAGATCCAATAACGTCCCCATCTAGCTTCTTTTTTCAAAACAACTGCATCACTGCTCTCATTGACTTTTGAAACTGTCGTAGGTCTCTTCGATCGCCAACTACGACTGCTATTGTAAAGTTCTACCAAAATAGCTTCTTCAGGTGGTAGTGGTGGCAGAATCACTGGTGGTTCTGGTTTTGGTTCTGGCGTCAACTTCTGTTTTGGTTCTGGCGTCAACTTCTGTTTTGGTTCTGGTGTTAGGGTTGGAGTCTCTGGAGGTATCTCTTCGATCGCTGTTTCTAATAAGGAATCTGGGCTTGCATTATCAATTGCTGCTAACTCAGTTTCTTGCCAACTTAGATTGATATCTGTTAACGATGGGGGTGTTGATATCTCATTTTGGGAGGAAGATTGTTCAATTTTCTCTAACCTTTCTATCAACGGACTAATCTGTTGAGAAATTCTCTCCAAGAGTTCGTCTTGACTACTCTGTTGAGACAATTTTTCCGAAAGCTCCTGCAATTTTGTTTCTATCGTTGATAACTGAGATTGAAGACGCGCCTGCTCTTGATTCCCCAACTCTAATTGCTCGTTCAAATTTGCCACTATTTCTGGCAACTCAAACTCTGGTTTTTCCGCAGGATCGATTTGTTGGGAGAATTTTGCCAAAACATTCTGCAAATTTGTTTCTATCATTGATAACTGAGATTTCTGAACCACCTGTTCTTTATTTCCCGCTACCACTTGCTCGGCCAAATCATTTAACTTTTCTACTATTTCTAGCGATCGCTCTTGTTGAGATTGCTGGAATTCTGCTTGTAACTCTTCGTATTCTGCCCTCAATTGTTGTAATTGAGATTCCTGTTCCTTTGGTAACAGTGGTGTTTTCGATGACGCTTGCCACATTCGTCTCGCCCAATTTTCTACTTGTTTAAGGGCATCCGACGAACTCAACCCTGAACCTTCAAGGACTCCATCAGCACTGCTGGAATAAAGCTTTAAATACCAGCCGCAGGTGAGACAAAAATTCACCTGTTGCTGTTGATATTCTGTATTGCAAATCGGACAATTTGGCATTAGTTATCCTTCCATTTATAAAATTTACTTTAAGTTTACTACCTATTCATAAAATTGCAGTACACCACGTTCTACAAGCTGCCAGGTTTCACCTATTGAAATAGCAGATACTCTCGCTGGTTTTATCAGTTTAAACCCAGAATATTCAGGTTGATATCCCTGACATTCAAATAAATTAGCAACTGTCTCCGACGTATATTCGTTAACCTTAAAGTAATTTTTAGGAACCATGTAATCAATCCCACCCTCATTTAATATCCAATAGCTTCCCCTGCGATTTTTCTGAAGAATTGCTCCTTGACCGCCACCCAAACGACGTTGGTTAATGCTTTGCTCTGTTTCAGAGACCTCTATAGCATTTCTTGATAACAAACGGGGGTTTTGCTGATACGTTGATATTAATTGAAGACCTGAATATTGAACAGTAAATATCAACTTTCCTGGCTCGGATAGTTGCCATTTTTCTTCTCCAACAGAAGAAACTTTGGCAGGTTTTAATAATTCAAATTTATCATTATATTCTTCACTATTGATACCTTTACACTCAAACAATTTTTCCATCACCTCGATGCTATATTCATTAATTTTCATCGTATCACTAGGAACTAAATACTGTGAATTTCCTTGTTTTAATATCCAATAGTTACCCCTGCGCTTTGGTTTGAAAACTGGTTGACCAACACCCCAACGACTGTTATCAATACTCTCTTCTGTTGCTGAAACTGTTATCGTATTTTTTGAAAAAATAGCACGTTTTCCTGGGTCTTTATAGTCTTTCAACAACTGTTCTTCTTCACTTATAAAAATAAACTTTTTAGTATTGGCATTGTTGTCTGGAGTCTTTACTTGCTGATTTTGTTCAATTTGTTCAAATTGAGATATTTTCTTTCTCATGTTATTAATTTCACCATCTAACTTTGTCAACCAGTTTTTGATGTTATTAATTTCACTTTTTCTAGTTTTAATAATTGAGACTCCAACTGGGCAAACTTCTGACCCAACTTGGTCTCCAAATTAGAAGATCGTCCCTCCTGGACCGCCCCTCCTTGTTCCAACCACTCCAAACGCGCCGTCAAATCACCCCGCCAGCGATCGCCCTCCTCCAACTTGGCCAAAGTTTCCTGCAAGCGTTCATAGGCCAATTCTGCCACTTGAGAAGCCAAGCGATCGCGCTCCCCCCTCGCCAACCTCAGTTCAGATTCCAGTTTCTGGCGCTCCTCCTTTACTTCTTCCAGTTCCGACTGTACCTGAGATAATCGAGAATTATCACCAAAATGCAACACCCCTCGTTCCTCCAAACGCCACTGGTCTCCCCCTGGCGTCAGAGAAACCTTTGCGAGTTTAACCAGCATAAACTCCCGTCCATCCTCTGACGGAGAACCATTAAACTCAAACAAAGATTTAACAGTATTTTTGTTAAAGGAATTAATTCGGAAATTAGCTTTAGGTAATAACCAGTAACCTCCCTTTTCCGTAACCATTACCCAATAATTACCATTTCGTTCTTCACCAAGCAAAACTCCTGAATTAGAATATCTCCCTCCCCCATCCTCAACTATTGAAACTTTAATCGCCTTTCTTGAGAGAACCTTCGGTGCATAATTGTAAGTTTCAATCAACTCATCTTCAGACAAACTTATCCAACCCCGTTGCGGAGTTTCCAGCGCTCCTGTCATCTGCACCGAATCAGTTGATTTGAAGGAATAATTATTTGGTTCCATTGTTTTCTTCTGGTGATATATATTTTACTGGTAAAATCTTTTCGAGTTTCTTGAACCGATCTTCTAGAGATTCCATTATCTATTAATAAAATTCCAGTACACCACGTTCCTCAAGCTGCCAAACTTCACCTCTGGATACAGAAGAAACTATCGCTGGTTTTATTAGTTTAAACCCAGAATATTCAGGTCGATATCCCTGACATTCAAATAAATTTGCAACTGTCTCCGAGTTATATTCATTAATTTTGATGTTATGTTTAGGAAGCATGTAATCAATCCCACCCTCATTTACTATGCAATAGTTTCCCCTGCGAACTTTCTGAAGAACTACTGCTTGACCGCTACTTCCGTCTGCTGCCGAGACCTCTATAGCATTTTTTAATAAATAACTGGGGTTTTCCTCATATATTGACATCAATTTAAGAGTGGGCAAACCTGGATGTTGATTGGGAGATATTTGTTCATCCATTTCAGGTTCTGGTGTTACTTGACCAGGCGAATAATTGGTTGTTTTTGGAGCTTCTATGTAACCTTCAGTTAAATTGTCTGGAGTCTTTACTTGCTGATTTTGTTGGAGCTGGTTTATTTGATTTTGTAGCTTTTTCCATTTATTTTCCCACAAATTAGACATTTGTTCTAATTTATCATAAAAATTCTCTACTTTATCGTCTACTGCAAAAATGGGTTCTTGAATGTCGAAATTATCAGTTGAGTTAACAGTATTATTTCTTTCCTGAGTTAACTTCTTCCTCCTTCGAGATTGCGATTTATCAACCAATAACGTTATTAATATTGCTGCTAGTGCCAAGAATATTATGAAAATCAATGTCCATAATATTAGTAGTGAAATTTTAAACTGATTTAATTCATTTTGTAATACATTGTTTAAGTTCTTTATTTCTGCCTCATTCTTCTTAGCTAGAGCAACTAATTCCTTATTTGTTAGTTCCAAATCAGCTATAACTTGACCAAGAGAAATAATATTAGCTTTTAGCTGTTCGCTGTTTTTTGCTAATAAATTATTTATTTTTCTACAGTCGTTGGACCTAAAAGTCCAAAAGAACTTACTTCCCAATTGGAAAAAACTCCCAAATATATCTGTACTTCACCAATTGCCTCTTTGCCTAATCCATCTTTTAATTTTTCAGTTATTTGTCTAATGTTTTGGATATTTTGATTTATATCATTAAAAATTTGCTCTAAATTTTCTTCATTTCTAGTTTTAAAAATTTGCTCTCTATACTCCCTAAGTTTTGTTTCTAGTTCTGTTAGTTTTTGATTAACTTCAAAACTATTTACTAATTCCCTTTTTTTCAAACCATCTTTTGCTGCAACGACCTCCTTCATAAAACCATCTAATAATTTTTTAAATTCATCGTTTGTTTTTTGAACATCATCAAAGCTTTCTTCTAAATTTTGACTATCTAGATTTGAAAAACTTTCTGTTGGTTCCTGGATTGCTAGAGAATTCCCTGTTTCAAGGCTACAACCAACTAGCAAACCAGGAATTAAAAGCAAAGATAGTAATAATTTTATGTCACTACTTTTCCACATAAAAACTCACTTTTTCATTCAATAGACATCCCCAAAACAAGTTATGATACCCTGATTGCACTGTTCCAAAAATACTAATTTTGGAAAGGTATAATAAATGAACTGATAAACTTTCATATCCTTTTCACTGCACAATTATCTAACTTAGAATTGACTTACCTAAGAAATTCAATTGCCCATTAATAAAATTCCAGTACACCACGTTCCTCAAGCTGCCAAACTTCACCTCTGGATACAGAAGAAACTATCGCTGGTTTTATTAGTTTAAACCCAGAATATTCAGGTCGATATCCCTGACATTCAAATAAATTAGCAACTGTCTCCGAGCTATATTCATTAATTTTGATGTTATTTTTAGGAACCATGTAATCAATCCCACCCTCATTTAATATCCAATAGTTTCCCTTACGATTTTTCTGAAGAATTACTCCTTGACCGCCACCCAAACGACGTTGGTCAATGCTTTGGTCTGTTTCCGAGACCTCTATAGCATTTCTTGATAACAAACGGGGGTTTTGCTGATACGTTGATATTAATTGAAGACCTGAAGAACCAGAATGTGGATTTATTTGAGGTTCTTGTGTTACTGGACTAGGCGAATAATTGGTTGTTCTTGGAGTTTCAATGTAACTTCCAGCTACATTGTCTGGAGTCCTTAGTTGCTGATTTTGTTGTCTCTGATTTATTTGACTTTGTAGCTTTCTCAGTTCACTCTCCCACCATCTAGAAATTTCTTGTAATTGCCTAGAAATTTCCTTTACTTTATCTTCTAATTCAAAAATAAACTTTCTATTATCGGCATTATTACCTGGAATCTTTACTTGCTGATTTTGTTGGAGATCGATTATTTGATTTTGTAATTTTTTCCTTTCAGCGTCCCAGCTTTTAGACATTTTTTCTAATTTCTCATAAACGTCCTCTACTTTATCGTCTACTTCAAAAATAAGTTCTTGAGTGTCAGAACTACCAGTGGAGCTACCAGCATTATTTCCTTCCTGAGTTAACTTTTTCCTCCTTCGAGGTTGTGATTCCCCAAACAATGGCTTTAATATTATTCCTGCTAGTACCAGAACTATTATGACAACTAATATCGTTAATATTAGTAGTGAAGTTTTCAACTGATTGAATTCAGTAGGAATATATTGTAATTTACTGTTTAAGTTCTTTAAGTTGTTGATTTCTGCCTGATGATTTTTAACTATAGCTAACAATTCTTCGTTTTTTCTTTCCAAATTAACTATTCTTCTAGTCAATTCATTATCATTTTCATCAGGAATGACAGATGGAGGTGAGACAATTTGACCAAGAGAGATAATTTTATCTTTTAGCTGTTCGCTGTTTTGTGTCAGTAACCCATTTATTGCCTTTTGAGTATCTGGGCCTAAGTTTCCAATATAACTCACTTCCCGATTTGAAACAATTTTCAAATCTATCTGTAAGTCACTAATTGGCTCTTGTCCTAATCCATCTTTTAATTTTTCAGTTATTGGTTTAATGTTTTCGATATTTTGATTTATATCATTAAAAATTTGCTCTAAATTTCCTTCATTTCCAGTTTGAAAAATTTGCTCTCTATACTCCCTAACTTTTGTTTCTAGTTCTGTTAGTTTTTGATTAACTTCAAAACTATTTACGAATTCCCTTTCTTTCAAACCATCTTTTGCTGCAACGACATCGTTCATAAAATTATCTAATGACGTTTGAAATTCATTGTGAATTGTTTCAACATCGTAAAAGCTTTTCTCTAAATCTGCTTTTCCATTGGAAGGAGCTGGTATTTCCGAGGGAATAGGTTCTGGTTCTGATTCTGTTGGAGCACAAGCAACTAAAGAACCAGACATTAACAACAAAGCCAGTAATAAACTGTAAATACTTTTCCAATTGTGTATCTTTTTCCACATAATAACTAACCTCTTAATTCAATAGATTAATCAATAAATTCCAATTTTCCTCGCTCAGACAATTGCCACTTTTCTTCTCCAATAGAAGAAACTTTAGCAGGTTTTAATAGTTCAAAGTTATCCTTATATCCTTCACTATTTGCACTTTGACACTCAAACAATTTTTCCAGAGTCTCGTTACTATATTCATTAAATTTTATCGTATCACTAGGAACTAAATACTGTGAAGTACCTTGTTTTAATATCCAATAGTTACCCCTGCGCTTTGGTTTGAGAACTGGTTGACCAACACCCAAACGACTGTTATCAATACTCTCTTCTGTTGCTGAAACTGTTATTGCATTTTTTGATAAAATATCACGTTTTTCTGGGTCTTTATAGTCTTTCAACAACTGTTCTTCTTCACTCAGAGGTAATTTACCTTCCTCCTCTGTTTCTACGATAGTAGCTAGTTTTGTAGGTGTTTGCTGCTTTCCTGGCGGGATTACTGTTGTTGTCGATGGCAGATATTCTGGATAATTTTGTATCCATCCTCCCAACAGACTAAACAACTCTTTGATTGGCTTCAACTCCTTTTCTAACTGTCGTTGCAACTCCTCTTTTAGTTCTAATATCTGGTTATTAATTTGGTTAATTTCTTCTCTTTCTGCTTCTAAAGAAACAGTATTGTCTTTCTGCTTCTGAGCTAGTGCTTGTAACTCATACTGGAGCGATGCTATCGTTTGGTTCTGTTGTTGCTGCGCCTGCTCTAATTGCTCCACTCGCACAACAATATCTTCTTGATATTGCAATTTAGTCAATTGTTGATTGGGTAAAGCATCCTGCACCAAATTCTCTCTATCTACTTCTGCTGCTTGAGTTTGTTCCTCTGAGTTTTTTCCCGCTTGCTCGAAATCATAATTACTTGACGATTCGACATCAGTCACCGATAGTTCTTCTGATTCTTGCTTCTCCTCATCTGTCTTATTTGCAGGAGCTTTATACCCCCCAAACTCTGATAACTTCTCCCCAAGCGAAGTATCTCGCAGCTTAAAACCACAACTTGAACAAAAATTATCCTGCTCCTCTACTTTAGCACCGCACTTTGGACAGTCACTCATATTTCCTACTAAGCTCCTTAAAAAATGGTATGTTGCGACGAATTGTTAAATCACTTTTACACCCAGTGATTAAAGCTGTCTAAGGCATCCTACAACAACGCAAATTATACGATCACACATTCAAACATCATCTAGTAGTATCCCTAGCAGCCGAATTTCTAGCTGTAAGTCTAGAGACTTGCAGCCAGAATTAGACCACCTACTTACCTGCCCACTCCTTAGCTAAAACCTTCAACAGAGCTTTCAACCCCATAATAAACGGCGGTTCCACACGAATGTCATCACTTTCCCCTTTCATATTCAACAAAACGTTCGTCAACTCCCTCTCCGTATTCCGCCAGAGACCCTGGTTATAACCTGATTCTGGTTCTGCTCCTGGTTCATCTCCCAGCTCGTAATCCTGTAGAGGGAGAATTTCCTCAATCTTCAACTCCTTCAAAGATAAATGGAAATCATCTAGAAACGTTCTTAACTGTATTAAATTGGGAATTTTTAGCTGCTGAATATTCCCCTTAAACTCCAAGCGGTCTCTCCATTCGATTAACTCTCCATTAATTTCACAATCTTCTCCTGCAATCAACGGATCTTCAGTTTTCGTATCCAATCCTGTCAACCTAGTACGACCCAAGACTAAACCGCAAGCTACCTCATCTTTTGGTCTCTGACTCAATCGCGTTTTTTCCAACATCCGATCGTCAAATCCAGAGCCTTTAGTCAACATCTGACTCAGCAGATCGTTAACTTCCGAAGAGGGAATAAATTTACCCCTTTCAGCCAACCAATTTAACAGTCGAGAACCATTTCCACCAATATAAACAGGAGTAATTTCGCGACTCTGGTATCTTCCTTCTTGTTCTAGAACTCCCAAGATTGTCCCCACATAGTAGTACAATCCCCCCATGCCAATTGCCATCAGTTGGAGCAAACCTTGGAACTTCGGATCGTCTTCTGCGAAATCTCTTTTATTTTTCAGCCAATTTTCGCTTTCCAGACGCAGAAATACATCCAATTTGGCACTGAACTTATCTTCAGTTAATCGGTCCCACTCTTTCATATTCTGCTCGAATAGCTGGGCGAAAAAATTTGGATTTAATTCCAAGAAATCCGATAACAAATGACGACCAGCTAATAAAACCGAACATTGATGAATGAGCTTGTTTTCGTACCAGACCGAAATATCTGAAGTACCACCTCCCATATCAATACAGGTAGTTCGGATTAAATCATGTTTTTCCTGGTCTGCAAAATATTGAGCGATCGCCAAACTCTCACTTTTGAATAACCCTACACCATTTGGATCAGGGCAAATATGTCTAATTCCAGTTTGAGCTTGAAGTTCCTCACTCAAATCTTGCCAGGTCTTAGCATACCGATTTTTGTCGCGACGAGAAAAAGCAGTAGGATAGGAAATACACCACTGAATCTGTTGGACTCCTTGTTTAGCTGCGATCGCGCTAATATGCAAAGCTAAGTGTTTCAAAAACAACTTGTTGGGAATGTAATTTTTCCACTTTAGGTCTGTTTCTATCCATCCCCGGAGCGGTTCAAACCTGTTGCGATCAGGAACATAAATCCTGCCATCAATAATTGGAAAATCTGGGTTTTGCGTCTTGTCTGGTTTCCCCCTAGTTGTCAGCACACTAGACAAGGGTAAAGGTTTATCAGCAGGGATAAAGCTCTCCGGAACAAAGTATTCAAACAACACAGGTCTGCGCGTTTCTGTCAAAACCTCTGTCACCTTCAAATGCAAATCCTCCAACTTCAATTGCTCCGATAAATCGTTGCTATTGACATAGATATTAGTGAAAGAAGTCCCGAAATCTACCCCCACTTTCCATCGATCTCCCAACCTAACTGTCTCTGGACTTTTCAGCAGGATCAAACCGATGGAGCTTCTCGAACCATCCTGGCACTCAATAAAACTGGGAAATTCTTCTAGGTAAGTTATTTGATAAGCACCCCTGCCATCTACAAAAGGATGATGTTCTTTCGCTTCCGGTAGATAAACCTGGAAAGTATCCTCTCCATGTTCAGCATCATAATAAAAAGCATAATAAGAGCGCCATCCCTCCGCCCGGAAATTAGGCCACACTTCCAATACCGGCACTTCAGGCAAAGCGTTTTCCTCTTTGATCGGATAATCTTGAGAAACCTGATAGTTCTTAGGTCGCCGAGGGTCATCTGTCATCCCCGACAGAGGCAAATCTAGGGTTACTCGCACTTGAGGTCCATCGTTGCTATTTATTTGAGCAAGCTTAACCTTGGCGATTAAATCTTCCGGGGTAAAATAGTCTAGGAGTATGGGATCGAGTGGTATCAGGGGCGTAATGGTTTGACCCTGAAAAGTTAACTTCGTCCCTGACGGTAGGAAAGCTCCTGGTAAAGCCTCATCTTGGTCTACAAACCGAAATTCTTTCAGAAATAAGTCTTTGGATTCTCTCCACTCAACATCTGGCCAGGTAATTCTGCCGTTACGCAAATCTTGTACTTGTAGCGAAGCCAGAGTTTGCTCTTGGTGTATCCAAATATCTTGGGGTGGCTTTCCCCAAGCTTGAGAAATGTCTTGGTCAATTATCAGCAGAGGTTTTACCTGTCCCTTACTTTGACTGGGAACTAAGCGAACCCAAGAAGACTGAGCCTCAGCTTTCACCGGACGATTAATACCTTCCAACACCCCTCGGTTAATGGCAACACCAAAAAACTGAGGATTGTTGCTCAAGCTCAGGCGCTGATCCGGGCGAGACCCCAAACTATTTCGGAACTCTTCTAGCAATCCGCTAATAGAATCAATTGCTTCTGTTTCACCCCTGTAGTTGTGTAAAATTCCCTGCAGATTTTCTAGCCAGCGCCACAAGAGTGCCTTCTCGCTAACATTGAGGTGTCGCTGAGGAGACTCCAACTGACCAGTTTGTCTGTTCCACCAAGGCAGGCCATCCCATTTTCCTTCTTCAGAGGGGGCGACAATGGTACTCGGAGTACTAAGACCCACAGGTTTTTCGTTCCACAAAAATATATAAACGTCTTGCCAGGGGTTTTTGCCATCTAGGGTATACAGGGCATTAACTGGATCGGGTGCCAGTTCGTATAGAGAACGGGCGAAAGAGTTTTGGTCTTTCTCTAGCTCCAAGTCCAAAAATTGAGCAGTTATTGGAAACCGCCGTACTTCGGCCAGAGCAACCGCTGCCAACATCCCTTGCCACTGTTGGACCATTTCTACCCGGATGGGATAATAGGGATTATGTAAAGCCATCTCCATAGATAGGGGACGAGCCCACATGGTCGGTACGGAACTAACACTTTTCACCCCTCCTGGAGCTTTATAATCCAAACTAGAAGCCACATCTTGAAAGGCTTTTTTTGGTTGAGCATCCCATTTACCAGGAGTATCGCTAGCTCTAACATCGCTATCCCGCTTTAACTTGGGCAGGACTAAAACATAACTCTTGTTGACTTGTGTTCCTGTCATTTCAGTTATCAGTTATCAGTTATCAGTTATCACTACCTCTGGTTTCAGCCAGAAGCTTTTCAGTTATCAGTTATCAGTTATCAGTACCTCTGGTTTCAGCCAGAAGCTTTTCAGTTATCAGTTATTACTACCTCTAGATAAAAGTTTTAGCCTTTTTAGGTTGAAAAAAGTGCGCCTGTTTCAGCTCTTATATCTGCAAAAAGTTACAGCATATTTCAGGCCAATAATGTAGTGCGGGCATCTTGCCCGCGATGGGTTACCTGGATCTTGCCCGCGATGGGTTTACCTGAATCTTGCCCGCGATGGGTTTACCTGGATCTTGCCCGCGATGGGTTTACCTCATAACAACGGGAAGCGCTGTAGCATAAAAGACAGACAAGGGGAAAAAATTACTCCCCCATTCCCCTACTCCCCAAAAAGACTTTTTCAACCAACCCTAATTATCAATTATCAATTATCCATTAAATCCTAGAGGCCATATATACCGACTTAGCCAGTCCTACGGTCCCACCGGGTGAAGTTGCCTTAAGTGTATTCTTGAGTTTTTGCACCGTATCTCGGGATTTTTTGCCTCGATCGCGACTATCCCCAATTATCAAATCTGGCAGTTCATCTCCTAGAAGTTTTTTGTTGGGAGGAAAAGCATCGGCTTTAAACAAAGCAATATTATCGCCTTCGCACTGGTGCAGAGAATACAGCCAACGCAAATAATCTTGACACCAATTATTGATTATTCCAATAGCTTCTTGTTGGTCAGCATCGGAAAAGTCCGGCTTAGTCCCCCCAGATCTGCTGCCAGTTTGGTAGAATTCCATCAGCCAAGGGGCCAACCTTTGAAAACGGGTATTTTTCATTTTTTTCGCTTCCTCTAGTTCGGGAGCAATTTCGGCCAGCCATGTAAAAGCAAATCTGGTAGCATTCATTAGCTCTGGTTGGACTTCTGCCTTATCTGGGATATCTTCCCAGGAAACAGTCCCGTTCTTCTGACGAGTCATCAATACTACAGACCCTTTAGCTGTGGATGAATCTCGCCAAAAGTTACGAGCTGCCAGAGCGGCGTATAGTTCTAGGAAGTGGGGGTTGTTGCGCTGGCTATCTTTGCCTATACTAAAGTTGACTTTGGAGAAGTTCTGATTGCCCAGAAGATAAACTCTGTCAAAGATTTCTTGACCTTGAGTAACGTAATAACGGAGAGCTGCTTCTGTGTTTAGCAAAAACTGTTCGGAGCGAGCATAAACTCCATCGGGGTCTTCTCCCGGCGGTGTGGAGAAGCCAAAATAGGGTAGTACAAACAGGCAACCTGTTTGAACGCTCTCACGGACCTTAATTTTCTTCAACTTATTATCAATCAGGCGGGCAATAGTTGGTAACCCTGAAGCCCCAGTCCCTCCAAAAATAGACCCACACAGAAAAATTTTTGGTTTTTCACCGCTACCTGTTTCTCCCTGAATTTGCTTGATTAGGCTTCCCCAGGGGTCTTGATCCAATTTGTCTAAATCTACCTGACTCATCACCGCTGAACCGATGGCTGGTCGTCCCCGAAATCCTACATCTAAGTTGGCTTCCCGTTCTTCCTTAGTGTAAAGGACATCGAACAAATTGGCCAAAATTGGTTTATTTTGCTTGATGGTGTTATAGTTAAAAAATGCTTTCAGTTCTTTCTCTCTAGCTAAAGGCGACCATAGATTGAAGGATTCGATATTGCTTTTCATCCACCCACACTCTGTTTTGTCCCCAGTAGCCATTACATTATAAGTTTTTATAGATACTGATGCTAGTCCTAGCACGAGCCAGATTTCCATTAGTTTCATCTGCATCTACAAATAAGACCTTAATCGGTTCTTCATTAAATAAGCCTACCGCTGCTATTTTGGATACTGCTTCAACACATTTAGCCCCGGTTCCACCAATTCCAATGAGATAAAGTCCCATAATTATTCGCCAAAAAAACTACGCAATTTAATTGAACCTGGGGGAACAAACTTTAAACCCCAGGGTACTGGTTGCAGTTGGCAACCAAAATAGTAATAATATGTCAAACATAAAAAGATAGTCAAAGGCCCAAGTGCATCATCACTACCTTTAAAAAAGCCTATGGCCAAAAAAAGACTCAATAGGGGAAATAGCAAAAATAGCCACCAAACTAGCTCCCACTTGGCCACTTCTTCAGCTTTATGAGCTTTTGCGTTAGCGGTTATTAAGTACCAAATTACAGTTGACAGTACGGATACTGCAAAAACTACAGTTCCCCCAAGGATGTAATGATTGTTTATCCAAGCCTCCACATCCATATTTAATATTCTTAGGATTTTCAGTCTATATAGTAAAGGTTGTCCTAGGAACATTATAATGGCTCCTATCAGGCTAAAAATAATTATCCTAATAATCTCATTTGTTTTCATTGGTTCTCATATCAGTTTCAACTTTTTCTGTATGTATTACAGATACATCAAGCCCGGCAATTCCCTGCAAAAGTTGGGAAAACCGTTCATAGCAACGTGACGGTAGAAGCATCCACGCAGGCGGTATCGCGCTAACGCGCCGCAACGCTTACGCAATGCTTTGAGAAATATCCCCAAAGGGCCATTCCAATCTCTCGGCATTGAGTGGGCGCAATTTTGTTTGAAACGTGATTTGTGCCCAATTTAGCATTTGGCGAACTGACCCACGAGTTAAGTTTGCGTTTTTTCTTTCCTGACTTGGCAACCATTTGGGATGACTCAAAAGCAGGGAGAAAAATGACGCGATACTCGGTGGTTAACCATTTTGCTACTTTTTTATGGACTTCGTCTATGAGGTTTCTTATCCTCATATTTTTGCAGGTCGCGATTCCCCTCCCATTAAATAGGAGACCCCTCGCGACATTTAGTTGGGACAATGTTCATTTTACTACTTTAGCATTTCTAATACTTTCTTGACCAGTGACATACTCCCACACGCTCGCTGGCGCTATAGTGTGGGCTTCTCGTTTCGTAGCCCTACTACTGCATCGGGCAAGGGCGTGTTTTAAGGACGTCTGGGCCCTACCGCCCTATTTGTTATATTTATCGCTGGATTTCCGTTTGTCATGCTTCCCTACGGGATGCTGCGCAAACGCAAACAAGTCGCGGTCTATTACTATGCCACAATGCGGACAAGAATGGGTTCGTATGTTTAATTCTTTCTTGATTTTTTCCCCACAATTTGAGCAGTCTTGGCTAGTATTTTTGGGGTTCACTCCTATGGTTTTCACCTCCAGCATTTCCGGCTTTGACAGTTAAAATAGTTAGAAATTGGCCCCCAAATCGCATCGTTAATTGATTTACTCAAATGGCCGCCGATTCATCTCACACCAAATTTAAAATTATGGTGTGAGGTTTCTCGACGGTTTAGCTAATTAAACGATTCTCGGCATTAAGCCAAGATATTTTATACCAATTTCATAAAACATTGCTACAGTCACAACATAGGGAACAGGGAACAGGGAACGGGAACAGGGAAAGAAAAATATGATAAAAAAGAGGAAAAATGTTTAATTTTTATAAATTATGGGATTAATTGTTTTTATTGTAGGAATAAATTACTAATTAAGATGTAACTACCTTTTTTGAATTTGGTATTATCTCTTTCAACCCTAGTCCCTATTTCCTACTTCCTACTTCCTACTCCCTACTCTCAAGAAGATTTAGCAAGACTTTTGAGATTTGGTATAACATGGAGAAATGTTTTTCCCACTGTAGTCGTATTGCAGAAAATTTTGACAAAAAAATAGTAGGGATATTGTATGCAACATCCCTACTGTAAACCAATTAAAAGTAATAGTTTGAAGCCAAGCTAAAAGCTAATTGCTAAAAGCTATATTATTTGAAGACACCGGAAACTGATAACACTTCAGATTCAGGCATCTTGGGGAATAATGGTCCTTTTGCAAAGAGTTGAGGATTAGCTTTAGCAAAAGTGTATGATTGACGAACCTGACTATTTACTGCCACTGTCTTCGCATCATACATCCGAGTTGCCATTTTAGGATATAGACCAATACCAATAATCAAAACCAAGAAACAAGCAGCGATCGCAACTTCTCGTGGTCTGGCATCAGTATAGACAGCATTCGCAGGTAACACACAGTTAGTACCGTAGCAAACTGCTTCATCTAAAATTTCATTTTCATAAGGAGTATCTTTGAGGATACAAGTAGGTGCTTTACCAGTGCTGTAGAACATTTGACGCAACATGGAAAGCAGATAAATAGGTGTCAAAATCAAACCAACTGCTGCGAGGAAAACTGTTACAGTCCGGAAAGTCGAACTATAAACATCGCTGCTAGTCACTCCGACGAATACCATAAGTTCGCTAGCAAACCCACTCATTCCAGGAAGTGCTAAAGATGCCATAGCACTAATAGTAAATAGAGCAAATACTTTTGGCATTACTTGACCTAGACCACCCATTTCTTCCAACTTCAGAGTGTGGAGGCGATCGTAAGTTATACCCGCGAGGAAGAATAATACCGCAGCAATTAAACCGTGGGAAATCATCTGTAGTAAAGCACCACTTACACCTAAGTCAGTGAAGGAAGCAATACCTAACAAAACAAAGCCCATGTGAGCTACAGATGAATAAGCCAAACGGCGCTTCATATTAGACTGTCCGAAAGAATTCAACCCGCCGTAAACAATATTCACGACACCCAGAATTGCCAGAATAGGAGCAAAGTAAACATGAGCGTCAGAGAGCATTTCTAAGTTGAGGCGAATTAATCCATATCCACCCATTTTGAGCAATACACCTGCCAGAACCATTGATACAGGTGAAGAAGCTTCGCCGTGAGCATCAGGTAGCCATGTATGTAGAGGGAAAATGGCCAATTTTACTCCAAAAGCGATTAATAATCCTGCGTAAAGTAGAAGCTCTAAGGTCAGTGGATAATCTTTCAGACCTAGTTCCACCATATCGAAGGTAATATTGCCGCCACCGTATAAAGCCATTCCCAAGGCTGCCACTAGAATAAATATGGAAGCTGCTGCTGTGTAGAGCAAGAATTTTGTTGCAGCGTAGCGACGCTTTTGGCCACCCCAGATGGAAATGAGCAGGTAGACAGGAACTAGCTCTAGTTCCCACATAATAAACAGTAGCATCATGTCTTGGGCTACGAATACTCCTATCTGGGCGGAGTATAGCACCAGCATTAGAAAGTAAAAAAGACGTGGTTTGTAGTCTACTTGCCACGCCGAGAATATTGAGAGTGTTGTTACCAGGCCAGCTAAAAGTACCAGTGGCATAGATAAACCGTCTACTGATACTGCCCAACTTAGACCTATCTGAGGGAGCCAGGCATATTTTTCTACGAGTTGAAAAGTTGAGTCGCTGGCATTGTAGTTATTCCAGAAGGCGTAGCACATTAGTGCAAAATCAGTAATTCCTACACCAAGGGCGTACCATCTCATGGTCTTTCCGTTTTTATCGGGGATGACGGGGATGAGTAGGGCAGCCAGAAGTGGCAGTAGGACTATGGTGGTCAGCCAGGGAAATTGAGTTGCCATAACAGTGAGAACAAATACTTACCTTTGGTCAATTCTATATTACTAAACTTTGTAAACGTTTGTAAATAAATATTGAAAAAAATATTAATATTTATATCTGAATTAAAACATAAGTTTAATTTATAAGTCAGGAGTCAGGAGTCAGGAGTCAGGAGTCAGTAGGGGCGTTAGCGTCAGCTATGCGTCAGCAAACGGCCGTTTGCTTCGCATAACTATCGTTAACGCCCGTACAGGAGTTATTTTTGTAACGGGGATGCGTGAGCAACTCTCCAAAAATATTTCGCCTTAAAAGGCAGGATTTTAGACCCAATTATTTTGATAAATTAAGGTATTAAGAAGGGTCCGGAGGAGAAAGTTTTTTGTTTGCGTCAACACGCGTGGAGTTTGCTTACGCTATTGAGCGGATATAATATAAAGTTTTGCTAGTGATATAGAACACTTACTCAGATAATACAAGCTGAATAATAATTATTTTGATGTCAGGATTTTCTACTAAAAAAATATTATCGATCGCATTATTTGTGAATTTTGTGGCGATCGCTGCTGTTATCTTCCGAGCAATACTACTGGATAAAGGACCATATCGATATTTTGATGAGGGGTCTTTGATTAATTGGTTATCGGGTATTCAGTTATTAATTATTGCTGGAATTAACTGGAAAATTTATCGTTTAAGAATTGGCAGAAAAGAGGTATCTCAGCCGGGAAAGAATTATCAAAGACTTTGGCAGTTTTTGACTTTTGGTTTTGTGTTCTGCGCTGTGGATGAACTAATTCAAATCCATGAAAGGTTAGATAAATTTATTCATTGGATATTTCAAATTCAGGAAACTGCTTTGACTGATAGTATTGACGATTTAATTATTGTGATTTACGGGATTATTGGTTTGTTGGTAATTTATTATTTTCGTCAGGAGTTTTATCAGTATCGAGAGGCTTTTAGTTATTTTAAAATTGCTTTGATTTTAGCTTGTTTTTCCATTGCACTTGATTTTTTCACCCAAGGTCAAGAAACATCAAACTTGTTAACTGAAACTCAAGAAATGCAAAGGGAATGGCTCAGGAGTATTGAGGAAATATTTAAAGTTTTTGCTGAAGTATTTTTGATTGCTACTTTTTATAAATGTTTGAGAATTGCTCAAAGAATAAAATTTATAGCGCTACGCGCTAGGGAATAGGGAATAGGGAATAGCAAACTGTAAAAGGGTTTTAGCATTGAAAAATGTCCGCGCCCAATTCTTGTAGTGCTATAAAACTTAATAGTAGATAAAGCATTTTTCATAAAGAACTACATTTACGATCCCCCTAAATCCCCCTTAAAAAGGGCGACTTTGAAAGCTCCCCCCTTTTCAAGCGGTTCCCCCCTTATTAAGGGGGTAAGGGGGGATCTAAAACTGTACCTCATAAATTAGAGAAGTGCTATAAAGTAGTGTGTGCGATCTCAAATTCGCTGAAATTGGTATAAAAAAATGTTCCAACCGATGCGCCATTGCCAAATCTTTCTCAATATTCCCTCCTGGGAGGGTTAGGGGTGGGTTTCCATCTCCCCATCTCCCCATCTCCCCATCTCCCCATCCCCCCATCTCCCCATCTCCCCATCTCCCCATCTCCCCATCTCCCCATCCCCCATCTCCCCATCCCCCCATCTCCCCATCCCCCCATCTCCCCATCCCCTAAATTTTATCAGACATGATATTATGCCTAAGTGGCTAAATAATAGAAAAATAGATGACAGCAGAAAACACCCAAAAATTAGATGTATTTGGCGTTGGTAACGCCTTAGTAGATATCCTCGCATTTGTAGAAGAAGACACGATCGCTAAACATTCCCTGCAAAAAGGCGGAATGACTCTGATGGAGGCTCCAGAACAAGGAGAATATTGCAGGACCTGGAAAACATATCTTTAAAAAAGCGTTCTGGAGGGTCAGCAGCAAATACCATGATAGCGATCGCTCAGAGTGGAGGAACAGGTATTTTTGTGGCAAAGGTCGCTGAAGATCCTGATGGTGAGTTGTACCGCAAAGATATGCTCGAGTCCAAAATTGAATTTAATGTAGTTCCTACATCTACAGCAAATGGACCTACTGGTACTTCTGTGATACTGACAACCCCTGATGCTGAACGTACTATGTGTACTAATCTTGGAGTATCTGTGAATCTCAGTGCTAGTGATATTGATCCAGAACAAATTAAGCGTTGTAAATACAGTTATATAGAAGGTTATTTGTGGAGTGGACCGGATACAAAGCAAGCTTGTATTCAAGCAATGGAAGATTCTAAACGCCAAGGGGTTAAAGTGTGTTTTACCTTCTCTGACCAGTTTTTAGTAGATATGTTTGCTGATGACTTCCGCCAGGTAGCGTCAAATTATTGTGATGTGTTATTTTGCAATGCTGATGAAGCTCGTAGTTTCTGTGGAATAGAGTCTTTAGAAGAATGTGCTATCAAAATTGGGGAGTTGGTAGAAACAGCTTTTATTACTAATGGTAAGGAAGGTTGTTTAGTTGTACAAGATAAAAAAATTACTCCTGTACCAGGGTTTGCTGCGAAAGCGATCGATACTGTTGGTGCAGGAGACGCTTTTGCTGGAGGTGTGTTATTTGGTCTTACTCATGATTACACACCCACTCAAGCTGCACGTTGGGGAAATTATCTAGCTTCTGCTGTTGTAGAAATTCAAGGTCCGCGTTTAGAAGGTTCTTGGGCAGATAAATTTCAGGAAGTAGTATCATCTTCTAATTAAAGAATGTTATAGGTTTTAGGTTATATCATGTCCGGTTGAAGACTTATAAATAAACGACGGGGGAGTCAGGAGTCAGGAGTCAGGAAACGAATTTAATATGATCGGGACTTACGCAGAACCAGCATATCTAGTAGGGGCGCTTTCCTAAGGTCATGCTCCGCAAACGCGTTTACGTTTGCGTAGCATCCCGTAGGGAAGTATTCCGTAGGAAAGCGCCCCTACAGGTGGCGTATAAATTGATATTTTGCGTAAGTCCTGATGATATAATGTCCGGTAGCATCGGAGCGTGTATAAAATTAAGTCACAATTGCAAGAAACCCTTCTGCCTTTGTTCCACCAAAGTATAAGTATTCAGGCGGACATGATATGACTCCTCGCTAAGTTATTTATTAGGACTTATATCATGTTCGGACGGGTCAGTTATAAATAAAATTTCAGAACTGACAGTACCGAATAAATACTGAAATTATCTTGATTTTTCTCCTTTCTTCCCTCCTGATATCATGTCCGGATAATTAGTGATGAAAAAACTTACCCTCTTGCTTAAACAGTAAATCTTTCTATTTTCCCCTCCTGGGAGGGTTAGGGGTGGGTTCCCTCTCCCTACTCCCCTACTCCCCACTCCCCACTCCCCTACTATCTTAATAATAAGTATTCAAACGGACATGATATGACTCCTGACTCCTGACTCCTCGCTAAGTTATTTATAAGTATTCAACCGAACATGATATTACGCACCTCAAGGTATTTCTGTCATTGCGACCCATAGGGAAGCAATTTCAAGTCCTAGTTTTTCATACTTCATGTGTAATACCAAGCGTGATAAATGTTTGTTACAAATGGTAGGGACGTTGCATAAGGGCGTCCGTATGAAAGAAGAAATAAGGAAGAAGGAAGAGGGGAAAAATATTGAAAAAAAGGTAAAAACGATAGATATAAATATCTAAAATAAACTGGAACGGCTATTTTTAAGCATACCCGATCAAACTCTACCCTTTTGTAGTATTCTTTTTTCAAAGTGGTATAATACCATTTCTCCATGAAGTTGCACTTACTTAATATAAAGATGAGAATAGTCAGTGTAATAAGGTCTGAACAACAATTATTAAGCGCATTGTTACAGAGAAATGGTTTAAGTCCTGTTGATAAGTATTCAACTAACAGGAGATTATCAGTTAAAATTTTAGTTTATTTTAGGACTTTTGTTGAATAATTATTAAAGATTTAAGCTCGGTCTTAAAGTCAGATTAAACAACAAAGAAGTTGTTTATTAAACCAGATCAAAAAAATGTAATAAAATGTAAACTAAGTGATTCAAAAAAATAGCAATATGTCACAATATAAATAAATTAAAACTTTAATAAGCAGGCAGTAAATATTAAGTAAATATAGGCTACTATCAAAAGCAAATACCAATAGAAGTAAGTTGAGGAGCATTATAGAAATGGAAACTGCTACAAAAGAGACTAAAAGCAAAAATTCTCAACAAGATAAAAAGGGTCATCCTAGTGGCGATAAACGCTTTAAACAGTTAGATATTACAATGAAGCGGAATCAATATCGTCAAGATTCTTTAATTGAAGTATTGCATAAAGCTCAATCAGTATTTGGCTATTTAGAACCTGATGTTTTGACGTATATAGCACGAGGTTTAAAGTTACCATTGAGTAGAGTATATGGAGTAGCAACTTTTTATCATATTTTTTCACTTAAGCCTAATGGCGCTCATACTTGTGTAGTATGTATGGGTACTGCTTGTTATGTAAAAGGTGGTGGAGAAGTGATTAAAGAACTAGAAAAAGAACTAGAAATAAAAGTAGGAGAAACAACAGCAGATAATCAAATTTCTCTGATGGCTGCCCGTTGTTTAGGAGCTTGTGGGATTGCACCAGCAGTAGTATTTGATGGTAGTGTTGCAGGTAAACAAACTCCAGAATTAGTTATAGAAAAAATTAAAGATTGGCAGGAGTAAATCAGTTATCAGTTATCAGTTATCAGTTATCAGTTATCAGTTATCAGCTATCAAAAATAAATAGATAAATTTAGAAAATTAGGGAAAGTTATACCCGATTAAAAGTTAATGTTTTTGATTGTTGAAATATTTAAAACTAGAAAAAGAATCCAGTTGTGAAGTTAAAATATTTAGGCTCCGATACTACAGCACATGATGTCACTTAATTACTTATAACTTTTGACTTTTGACTTCTAACTTTAGTGAAACGGTATAGTGGCTATAAAAAGGAGAAAAAGAGATGGACTATCAAGATTTGCTCGATATTGCCGAAGCAGAAAAAACCAGACAAAAAAGCATTCGCGTTCACTGCTGCACATCTACAGGTTGTCAAGCTGCTAATTCTGTAGATGTAATGAAAAATATGAAAAATGCAGTTAAAACAGCAGGGTTAGAAGAGCGTGTCGAAGTGGTAGGAGTAGGTTGTATGGGATTTTGCGGGCGCGGTCCCCTGGTACAAATAGACCCCGAAGACACCCTCTACGAAGAAGTGGAACCCGAAAACGCTGCCAGCATCATCGACGCACTCAACGGCGGTACAACCCAAGTCACAAAAGGAGACTCCCAACATCCATTCTTTTCTCGGCAACTCCGCATCGTTAGGGAAAATACAGGAAAAATTAACCCCGAACGCATAGAAGAATACATCGCCGTTGGTGGATATGAATCTCTTTACCACGCCCTACATGAAATGAGTCCTGGTGAAGTCGTGGAGGAAATTACTCGCAGTGGTTTGCGGGGTAGGGGTGGAGGCGGTTATCCCACTGGTTTAAAATGGGCAACCGTTGCCAAAATGCCAGAAGGTCAGAAATATATTATCTGCAACGGTGACGAAGGCGACCCAGGGGCATTTATGGACCGGAGCGTATTAGAAAGCGACCCCCATTTAGTATTAGAAGGAATGGCGATCGCTGGTTATGCTGTGGGAGCAAATCACGGTTTCATTTACGTTCGTGCTGAATATCCCCTCGCCATCCAACGGTTACAAAAAGCTATTCAACAAGCAAAAAAATACGGACTCTTGGGTAGTCAAATATTTGACTGTCCTTTTGACTTCAAAGTTGACATCCGTATCGGTGCTGGTGCATTTGTTTGTGGGGAAGAAACCGCCCTAATTAAATCAGTAGAAGGTAAACGTGGCAACCCTGTACCCCGTCCGCCATATCCAGCTCAGTCTGGACTTTGGGGATGTCCGACCCTAATTAATAACGTGGAAACCTTTGCCAATATTGCCCCTATTCTGAAAAAAGGTGCAGAGTGGTACGCTAGTATTGGCACTGAAAACAGCAAAGGCACAAAAATATTCGCTCTCACAGGTAAAGTGCGTAATAACGGTTTAATTGAAGTACCGATGGGAATAACTCTGCGGGAAATTGTTGAAGAAATGGGAGGTGGCGTTCCTGGTGGGGAAGTGAAAGCGGTACAAACAGGGGGTCCTTCCGGTGGTTGTATTCCTGTTTCAATGCTCGACACTCCTGTAGACTATGACTCTCTCAGCAAAGTTGGTTCCATGATGGGTTCCGGTGGCATGGTAATTATGGATAAGGAAACTAGCATGGTTGAGGTGGCGCAGTTTTACATGGAATTTTGTCGTGGTGAAACTTGTGGAAAATGTGTTCCCTGTCGCACTGGTACGGTGCAGTTATATGCTCTGCTGACTAAGATTTTGAATAAGCAGGCGACTGCTATGGATCTAGAAAGGTTGGAGGAGTTGTCTTATGTGGTGAAGGATACTAGCTTATGTGGTTTGGGAATGACTGCACCTAATCCTGTTTTGAGTACGTTGCGCTATTTTAAGCAAGAGTATCTAGATTTATTGCAGGAGTCGGAGTTTAGTAATGGTCATTTTGTAACTGCTGCTAATTGAAGAAGGAGTCAGGAGTCAGGAGTCAGGAGAGAAGAAGGAGTAAGCAAAATACTAACTCCCTAAATATTTAAGTGGTTTATAAGAGTTGAAAAGCTCTGTAATTTTACTTTTAATATCAAGTTGCACTGATTAACCACAATATAAAAAGATGAACAAAGATGGCATACTTCTTAAGATGACTCTTAAGATGACTTAAATTATTAGCCAAGGATTGAAATCCTTGGCGAGTCATGTCATCCGCCAAGAAATAAATTTCTTGGCTCACAGTAGAAGTCATCTAAAGATGACTAAAGATAGTTAACTTAATCATGGCTAATTAATGAGACTTGATATAACAAGAGGTGCAATACCAAGCGTGAAAAAATAATGCTTAACTTAGGTGAAACTTCAATTATTAAGTAATTAACACAAGCGGAATAACTTTTTTGGTAATTAGCACGCCAGTTATTGTTAATTATTCTTATGTTTACTACTCCCCTACTCCCCTACTCCCCTACTCAAGAAATTGTAGCAAACACTTATCAAATTGGTATAATATTAGGAGGGAAAAAGATGTCAGTAAAAACGTTAACTATAGATGGCAATCAAATTGCAGTGGAGGAGGGAACTACTATTCTTGAAGCAGCTAAGGAAGCAGGAGTTCGTATTCCTACTCTCTGTCATTTGGAGGGAGTTACGGATATTGGTGCTTGTCGGTTGTGTCTGGTAGAAGTTTCTGGGGCGAGAAAATTATTGCCTGCTTGCGTGACTCAGGTTGCGGAGGGAATGGAAATTCAGACTCAAACTCAGAAGTTGCAAGAATATCGACGGATGTTGGTGGAGTTATTATTTTCTGAGGGCAATCATGTTTGTGCGGTTTGTGTTGCGAATGGGAATTGCGAATTGCAAAATATGGCAGTAGAGGTGGGGATGGATCATACTCGGTTTCCCTATCGTTTCCCAGACCGGGGAATGGATCTATCTCACAAGCAGTTTGGTCTAGACCATAACCGTTGTATTTTGTGTACTCGTTGCGTGCGGGTTTGTGAGGAAATAGAGGGAGCGCACGTTTGGGATGTGGGAAGTCGTGGTGCTGCTTGTTACATTATTTCTGGTTTGAATCAACCTTGGGGAGAGGTTGATGCTTGTACTGCTTGTGGTAAGTGTGTGGATGCTTGTCCTACTGGTGCAATTTTCCGTAAGGGGGCAACGGTAGCTGAAATGGAGCGCGATCGCTCTAAGTTGGAATTTTTGGTTAATGCTAGGGAGAATAAACAATGGACAAGGTGAATGAAGTCAGAATTTAGAATTTAGAATTTAGAATTTAGAATTTAGAATTTAGAAGTCAAATAAAAGGTGTTTTAGAGCAACTCTTGAAATACAGTTAGAGATAAAACTACTTATTCCCTATTCTACCAATTTGAAACATCCTGAAATTACTGTAGCGTTAAAGTTTTTAAGCTATAAAATCTTACTTTTGACTTTTGACTTTTGACTTTTGAATTCCGTGAAACGGTACTCCCTAATTAAAGGTATTAATTATGTCAAATAAAATAAAATTTGCCACAGTTTGGTTGGCTGGATGTTCTGGCTGTCATATGTCGTTTCTTGACTTAGATGAATGGTTGTTTGAACTGGCAAATCATGTCGAGGTTGTTTATAGTCCGGTGGGCAGCGATATTAAAGAATATCCAGAAAATGTAGATGTTTGTTTAGTGGAAGGAGGTATTGCTAATCAGGATAATTTAGAAATAATTTTTGAGGTGAGAAAAAAGACTAAGACGTTAATTTCTTTTGGAGATTGTGCTGTTACTGCTAATGTGCCAGCTATGCGAAATATGTTGGGTGGTACGAAAACTGTTTTAGAAAGAAGTTATTTAGAGTTGGCAGATGAAAATAAGCAGTTACCAAATGCGCCGGGAATTGTACCAGAATTACTTGATAAAGTTCGACCAGTACATGAAGTTGTTCCAGTGGATATTTTTATGCCTGGATGTCCGCCTTCTGCCGATAGAATTAAGGCGACTTTAGAACCTTTATTGAAGGGTGAAATGCCAAAAATGGCAGGCAGAGAAATGATTAAGTTTGGGTAAAAGAAGGAAGAAGGAAGAAGGAAGAAGGAAGAAGGAAGAAGGAAGAAGGAAGAAGGAAGAAAGAAAATTATTTTTCCCCGGTGCGAAGGTCTCGCTCGCCTCCTGTTTATCAGATAATTAACATCTTAGAAAAATCAAATATCAACAGATGTTAATTTCGTTATTGCGTTAACTCAGTTTTGCTATAGCAAGGTGGTAATAAAATCAATTAACCTTTTAGCATTTGGATAAATGTTAGTAGGTTGGGTTGAGGAACACAAAACCTAACATCAAGGAAAAATTACTTTCCTTTTAGCATTTGGATAAATGTTAGTAGGTTGGGTTGAGGGAACAAAACCTAACATCAACAAACAATTACTTTCCTTTTAGCATTTGGATAAATGTTAGTAGGTTGGGTTGAGGAAACAAAACCTAACATCAACAAACAATTACTTTCCTTTTAGCATTTGGATAAATGTTAGTAGGTTGGGTTGAGGAAACAAAACCTAACATCAACAAACAATTACTTTCCTTTTAGCATTTGGATAAATGTTAGTAGGTTGGGTTGAGGAAACAAAACCTAACATCAAGGAAAAATTACTTTCCTTTTAGCATTTGGATAAATATTAGTAGGTTGGGTTGAGGAAACAAAACCTAACATCAAGGAAAAATTACTTTCCTTTTAGCATCTAAGAATAACAATGTTTAACGCCAACCTAGATATATTTTTGTTGGGTTGCGCTCTCCCTTAACCCAACCTACTCAAAAAAACTGATGAAAAAACACAAAATCAGTCTAATTTTAGCTGTTGTATCCTGTGGAATTTTAATACTTTTATCTATATTAAATACCCCCCAGTCTTTAGCTATTCAACAGGCAAGAATTTCTCAGATTATTGATGGAGATACTTTAGAAGTTACCATGTCACAATGTCGCATTCCTTGGGAAGGAAATTCACAATTATGCCGTCTACAACTTGCCTGTATTGATGGACCAGATTATGGGGATAGTCCCTTTTTTGAGGCTGCCAAAAGTAGACTGGAAACACTGATTCCTAGAGGTACAATAGTATTAATAAGTGATACAGGAAAAAGTAGTCGTCAACGGATAGTTTCAGAAGTATTTAAAGATAATACTTCCATTAATTTACAACTGGTTAATGAAGGAAAAGCTTCCCTTTTCTGTAAACATCTAAATGATACTTGCCCAAGTTCAAAAACTGCTTACTTGAACGCTCAAAATTCTGCAAAACAAGCAGGTTTAGGTATCTGGAATTCTCGACAACCTTGGCAAAAAGCCCGCGTTTGTAATTAGAATAAAACTGATAAACAAAGTAGAGGTAGGTTTGACAAATAAATTTTATAATATTCTCAAAACCTAGTGCCGCTACGCGGAAGTTAAAAGTCGTAGGGGCGTTAACGATAGTTATGCGAAGCAAATGGTATTCGCCCTCAAAAGTATTGATTGGTAAGGCTTTTAGGATTTTGTAACTGGTTAGTTATTTCTGCCATCCTGCACTAGAGTTTAATTTAAGTAAGTTAGGTTTTGTTTCCTCAAGCAAAACTACTAAAATTACTTTCCTGTTTCCTTTTAATTAAGGAAAAATTTTAACTCTAACCTACACATCTTTTTTGTTGGGTTGCGCTCTTGATTAACCCAACCTACTAAAATTACTTTTCTGTTTCCTTTTAATCAAGTTAATCAAGGACAAAGTTTAACGCCAACCTAGATATCTTTTTGTTGGGTTGCGCTGCCGCTTAACCCAACCTACTCACAAAAATTGCTTTGACAAATTTATCAAAATCTAGAGATTATTTATTTACTAAAGGAGAAAATAAACTATGTCTAAAACAGTAGTTATAGACCCAGTAACTAGAATCGAAGGTCATGCCAAAATATCAGTAATATTAGATGATGCGGGAGAAGTATCCGACTGTAGATTTCATGTCGTAGAATATCGAGGCTTTGAAAAATTTTGTGAAGGGCGACCTTTTACAGAAATGGCAGGAATAACAGCTAGAATTTGTGGAATTTGCCCAGTAAGTCATTTATTAGCTTCTGCCAAAACAGGGGATAAAATTCTTGCAGTGCAAGTTCCTCCCGCAGGAGAAAAGTTGCGCCGAATGATGAATTTAGGACAGTTAACTCAATCCCATGCTTTAAGTTTTTTCCATCTTAGTAGTCCTGATTTTCTATTAGGTTGGGATAGCGACCCAGCTAAACGAAATGTCTTTGGTTTAATGGAGGAAAATCCAGATTTAGCTAGAGCAGGTATTCGACTTAGGCAGTTCGGTCAAACAGTTATAGAATTGTTAGGAGCAAAAAAAATTCATGCTGCTTGGGCAGTACCTGGTGGTGTACGTTCTCCCTTATCTGAAGAGGGGCGAGAATGGATAAAAAATCGTCTGCCAGAATCTTTTGAAACTACTAATACTGCTATTAGTTTGTTTAAGGGTTTGTTGGATAACGAATTAAAAACTGAAGCCGAAGTTTTTGGTAAGTTTCCATCATTATTTATGGGATTAGTTGGGGCAAATGGTGACTGGGAACATTACGGTGGAAAGCTCAGGTTTACTGATAGTGAAGGTAATATTGTTGCTGATAATTTAAGCGAAGATAATTATCAAGAATTTTTAGGGGAAGCGGTGGAAAGTTGGTCTTATTTGAAGTTCCCTTATTACAAACCAATGGGTTATCCTGATGGAATTTATCGTGTCGGACCTCTTGCTCGTTTAAATGTTTGTTCTCAGATAGGTACAGAAAAAGCAGACCGAGAATTAAAAGAAATGCAAGAGCGAGTAGGTGGTGTTCCTACTTCTTCTTTCTTCTATCATTATGCTCGTTTGATAGAAATTATTGCTTGTTTAGAAAGAATTGAACAATTGATAGATGACCCGGATATTGTTTCTCCTCGCACTCGTGCTACTGCTGGTATTAACTGTTTGGAAGGAGTGGGAGTTAGTGAAGCGCCAAGAGGTACTTTATTCCATCATTACAAAGTAGATGAAAATGGGATTATTCAGAAGGTAAATATGATTATTGCCACTGGTCAGAATAATTTGGCAATGAATCAAACTGTTACTCAAATTGCCAAACATTATATTCACAATAATCAAATTCCAGAAGGAATGTTAAACAGGGTTGAAGCAGGTATTCGAGCTTACGATCCTTGTCTCAGTTGTTCGACTCATGCAGCAGGTCAAATGCCATTACATATTCAATTAATTGCTGCGAATGGCAATATTTTAGATGAGGTTTATCGGAATTAACAGAAGGAAGAAGGAAGAAGGAAGAGGGAAGAAGGAAGAAGGAAGAAGTCAGAAAATTATCGATATCAAATTAACTTCCTAGAAGTATCAATAGAGGTAACAATTTCCAACTCCCCATCGCCAAAAATATCTTTCTGTAAAACAAGGAAGAAATAAGAAGGAAGAAGGAAGAAGTCAGAAAATTATTAATATCAAATTAACTTCCTAGAAGTATTATTAGGGGTGAAAATTTCCTACTCCCTATGGCCAAAAATATCTTCCTTTTTGTTTTTTCTTGATGGCAAATAT
>NZ_BLZO01000192.1 GCF_014132355.1 Okeania sp. KiyG1
ATTAACATCCAAGAAGTATCAGTAGAGGTGAAAATTTCCTACTTCCTATGGCAAAAATACAACATATTCCTCCCATAAGAAGTACAGAGATTAACAATTAAATAAATGCAAGTCAGGCAATCTAGCCATCCATAGGTCTATCTCACCCTTAATGGAATCTGCTGTATCTTTCTTTTTGTTTTTGATTGAGAGGAAAGATTGACTTTTGACTTCAGCTATACTCACCTGATTCTTAGATGTAGATTATGGCAATTAAAAGAAGTCAGAAGTCAGAAGGAAGAAGTCAGAAATGTATCAATATAAAATTAGCATCCAAGAAGTATCAGTAGAGGTGAAAATTTCCTACTTCCTATGGCAAAAAATACAACATATTCCTCCCATAAGAAGTACAGAGATTAACAATTAAATAAATGCAAGTCAGGCAATCTAGCCATCCATAGGTCTATCTCACCCTTAATGGAATCTGCTGTATCTTTCTTTTTGTTTTTGATTGAGAGGAAAGATTGACTTTTGACTTCAGCTATACTCACCTGATTCTTAGATGTAGATTATGGCAATTAAAAGAAGTCAGAAGTCAGAAGTCAGAAATGTATCAATATAAAATTAACATCCAAGAAGTATCAGTAGAGGTGAAAATTTCCTACTTCCTATGGCAAAAAATACAACATATTCCTCCCATAAGAAGTACAGAGATTAACAATTAAATAAATGCAAGTCAGGCAATCTAGCCATCCATAGGTCTATCTCACCCTTAATGGAATCTGCTGTATCTTTCTTTTTGTTTTTTCTTGATGGCAAATATTGACTTTTGACTTCAGCTATACTCACCTGATTCTTAGATGTAGATTATGGCAATTAAAAGAAGTCAGAAGTCAGAAGTCAGAAGTCAGAAATGTATCAATATAAAATTAGCATCCAAGAAGTATCAGTAGAGGTGAAAATTTCCTACTTCCTATGGCCAAAAATACAACATATTCCTCCCATAAGAAGTACAGAGATTAACAATTAAATAAATGCAAGTCAGGCAATCTAGCCATCCATAGGTCTATCTCACCCTTAATGGAATCTGCTGTATCTTTCTTTTTGTTTTTGATTGAGAGGAAAGATTGACTTTTGACTTCAGCTATACTCACCTGATTCTTAGATGTAGATTATGGCAATTAAAAGAAGTCAGAAGTCAGAAGTCAGAAGTCAGAAATGTATCAATATAAAATTAACATCCAAGAAGTATCAGGAGAGGTGAAAATTTCCTACTTCCTATGGCAAAAAATACAACATATTCCTCCCATAAGAAGTACAGAGATTAACAATTAAATAAATGCAAGTCAGGCAATCTAGCCATCCATAGGTCTATCTCACCCTTAATGGAATCTGCTGTATCTTTCTTTTTGTTTTTGATTGAGAGGAAAGATTGACTTTTGACTTCAGCTATACTCACCTTATTCTTAGATGAAGTTTATCGCAATTAAAAGAAGTCAGAAGGAAGAAGTC
>NZ_BLZO01000193.1 GCF_014132355.1 Okeania sp. KiyG1
AGAAGTCAGAAATGTATCAATATAAAATTAGCATCCAAGAAGTATCAGTAGAGGTGAAAATTTCCTACTTCCTATGGCAAAAATATCTTCATCTTTATTTTTTATTGAGAGGAAAGATTGACTTCTGACTTTAGCTATACTCACCTTATTCGCTGTTAAATTTTTGTCTTTATTCTCTTGACTCTTTCTTACTAACTATTTTTATATCAAGGGTGAAAAAAGAATGCTATACTTAGGTGAAACTTCAATTATTAAGTAATTAACACAGGCAAAATAACCTTTTTGATAATTAGCACGCCAATTACTGTTAATTATTCTTATGTTTAGTTCTCCCCTACTCCCCCACTCTCCCACTCCCCTACTCCCCCACTCCCCTACTCAAGAATGAACTATGAAAAAGAAAATTTATATCTTTGTATGGGTTCAGCTTGTCATCAACTAGGAGTTTATGAAGTATTACCAAAACTTCAAAGTATGATTAGCAAATATCACCTAGAAGACAAAATAGAATTAAAAGGCTCATTTTGTTTAGAATCTTGTAGTGATGGAATTGTAATGAAATACAAAAACCAAGTATTTATCAAAATTAACCCTGAAAATATTGAACAAAAATTCCAAGCAGAAATTTTACCCACTATTAATAAACCAAAGGAGTAAATTATTTTGACTAACGAAAAAAATCTCTGGCAAATTCTCTGGGAATATGACCCCAATGGCTTAATTGTAGTTGACACCCAGATGAATATTACTCTCGTTAATCCAGCATTTTGTAAAATGTTTAATGTCAATCAAACAGAGATTATTGGTCAACCAGCATCTATAGTTTTAGAAGATTTAGCAGACTTTCAAAAAGTCTGGGAAAAAGATGAAGTAATTCGAGGAAAAGAAAAAAAATATCAACCTGAAAATCAAGCAAATTCTGAAGCAGATATTGTATATGTGAAAGAAGTAATTTTTCCTATTCGTGACCAAAATTTAATTGCTTGTATTATGGTTGATATTACCCATGAATGGCAACGAAAACAAGAAATGATTAATCTGAGAAATGAAACAGTTAGTAAAGTAAATGAAGTAGTCGATCATCAGATGAAAGTAGTGCAAGAAATTGCTGGTTTATTAGGAGAAACAACTGCAGAAACAAAAGTTAGTTTATTAAAAATTATCAAAATGGTAAATCAAGAGACTCTCTAATACCAAATTGATAAATGTTTGCTACAAATATCTAGGGTATTTCTTAGGAGTCAGGAGTCAGGAGTCGTATGGGAATAGCTTTAATACCATTTTTTAGGGCTTAAATTATCTTTTTCTCTCAAATATAAATCTACTATAAATTATTTTTATCGCTCTTACTATTCGTAACATTCTTTTTTAAAATTGGTATAATATAGCAAGAAACAGGGAACAGAGAACAGGCAATAGTGGGAAAAATATTTCCCTATTTCAAGCCTCCTTATTGCACAGGTACTGATAACTGAAATGACACACAGTATCAAATTAGGAGTCAGACATCTAATAACAAAAATTATGTAGCAATATTTTATCAAATTGATATATAGCAATCCTAAATCATTTGTGATAATTTTATCAAAATAATTGGGTCTAAAACCCCGCCTTTAAGGCGAAATATTTTTGGAGAGTTGCTCAAATACCCGTTACAAAAATAAGTTCTGACTTCTGACTTCGTTAATGCTTAGGTGTTTCTTCCATACCTGTTCCCTGTTCCCTTTTCCCTGTTACCGAATAATTAATAATTAATAATTAAATAATTCTGGTTTAAAGCCTCCCCTTTTAAGGGAAAAAAAAAGAAAATATTCCTGATATTCAATTCCGTAACGGTTTTAACCAGAGGTAATTATCAATTATCAATTATCCATTATCAATTAATGAACTATTCCCTGTTCCCTGTTCCCTGTTACCTGTTCCCACAACTCAAATAAGATTGATATAAATGGAAAATTTTTTAGATATTTACAATTTTAGTCTCAATAAAAAAGGCGAAGAATTATGTGGCGACCAAGTTAAATTCCGCAAGGCCGAAAATAAAACTATTATCGTTTTGTCTGACGGTTTAGGCAGTGGAGTAAAAGCTAATATTCTAGCCACTTTAACCACAGAAATTTTGATTAATATGTTGAATACTGATGACGTTTCTTTAGAAGATGTAATTGAAACAGTCATCGGTACTTTACCTATTTGTCAAGTTAGAAAAATTGCCTATGCTACCTTTACAGTAATTTCAATTAATCCCAAAAATAATAAATTTCTAGTAATTAACTTTGACAACCCTCCGTTTTATATTTTAAAAAGGTAAATTAGTTCAGTTACAAAACAGAACCGAAAAAATATTAGATAAAAAAATTACTTTCTCTGAAGGTAAGTTAGAAAAAGGCGATTTTTAGGAGCTATTAGTGACGGAGTTTTATACGCAGGTTTAGGAGTTAGTTTAAATTTTGGTTGGGGTTGGGATAATATTGCTAAACATATCGAAACTTTATTTATCAATCATACTCATACGGCGAGAAATATTGTTCAAAATGTAATTAAAAAAACTCATAATCTCTATGGAGGCAAAATTGGTGATGATGCCTCTTTCGTGGGAATTTATGTGCGAAAGAAAAATCCAGTAATGATATTTACAGGTCCGCCCCTAGATGAAAATAAAGATTTTGAATATGTCGAGAAATTATTAAGTTTTCGTGGTCGGAGAGTTGTTTGTGGTGGAACAACTGGAAATATTGTGGCAAATTTTCTGGGAGAAGTTATTGAAATGGATATTACGACGATGACTAGAGAAATGCCACCAATAGGTAAGTTGAGTGGAATAGATTTAGTGACTGAAGGAATTTTGACTATTTCCAAATGTGCGGAGATTTTGAAAAAGTCTAATTGCGATATTGGCAGGTTACCTTCAGGAAAAAATGGCGCAGTAATGTTGGCAGAAGAAATATTAGAAGCAGATTCAATTTTATTTTTAGTAG
>NZ_BLZO01000194.1 GCF_014132355.1 Okeania sp. KiyG1
AGCAAACTTGTCATCCCAATTACACCATTCATTGGAGTACGAATTTCATGACTCATCATTGCTAGAAATTCACTCTTGGCACGGTTTGCTACTTCTGCGGCTTCTCTAGCTTGTTCTAAAGCTTGATTTTGAGCTTCTAACTGTTGTTTGTGAGTAACTTCTGACTCTAATATTTTCGCCTGAGCTAAGGTTAACCCTACCTGAGATGCCACATCTTCTAATAAATCTATTTCATCCTTAGTCCACTGACGCATATAATCACATTGATGCAAATTAATAATACCATTTGGCTGTCCTTGATAAGAAGTACGAACTGCCAACATTGACCTAACATTTAGCCTCCGATACATCGGTGCAGATGATTTTAATAAAGGGTCTGAAAATATATCTGGAGAAGCGATCGCTTTGTCTTTTGATAATAACTTTTCTGTATAAGAATTGTAAGTAACTGCAATATCTAAATCTAAAGTTGATTCGTAACCAGTTTCCAAATATTCAGCAACACAAGGGAGGTGAGGATAAGGTTCGCAAAGATAATTATGAATTGAACAACGGTTAACTCCAAATACTCGCCCAATTTGAGTAGCAGTAGTCTGAAAAATTTCTTGAGTATCTAACCTAGAGCGAATTTCTTGAGTAATTTGTTTGAGCAATAAAATGTGCTGATATTTTTTCTGTAAACCTTCTATAGCATCTTGTCGCAACAATTCGCCACCGATATAAGTCGCCATTAACTTTAAAACTTCTATATCTGTTGAGGTCCATTCATTTTTTGCTAAACGACTGGTAAAACTGAGAGTGCCATAAATTCTTCCTGAAACAAAAATTTTAGTGCCAAGATAAGATTCTACACGACGCACGGTATATGCTGGATGATGTCGCCACTGAGAATCTTTAGCAGATGCGATCGCTAGAGGTTCATTAGAGCGCAATACTTCCCTGTCAAATGTTTGTTCGAGTGCAAAAGCATCTCCTTTCGCTATTCCAAATAGAAAATCTTCTGGTAAGTGAGCTGCAATAACCTCATAACGTTCTCCTAAAACTTTTCCTAATAGTCCTATATCCATGCCAAACCGACGACATCCCATCTCTAATAATGCAACTATTTTGCTTTCAAAAGAGTTATCTGCGTTAGTAGTGACTTCATATAGTTCTCTAATTGCCTTTTCATTAGCTTGCAAATTTTCTTGGGTTGCTATCCTCCCAGAAATATCACTGATGGTACTTACCATACCAGTAATATTGCCTTTGCGATCGCTTACCAATGTACTCTTCATTTCTACTGAACAATAATTACCATTTTTGGTTAACCACTGCAGTTGATAGCAACCTGCAACTAAATTTTTATTACTACCAACTAACTCTATATTTTCATTTTCTTGGGTATTCTCTGCTGAAGAATTTAATTTTTTCTATCTTTTGGGTGAATGAACTCTAAATAATTTCGACCTAAGCTATTTTCACAAGTAAATCCTGTAAATTTTTTCCAGGTGTCATTTAAGAATATTAAATTACCTGTAGCATCAGTTTTCAAAACTATCTCTTGAATATTATTAATTATTTCGGTGTCCTGCTGTACTTGATATTTTAGTTTTATTTCTGTTTCTTTAGACTGAGTAATATCTATAAAACTTCCCACCATTCTTACTGGTGTTCCCGATTGCCATAATGCTTTTCCTCTATCTAGGACCCATATAAAACTATTATCTTTGCGTTTAATGCGATATTCTATTCGGTAGGATGGAAATTTTTTTGTTAAATGTTCTTGAACGGCTGCACTAACCTTGTCGATATCTTTTGGATGAATTCTATTTAACCATTCATCAATTTTCTGGGAAATTTCATCATCTCTGTAGCCCAACATTTTCTTCCATTGAGATGAGTAAAATATTTCATTTGTTTTGATATTCCAATCCCAAATACCATCTTGATTTCCTTCAGCTACTATAACTTTACTTTCTTCTGTTTTGAGGTTATTTTTTTCTAAATTTTCCCGTTCTATAGCAGATTGTTTGAATTTTTCATCGATTTTTTGCAGTTGAATAGATGTTTTTCTATATAATTATGAAAGCGAATTAATGATTGATATAATGATTTAGGTAAAAGTATTTGTTGAATTATTTTTGTAGTAGTAATAATATTAGTTGTCTTGCCTGTGGGAGTTTGTACAATTAAAGGCAGCAGATAATAATTTTTTTTCATTAAACCTAAAGCTACTTCTAGACTTGCCTGAGAACGTACTAGCACTGGTAAAGTATTACAAACTGTCTCAGCTTTAGTTTGATTAAAATCTATTTTTAACGCTTGTAGTTGTACTATATCTCTACTACTAATTGTCCCTAATATTTTAGTCAATTTCTGATTTTGATATGGATTTTCTTTGGTTTCAGTAATCAGAATATGACTAATATTATGGGTAAACATCAGTTGGGTAATTTGCCGAATTGAGAAAGAAGATGGAGCTTTTATAATTTGAGATTCAGGGATTTGTTCTAATTGATTAATTTGGATTAAGTTAGCTGGTAAAGTTAAGCATGAGTCACAGGTTCTTTTTGTTACATTATTGTTAGCTTCTAACTCTTGTTTTCGGGATGCTACCTTAGTACCATTTTTATTAATAGATGCCTCCCCTTGCCTATTGGCTATTAAGTTTAGACTCTTGTTATTTATCTGAGGCCGATCGAAAATTAAACTACGGGCACTCACTAGGCCAATAAGCTCTTCTGACTCATCAACGATTGGTAAATGACTGATTTGATGTTTTTCTAATATTGCTAAAAGAGCAAAGATATCTGGAATTTCCGATAGTTGAGCTGTTATTATAGATCTAATCATAATTTGAGCAATCGGAAAGCCACTGAGGGAAGCACTGATAGAGACTAACTGTACTAAATCTCGCTCAGTAAATATACCGATGATTGGCCCTAAAGATTGTAGCTTTGTATCTTGAAATTTGGAGCCATTACTTCCATTTTGAGATTCTGTAGTGCGATCGCTTTGTGGAGATGTTTTTACAACATTAGAAGGAGAGGATGATTCTACAATTAACACACAACTTGCACCTGTAAGACTCATAGAAGTAATTACATCTTCTACAGGAGTTTCTGGTGTGGCGGTAAAGGGATGATAATTAATGGCCTGAGTGGTGGGGGGAATAAACATATTAGATGACTCTGATGATGTTTGAGCAAAAATATAACAATGTAGAATGTTCTACCGAATAATCCAAGTTTAAAGGTTGACTTTTGTTTGACTGATATAACTTTTCTGTCATACCTACCTCTATTTCCGTTTATTTCCAAAATAATTTTTAACTAATGCTAATTTCTACATTTTGCAGTTAGTTATTTATTATCAAAATAATTGGGTCGCGCAACCCCGCCTTTTAAGGCGAAATATTTTTGGAGCGAAGCTCAAATCGTTACAAAAATAACTTCTAACTTCTGACTTCTGACTTCTGACTTCGTTAAAGTCAGGGACTTTGAAGCTCTATTAACAACTTGCAAACTTCCAAAGTAATACTTCAGAGATTAATCATAGAGGTTTAAAGCCTAGTTTCTCTAGGATAATTTTTGTAAAACTCAAAACCCAATAAATTACAATACAGAAATGATCAATTTATCTAAATTTTTGCACCAGTGAGTTTTGACTTATTTCTGTAAAATATCTACCGTACACCCTGTAATCAACTTCTCTTTTGGACAAATTATCAACTATAGTACTTATAAGTAAGCTTGGACTTTATAGCTTAAATTAATTATGCTGAAGATTAATGTTGATAAAATATGCAGAAGTTTAAAACTTTTATATTTATTTAATTTTATCATTTAATTTGTATTTTGTCAATCTATAATTCTTAAAGCATTACCGAAAAATTGTGGTTGAAAGCCTCCTCTTTTAAGAGGATAAAAGCGGTCGTTTGCTTTTGCTTTTGCTTTTGCTTCGCAAAGCTGGCGCAACGCAAAGCTGGCGCAACGCAAAGCTGACGCGAAACGCGTATCTCGGAACGGAGTTCTATCTTCGCAGCTTCCCGTAGGGTGGGATGGCGAGGAAACCTGCGCCATATCCATGAGACCAAGAGAAGAAAAATTTTCATGATTAGTCAATCCTCTTCTTTATAAAGGAGAGGTAATTCTAAATTCTAAATTCTAAATTCTAAATTCTTGAAAGTTCTAAGGAACTTGAAAACAAAGTAAATAGACAAATAATTGTAATTAGTTGAAACTGTAGGAGCGAATATACTGTGACCTTTGAAGAGTTGATTCAGAAAGGAGGCCCTGCGATGTGGCCTCTGTTAGTTTTATCAATTCTGTCCCTTAGTACCATAATAGACCGCCTATGGTTCTGGACAAATCTATTAATCAAGGAAAAACAAACTGTTAGCCGAGTATTAGAAGCCGCCCGTCGTGACTGGAGTATCGCGACAGAAATGGCTAGACGCACTCTCAAACAACCTATTGGTCGCTTTCTCTATGCTCCTCTGCGATTACAAAACCCCGAACCAGAAGTGTTTAAATTGGCACTAGAGGCTTCTGCCGATGATGAATTGGCCTCAATGCGTAAGGGAGATAAATTGCTGGAAGGGGTAATTGCTTTGGCCCCTATGTTGGGCTTACTAGGTACTGTTTTGGGTCTTATTGGCTCCCTTGGTTCTATTCGCCTTGGGGACTTGGGCACTTCTTCAACTGCGGGGGTAACAGTTGGTATTGGTGAAGCTTTAATTAGTACTGCTGCTGGTTTGGTAGTAGCTATTGTTAGTTTAGTATTTTATCGATTATTTCAAAGTTTATTATTTAATCAAATGAAGGTGTTTAGGAAATCTGGTAATGAATTAGAATTACTCTACCGACAATATTGGCAACAGACATCTTTAAATAATTTAAATAAATATAATTCACCAGATAATAATACTTATTTTCCCCCTACATGGACCCAGAATTCTCAGAGTATTCCAGATTCTTTAGAACGGAATACAAAACCAACAGATTCTCCAACAGAAAATGATATTGATACAACTGTAGATGAGCCAGATAATAATTAATAATTAATAATTAATAATTAATAATTAATATAGCAATTCTCATAACTGAAGTGACCACATTCTCGCCCCTACTACTGACCATAGCATTTCTCAGTAAGTGTGAGGTACATTCCTGGATATCCCCCCTAACCCCCGTTTAACAAAAAGCGCAGCATCCTCTGGCTTCCCCTTCCCAAGGGGACGGGAGGGGGATTAAGGGGGAAACCGGAATTCCCCCTTTTTAAGGGGGATTTAGGGGGATCGTTGATGTACCTCACGCTTTGATTTTTAAAGGTGATAACTGAAGTGACTTTTTTCCAAACAAAAAAACAATGAAACTTAATCAAGAATCTGCTGCTGAAGAAGTTAGAATTGAATTAATACCTCTAATTGACGTAATATTCTGCATTCTAACTTTCTTCCTTTTAGCCGCTTTACAATTAACTCGTCAACAGGCAATTAATGTTGACTTACCAAAAGCTAGTACGGGTAAACCTCAATCACAAGATATGTTACTTGTAAGTGTGAATGAGGTGGGAAAAACTTTTATTGAACAACAAGCTGTGAATGCAGTTGAACTCGAAAAGTTTGTGCGGAGATATCATCAAGTTAATCCTCGTGGAGTCGTTGTATTATATGCTCCTAAAGAAGCAAGATATAATGATGTTGTGCAAGTTCTAGATTTATTGCGAGAAGTAGGAGGCGATCGCGTAGCTCTCGCAACTTTACCAGGCGCACCTCAAACAGGTCCTGGTGCTAATACCAATACTGATAATACTGAAGAGTCAGTTACTCCCTCTGAGTCTGAGTCCAAACAACAACCCACTCCAGCGAGGACAGTCAACCCCAATCAATTTCAGTTACCTACTGCTCCTGAGTCATCTACAGATTGAGTATTTTCATTTGATACAAATCTCTGTTTCCTGTTGCCTAAAAACACTTTTTTTAATATTACTTCAGTCGAATTAGTATAAGTATTAATGGTAATTGCGACTACTATATTAGAAAACTCTACTGATATTTAGCTCATGTAGGTTGGGTCTGGTTATATTTTATTTTTCAACCCAACCTAATAGCTATAGTATAAACAAGAAGAAAGAAGAAAAAATTTTGCGTTGTCTGAGTTTTAAGATTTTGATAGTTCAAATACAGTAGTGGCAAATGTAAAAATGATACTGAAAAATGGTAAAAAAGTAAATTGGTTAGTTGAAAAAAATATTATCGATCGCGAAGAGCAATTTTTAGCAGAATTAAGTAGGCAAGGATATATTTACAAAGAAACAACATATCTTAATTTCCGATCAGAAGAAGCAAATAAATATTTTCCCAATGATGAATGTGTTATTTTCAAAGGTACTCTTAACCTGGGTCGAGATGTCTTAAGAAGTGCTTGGACTCCAGGAGCATATATGAATGAAAAAAATCTTCGCTGTTCAACTTATTATGCTTACTTTGGAGATTATTTACTTAATAATAAATACTTTATTCTGCCTTTAGCAGAGTTAATTAGAAGACAAACAGAAATTCTAGAATACTTTAAATCTAACGGTGAAATTTTTATCCGACCCAATAGCAATATGAAGTCATTTCGTGCTGGAGTATTTAACCTAAAAATTTTAAATACAATGATGACTTTAGGGCAAGAATTAAGAACAGATGAAACAACTTTAGTGCTAGTTGCTGCTAAACGTTTAATTACAAAAGAATGGAGGTTTTTGTTTACAAAAATAAGATTATTACTGGTTCACTTTATCTAGTGGGAGAGGAAAGAATCGACGAAAGAGTCAATAGCATCTACTTAGAAAACTATTTGAGTGAAGTACTTAATCAAGTTAATTGGTATCCAGAATTGCTTTATACCGTAGATATTTGTGAATCAGAAGGAGAACTTTACATACTAGAATTTGGTTCTTTTAGTTGTGCTGGAGAGTATGATTGTGACTTAAGTCTAATAGTAGAAGCTGGCGCAAAAGCTGCTTGGGAAGATTATCATTATGCCTACGATATTTAGATCAAACAAACTTTAAAATTGGGAAATATCAATATTAAAAAAATGGTAAATCAGATGTGATTTGTGAGTCATTCTTAATCTCAAGTTTGGATAATTAATTATATAGTAGTCAAAGCAAAGAGTGCGGATATATCAAAAGCTTAAAACTCAGGAAACGCAAGATTTTTCCTTCTTCCTTCTTCCTTCTTCCTTCTTCCTTCTTCCTTCTTCCTTCTTCCTTCTGCTGTAACTTCCCATTCCTAATTTTTCAGATATTCTAAAATACTATTTGCCACATATTCAGCTAACTTCACAGGTACAGCATTACCAATCATTTGTTCTAAATTTGTTTTACAACCTTCCCAAATAAAACCTTCAGGAAATGTCTGTAAATAACTTCTTTCTATAGTTGTTAATGGTCGAATTTCTGAAGATAATTTGGCTGAGTCTCCAGGATGATTTTGATAAGTTTGAGGAATTGGTCGATTCACTCCTCTGACCGTAGCACTAGGTTCATCAATACTAAATATTGCTCTTCTTTTATAACTTCTTGGATGACGGTAATAATGTTGAATTTCTAATTTATCTCCAAAATAATCTTTAACTGTCATCGGTTTTGTTGCCAAAGAAGTTTCTAAATATGGTTCAATTTCTTTGTCTTTACCTCCATAAACTCCAATCAAAAAAAATCTCTTTCTCTTTTGAGGTACCCCACATAAACTTGCATCAATAATTTTTTCACTAATGCCATATCCAGCAGCTTGAAAAATGTCTTTAGTAATTCGATATTTTCTATAATTAATAAATTGACTAACATTTTCCATAACAACAATTTGAGGCAAAATATTAGCCACTATTTGAGCAAAAGAAATAGTTAAATTGCCTCTACCTAAATCTTCATTCCGTTTACCTGCACTGGAAAAATCTTGACAAGGAGGACCGCCAATAATTAAGTCTGGTTTAACTTGAATAAAAGTTTGATAATTAAAATCAGTTTTGCTCAAATCATATTCATAAATTGGGTGATTAAAATTTTGTCGGTATACCTTAATTGCCGGTTCCCAGTTATCAAAAGCAGCAACTATATTAAAGCCTGCATTTTGAAAGCCTAACGACATACCACCACATCCAGAGAAAAGGTCAATTACGTTAATTTTGTGCATCTATTTAAAAATAGCAGTCATTTCAGTTATCAGTTATCAGTTATCAGTTATCAGCTTTCAATATTTTATATGATGGTCATTTCAGTTATCAGTTATCAGTTAGCCTCCTCCGGAGGAGCTACGCTAACAGTACCTCTGCAATAAGGAGGGTTGAAATAAGGAATATGTTCTTTTTTTATCCCCTTAAAAAGGGAGGCGCATACCCACAATTTTTCGATAATATCATGTCCGGTAGCATCGTTTGTGTATAGAATTAAATCACAACAGCAAGAAAACCTTCTGCCTTCCTTCCACCAAAGAATAAGTATTCAAGCGGACATGATATAATATTAGGAAAGCTCAGGATTTTTCTCATCATGGCGATCCGAAAACTTTGATACTTTATGATCATAATTTGAATAAATTTCAGGGAGAAATGAGCGATTTATTGGGAGCTGTGATTAAATGATTAAATTAGAATTAATAAGGAGGTAATGTTATGACTATTATTATTGATAATTTAGAGCCAGAAATCCTGGAAAAATTACAGAATCAAGCTTTAAATAACGGTAGGACTTTAACAGAGGAGATTCAAGTTATTTTAACGAAAGAATTAGCAAGTAAAACAATTAAAACTCCTGAAGAATTAGGATGGAGTAGAGGTTTCTTTGAAAGAACGGCTGGTTCTTGTGCAGATGACCCTATTTTCAATAATTAATAATTAATAATTAATAATTAACAATTACCTCGAAAAGAAGAGGATTGAAGCTTAAGGAAAATTTTTTCTTCTCTTGGTCGATTGGATATGGCGAGGAGACTTCGCCATTCCTCGACCGCTTTTTTCTCCTTTAAAGGAGAGGCTTTAAACCTTAATTATTCGGTAATTGTTAGGTATTTAAATCGGCGTTCTACATTTGGGCTTAAAAATTGTGTAAGTCCCATTAAATAAGGAGCAAAATTGTCAAAGACACGATTCATTTCTTTCTGTAATGAATCAATTTCACGACATGGAGAAAAACGTACAATAGCCATAGTTGCTGCCTCCTAAATAAATGTTTTATGTATTAATTAATTGATTGTTTTTCTAATTGTAGGGGCGAATGGCATTCGCCCTTAAGTTCGGTTAATAACAGAGATACAATCGCATTTTCCGTACCTCAGTTTTCCTGATATTTCGCACCTCTATGGAGATAATATTAACCAATATTTACCTTCACAACCTTATTCTTTTCAGCTTCCGCTTTAGGCAAATGTAGATGCAAAATACCATCTTTATATTCAGCCTTTACTTGGTCATTTTTCACCCGCGCTGGTAGAGAAATTATTCGTTGAAAAGCACCATAACGAAATTCAGAACGAGTCATACTTTTTTTCTTCAGTTTTAACTTCCTGACGACGCTCTCCTTTAATTGCTACAGCTTCCGCAGTTACTTGTACATCTACATCTTTAGCCTCTAAACCAGGAAGTTCCAATTTTAACTCAATTGCTTCATGGTTTTCTTCCATTTCCGCTGCTGGTTTAAATGCTATGCCTTTTTCTTCACCGTTTAAATAAGGAGCAAAATTGTCAAAGACACGATTCATTTCTTTTTGCAAAGAATCAATTTCACGCCATGGGGAAAAACGTACAATAGCCATAGTTGTTGCCTCCTAAATAAATGTTTTATGTATTAATTGAATTGGTTCTTGTTTCTAATTGTAGGGGCGAATGGCATTCGCCCTTAAGTTCGGTTAATAACAGAGATGCGCTCGCATTTTCCGTACCTCAGTTTTTTAATCACCAAAACTCACCTTCAAAACCCAGTTGAAGTTATTTTCATTCAACTTGTTTTTAATGTAATCTAAGTAGAAAAATAATTGAATTCGGTTCCTTCCTACTGTTCGATCGCAATTACCGTACTAGAGTTTTTTTGAGAGGTAAGTATCCAAAGTTTCCCAATTTTCTCCACCGAAACTTTACTTTAATCTTAGTTGAAATAAATTGATTTTTATTCAACTTATCTTGATTGTAATCAACGTCAAAAAAATGTTGAATTCGGTTTATCCATCCAACGCGATCGCAATTGCCGTACATTTGAGAAACTGTTTGTAACAGGACTTACGCAAATTAACTTTTAAACCACCATCTGTAGGGGGAAATAGTATTCTTTATCTCTATATCTAGAGTCTCTGCGTAAGTTCTATGTTAAAAAAAGCTAAAGAGGAGCATCAGAATATATTTTCTCTGCTATCTTTTTTTCCAATAAACTATATAGACTGTCCAAGAGTGCAACAAATGGCCAGATTTCGTTTAACCAATGTTAGCGATCGGTTTCCGTATCTAAATAATAATAATAGGTTTCAAAATAACAGAAGAAATGACAATATTACAGCCGGAGATGGTAATGATACCGTAGATGGGGGAAGAGGAAACGATAAAATTGACGGTGGTAATGGCGATGATTTCCTTTGGAGTCTTTTTGGCAATAACCGCATCTCAGGTGGTAATGGTAGTGACGGTATTTTTAGTGGTGCAGGGAAAGACAACCTCTCTGGTGATGCTGGAAACGACTTCCTAGAAGCAGGTGATGGTAATGATACTCTTAATGGCGGTAATGGTATCGACGAACTCTATGGTGGTGCAGGTAATGATAATATCAGAGGAGGAAGAAGCAATGATTTACTAGATGGTGGTCTTGGTAGGGATACCATGAGGGGAGAACAGGGTGACGACACCTACTATGTTGACCGTAGAAATGACAGGGTAATAGAAAGGAGTGGTCAAGGGGACGATTTAGTTGTAGCTTATGTAGATTCCTAGACACTACCAAATAATGTAGAAAACTTGCTACTGGAGCAAAACTCTTCCACAGATACCTACACTATAGAAGGATTTGGTAATGGAAGGAGTAATATTATTCAGGGTAACTTTGCAGCAAATGTAATCAAAGGTGCTGGTGGAGATGACACAATTGAAGGTTCAGCAGGTAACGATATTTTGACTGGTGGTAGGGGCGAAGATAGTTTTCTGTACCGTAATAACCTTGATCTTGGCTTTTCTTTCAGCTTTGAGGACTTTCGCTCTTCTTTATTTGGCTATGATCTTGGAGTTGATATAATTACCGACTTTAACAGGAATGAAGACAAAATACTTTTGGATAGAGACCTATTTCAGATTTTTGATCTAGGTACTGACTTTGAAAGTGTCAATAGTATACGCGCTGCTGAGGAAAGTAACTCCCTATTGGTCTATAATAGAAGAAATGGTATCCTTTACTATAACGACAACAGAAGCTCCCCAGGTTTTAGTTTTAGTGAGAATCCCAATAGTGGTGCATTTCTTGTCTTACAAGGTGCTCCTAGAATTACCGAGGATAACCTTGAATTAGTTAACGCTAACCCAACCCTTAGTAATAATTTTCCCGATCTCCGTTCTGAAATTCCCGATGACTTTATTTTCTAATTATTTTCCCGATATTCGTCTTCTGAGATAACAAAAATCTCGGCAAACAATTTCAAATTAATTTAGTACAGTAGAGACATTCAAGCGAACATCTCTATTTATTTTATTTTTTGTTAATCATACAGCAATTTTCATTTGAGTAAAGCATAGTAGTGGACCGACACAGCTAAAATGGTGCAATAGATTTTTGTTTCTAGGTGTCTTTATCTCCCAATCTCCCCATCTCCCCATCCCCCCATCCCCCCATCCCCCCATCTCCCCATCTCCCCATCTAATGCACCATTTAAGTTGTGTCAGTCTAGTAGGGAAGTTCCATGGAACCTCCCTACAAAATTTTGATTGTGACGCGAACTGATTAATCTCAAAAGCAAATCTCAAATCATCAATTCTTTCCTCCTATTCCCTACTCCCTAATTTAGAGCTTGCTGAATAAATTTTAAAGCATTGACAGATAAAGCTTTTAGCCTTTCTGGGTCTTGAAAAAGTACAAGGTTTTCGTCTTCCGGTAGCTCAAAAAGTTAGCATTTTGGACTGAGGGGGCAAAAAAATCAAGGGATAATTCTTGCTACTGCCTCCTCTAAATTCCCCATTTCTCCTGTCTCCTGTCTCCTGTCTCCTGTCTTCTACCTCAACAAAAAGACTTTTTCAGCAAACCCTAATTATTTAATTAAACCGGGAATTTTGACAGAACACATAGGTATCAAACATCGCTCCCACTAAACTACAAGTAATAGCAATTACCAAACACCCTTGCCAAGGATGGCCATTACCAAACATGGCCAAGAAATGCCAAATTTGGGTAACACCAGATTGACCAATTGTCCGTAAACTGGGAAAATGACTAATTAAGGCAAAACTTGTCCAGCTAGCCCCAATTAACAAAATAGGAGTTACAAAGCTAAAAATACTCGTAAGTAACAAAGAACGTAGAAGATTAAGCAAAATATTCATATATGTAAAAATAAGCATAGTTACCAATGCTACCTCAGTAGCAACTCAGCCTATATGGCTTACCTTCTAAGATAGGGAGCGATCGCTCAAAATCAATCAATCTGTCAAAAAACTTCAACCTTGGTTAAAAAATCTTGTTGAAGATTGGTAAATTTCTCTCATTCATTTTGTTTAGCGCTCTAATTTATTAATTTCTATTGAGTAAGATTTCTTTTAAGTTAAATTTCGGGGTGTGGGGACAACGGATGTTGGCTGCAGCATATTTAGCAGGCCAAGTCTTTTTCCATGTCCTCAAGGGCAAAATTCATCGTCGTAACACCGTTGAGCAAATGGCGATAGTCGGTCCAGAATCCTTACTTATTGTCTTACTGACAGCTAGTTTTGTAGGTATGGTATTTACCATTCAGGTTGCCAGGGAACTTGTTTCCTTCGGTACAGCTAATATGGTTGGGGGTATGTTGGCTATAACTTTAACGAGGGAATTAGGCCCTGTATTGACAGCAGTTGTTGTCGCGGGGCGAGTAGGTTCGGCATTTGCAGCGGAAATTGGCACGATGAAAGTGACAGAACAAATTGATGCTCTATATATGCTGAAAACCGATCCGATAGATTATTTAGTAATTCCCAGAGTTATTGCTTGTGCTGTAATGATGCCAATCTTAACTTTGTTATGTTTGATAGCTGCCATATTGGGTGGACTTATGGTGGCAATTAATATGTACGATATTCCCCAGAGTATATATATTAGTTCTGTCCATACTTTTCTAACACTTTGGGATTTGTGCAGTGGATTAATTAAATCAATGGTATTTGGTGTTTTAGTTGCTGTAATTGGTACAAGTTGGGGTTTAACTACTACTGGTGGGGCTAAAGGAGTAGGCCAATCTACAACCACAGCAGTTGTGACAGCCTTAATATCTATTTTTATCTTTAATTTCTTTCTCTCTTGGGCAATGTTTCAAGGCATTGGCGGAGCGATGAAGCAAAGTTTTTAATATTAGGGAGTAGGGGATTCAAGAATTTAGAATTTAGAATTTAGAATTTAGAATTTAGAATTTAGAATTACCTCTTCTTATAAGTTCAGAGGATTGGAGCAAAGGATTTTTTTTCTTCTCTTGGTCGATTTGATATGGTTAGATAACCCATCCATCCCTCGATCGCTTTTTTCTCCATGAATGGAGAGGCTTTATACCTAAATTTTTTGGTAAAAGATAAGAGTGTATGTTGTAGGGAAAAATGGTCATTTGCCCTTACCCATTGTATGACAATCGAAGGAATTATATTACTCCGATTTATCGGGAACCGTAGCTAACGAATTTGAGATTAGTACCTTTTAGAATAAATAATTGTATTGAACAAATAAAATAAAACTATGACAAAAAAATAAGGTAAATAGCCTCTCCTTTCAAGGGGATGAAAAAAAATAAAGTTCAATATTTCAACCCTCTGACTTTAACTAGAGGTAATGATAACTGATAACTAATAACTGATAACTGAAATGACTACTATTTCTACATCCGAAACAAAACAAACTACCGAACTTGCCCCTAGTTATAAAATTCCTCTAGTACTAATAATTAGTGGATTGCCTTTGGCCTTTTGGCAACCGTGGGTAAGTCTAGCGATCGCTCTATTTGGTCTATTTCTATTATTTCAAACAGCAACTATCCGTCTCAAATTTACTGATATATCTCTAGAAGTATATCGTTCAGAAAAACTAATACGAAACTTTCCTTATCAAGATTGGCTAAACTGGGAAATATTCTGGTTTCCTGTGCCAATTTTGTTCTATTTTAGGGAAGTTAAAAGCATTCACTTTCTACCAATTATTTTTGACCCTAAAACACTGAAAATTTGCCTAGAAAAACACTTACCCTCAAATCAGGATTCAATAGAAGCTTAGTAAATTTCTCTTATACCAAGCGTGAAAAAAAATGCTATATTTAAGTGCTAGGGACTAGCCCAAAAATAGACTACCAGCTAATCTATAGAGTAGAGATTGCTACTCTGCGAGAAAGCTTCGCCTACGGCTAACTTAATTATTCCCCATTGAGGTTAAGTCTAATACCACCGCCTCGCAATGAAGGCCACGAGCTTTTTTATGCACTAATAATTGGTACTTTATTAAGTTGCAAATCCCCTACTTAATAATTGAGTAATTAACACAGACTGAATAACTTTTTGATAATTATTAGCTAGTTATTGTTAATTATTCTGATTTTTACTTATCTCTCTCAGACGTTGTATGAAACTTCCCTACCCACTCCTCTACTACCCCGCAATGCGAAAATTTAGCAAATAAATATTTATCAAATTGGCATATTCAACAATGAATAATGAATCGTTCCCTTTGAGTCAATATCTACAAAATATTGAAGTAGAAAATGAAAACTATTCAGTTTAAAATCCTGAATGAAAATAGCATAAAGTCTTGATAATTTTTTTCCATTATGTACCCAGACGAAACACAATCAGAAGAACAAAAAGACCAATCAACAACAACTTCAAATAACATAAATGAAATAGTTCCTTCACCTTGGGATTTAGATGAAGATGAAGAGGTTGAGGCTCAAGTTATTCCTACATATAAACAAAGTGCCAAACCTTACAAGTCCACCACGACTCAACCAATAGATGCAGAGTATGTTCCATTTGTAGAAGAAAATTCTACAGATACTCCTAATATCAAGGAAGAATCTACAACTCCCCCAGTTGCAGAAATAGACGCAGAGTATGTTCCATTAGTTGAAGAAAATTCTACAGATATTCCTAATATCAAAGAAGAACCTACAACTCTCCCATTAGTTGAAGAAAATTCTACAGATATTTCTAATATCAAAGAAGAACCTACAACTCTCCCATTAGTTGAAGAAAATTCTACAGATACTCCTAATATCAAAGAAGAACCTACAACTCCCCCAGTTGAAGAAATTGAAATAGAATTAACCCCACCAGTTAATGACCTTCAACAGCAAGAAGAAAATTTGAAGGAAGAAATAGCTACTCTACAACAAACCAAGGCCAAATTACAGCAAGAAGTAATGGCCCAAACTGAGGCTATAGGGCGTTTGCTACCTGAAGCTTTGAATCAGTTAGAGTCCCGTAGACAAATATTGCAAGTAGAAGTCGAAAAACTAGAACGTCGCAAAGAACGTATTCAGAAAGAGATGCGAACTACTTTTGCAGGTGCTTCTCAGGATTTGGCAATTAGAATTCAGGGATTTAAAGATTATTTAGTAGGAAGTTTACAAGATTTAGCTCTTGCTGCCGAACAGTTAGAATTAACCCCACAGATACAGGAACCTCCAACGCCTTCTGTTATGGAAGATTCCCCCCGGTCTGTCAGAAATGCTGAAAATCCTCAATTTGCCGAAATGGGATTTGAGGAGCAAGCTAGACAAATTCGTCAAATTCTTGATGAATATCGGAAGATGCCAGATTATTATGGCCCACCCTGGAAATTACGACGTACATTTGAACCTATTCATGCAGAAAGAGTTTCTAACTGGTTTTTCACTCAGGGTGGTCGTGGTGCCTTGCGAACTATGGGTAGTCGCTTACAAAATATTTTGGTTGCTTCGGCAATTGTTTCTGTATTAAGAGATTTGTATGATATGCGAGTACGCACTCTGATACTTGCTAACTCCCCAGAACGTTTAGGAGAATGGCGCCGGGGTTTACAAGATTGTCTAGGCATTGACCGCCGTGATTTTAGTCCAGATAGAGGTATAGCTCTGTTTGAAGATCCAGAGGCACTGGCCCAAAAAGCAGACAGATTAGTGAAACAGGGAAAATTACCGATCATTATAATTGATGATACGGAAGATAGAATTAGTCTATCAATGTTACAGTTTCCTCTATGGTTAGCCTTTGCTCCTGAACCTGGAACTCAAAACTCAATGGATAGATTTTGAAATTGAAGAATTTAGAATTTAGAATTTAGAATTTAGAATTACCTCTCCTTAAATCAAAAAATCAAAAATTAATAGCTAGATTGATAACAATATAGCAGTCAAAGGAAAGGGTCTGGACATATCAAAAGCTTAAAACTCAGACAATGCAAAATTTTTCCTTCTTTCTTTTTCTCTCCTAGATAACTAAAACCTCCTTCCTTCTTCCCTCTTCCTTATTCCTTCTTCCTTCTGCTATATCTCCAAGAAGTACAAATATTTCTGAATTGGAGCCAGCAAAAAGCTAATTCAGAGGGATTGTGGATATAGGAGCAATTCAAGCTATGCTAAATTTGTTCCTCCTATTGATGCTTTTTAAAAGGAATAATTTAATGATTAGCTGGTTAATTTTAAACGGAGTAATATTAATTATTGCCTATTTATTGGGTGCTACTCCTAGTGGTTATTGGATAGGTTCCTGGTTCTACGGAATCGATATTCGCGAACAAGGTTCGGGTTCTACAGGTGCGACTAATGTATTAAGAACTATCGGCAAATGGCCTGCTTTGGCTGTGTTAATTATTGATATTTTAAAAGGGGTATTAGCGATCGCTCTAGTGCGTTATATTTACTCTCTTTTATTTGTGCAAAACTTAACTATTGCTGCTGGAATACCTGATGTTTATATAGCAAAAGAATGGATGGTAATCTTAGCAGGACTAATTGCTATATTCGGCCATACTAAGTCTATTTGGATTGGTTTTAAAGGAGGCAAATCAGTTGCTTCTAGTCTGGGTATTTTGTTAGCAATGTCTTGGGTTGTCGGTTTAGGAACACTTTCTGTATTTGTTGTATTTTTAGCTATTAGTCGTATTGTTTCTCTGAGTTCTATTATTGCTGCTATTTCTGTTTCTGGGTTAATGTTTTTCACAGGTCAGCCAATACCTTATGAAATATTTGCTATTACTGGTGGTATGTATGTAATTTGGCGTCACCGCAGCAATATTGAACGACTTTTAGCTGGTAAGGAACCAAGAATTGGGCAAAAGTTATCAACAGAATCTTAGTTGAAGATTGCGGGATGATTTTAATATTTTTGTGGAAGTGGAATGGGCATTTTGCCCGTTCCTTATATTTTTACCGAAAAATTGGGTTTAAAGCCTCCCCCTTTTAGGGGGACTTTATGTTATACTTAAAAAAGCGGAAAGGTATTCAACCGCTCTAAAAACCTATAGCTACCTAACTTGTAGCGTTTGCACCTTGAAAACTAGAGTTATGGAGTTTTGTACAGTAATGCTTGTACATGGAAAAGCCCTAAGCAACAAGTATCAGAGAACCAAAGTTTTTTTAAGGTTTGAACTGTACCGTAGGGCATAGGTCAACAGGCTCTTGGAATAGAGCAAACGCTTGGGGAGAGAACCACCTCTGAGTTAGATGCCGCAAGGTGTTTAATTTAAGTGGACTCGTTGTTGGCGTAGCCTTGCGTCAGCAAACCAAGAATCCTGGTTTCAGGAGAATCTCCGCGCCTTTAGGCCGGAGAGTATGTCAACGCAGGCAGAATACACACTCCACTTATATTCATCCCACCCCTCAGCAATGCCGGATTTGATATTAGGAGGAAAGAGAATTTAGAAAGATTTGGCAATAGTTGAAGATGGAATATTTTTGTATACCGAATTAACCGGACTTGATTAAAACCTTCTTCCTTCTTCCCTCTTCCTTCTTCCTTCTGAATTAACCGGACTTGATTAAAACCTTCTTCCTTCTTCCCTCTTCCTTCTTCCTTCTGAATTAACCGGACTTGATTAAAACCTTCTTCCTTCTTCCCTCTTCCTTCTTCCTTCTGATTAATTGTTGAAATTCTAGTACAGAATAGCGGAAATAACTGACCAGTTAAAAAATCCTAAAACAACTACAAATCAATATTTTTGACTGTCTTGAGTCTGTCTTACATTCTGAAACCTCAAATTACACACTCACTTTTTAACTTTTGACTTTAACTTCCGCGTAGCGTGTTCTTCCCTCTTCCTTCTTTACTTCTGAATTAATTGTTGAAATTCTAGTACAGAATAGCGGAAATAACTGACCAGTTAAAAAATCCTAAAACAACTACAAATCAATATTTTTGACTGTCTTGAGTCTGTCTTACATTCTGAGGAAACC
>NZ_BLZO01000195.1 GCF_014132355.1 Okeania sp. KiyG1
AGCACTTCAGCACTTTCCGTGCCGGAATGCTGGCGCAAACAGCGCTTCAGCTTTTTGACCTTGGGTTTATACCCCGGCAACTAATGTGCCGGATGCTTGAGTCGGGGTTGAAATTCCCAACGAGGAGGTCATTTCAGTTATCAGTTAGCCTCCTCCGGAGGAACTGCGTTAACAGTTATCAGTACCTCCTACTGAAGTAGGAGGCTTGAAATACTGAATTAATTTTCTCTTGGTCGATTGGATATGGCGAGGGGACCTCGCCATCCCACCCTACGGGAAGCTCCGCTACGACCGCTTTTTCATCCCCTTGAAAGGGGAGGCTTGAGACCTTATTTATTGGTCAAAAAAAGTCAATCATCCTGACCGCTGACTGCTGACTGCTATATTAATAAAAAGATTTGGTATTAGGTGATGTATCTTTTCTTTGCAGGTTTAATACCCCACCGTCGCCCGCAGCGATCAAAATTGTTTGGGGTTAGAATCCCCATGCAATTTTCCCTCCTGACTCCTGACTCCTTCTTCAAGGTAATATTTTTGATGTAGAAACCTCAGTTTGATTCTCTTTTCCTGAGAATGAGACCAAACAAGTAAATCAGACCAAACAAGTAAATGCTTCTCTTTAACTAGCGATCAACATTCCAGCATTTCCGTATCGGAATGCGGAACTAACAGCTTTGAGCGCGCTCAAAGCTTGGGTTGAAACCCCCGACTTCTAGCAAGTCGTTTAATTTTAGGGTAAGCATTCATTCGCGCAAAGCTGACTGCTAAACGCCGAACTGCTCAACGCTTTTTCAGAATTCCTAAAATATAGGATTTGAGATCGAATCTGAATAATTAGTTACTGTAAGTCATTGCTACGAAAATGCAGTGGAAGGAAGTGAAGCAATCTCTAAAATTTTGAGATTGCCTCCTAAACCTGGCAATGATAACTGTTCTATCGGATTCTATATTAGATTTATCGTCAATTAAGGTAAAAGTTGCTAAAACTCTGAACGACCAAAGTTTATAGAGTTTTTAGTAGTACTCAAGGAATCAAAAGCCTTATATAGTTTGCTTTTAAGCTGTTTAAAATTTGATTTCCCAATAACTCTATGACAGCTATATGAACTATATTCGAGTCTATAGTTCTGCTTGATAACACTGATACAATAAATCACAAACAGTGACAAATTGATAGCGTAGCTCCGACCTAGGAGGCTGTTTACTTCCTGCTGTACGGACGTTGCATGCAACGTCTCTACCGTCGGCGGTTACTCATCCACAGGCATTGACGGTCAAGCAAACCGCATTTTTTAAATTTATGCTCTACTGTAAAGATCGAACTCATCAAGATATCAAATTGATTATTTATCCTTAATCCTTTCTATGTAAAGGTTATGGACAATATTCCAAATGAGTTCTCTGCATTTACCGATCGCTGAGACAATCAGAACATTAATTTATTTGCAAACTTTTTGAGCATCAAAGGCTTTTTTGCCAATTAATCCACCAACAGCTATAATTCCTAGTATACTTGTTGGTTCGGGAACTCTAACTGGTGCAGGTTCACAACCAAAGCCATCATCTCTGGGTATCTCTCCGGGTGGACAATTTACTGCGACAGCAGGTAGAGAGGAGGAAGCAACTACAGCGATAGTGGCAGCAACAGTTAATAAAGTATTTTTAGCATGATTAGATCGCACTCCAAAAATTTGCTTTTGCTTGATTTGATCTCATCTTATTTTGCTTTTTCCGGAAACTGCAAGAGGAAAAACGCGTTTTCCTTGAATCTTCATTGAATCTTCATCAAAATTACTTATATCTTCATTCCATCTTCATAAAAGTCTCAGTAAAAACCCATATTTATAACTAGATAGTACTTTTGTACTAGGTTGAAAAACTATTGAGTATCAAACCGTATAGCGATAAAGTTGATACATTCTTGTTTTATTAACATTTCTTTATTTAATATTTCTTCATCTTACTTTTGTTGAAAATTATAAAGTTGAAAATATATCTTACAATTAATAAAAGTTTACTTAAATTTTCATAAAATCCGAATTGATAGCAGAAGTTAAGAAGTAAGAAGTAATATCAAATTCGGTTGAATACTTATCATATATTTTCATATACTTGGAGTAGGGGAGTGGGGGAGTGGGGGAGTGGGGGAGTGGGGGAGAAGTAAACGGTTGTGCATCAAGAAAGTGTGGGAAGTGTGGGGAGGGTGGGGAGATGTCCGAAAGTAGGAGGAATAATTCTACCTGTATCTTTTCCTAACTTTTTGGTCGCTCAAGCTTAAATATTTGCACCCCCTTCGCAACCAAAATGCGCTCAACCTTTATATATCAGTGCTTTTAGATTAGATTCGCACTTTTCCCAACTTACTTATCCCACACATTACGCGCTCTGCACAACCAAGTAAACAATAGAAAAAAGAATTCCGTTTTTTATTCTCCCTGTTGCCTGTTGCTTGTTGCCTGCGCACAGCGCTATAGTGGTTGTGCGTAAGTCCTGATCAACAAAAAAAAATTGAATCACCGCATAATTTTCTTTCCTCCTAATAGTTAAGTAACTAGAACAAATAAATTAGGAGGGAAGTCAAAATGGATCGACAATCTTTTGAAACTTTTGTCAGAAATAATAGTGCAAAAGCTGGCTGGAATATTGCTAAATTAAATGATAGACAGGCGATGCTTGAGTTTAGTATGAATTCTGGCAGGGTGCAAAGACTTTATATTACTCAATATGATTCTATTCTGAAATTTTCTGTTGCTAGTGCTGCTGTATTTGATTGTTTAGATGAGATTCCACATATTATTTCTACTACTTTATTAACAAAAATTCTGAATACAAACTTGGTGGATGGTGTGTGGAAAAATTTCAGGGTAAGGTGGTTTATTCTCTGATGCAGAATGTGGATATAAATTCTGTTGATTTTGCTTATTTTGTGAATTTAGTGCATTTTCTCATTTCAGAATGCGATCGATTCGATCACTTTTTAGTAGAGGTATATCAACATATTAGTTCGGCTAATTCCTCTAGTTATAGTAGTAGTAACTATAGTAATTCGTTTAATTGGGGAAGTTTGTTGGAGGCGGGGGTAAAAACATTCGTCAATATTTTTATAGAAAATAAATTGAACTCTTGGTTTGACGAATATATTCAATTTGATAATTTTCTATTTCCAGTGGTACTGTATATAATTCAATGGTTAATATTCTAGTGTCGCTACGCGGAAGTTAAAAGTCAAAAGTATTGATTTGTAATAGATATCTTCAAAAAAGAGGGAACAGGGAGAAATAATTGACAATTTATGAATTAGATTTTAGATTTTTTCCAAACTGCATTTTTTTGCATGGAATAGTAGATGTAGTAAATAGAGGCACGCAGAAAAATTGCTAACCCGATATTTTCTTTTTTTTGTCCTTATTTGTCCTTAAATTTCAGTATTAATATGACAAAGGCACCATTAAAGAGTCAACAACAACAGCTAATGGATCGAAAACCGGAAAACATAATTCAGTTATTCAAGGATTTACTTAGTGATGAATCTGATACTTACAACAGAGCTAAGGAGAAGTTGTCAAGATGGCTCTGGCGACATCCGAAAATTGGTATGGTAGTTAGGAGGAGTTTTTCTCAGACTAATTTTGATGACTCGAATGAGTTTTATGATAATTCCTTACAGGAAACACTCTTAAAGTTTGACAAAATTATTCTTGCTTTTTGTCGGAAAAATCAAATTACTATTGACCGACTAGATGATATTTCTAATGAGAAGCTTGGTAATCTATTTATTGGTTACTTTAATCGTTCCCACTACAATACAGCTTGTACTTTATGTCGTAAATTGAAACAAAAAGGTCAAGTTGATGAGCAAGTTATTATTAGTTTAGACCAGCCTAAAAATGATAGTGATGGTCAAGAATATAAAACTGTGGGTGAGGAAGTTCCAGACCACAAAAATTTGAATGATTTGGATAGTTTTAATCTGGGGGATATGTCTCAGGAAGATATAGATAAGTTACCTATTTCTGGTGGTTCTATAGATAAGTTGCGCAACTGTTCTAAAAAGGTTGATTGCTTTGAAATTTTACTGCTGAAATATCAAGGTTACACTCAAGCAGAAATTGCTGAAAAGTTAGGTGTTCATCAATCTAATATTAGTCGAAATTGGCAGAATAAATGTCTCAAATGTATTAATCAAATTATTGCAGAAAATAATATTGAATCAGGGAATTGGGCTTGGGGGAATTAATATTCATAAAAATATAGCAGTTTTCAGCCTGGTGAGCTACATCAATGATCCCCCTAAATCCCCCTTAAAAAGGGGGACTTCCAGTTCCCCCCTTCTCAAGGGGGGTTAGGGGGGATCTCCAGAGCTGTAGTTCACTAATTTGAGAAATGCTATAAATCTTTCATGTAATCAACCTTCATACCATTTTTAAAATTAATTGTCAACCAAAAATTACGAGGTGTAGTTGTGAATAGTATCACTGAATCATTGATTTTTAGAGTTCCTTTATCTCCAAAAAATCACGCTCTGGCTGAACAATTTGCCAAACAACAAATTAGCCAAAAACGAGCAAAAGAAGTTTATCTTAATACTCTGGCTGTACATATTGGGCAGAATTTTCTCGATGGCTTAGATTTTGACACAAATTTAGAGAATGCTGACAGTTTTAATCCTGTTTTGCGGATGGCTGAGGATGTGGCAGATGTCATTATTCCCGATTTGGGAGTAATAGAATTTCGTCGGGTTTTACCGGGAGAAACTAGCTTTTTTATTCCTGAATTTGTCAGAGAAAATCGACTGGTTTATGTGGCAGTTGGTTTTGATGAATATTTGGATTTTGGGGAGATTTTAGGATTTGTTTGTTTGAGTGATTTAACTGAATCTGATGGTTATGTTTCTCTGGAAATGTTACAACCTGCTGAAAATTTATTGGATTATTTAATGCAGTTGGAAGCGGGTAGGGATTTTCTGTTGAGTGATGACCCTTTAGCTGTGGAATTTCGTAATGTTGTGGAGGCAGAAACCCGGGAAAAATCTTTGGGTTTGATGGCGGCAGCATTGGAGGTAATTTATCGTCAATATCCTGATGATGGCGGTAACTGGCGCGGTAAAGGAGGAAAGGTTTTGGCGGGTGACTTGCCTGCGGTGGGTAAGGTTGTTGAGGAAAGAATGGCTGTTGCTACCAGAGATGAGGTGGGGGAAATTGTGGCAGAAAGTAAGTCGGTGTCGCGTACTACTCAAAAGTTGGCTAAACAGCTTTTGGGTAAATTGAAAGAGATTTGGGGCTAGACACTGATTTGGCCACGGATACACGGATAATTTGGGGCAGAGGTTAGCGATCGCCTCTCTCCAGTCCAGTTCCCCCCTTTCCAAGGGGGGTTAGGGGGGATCGACTAAGCGATCGCCTCTATCTAGAGGTTTTAATTGCAGCAAGAGCAAGAAGAGGCTAGACACGGATTTGGCCACGGATGCACGGATAATTTGAGGCAGAAATTAGCGATCGCCTCTCTCCAGTCTAGTTCCCCCCTTTCCAAGGGGGGTTAGGGGGGATAAACTACTGATAACTGATAACTAAAAAAAAATGAGTATGATTATTTCCGATGAAATTATCAAAGCGAGTGGAATGTCAGAAGACGAACTTTTATTAGAAATTGTTTTGTTGCTGTTTCAGCAGGAAAAGATTAGTTTGGGAAAAGCAGCAGAATTGTTGAATATCTCACAGGTTCGTTTTCAACGGTTAATTGCTGACCGTGGTATTTGCATCCATTATGATGTTCCGGAATTACAGGAGGATATTCAGCATTTGACTGCGAAGGGGTGGTTATGATTGTTGTGAGCGACACATCTCCCCTCAATGGGTTAGTAATAGTGGGACATTTGCCGTTGCTGCAACAAATTTATGGACAGGTGTTGATTCCTCCTGCTGTGGCAGATGAACTAAAGCGAGGTGGTGAAGACGATCCGCGAATCACCCAAGTTTTATCCCAAGATTGGATTAAAGTCTGTCAACCTACCAATATCCAACTGGTTGAAACCTTACAAACTGAATCTAATTTAGACCGGGGAGAGTCTGAAGCAATAGCTCTTGCTCAAGAACTTAAAGCAGAAGAATTGCTGATTGACGAACGCTTGGGGCGCAGAGAAGCAGTTCGTCTAGGGCTAACTATTACTGGGTTATTGGGCATTCTTCTCGTTGCCAAGCAACGGGGGTTGGTGACTGAAATTCGACCGATAATTGATAATCTAATCCAGGAAGCCAATTTTCGAGTAAGCGATCGCCTCTATCTAGAGGTTTTAATTGCAGCTAGAGAAAACTATCAATAATTAGACTTCTCCAGAAGTAGGTTGGGTTTAGGTATTGTTACGCAGCTTATCCGTAGGATAAACCCAACTCTAGTAAACTCAGGAAACCCTCGTTGTTGGGTTGCGCTGCCGCTTAACCCAACCTACTACTACTGATAACTGAATTTTGAATGTTCTACAATTTGAAAATTAATAATTGGACCAATGAATTTCGCGATTATTGATTTACTATTGTCCAATAGTTATTTTTTTGCAATAAGAGCGTTGGCGGAGCCTAGCGGCAGCTATATCGCTCTGTTTGGCGATTTATTGATGTTCTATTTACTATTGTCCAATAGTTATTTTTCTGCAATAAGAGCGTTGGCGGAGCCTAGCGGCAGCTATATCGCTCTGTTTGGCGATTATTGATGTTCTATTTACTATTGTCCAATAGTTATTTTTCTGCAATAAGAGCGTTGGCGGAGCCTAGCGGCAGCTATATCGCTCTGTTTGGCGATTATTGATGTTCTATTTACTATTGTCCAATAGTTAGGGCCGACCGTTAAAATATCAAAACTTTTACCTGTGAAGGTTTCAGCCTTTTTATTTCAAAGATTAATGTTCTATTTATCTATTGTCCAATAGTTACAGCAGTTTCAGCTAGTTATTGCTCTGCAATAAGAGCAATCGCTGTGTTTGGCGATTATTGATGTTATTTACTATTGTCCAATAGTTAGGGCTGACCGTTAAAATATCAAAACTTTTAATGTACAAATAGCAACTAACCAATAACTAAAAATGAACGAACAATGCTTAACAGAATACACACAACTAATTCAACAACTACAACAAGCAGAACTAGAATTTTATTACGGTAAAGCAGATAAAAGCATTGTCTACTACATCCTAGAAAACAACCGAAACCTCCTCGACGAAAACCTAGCCTACATTCTCCCAGAATACGCATTTCACCTAATTACTATCCTCCCCGAACATATTGAAATTACTCTTGCATTAATCAAAAACCTGAGTATTCATATTTGTGAATTTCCATGGGGCGACAGAAAAGCACAAATAGAAATAGCGATCGCCGGATATCTTTTCGTTCTTAGCCATTGTCAGGAAAACACGGAAAAATCGGCACAGACTCAAAACAACCTAGGTAATGCCTACAATCACCGAATCGAAGGCAACACATCTGACAATATAGAATCTGCTATTACCTACTATCAAGCTGCATTGAAAGTGTTAACTGAATCTGCCTATCCAGAACAATGGGCACAGATTCAAAACAACCTAGGTAATGCCTACAATCACAGAATCGAAGGCAACACATCTGACAATATAGAATCTGCCATTAAATTCTCCAAAAGTGCTTTGAAAGTGCTAACCGAATCTAACCATTCCGAACAATGGGCAAAAACTCAAAATAACCTAGCTGCTGCATACTATAAAAGAACCAAAGGAAATACAGCCGATAACATAGAAACTGCTATTGCTTACTATGAAACTGCATTGAGAGTGTTAACCGAATCCACCGTTCCCAAACAATGGGCACTGACTAAAAGCAACCTAGGTGAAGCCTACAGAATTAGAATCAAAGGCAACACATCTGACAACGTAGAAACTGCTATTGCCTGTTGCAAAGATGCATTGAGAGTGTTAACCAAATCTATCTATCCTGAAGAATGGGCATCGACTCAAAACAACCTGGCTATTGCCTACACTTACAGAACCGAAGGCAACACATCTGACAACATAGAAAGTGCCATTGCGTGTTGCAAAGAGGCTTTAAGAGTGAGAACCAAATCCGCCTATCCCGAAGAATGGGCACGGACTAAAATCAACCTAGGCAATGCCTACACTTACAGAATCGAAGGCAACACATCTGACAACATAGAAAGTGCCATTACCTGCTACCAAGATGCCTTGAGAGTATTGACTTGTAACGAATCCACCTGTCGTCAATATTTTGCCAAAGCTCAAAGCAACCTAGCTGTTGCATACAGTAATAGAATCAAAGGTATTAAAGCCGACAATATAGAATCTGCTATTACCTGCTCCAAAGCTGCTTTAAGATTATTTACCGAATCTGCCTACCCTCTAGACTGGGCAATAACTCAAAACAACTTAGGTCTTGCCTACAGTGACATAATTAGAGGTAATAGTGCCGATAATATAGAATTTTCTATTGCATGCTTACAAGCTGCTTTGAGAGTTGCTAAACCAGATGCTTTACCAAAACTCTGTTTAACAACTGCCCGTAACTTAGCCAACTTTGCCTTAAAACAAAAAAACTATCAACTCGCCATCAATAACTATGAAATTGCCATTACGGCCATCGAGCAAAGTCGAGATTGGATACCCGACGAAATAGCTCGTCAAGAAATCTTGCGTAAAAACCTATTTGTCTATGAAAATATGATTCAAGTTTGCATTAATGCCGAACAATATGACAAAGCTTTAGAAACTGTAGAAAGATTCCGCTGTCGTCGCTTACTAGATTTAATTCTCACCAAAGATTTATACAAAAATGGGGAAGTGCCTGAAGATATCCGCAAGTTAGAAGTAGAAATGGAAGAGAAACAAAGAGATATTGACATTTTACGTCGGCAGTTACAGACGCCAGAAGATAAGCAGGAAATGGTTGGAGCAAGTCGTCATGTCACCCGCGATCTGTGGGATGATATTACGGGGGAAATTCAAAAGTTGATGGGGGAAAAACGGGAAATTTGGCAAAAGATGCGTCTGTTAGACCCGGTTTTAGCTGAAGGTAAACAAGCGCCGAGGGTTAGTGTGGAGGAGATGAAGGAGTTGTTTAATCCCCGGAAAAATCCCCCCCAACCCCCCTTTGAAAGGGGGGGGAAAGATGATGTTGCTTTGCTGAGTTTCTACACCACCAGAAATGACACTTATGTTTTTATCCTCACTCAAGCAGGGGTAAAATTGCACCGTTGTCAAGAGCAAGGTTTAAATAATTTGCAACAGTGGTTACGGGATAATTGGTTGACACCTTACTCCCGAATAGATAATTCAGCAGAACGTCAAGCAGCAGCAAATTTAGCCAAGTGCGATATTGATACCATTGAGTCAATTAACCCCAAACCATCGAATGTCATACTTAACCTCAAAGATGGCACCACCACAGAAATCAGTTTTTCCGACTTTGACACATCGCGCAAACAACAGAAACACAAGTCATACAAACAATGGCAAGACAAAATGGAGGGAATTTTAAAAGAATTAGCAGACAGACTGCAAATAAACCAACTCATAGAAAAACTCACCGACATCAAAGAAATTATTCTGGTGCCGTTTATGTATCTGCATCAAATTCCCTTACCAGCATTACCCCTAGACAACGGCGAATATTTAGGGGATAAATTCCGGGTGAGAATAGCACCCAGCACCCAGGTATTAACATTTTGTCGGCAACAACCCCAAAACCGAGAGGCAAATTTGCCACGTTACGGTATAGTCGAAAATACCAGGGACGATCTACCATACACCCCCAAAGAATGCCAATTAGTAGCACAAATTTATGGGGTCGCCCGCGAACACCATCTCAAAGGCAGCAAAGAGGCAACCAAAGCTAAGTATAAACAGTTGTTGACGAGAGAGAAAGTATTAGGTTTACTCTCCAGTCACCACGCCAAGTCTAATTTAACGGAACCATTAGAATCAAAGTTATTGCTAGGAGATACGGACTTAACATTAGGAGAGTTGCTGAATGCCAGCATTCGTTTCCCGCAGTTAGGAGATTTATTTCTCTCCTGTTGTGAAACGGCGTTAGGAAATTCAGAATTAACGGACGATATTTTTACCCTCAGCGCCGCTTTTTTATCAGCAGGAGCGTCCAATGTTATTAGTAGTTTGTGGTCAGTGAACGATCTAGCAACGACAATTTTATCATATTTTTACCACCGCAACCGCGCCCAAGGTATTCCGAGTGCAGATGCGTTATGGCAAGCACAGATGGAGTTGAAAGAGTTAACATTGGCAAAAGCGGAGGAGAGTTTGGACGATGCAGAGGCAGTATTAGAAGAGTTTGAAGGAAATCATCCAGTGCGAGCATCTTGCTCGCCAGTCAAAGAAGAAAATGCAGAAGCAGTATTAGAAGAGTTTGAAAGAAATCATCCAGTGCGAGCATCTTGCTCGCCAGTCAAAGAGGAAAATGCAGAAGCAGTATTAGAAGAGTTTGAAGAAAATCATCCAGTGCGAGCATCTTGCTCGCCAGTCAAAGAGGAAAATGCAGAAGCGGTATTAGAAGAGTTTGAAGAAAATCATCCAGTGCGAGCATCTTGCTCGCCAGTCAAAGAGGAAAATGCAGAAGCGGTATTAGAAGAGTTTGAAGGAAATCATCCAGTGCGAGCATCTTGCTCGCCAGTCAAAGAAGAAAATGCAGAAGCAGTATTAGAAGAGTTTGAAGAAAATCATCCAGTGCGAGCATCTTGCTCGCCAGAAACTCCAGAAACTCCAGAAACTCTAGGAAATACAGAAGAAACTCCAGAAACTCCAAGAAATACAGAATATGAAGAAAAGAAGAAAATAGCTGATAACTATCAGAAAATTTATGATTTAGTAGAGGAAGCTCAAGAATTAATAGGAGGCGAAAAACCCTTTAATCATCCTTATTATTGGGCAGGTTTTGTTTGTCAAGGAGAAGGGTGAATTCAGTTATCAGTTATCAGTTATCAGTTATCAAAATTATAGTAAAGGTATATGCTGATTATGAGCAGTGAGTTTTAATCCCTCTGGAGTATTTTCAGGAGCTTTCAACTCAGGATATTGAAATAAGTAAGTTTGGTATATAATTGCTATTGCTTGACGAATATAAGAAACAAATGACTTTTCCATAAACTTTTTAAGTCTAATTGAAACAAATAGAAAAATTAATATATAGCACTTCTCTAATTTATGAGATACAGTTTTAGATCCCCCCGCCCTCAGATCCCCCCTAACCCCCCTTAGTAAGGGGGGAACCAACAAAAGTCCCCCTTTTTAAGGGGGATTTAGGGGGATCGTCAATGTACTTCATTAGTAAGGGGGGAACTGCTTAAAAAGGGGGGAGCCAACAAAAGTCCCCCTTTTTAAGGGGGATTTAGGGGGATCGTCAATGTACTTCATCTTTATGAGAAATGCTATATTTAACTTCTTCAAAAATGTAAAATGCTTCCCTATTTTAAAGTGTAAAACAGAGAAGCACCTACCGAGTTCGTTTAAAGCAATTTATGCTTCGTCTAAAGCAACAATACCTGGTAATTCCTTACCTTCCAATAATTCCAAACTAGCACCACCACCAGTAGAAATATGACTCATTTTCTCACCCAAATTCAACTGTTCTACAGCAGCAACAGAGTCTCCACCACCAATAATAGTAATAGCATCCTGCTTACCCGCAAGAGTGTGTGCGATCGCTTCAGTACCCTTAGCAAACTTCTCCATCTCAAACACACCCATCGGACCGTTCCAAATCACAGTTTTGCAATCACCCAAAGCATCTTGGAAAACCTTCGCCGAGTCAGGACCGATATCCAAACCCATCCAACCATCAGGAATAGCTTCAACACTAACAGTTTGAGTATTAGCTTCTGGATCAAACTTATCAGCTACAACTACATCAGTAGGCAACAACATCTCCACACCTTTCTCTTTTGCCTTAGCTTCCAGAGACTTAGCCAATTCCAACTTATCGTCTTCAACCAAAGACTTACCCACACTTAAACCACGAGCTTTGTAGAAAGTGAAAATCATGCCACCACCCAACAGCAACTTATCGCACTTATCCAATAAAGCATCAATCACACCAATTTTACTAGAAACCTTAGAACCACCAATAATAGCAGCTAAAGGTTTTTGAGGATTATCAATTGCACCTTGGAGGAATTTCAATTCCTTTTCAATTAAATAACCACCTACAGAAGGACTCAAATATTTAGTCACACCCTCAGTGGAAGCATGAGCACGGTGAGCAGTTCCAAAAGCATCATTCACATATACATCCGCCACAGAAGCAAGTTGCTTGGCAAACTCTGGGTCATTTTTCTCCTCTCCAGGGTAGAAGCGAACATTCTCCAGCAAAACTACATCTCCATCTTGCATCGCTGCTACAGTAGAAGTTACATTCTCACCAATACAGTCGTCACACTTTTTAACTTCCTTACCCAATACTTCAGAGAGTCTTTCTCCCACAAGAGTCAGACGCATATCCTCATTTACTTTTCCCTTTGGACGTCCAAAATGGCTAGTCAAGATAACTTTTGCACCTTTGCCAATTAAATCTTGAATTGTGGGAAGAGCTGCCCGAATCCTAGTATCATCTGTAATACTACCATTATCAACAGGCACATTAAAGTCCGCCCGCATAAGTACCTTTTTGCCAGATAAGTCAGATGCCGATA
>NZ_BLZO01000196.1 GCF_014132355.1 Okeania sp. KiyG1
TTTACCTACAGGTTTTGTTGTATAAAACGGGTCAAATATTCGGTTTTTCACTTCTTCTGGTATTCCCATTCCATTATCAGTAATATGAATAGCTATCCAATTTTTATTGATAACTTTTGTCTGAATTTTAATATAGGGTTGAATATTACAAGATTGAGAATTTGATTCTTCCCAAGACATTTCTAAAGCATCAATACCATTAGCTATAATATTCAGAAAAACTTGATTTACTTGACTTGCCAAACATCTGACTAATGGCAAATCAGCATATTCTTTAATAATATTAATTCTGGGAAATCCGGCCTTGGGTTTGAGGCGACTTTGCAAAATTAGTAAAGTACTATCAATACCTTGGTGAATATCAACTTGTTTTTGCGGAGATTCATCGTGACGGGAAAATTTTCGGAGGGATAAAACTATTTCTTTAATTCTTTAGAACCTTCTTCCATGGAACTAAGCAAATCAGGAAAGTCTTCTTGGATAAATTCTAAGTCTATCTTCTCTTGTTTTTCTGTAATTTCATCTCCTGGTTCTGGATAATATTGATGATAAAGGTTGAGTAAATCTAATAATTGTTCAGCGTAATTTCTAGCAGGTTCAATATTGCCGTAGATAAAGCTTACAGGGTTATTTATTTCATGGGCAACTCCGGCAACTAACTGACCTAAACTCACCATTTTTTCATTCTGAATTAATTGGGCTTGAGTTTCTTTTAATTTTTGAAGAGTTTGTTCAATATCGGCATTTTTTTTTGTTAACTCTTGGGTTCTTTCCTCAACTTTTGTTTCTAAAACGTGACTGTAATCAGATAGTTGCTGATATGAATTTTTAACTGTTGAATCATTTGATTAAAAGTTTGAGCAAGGAAACCAATTTCATTTTCAGTTATTACTGGCACTTTTTGGGTTAGATCCCCTGCACTTACTAATTTAGCTGTCTGAGCGATCGCTAAAATTGGTCGTACAATTTGACTACCCAATAACAACATAGCTATTGCCATGACTAAAGCTAATGTCAAACCAATTACCAAAGTTGAACTAGCAAGATGACGAGCAGGTGCAAATGCTTCTGTTTGTTCTATTTCTGCTAATAATGCTAAGTCTTGATATTCGAGCCACCGATAAACACCAATAACTGGTACTCCTCTATAATTTATATACAACCCTTGGCCATTTTTGCCATTAATAGCATTATTAATACCTTTACTATTAATACCATCAGGAAATTCTTCTGAACCAAATTTTTTGGCTGAAACAAATACATTTCTCCTCGACAAACTACTACCAATATTTCCTACTAAATAAGTTTCGGCTGTTTTTCCTAAACCTGCTTGCTCGCGAATAATACTATCAATTCTGTCCAAGTTAAGATGGGTAGCAAACATTCCTAACAGCTTACCATTTTCACTGAGAATAGGGATAGCAAAGGTAATCATAGGTTTACCTGTTTCAGCAGAGCGGTAAAAGTTGGAAATCAAATAATCTGTGGTAGATTTTGTTACTTCGCTATATTGAACTAAAGGTTGATATTTGCCTACTTGATTAGAATTACTGGAAACTAAAATTCTGCTACTTCTGGTTAAAATAAAAATTTCTTGTAAGCTACTAAGATTAGTAGCAAAAGATGTTAAAGAAGTTTTTAGATAAGCTTGAGATGATTCATATTCTGGAGTAGATTTTTTGCTTGTTAGTAGAATTTTTGCTTGGTTATTAATTTCTGGTAATTCGGCGATCGCTAAGATTTTTTTACGTCGATCTAATATCCAACGATTAAGTTCATTTTCTTTAAGTTTGGCAGCAAAACTAAGACGCTCGAAAAGGGATTCTTTTAAAGATGTTCGTGCTTGACTAAATGTTGTATACCCAACAATTGATATTGTTATCAACGACAATATTAAAAAAGAGCCCACAATCTGAATTAGGAGGCTTTTTTTCCAGAAATACATGACTTAATATCCTCATTTTTGACTTTGCCATATTATCTTTATTGCCGAGTTTGCCACTGAGAAAATATTTCTGTAATTTGTTTAATAGCTATATCTGTTGCTTCAGTTGGCGATAAACCTTCTATTACAATTTGTCGCATTGCCTTACCCCAAATATTTTCTGAATTTACTTGAGAATAAGCAGGATTAATCGAATTCTTAAATAAACGAGTTTTACTTGCACTGAACTGTTGAGATGCTTCAGAAATATGAGGGTCTTTTGTATCGCTCCAAAATGGGTCTTCCCAAAGTTGAGGCATAATTGGAAAATAGCGACCTCTGGCACCTTTAATATAAAGTCCTAAATTTTCTGGTTGTACTAAATATGATAAAAATTCTTTTGCCAATTTGGGATGAGCAGAAGATGTAAAAATTACTGGTTGTTTGATAGATACTAAAGATATAGGTTTTGTTCCATTAGGATTATTGGGAAACTCAATAGTTCTCATTTGATTCAAGTAAATTTCTTCATCTTCTTGCTGGGAAGCAGGAATTGACATAGTTGGGTTAATTGTCATTAAAGCGTTACGATTGAGGAAATTAGTATTATTATCAGAATTGCGCCAATTAACCGCATTAGGTGGAACATACTCATTTTTATAAAAGCTAGTGTACCAGTCTAAAATCTCTATAATTTTTTGTCTAACTCCTGGTTTATCTATTTGTAGTTGACCCTGTTTATCTAGTATTTGTAAATTGTTAGCCTCCAAAATTTGTTCAAATACAATAGAAGTATCTGTACCATCAATAGACATGGGTAAACCTAAACCATAAATATTAGTTTTGCCTTGTTGACGTAAATTTTTTTGTGCATTTTGCCAATACTGCCAAAATTCATCCCAATTTTTTGGTATTTCTGCTCCCAAATTTGCCTCACGAATTAAATCATACCAGTAGTGAAGATGGAGACCTTGCTGCATTATTGGCACTGAATAATTAGAAGATTTAGACTCAACATTGTTGTATAAATAAACAGACTTCAAAACACTATCGCTGTAGAATTTTTTGACAGGTTCAATTACATCTGAAACATCTACTAATTTACCCTCCCACGCCCATTGAGGAATCAAAGTAAATTCTCCTATCTGAGAAAAAAATATATCCGGTGGTTTACCTGCTGCTAGAGCATCAGTACCTGCTTCTAAAATGTCATCTGTACTAAAAAACGAAATTTCAACTTTGTTGTTAGTTTTTTCCTGCCAATTAGCAATAACTTTTTGTAGAGCTTCATCTTGCTCTGGGTAAAATCCTCGATTCCACCAAATTGTTAAAACTCGATCTGACTGAGATTCTTGGACAGAATTTTGAGGCTGATTTGCACTACAAGTTACTAAGATAAAACTAAGTATAAATAACAAAATTATTGCTAAAAATTTATATCTCATAATTATCATCGAGTTTAAAAATTATTCTTTTTTATTATACCAATTCACTTAAAAATGTCACAAATAGTTTCAAACTATAATATATGTGAAATAATTTCCTGAAACTCGTGTGATTCGAGAATTCCCCCTACTGAACGGGTCATTTCAGTTATCAGTTATCAGTTATCAGTTATCAGTACCTCCGGCTTTAGTCGGAGGCTTGAAATATTGAACTGAATATTTTTTATTCCCTTAAAAGGGGAGGCTTTGAACCTAATTTTTTGGTAAAAATTATGAGTCTATAAAATCATAATGCATGACTTTTGAATTCCGTGAAACGATATTACCACTGAGAAAATATTTCTGTAATTCGCTCAATAGCTATATCGGTTACTTCAGTTGATGATAAACCTTCAATTAAAATTTGTCGCATTGCCTTACCCCAAATATTTTCTGAATTTACTTGAGAATAAGCAGGATTAATCGAATTCTTAAATAAACGAGTTTTACTTGCACTCAACTGTTGAGATGCTTCAGAAATATGAGGGTCTTTTGTATCCCTCCAAAATGGGTCTTCCCAAAGTTGAGGCATAATTGGAAAATAGCGACCTCTGGCACCTTTAATATAAGATCCTAAATTTTCTGGTTGTAATAAATATAATAAAAATTCTTTTGCCAATTTGGGGTGAGCAGAAGATGTAAAAATTACAGGTTGTTTGATAGATACTAAATATGTAGGTTTTGCTCCATTAGGATTATTGGGAAACTCAATAGTTCTCATTTGATTCAAGTAAATTTCTTTATCTTCTTGTTGGGAACTAGGAATCGACATACTTGGATTAATTGTCATTAAACTATTACGATTGAGGAAATTAGTATTATTATCTGAATTACGCCAATTAACCGCATTAGGTGGGACATAACCATTTTTATAAAAGCTAGTGTACCAGTCTAAAATCTCTATAATTTTTTGTCTAACTCCTGGTTTATCTATTTGTAGTTGACCCTGTTTATCTAGTATTTGTAAATTGTTAGCCTCCAAAATTTGTTCAAACACAATAGAAGTATCTGTACCATCAATAGACATAGGCAAACCTAAACCATAAATATTAGTTTTGCCTTGTTGACGTAAATTTTTTTGTGCATTTTGCCAATACTGCCAAAATTCATCCCAATTTTTCGGTATTTCTGCTCCCAAATTTGCCTCGCGAATTAAATCATACCAGTAGTGAATGTGGAGACCTTGCTCCATTATTGGTACTGCGTAATTAGAATATTTACTTTCGACATTGTTGTACAGATAAACAGACTTCAACACAGTATCGGTGTATAAATTTTTGACAGGTTCAATTACATCTGAAACATCTACTAATTTACCCTCCCAAGCCCATTGAGGAATCAAAGTATATTCTCCTATAGAAGAAAAAAATATATCTGGTGGTTCACCTGCTGCTAGAGCATTAGTACCTGCTGCTAAAATGTCATTACTAAAAAATGAAATTTCAACTTTGTTGTTAGTTTTTTCTTGCCAATTAGCAATAACTTTTTGTAGAGCTTCATCTTGCTCTGGGTAAAATCCTCGATTCCACCAAATTGTTAAAACTCGATCTGACTGAGATTTTTGGACAGAATTTTGAGGCTGACTTGCACTACAAGTTACTAAGATAAAACTAAGTATAAATAACAAAATTATTGCTAAAAATTTATGTCTAATAATTATCATCTGGTTTAAAAATTATTCTTTTTATTATACCAATTCACTTAAAAAATGTCACAAATGGTTTCAAACTATATATGTGAAATAATTTCCTGAAACTTGTGTAATACCAATTTTATAAATTTTTGCTACAAATAGTTAGGCTATTTCTTGGGAGTCAGGAGTCAGGAGTCAGGAGTCAGAATGAATAGTTTCAATAGCAGTTTTGAGCTAATAAATTCTATTTTTTGTCAAAAGGATACCTCCTGCATTTGTCTTTTTATCATGCTTATTATTCGTAACATTCTTTTTCAAAATGGTATAATTCGCGAATTACCGAAAAATTGTGGTTTAAAGCCTCCCCTTTTAAGGGGATAATAAGCGGTCGTTTGCGGAGCAGTCCGTTAGGATGGGATGGCGAGGTCTCCTCGCCATATCCAATCGACCAAGAGAAGAAAAATTTTCATCTCTTTGTCAATCCTCTTCTTTCAAGGAGAGGTAATTATTCATTATTCATTATTCATTATTCATTGTTGAACCCTACTGAACAGGTAAAAATTATGAGTCTATAAAATCATAATGCATGACTTTTGAATTCCGTGAAACGGTATTACCACTGAGAAAATATTTCTGTAATTCGCTCAATAGCTATATCGGTTACTTCAGTTGACGATAAACCTTCAATTAAAATTTGTTTCATCGCTTCAGCCCAAATCTTGTCTAAATTTATTTGAGAATAACTGGAGTTAATAGAATTCTCAAATAAACGAGTTTTATATTCGGTAAATTGTTTAGATGCTACAGAAATATGAGGGTCTTTTGTATTGCTCCAAAATGGGTCTTGCCATAGTTGAGGCATAATTGGAAAATAGCGACCTTTTGCACCTTTAATATAAGCTCCTAAATTATCTGGTTTTATTAAATATGATAAAAATTCTTTTCCCAATTTGGAATTAGCGGAGGATGTAAAAATTACTGGTTGTTTGATAGATACTAAATATGTAGGTTTTGCTCCATTAGGATTATTGGGAAACTCAATAGTTCTCATTTGATTAAAGTAAATTTCTTTATCTTCTTGCTGGGAACTAGGAATTGACATAGTTGCATTAATTGTCATTAATATATTGCGGTTGAGGAAATCAGAATTATTATCTGAATTGAGCCAATTAACTGCATTAGGTGGCACATATCCATTTTTCTAAAAGCTGGTGTACCAATCTAAAATTTCAATAATTTTCTGTCTTATTGCTGGTTTATCTATTTGTAATTTCCCCTGTCGATCGACAATTTGCAGATTATTAGCTGCCAAAATTTGTTCAAATACAACGTTAGTATCTGTACTATAAATAGACATAGGTAAACCCAAACCATAAATCTTATTGTCATTGTTTTGAAGTAAAGCTTTTTGTGCATTTTGCCAAAACTGCCAAAATTCATCCCATTTTTCTGGTATTTTCTCTGCCAAACCAGCCTTAAGTATTAGATCATTCCAGTAGTGAATATGTATGCCTTGCTGCATTATTGGTACGGCATAATTAGAAAATTTAGATTCAATATTGTTGTACAAATAAGCAGACTTCAGAGCAGTATCACTATAGAAATTTTTGACAGGTTTAATTACATCTGAAACATCTACTAATTTTCCCTGCCACGCCCATTGCGGAATCAAAGTATATTCTGCTCTTTCAGAGAAGAGAATATCGGGAGGTTTATTTACTGCTAAAGCATCAATAATTACTTGTAAAATATCATCTTCACTGAAAAATAAAAGTTCAACCTTTTTGTTAGTTTTTTCTTGCCACTCAGCAACTACTTTTTTTAGAGCTTCATCTTGTTCTGGATAGTATCCCCGATTCCACCAAATTGTTAAAATTGGATATGACTGAACTTTTTGCAGAGAATTTTGAGTTTGATTAAAGCTACAAGTAAGTAATATTAAACCGAGTATAAATAACCCAATTAATCTGAATAATTGACGTCTCATAATCATGTTTTTTCTCAGATACTTCAGTTCAAATTTTAACTTGGGAATTTTTAGTTAATAATTGGTTTACCATTGAGCAAATATTTCTTGTATTTTAGCAATTGCTTCATCAGTAGCATCTTCTATTGATAATCCATCAACAATTACCCGTTCAATTGCCTTGCCCCAAACATTTTCTGATAATATTTGAGAGTAAGCAGGATTAACTACATAATTAAATGGTCGAGTAGCACCTTCTTGATATTGTTTAACTGCCACAGAAATATGGGGGTCGCTATTGTCTTGCCAGAATTTATCTGATAATAATTGTGGCATTACTGGGAAATATCTTCCTCCTGAAAGTTGCAAATATTTACCTATGTTTTCTGGGCGAATAAAACAGGATAAAAAATTCTTAGCTTGCTCTAAATTAGAGGATGATTGAAAAGTAAGTATTTGTTTAACAGATACTAGGTATTTTGCTGGTTCTCCATCCGGTTCATCAGGAAATTCAATTGTTTGAATTTGGTTTTGGTAAACTTCTGGATCTTGTCTTTGTGAAGTAGGAATTGATAAAGTAGGATTAGCCACCATTAACAAATTACGATTCAGAAAACTAACGTTATTATCTATTGCTGCCCATTGAACTGAATCTGGGGGTATATATCCATCTTTATAAAGATTAGTAATCCAATTTAATACTGTAATTATTCCTTGGCGGACTTCGGGTTTATCTACTTGCAGTTTTCCATTTTTATCTAATAAATTAACATCATAAACTTCTAACATTTGTTCAAATTCATAAAAGTTATCTGCAGAAGCAGCAGACATAGTTAAACCAATGCCATAAATTTCTGATTTATCTTTTTGACGAATTGTCTTTTGAGCATTTTGCCAAAATTGCCAAAACTTATCCCATTCATTAGGTATATCTGACTTTTGTAAATTAATTTCTTTGAGCAAATTTTGCCAATAATGAATATGTAAAGTTTGTTGCTGGATTGGCACTGCATAATAACTACGTTTTTTAGCTACATTATTGTTTAGATAAACAGATGCAAGAGCTGTTTCAGTGTAAAGAGATTTAACAGGTTCAATCACATCAGAAACATCTGCTAATTTATCTTCCCATGCCAGGCGAGGACTTATACCAAATTCTAGTTCATAATTATAAACAATATCTGGAGGTTTTTCTGCCGTTACAGCCTCAAGAAGAGTTATTTTTAAACTTTCATTATCGTTGAAGAAAAGAAGTTCAACAGGATAACCACTTTTTTTCTCCCACTGAGCAACTATTTGTTTAATGGCTTCATCTTCTTCAGGATAGAAACCTCTTGTCCACCAGATTGTTAATGGTGTTGTTTCTGGTAAAGATGTTTTTTGAGAGTCTAATTTAAGAGATTGATTGGTACAGGTTACTATAAGTAAACTGACTATAACCAAGATAAATACAAACAATTTTTTGTTCATTTTTTTGATTATTTCTTATATTTTTGGCAGAATCAGGAATAAAAAAGCAATTGATAAATTTCCAAGAATGAGCATTAAAATTTAGTATAAGTTAAATGAATACTTGCTTCATTCATTTTTATTGCGCTCGAACTGACCGCTAATAGCTGTTTGCGCAGCAGTCCGCAGGAAATGCTTACCGAATAATTAATAATTAATAATTAATAATTAATAATGTAAGCATTCAGCTATTGCTTTTAGTTTAGGATCAAAGCAATATTTAATTGTCTTACTACAAAAATTGCCTCCCTTGTCCTTAAAGTCAGTTGTTAATTTAAACACTGTCCCATAAGAAAGAGTCTTGTTGCTAATAGCTGAATGCTTACTTAATAATTAAATAATTCTGGTTTAAAGCCTCCCCCTTTTAAGCTATCCCTGATAAGGAACTCCTGAAACCTTGATGGGAGGGTGGGGAGGATGGGGAGGTGTGGGGAGTGTGGTCCGTAATAATATTCAAAAAAACGTCTAATTTCATACACTTTTCTGAGGAAAAAGCCTCTCAAAGGACTTATACATAACTTCTCACTAATGTCCGCGTTTTGTGTTAAGAAAGATGTTTATAAAGCATAGCCTTTTAAGGGAGAAAAAGCGGTCGTTTGCGGAGCATTCCGTAGGATGGGATGGCGTTTTGCTCCGCAACTTATGAAGCGGAGCAGCTCTGATAAGGGCGGGTCTCCTCGCTGTCCAACCATCGACCAAGAGAAGAAATAATATTTCCTTATATTCAATTCCGTAACGGTTAAAACCCGAGGTAATTATCAATTATCAATTATCCATTATCAATTAATGAACTGTTTTTAGTATGAAGTAGATTATTTTATTTTAACCATAAAGTTATTTTTGTTAATCCTGCTCCTACAAGTAATAATGGTGTTAACCAATCGCCCCATTTGACATATAAAGTTTGGGTATTTCGCCGATAAATTGTAGTTGAATAAGTTTCATAAGTATTAATTCCAGACTGCCAAATTGTTCTACCATGAGGGTCTACTATTCCAGAATAACCTGTATTAGTTGCTCGTACCGCCCATCTATCAGTTTCGATCGCCCGCATTACGTCTTGAGCATGATGTTGAGCTGGCATTGTGGGACTATAATGAGCATTATTAGCTGCTGTTAAAATAAATTCTCCCCCTGCTGCGGTTTGTCTTTGAAATACTTCGGAAAAAGCTGAGTCATAACAAATTCCAACTATTGCTTTGCCAAAAGGTGTATCAAATATTTGGTCTGTTTTTCCAGGTACTAAATGAGCGTCTAAAGGTGAGAGTCTATCTATTAGTTTTCCTAAGATTTCATTGAAAGGAATAAATTCTCCTAAAGGTACTAATTTAATCTTGTCGTAACGACTAAAAATTTCTCCTGTATTATCTATAGTAAATAAACTGTTAGTCAGATTATTATCTTGTTTGCCATAGCCACCTACCCAAGCTACTACTTTTTTATCTAAAATTGCTTGATAAAAAGAAAGGAATCTACGATTATTTTGATTTTTCCACAAAAAAGGTAAAGCTGTTTCTGGAGTTAATACAGCATCAACATTTTGGTCTGCTAATTTTTTATATCCTTTTGTATAACCTTCCACAGCACGATACCAACCTGTAGAATTTAACTTGATTTCATTAGGAATATTTCCTTGAATAATTCCCACTTTTAATGCTGTTTCTGAATCGGGATTTAAAGGGATATTATATAGACTAAATCCTACTATGTGGAAAAATATAAAAGTTGCAATTGGAAGGAAGAAGAAAGAAGGAAGAAGGAAGAAGGAAGAGGGAAAAGGGAAGAAGGAAGAAGGAGAAAGGAAGAAACGAAAATCAACTTTTTTTTCCTGCAATTTTGCTTTGATGAAGCCTTCCCCAAATAAAGCGTTTACTGTGACAATAGCTGCTGTAACTGTAATTGGTCCTGATAATTGACTAAGATGTAAAATTACTAAATTATAGTTACTCTGAGTCAAAGATAAAGAAGTCCACCAAAGACTTCCTAAACTCCAGATTTTCTCTAAACAACACCATAAAGTTATGCCTAATAAAACTCTGACGAATGATAATATTTTCCCTGAGAAAGATGTAGGAATTAAAACCCCAAATAAATAAGCCCAAATAGCAACTAAAATTGCTCCCCAAAGGGTAATAAAAATCCAACAAAATAGAGCGATCGCTACACTAGCTAACCAAGGAACTCCTAACCAAGTCATGGGATGAACTCCCGTTATCCAAAATAAAGCTACACCGTGATAACCTATTCCCCAAACTAAACCTAATAAAAATTTGTCAAAGTATTTTTCTTGTTGAATTACTAACACCCAGAGAGGAACTAGAGCTATCCATGCAAGAAACCATGCGTTTACTGGTGCTGTGGTCATTCCCATGAAAATGCCACTAATAAATGTTATGAATAATTTCATTTAAATGTTATGAATAATTTCATTTTTTAAGGTTATAAAAGGAAGAAGGAAGAGGGAAGAGGGAAGAAGGAAGATTTTGTGTTTTATATTTTGTGTTTTGTGTTTTGTGGAATGGGCCTCCGGCCTCCGGCCTGTTCCTAAATAACACGGGAGCATGAAAGCCATCGTCTTTTAAGCGATGGATGAAAGGCGAGGAGTCGGATTTTAATCCGATGTATTTTATTTGACCGAAAAGCAAGGTTAAAGGCCCTCGTGTTTTAACCGGGGATGAAAACAACCGAGTCGTTTAGACTAGACAACTAAAGTGGTCTTGTTCTATAATTACTCAGGGGTAAGCCATCCAACTCTCGTTTCAAATGTACTCTTGTCAGCAAGTTTTAGTAGGTAAAAATCCCGAATTAATTGCTATCTTAACATTCCTATGCGAAGAGTCTCACAAGCTAACTAACATGGGAATATATTATGGTCGGCAATTATTTTTTAAGTCTCACAAAACTCTGGGCAAGTTTGACTTGGAAAAAGTCTATAAACACAGCTATCATTACAAAGTTTTATATTCTCAAGCAGCACAACAAATATTGAGAACTGTAGCCGAATCATTTCGCTCTTATTATGGTCTTATTATTGCCTATAGTTCAGGAAAAATCTCAGGCAGACCAAGGATTCCTAACTACAGAAAAAAAGGGGGGATGGCTACAGTTAGTTACCCCAAGCAAGCATTAAAACTCAAAGGTAATCAAATCAGAGTACCACTAGGTAATACCTGTAAACGCTGGTTTGGAGTAGATAGCTTTTTAATTCCAATGCCTAGTAATCTAGAATTTTCTACTCTCAAAGAACTGAGAATCCTACCGAGAAACAAATGTTTTTATTGGGAAGCGTGTCTATGAAAAAGAAATCGTAGTTAAACCTCAATTAAATCAAGAAAATGTATTAGGAATTGACCATGGTGTAAATAATTGGTTGACCTGTGTATCTAATGTGGGTACAAGCTTAATTATAGATGGTAAACATCTCAAATCAATGAATCGTTGGTACAACAAACAAGTATCAATTATTAAAGAAAATAAACCGACTGGATTTTGGTCAAATAAACTAGCTGCTATTACAGAAAAGCGTAACCGTCAAATTCGTGACGGTATAAATAAAGCAGCCAGAATAGTCATTAATCATTGTTTAAAAAATTCTATTGGTACAATTGTTTTTGGTTGGAATAAAGGTCAGAAAAATGAAATAGAATTAGGCCATAAAAAGAATTCTGAGTTTGTACCAATTCCTACAGCTAGACTCAAAGAAAGAATAGCTCAATTGTGTGATGAGTATGGGATTATATTTATAGAAACCGAAGAAAGTTATACAAGTATTGCTTCGTTTTTAGATGGCGACGATCTGCCTATTTATGGTGAAAAACCCGATGATTGGAAACCATCAGGAAAAAGAATTAAGCGTGGTTTGTATAGAACAGGTAGTAATTGGTGTGTTAATGCAGACTGTAACGGGGCTGCAAATATAATTACAAAAGTAAGCAGAAAGCTAAGTTTAGACTTAAGCAGACTGTGTAGGGGCACTTTGACTTGCCCCCAGAGAGTGTATCTTTGGTCAGCCAAGAAGAAACGAAGCAACATGGATTTATCCTGTTGCGTAGTATCAACTTAGAATCCCCGTGACTTGAGTCCGGGGAGTAGTCAATCTTCCTCCATATCTTCCATATCTTCTGCGTCTATATCCTCCATATCTTCTACATCTATATCTTCAGTTTCTTCTGCATCTATATCTTCCATATCTTCTACATCTATATCTTCACTTTCCTCTATTTCTTCAGTTTCTGTTGCCGGAACTAAAGCCACTTCTGCAATGCTATCTGCATCATCTAATTTTTGTACCCTTACTCCTGTAGCACTACGAGATTGAATCGAAATAGCATCAATTGCTTGACGAATAATAATTCCACGAGTAGTAATCATTATTAACTCTTCAGTTTCATTAACTATTCGTAAAGAAGCTAATTTATCTTGTTTCTTTTTCTTCTTCTTAAACTTAGTAGCAATACGACCTTTACCACCTCGGTTTTGTAAAGTAAATTGAGAAACTGGCACCCGCTTTCCATAACCACCAGTAGTAATAACTAATGCCCACGGACCAGTATTATTAGCTGATGTTTCTTCAGTTTCTTCCTCTTCTATTTCTCCATTTTCTAGTTCTAATTCCGCTTCTTCTAGTTCTAATTCTTCCTCATCAACATCAGCAATTTTATCTACAATTGAACTGGGTAAAATATCCATACTAATTAACTCATCATCTTCAATCAGTTTCATAGATTTTACCCCTCTAGTATTACGACCCAAAGAACGCAATTGTTTATTATCCGTTCTAAAGTGAATTGCCATCCCAGAACTAGAAGCAATAATCACACTATCATCAACCTTCGCTCTTCTTACCCATCTCAATTGGTCGCCTTCAGCAAGAGAAATAGCAATTAATCCATTAGAACGGATATTAGAAAATGCGGATAAAGGTGTTTTTTTAATATATCCACCTTTGGTCAACATCACTAAAAATTCATCATCAGTGAACTCTGAAACTGCCACTATAGAAGTTACTTTTTCATCTCGTGGAATAGGTAACATTTGTACCACTGGTACGCCCCTTGCTATACGAGAACCAATAGGAATTTGATAAGCACTTAGACAATAAACAACACCTCTTTGAGTAAAGAATAAAATACTATCATGGTCACAACAACTGAGAAAATGTTCAACTCCATCATCTTCTTTCATTTTCGTACCAGACTTACCACGAGTTGCTCGACTTTGAGCCTCAAAAGTATTAACTGGCATCCGTTTAATATACCCTTGTTCTGTTAATAGAATAATTGCTTTTTCATTGGCAATTAAATCTGTATCATCTAGCTCACCTTCTGCTAGTTCAATGATAGTTCTTCTCGGAGTAGCATAGCGTTCTTTGATTTCTAAAGCTTCAGTTTCAATAATTTCTAGAATTCGTTCTCGTTTAGCTAATATGTCTTGTAAATCAGCAATTTTTAACAGTAATTCTTCATGTTCTTGTTCAATTTTTTGTGCTTCTAATGCTGTTAATCTTCTTAACTGCATTTGTAAAATTGCGTCTGATTGTACTTCAGATAAACCATGATTTTCAATTAGTTCTTGTTTAGCAGCAGGAGTATCTGCAGCCTGACGAATTAATTGAATAATTGCATCTAAGTTATCTAAAGCAATTAACAAACCTTGTAATAAATGGTCTCTTTCTTCAGCTTTTCGGAGCTCGTATTGAGTCCTTCTCGTAATAGTTTCTATCCGAAAATCTAGGAATACTTCCAGATATTTTTTCAGCGTTAGTAACTGGGGTTCTGAATTTACTAATGCTAAAATATTAGCTCCAAAATTGGCTTGTAGGGTGGTTTGTTTATAGAGGTTATTGAGTACAACTCTAGGATAAGCATCTCGTTTGAGTTCGATAACTACCCGCATTCCGTCACGATCGCTTTCATCCCTAATATCAGAAATGCCATCAATTTTTTTATCATTAACCAGTTCGGCAATTTTTTCAATTAAAGCTGCTTTATTAGTTTGGTAAGGTAACTCTGTGACAATAATAGCTTCTTTGTCAGGACGACCGCGTTGTTCGAGGGTTTCTATGGTGGCGACACCCCGCATAGTTATAGAACCACGACCCAGTGTATAAGCATCGCGGATACCAGACTTTCCAAGAATTTGAGCCCCTGTAGGGAAGTCAGGACCGGGAATGTAGTGCATTAACTCAGTATCAGTTATTTCTGGGTTTTCGATCAGCGCTAACAAACCATCAATAAGCTCCCCCAAATTGTGGGGAGGAATATTAGTTGCCATTCCCACTGCAATACCAGACGAACCGTTGAGGAATAGTTGAGGAATGCGGGAGGGGAGTGCCAACGGTTCTTGTTGAGAACCATCAAAGTTATCAACAAAATCTACTGTTTCTGCATCAATATCCCGCAACATGGCATCAGAAGTGAGTGCTTGTAGACGACACTCCGTGTAACGCATAGCCGCAGGTGGGTCATTATCTACAGAACCAAAATTACCGTGACCGTGAATGAGCGGCGATCGCATTGAAAAATCCTGAGCCATTCGCACCAAAGCATCGTACACCGCTGTATCGCCGTGGGGATGATACTTACCCAACACTTCTCCTACCACACGAGCGCACTTACGGAAAGGGCGGTCTGCTGTTAACCCTAATTCGTTCATGGCATAGAGTATGCGACGATGCACGGGTTTGAGACCATCCCTAGTATCTGGTAATGCCCTACCTACAATCACGCTCATAGCGTATTCTAGGTACGATCGGGACATTTCATTACGGAGATCGGTTGGTACAATTCGTGACTCAGAAGTAGTCATATAATGAAAAACTCTGTTAAATATATAATAATTAACAAAAAACCGAAAAAATGGGATTTCGCCCAATTAAGTTCGGTGTATTTGCAAAATTATGCTGTTTACCTCTAAAATTATAGCATATTTCGTGTCTATTTTTGAGAAAATTAATGAGTAATAGATAAGTATTTTCCATCCGATTTCAAGTTAAAATACTGGTATGATTACACTGAAGAAGGAAGAAGGAAGAAAAAACAGGACTTACGCAAAATATCAGGTCAGACACCATCTGTAGGGGCGAACGGCCGTTTGCTTCGCATACTCCGCAGGTGCCCCTACTAGGTCTGGTGGTTATGCGTAAGTCCTGAAAAAGAAAAAAGAAGGAAGAAGCGGATGGGGATAGTCAACGACTTATAACCTCAACCAGCTGTAAACACCTTGTAGACAGCGGGGTATTAAACCCAAAATCAAAAGATAAAAAGTTTCATTTCATAAAAAAATCTAATATCTAAAATTAACTTATGATTTCTGTTATTTATTCCGATGAATTTCTCGAACACAAAACTGGTATGCTACACCCAGAGCGACCAGAACGTTTAACTGCAATTGTCAAAACTCTCCAGACTTTTCCTCACAATGGCCAATTGCAATGGCGATCGCCCACCCCGGTGCAACAGCGCCATTCATCATTGATGACACTACTAGAAAAAGTTCACTCCCCTACTCATATTCAAGCAGTAGCAGAAATAGCTAATCAAGGTGGCGGTTATTTGGATGGAGATACACCAGTTTCTGGCAAAAGTTATGATGTGGCATTGTTAGCTATCAGTGCTTGGTTAGATGGAGTCGATCTAGTATTAACAAATGCAAATCCAGCGTTTGTGTTAGCAAGACCCCCTGGACATCATGCTGAAAGTAAACGGGGAATGGGATTTTGCTTATTCTCCAATGCAGCGATCGCAGCTCATTATGCTCTAGAGAAACCAGGTATTAACAAAGTCGCTATTTTAGACTGGGATGTACATCATGGTAACGGTACTCAAGAAATTGTGGAAAAATGCGAAAATATAGTCTACTGCTCCCTCCATCAATCTCCCTGTTATCCTGGAACTGGCTATGTTGACGAACATGGTTTCCACAATAATGTACTAAATTTACCCATGTCACCAGGTACCACAATGGCGATCTATCAACCCACATTCGAGCAAAAAGTTATCCCCTTTTTAGCTAGCTTTCAACCCGATCTATTGATTGTTAGTGCTGGCTATGATGCTAACCATGATGACCCATTAGCAGGTATTTCTCTAAAGCCAGAAGACTATGGAACATTTACAAAATATTGTTTGCAGATAACCCGCAAAATCTTATTTGGTTTAGAAGGTGGTTATGACCTAGCTAGCTTATCTCAATCAGTAGTAGCAACTATTGAAAGTTGTTTGTAGGTGATTTCAGTTATCAGTTAACCTCATAAGGTAAGGAAGATGGAAGAGAGAAGAAGGAAGAAGGAGGAAGGCTTAATATCATGTCCGGTTGAACAGTTATAAATAAATAACGACGGAGTCCTCAGGAGTCAACCCACCCCTCGCCCCGACCGTGGAGGGGAGGGGGAGGGGAAGTCAGGAGTCATATCAAATCCGGTTAAATACTTATTATATGAGATGGGGAGATGGGGAGATGGGGAGATGGGGAGATGGGGAGATGGGGAGATGGGGAGATGGGGAGATGGGGAGATGGGGAGATTTAAGGCGAGAAAGTGTGGATAGAATTATAAACATATACTGTATAACCGGATTCTATATCAGGAGGGAAGAAAGAAGAAGGAGAAAGTTTTTTTTATCACTAATCATCCGGACATGATATAAGAGCAAGAAAAAAACTTAAATTTCTATCCCTTGTAAGGCGTCCCCGTGTCTCCGTGTCAAACCTTAAAAACTTACCCTTGTAAGGAGTAGGGGCGTAGGTAGGGATGTTGCATGAAACGTCCGTATATTGATAAATTTTCCCTGTTCTGGTATTTTCTACTTTAGAATAGGTTCAAAAAATGTAATTTAAATTCAATCAAAATAACGAGAAACTAGATATGATGAAATTTTTAGTAGCTATTACCTTAGCCATTTATTTAATTTTTTTTAGTTTATCTGCACCAGTCATAGCAGCTAATACGGAAGATATTAATAATCTTTTAGAAAATAATTGGTGCGTATCATTTTTATGGAAACAGTGCGATTTAAGTGAAATAGATTTACATGGAACTAATTTAAGCAATGCAAATCTTTCGGGAGCTAATTTAACTGGTGTAAATTTCCAGGATGCAGATTTGAATGGTGCTAACTTTTCAGGGGCTAATTTAACAGGAGCTAATTTAACAGGAGCTAATCTATATGGGGCAGATATTAATAGAGCTAATTTAACAAATTCAAATTTAAGTGAAACTCGTTTATTGGAAGCTGACTTAACTTTAGCAGATTTAAGTAGTGCCAATTTAGTTAATGCTAATTTGTTAGAAGCAAGACTCTGGGGAGCAAATCTAGAAAAGGCTAATTTAAGTAATGCTAGTCTCCGTGGTACTAATTTAGAATATGCTAATCTTGCTGATACTAATTTGAGTGGAACAGATTTTCATAGTTTCTATTTTCGGGGTTATAAACAAGAAACTAATTTAAGTAATGCTAATTTAGAAGGTGCAATTATTAATGATGTAGATTTAAATGGAGTAATTCTGAGAGGAACAATTATGCCTGATGGTTCAATCAATGAGTAATATTATTACTAGCTTTTAGCATTTCCTGACGGAATGCTCCGCAAACAGCTATCAGCTTATCAGCTATCAGCTTTTTAAGCTGGGGTTTAAATCCCCATTTCCGTTCCGGAATGCTCCGCAAACCCAGATATTTACTGCTGATTGCTGATTGCTGATTGCTGATTGCTTCTTTAATTTATCTATCAATTCTTGTCATTGTCACTGGAATACAACCAGAATAATCAGAACAATTTTTCATTTCCCAATTACCACGACGACCTGACTCAACATAAAAAGTATCAGATTGATAAGCATCATTTCTTGCATTACTGCCAGGATAAGTTGGCGTACTACCCTGAATAGTATAACCATTTCTATTAGGAACCATACTCATTTGTTGTTCGGCATAAACCCTTCTACCATTAGGTCCAGTAACATTGACAATCATGGTTCCAAAATTTCCATCCATTCTTAAACGTCCCCTGTGTAACCATCCGTTTACCCTCCATTGCAAATTCCATATTCCATTCATCCCTTCGTTGATGACTTCTGGAGTTACACTTCTTTGCTTTATTGGTTCCGCAAAAGCACTTTTTGTAGGAATTATAGTTGCAAATGATAAAGAAGTAGCGGTTAAGGCAACTAAACCAAGGCTAAGAACTTTATTTACTTTTGTTTGAATAGTCATAGGAAAAATTCTCCTGAAATTCAGTGATTTATTTCTTTTCTTATACTTCTAAGACTAGACAGTAAAATCCAGAAAAAAATCCTCTAGTTTGGTAATTTTTACCTCATATCAAATTCGTTCAATTCGGTATAAAAAAATGTTCCAACCGATGCGCTATTGCCCAGTTTTTCTTTATCTCCCCAAACTTCCCAAACTCCCCAAACTTCCCAAACTTCCTATTATGAATCTGGAGAGTCAAGGTTAAAGTTAACTGCTCTAAATTTTGAAATAGTTTTTAGTGACATTTACGAAAAAGTTGATTTTAACAATCAAGATGAATAAAGATAATTTTTATTGTGATATGGAGAATACTTTTATACCTAATTAAACGGATTTGATATAAGTAAGGGAGTAAAAGTGTCTACAGAAACAACAATAGTCAAGTCACATTGAAAGACGAGGCAATTTTAGATAAATTAAATTCTCTATAGGTAGCAGATGAAGTATATGTCTTTGGGAGTTTAGAGAAAGTTGATGATGTTAATAATCTCAATTTTTCAGTTTCCAATAATTATTTATGGCTGATATTGGTAGAGGTGGAAAGGTTGATATTTTATGCAGCTAGGTTAGAGCAGTTGGAAGTAAAAAATCGATACGGAACGGGGCAATTAATAATTAGGAGTTTATCAATAACAAACCCCTCCAATTAATGAAGGGGTATTGTGGTGTTTTTTTTGTGGTTTTTAAGAGGCTTTTTCTAGCTTTTTATTTGTGGATTTGGAAGCGTTAAGTTTGTGCTTGAGGGTTGAGGCTGTGGCAAAAGTGCCGAGAGCTAGGAGAGATAGGGTAGAAGTAGATTCAGGAACAGACTGGGCTGAAAGTTTTTTACCATGTACATCTAGTCCAAAATAACCATCGCGTTTACCGGGCGTATTCCTAACAACAACAATTTCTTGATCCCAACCACTAACAGTAACTCCTAATCCGTCTGCTAGACGTTCCATCAGATGATTTCGTCCAGGTTTTTCTACTCCTTTAGCAACGCAACACGCTTTAAGCGTTAATGAGGAAATTTTTCCTTTTAGCTCTTTAATGAATTTATCAACAGAGGCATCATTGTCAAATAAAAACTTGCCAGCTTGTGGTTTTCCGGTGCCGGAACCTATAGAAATATAATCACTACTTCCGTGAGCCACAATCTTAACAGAAACTGGCTTGTTACCTTTATTGGCAAAAGCGTCTTTAATATGTTGAATTGCCTGATCTACAGAACTAGCTCTCTTTTCTCCTTCTAAAATATCAGCCGCGTCCTTAATAGCCTTATCTTCAGGATTTGGCTGTTCCAGAATAATTACATCAGTTCCAGGATGATCTATCTTTTGTGTCCTGCTGTGCTGAGGTGGTTTGCAGGTAGAGCATTCCTGATTATTAAGGATAGATGAATCAACGTAGAAGAACTGAATCATATCTTCTATAGAAGGGTTGCTGAAATCAACCTTTGCCGTATAGACACCTGGACTAAAAAATTCTAAAGAAACCGTAGAATTGTCATGATTCCCATTGTATTCTTCTATTGGTAAATAAGGTATTGGATGGATTGGAGCAGCTACAAAAACATTTGCTATTTCATCAGAAAAGGAGACATCCCACTTCCAGGTATCAGGATCTTCTTCAAAAAAAATAGCATCATACTCGAAAGGCGGTAATTCGGAAAGGGAAGGATTCCAGTCTAAAAAAATAGCAGCTTTGGCGGCATATGGGGTTAAAGAACTTAGAAGCGAAAGTAATAGACTTGAAAACAGTAACCTCGATTTTAACATTTTTAACATTGCGCTGACTCCTGCTCAATTGATTGAAAATCCTTAGAGGATGTTTGAAAAGATACTGACATAAATTTAACCTTCGATACCTACTTTATAATCCCACAATAATCCGAATCCGATCGCTCACTTTTTTGTTCACTTTTCTGCTCACTTACCTGTTCAAAATGTTCACTTATTGTGTTTTTACCGCTCACCAAGTAATTTTAGCTAAAATTTTTTGGACCAAGGCCATCGCTACTATAGAAGAAAAAACTCTTACGCTTTTATTGAAGATATCTAATAATTTCTATCATCTTTCCTCTCATTCACATCCCTACCATCCGGCCCAATTTGACCATATCTAATCCATTCTGGTTCCACAGGTTGAGCTTCAATAGTAGGTTCGCGGTCGTAAAAACTGGGTCTGTCAGGAAAATCTTTAACAGGTATATCCTCAACTATCTGTTTCATAAACTGTCGCCAATTAAAAGCTGCTGTACTACTCACACCCCAGGTTGGTTTGTTGTCATCATTCCCTAACCATATTCCTGTTGCCACTTGCGGAATATAACCAATAAACCACAAGTCTCGTGCATCCTCGGTTGTGCCAGTTTTGCCAGCAACAGGTCGGTCGTACAAATAAGCGTTGGCACCACTACCATATTTCACTACATTTTCTAACATCCAGGTGACAATAGCAGTACTATCCTTGTCTAAAACCTGCTTTGGTTCAGCATAAGCTTCATAAACAACTTGACCATTTTGATTAATTATTCTTTTAATTCCGTGAGCACCGATAAACTTACCCTCTGCTGCTAAAGTAGCATAAGCATTTGTTAACTCTAATAAATTAACCTCCCAAGTACCCAACGCCATAGAATATGTAGCCTTGACCTCAGATTTAATTCCCATATCCTCAGCTAACTTCATCACAGGTTCAAATCCCACATCCATCAATACCTGTACCGCTACCACATTCACAGAATAAGCCAAAGAATCAATCATCGATCGCCACCCAGCATACTTTTTACCATAATTTTTTGGCTTATAACCATCTACTGTAAACGGTACATCTCGATAACCATCAGTGGGAGGAAAACCAGCAGCAACTGCAGCGGCATAAACAAAACTTTTAAAAGTAGAACCTGGTTGACGTTGTGCTTGAATAGCGCGGTTAAATTCACTCTCGGCAAAGTCTCGACCTCCCACCAATGCTTTAACTTCTCCGGTGGTAGCATCAATAGCGACTAATGCTGCTTGATCGAATCTTTGGCGAGCACCATCAATATCAACAGCTTCTTGAATTACCTGTTCTCCTATTTCTTGCCACTTGCGGTCCAATGTTGTTTCTATTGTCAAACCACCTGCTTCTATGACTTCTTGAGAAACGTATTTTGGTAACTCTTTCTGAATATAGTTAGCAAAATATGGAGCTTCTACTATCAGACGTTTCGGTGCACTTGGTTGTACTTCCATTGGTTTAGCGATCGCCATTTCAGCTCTCTGTTGAGAAATCAAACCTGCTTCTTGCATGACTCCCAACACGATATTTCGACGATTTTTAGCTGCTTCTGGACTTACTAAGGGTGAATATTCACTGGGTGCAGGAGGCAAACCTGCTAAAGTTGCCATTTCTGCTAAAGTTAGTCCTGAAACTGGTTTGCTAAAGTACACCCAGGCGGCATCAGTGACTCCATAAGCACCTGAACCGAGATAGACTATATTTAGATATAGCTCCAGAATTTCTTCTTTTGATAACTCCCGCTCCATTTTCCAAGCTAGCATTGCTTCTCGGAGTTTACGCCAGATAGTTTGTTCCATATCTAGGAATACCATCCGCGCTAACTGTTGTGTGATACTACTACCTCCTTGCACAACATCTCTGGCAATTAAGTTTGAAACAAGTGCTCGAATAACTCCCCGATAATCAACTCCTGTATGTTGATAAAAGCGTCTATCTTCAATAGCAATAAAAGCTTGAACTAAGGGAGTAGGAATATCTTCTAATTTAATTTTTTCTCTGGTAGCGGGTCCTGTTTGTTGGATAATTTTACCATCGGCGGCTTTAATGGTTAAAGTGCCGTCTCTACTATAGGAAGAAATATCGGCAATTTCTGGTAAACTTTGCTCTAATTTCAGCCAAGTTATCCCACCATAAATGATAATACTACCTATTCCGGCACCACCTAATCCTAGCCAAAATTTACGACTACCAAAAAATTCTTTTATCTTAACTATTATGGCTTTTTTTTCTACAACCAATTTTGTGCTTTTTCTGTTGTTTTTTCCGCTACTACCTTGAGAGATATTATCTATTTTTTCCTGTTTTTTTGTGTCATCAACTTTTGGTGCTTGTAAGGGAGATTGAAATTTTTTACTCAACATTTTGGATACAGAGCGGAAGTTATTATTTCTGCTGATTTTAGGCTTTATATATTGAGATTTATTGATAATATATTCCTCTGTTTCTGATAATATTTCTTTTGTATTTTGATTTTTTTATCTTTCACCATTACCCTCTTATATCAAGTTTTATTACTATTAACTAGCTATCAGTTTTATAGCATTTATCATAAAGATGAAGTACATTTATGATACCCCTAAATCCCCCTGAAAAAGCTATCCCTTATAAGGAACTCCTGAAAACCTTCTGGGAAGTAGGGGAGCAGGGGAGAAGGGAGGAAAGAATCATAGTAGAATAGGAAAAACTACTTAAGTCATCAAAAAAATGTACTTTTTATACACTTTTTCTCTGACAAAAACCTTTGAAAGACTTATACATAATACCAATTTGAAAAAGAATGTTACAGATAATAAGCAGTATTAAAATAATTTGTAGGAAATATGTATTGGAGGAAAAAGATAAATTACTACATAATAAATGGTATAAAACCCATTCCCATACGACTCCTGACTCCTAAGCAGTAACCTAAGTATTTGTAGCAAAGATTTATCAAACTGGTATAACTTGTCTATTTTGTCAAGTTTTATGTTAAGAAAGATGTTTATAACTCACATTCCGCACTTCAATTTGTATCATTAAAAGTAGTATATAAATCTGTAGCTTGGTAAGTATTTATACTATGTAAATCATCTCAATTACTTTTTTCGTTCATCAAATTCCGAGTAAATAATTAAGCATAAATACTTGTTTGATCGTTTACTCGATCGCGACAGCTATGATTTTCTTCTAAAATTCTGTCTCCTGTCTCCCCCTCCACCGGAGGGGTTAGGGGTGGGTTGTCTCCTGACTCCTTCTTCGGTTGCTACATTTTGTGGTGCGGAATGTAGGTTATAAAGCATAGCTTAAAAAGGGGGACTTTTTGTTAGCTCCCCCCTTTTTAAGCGGTTCCCCCCTTATTAAGGGGGGTTAGGGGGGATATAAAACTGTATCTCATAAATTAGAGAAGTGCTTTATTACCTTTAAAGCTGATAGCTGATAGCTGATAGCTGATAGCTTACTTATTTTCAGATAATTGTAGTCCGTAGAGATAAGCATATCTCCCCTCTTTAGCAATTAATTCTGCATGAGTTCCCATTTCCACAATCTTACCTTTTTCCAGAACTACAATTAAATCTACATCACAAATAGTTGAAAGTCGATGAGCAATAACTAAGCTAGTACGTCCTTGAAAAAGATTATTTACAGACTCTTGAATTAATTTTTCTGACTCAGAATCTAAAGCTGAAGTTGCTTCATCTAAAATGACAATTTGAGGGTTTTTTAGCAAAACTCGGGCGATCGCTATTCTTTGTCTCTGTCCTCCTGATAACTTTACTCCTTGCTCACCAATAATAGAGTTATAACCATCAGGAAAACTCATAATAAAGTTATGAGCATTGGCCGCTTTTGCTGCTGCTTCAATTTCTTCATCTGTCGCATCTAGCTTACCGTAAACAATATTATCTCGTACCGTACCATAGAGCAGTAATGTTTCTTGAGGAACAATGCCAATATGCGATCGCAATGAATTTAAACTTACATCTCTCAGGTCCTGTCCATCAATTAAAATTCGCCCTTTTTTCGGGTCATAAAAACGTGCTGCTATTTTAGCAATTGTACTTTTTCCAGCACCAGAAGAACCAACTAAAGCTACTGAAGTTCCTGGTTTAATATCTAAGTTGAAATCCTCAATAACTAATTCCCTATCTTGATAACCAAACCCCACTTCTTCAAATTTGATATTACCCTGAATAGAGGTTAAATTAATCGCATTTTCCTTATCAGTAACTTCCAGTTTAGTATCTAGAACTGAAAAAATATTTTGAGCTGATACCGTTGCTTTTTGAATCATACTTATTAACCCATTAAACCGACTAATTGGTTTATTTAGGAGGGTGACATAACTCAAAATAGCTGTTAATTCTCCAATAGTCAAACTACCAACCATTACTCCCCAAGAAGCAAAAACTAATGCAATGACATTACCTAGTTTATTCAGGGTATTAATTACTGGTGTAGATATAGCTAAAAACCGAGTTGCCTGGAGGTTTTTCTCCATATAATTATGACTATATTCACTAAATCGGTCAATTTCATACTGCTCATTACCAAAAGATTTAATGATAGTAATATTCGATATAGTATCTTGTAAATGATTGCTAATTATCTCTCTTGCTCGATTCGTATCTTGGAATATTTTTTTGAGTCTTTTCTGAGTAACCTGTAAAAGATAAATTATCAAAGGCCAAGTCAGAGCGATCGCTATTGCCAGAAGCCAATTACTGATTAATAAATAAATAAAAACGACAATAAAAGCAAAACTATCAATTAGAATTGCGATTAAATTAGAGTTAAGTAATTGCCCGACTATTTCTACATCTCTTCCCAATCGTAATATTAATTCACCAGTACGTTGATTTTCAAAATAACTAATGGACAAAAATTGAAGATGTTGATATAGATTTACGCGAATACTTTTAATTGTGTTTTCCCCAAAGATTTTTATCGCATACAATTGCAAAAAAGATAATATACCTCCTACTAAACTCATCAATAGGATAAGTGCTGCTACCCATGGCAGCATATTGAATTGTTTTTCAGGAATTATTACATCAATAACATAGCGATTAATTTGGGGGATAAAGAAAGTAACAAATGAGCCAAAGATTGTTAATAGTATGCCTAATAAAAATGGTGTTTTATGTGGTAAACCATAGCTAAATAGGCGCAGGTATAAATTCTGGGTTTCTACTTTTTCTTCTAATTTTTCCGGCTCAATCTGAGTATTAATTTTGTCAATTGTATTAGTTTTTATCATGACATCAGTTAAAGGTAAAAGTCAAAATTTAAAAGTCATCTCTGACAACTGTTATAGCAGAAGAAAGAAGGAAGAAGGAAGAAGGAAGAAGGAAAAGTATTACGTTGTCTGAGTTTTAAGCTTTTGACCTGTCCTAACCTTTACTTCGACTGCTATAACGCAGTTCCTCCGACAGGAGGCTAACTAAAATGACCGAAAAAATGGGTCTCAAGCCTCGCCCTAGAAGGGCGACTTTTTATTGCGGGTTGATTTTTTCAATAAATATGTTATAATGTTGTTAGTTTAAGAGTCAAATTATGAAAGCTAGATTTAAGTATCGTATCTATCCCACACCCGGACAAAAATACCGATTAGCCAAGCTATTTGGTTGTGTCCGTGTGGCGAGTGAATGATAGTCTAGCTTGCTGCCAAGAAAAGCATAATTCAGGAGAAAAGAAACCCATTAATTCTGAACTACAAAAGCTTTTTATTACTCAAGCTAAAAAGACTGAATGCAGAGAATGGTTGTCAGAGGTTTCTAATATACCACTGCAGCAGTCCTTGAATGATTTAAACCGTAGGGGCGAACGGCCGTTCGCCCCTACAAACTTTTTTAAATCAACTCAAGGCCAGAGAAAAGGTAAACCTGTTAAACCTCCTAAATTTAAAAGTAAAAAGTCGCTCGCAACTGCTAGATTTACAAAGGGAGGGTTTAAAGTTGGTCAACATAAAGTTTATTTAGCAAAGATAGGAAAGCTGAAAATTGTATGGTCAAGAGAGTTACCTGCTGCTCCATCATCAGTAACAGTAATTAAAGACGTAGGGGCGAACGGCCGTTCGCCCCTACATAGATATTTCTTGAGTTTTGTAGTAGAAATACAACCAGAAATCTTACCTCAAACTGATAATTCAGTAGGTATAGATTTAGGTATTAAAACCTTTGCTACATTTAGTGATGGTACAAAGGTTGATGCTCCTAAGCCACTGAAGAAACGAATTAAGAAATTAAGAAAGGTAAAGTTTGTCATTATCTCATAAAACTAAAGGCTCTAAAAGGTATGAAAAAGCACGGATTAGAGTAGCTAAATTCCATGGCAAACTGAAAGATACAAGAACAGACTTTCTACATAAATTATCCACTGAAATAATTCGTGAAAACCAAACAATTGTTTTAGAAGATTTGAATGTATCTGGAATGGTTAAAAACCGTAACCCACTCCATCCTCCCGAGGGGAGCAAGAGGGGTGGGTATCCGATTTAGGTTGGAGACAATTCCGGACATTCTTAGAAGGAAAAGCAGAAAAATATGGTCGTGATTTTAGAGTAATTAGTCGCCCTTGAGCCAACATCCCAAATTTGCTCAAATTGTGGATTCAAAGGTGGGAAGCTAGACCTGAAGGTGCGAGAATGGGAGTGTCTCAACTGTGGTGCAAAACATGATAGAGACGAGAATGCAGCGATAAATATATTAGTCGCGGGCGGGCAGTCCGAGACACAAAACGGACGCGGAGGCAAGCGTAAGACTACTGCCAAAGTAGCAGCAGCCTGTGAAAGGTCAACTCGCCGAGGAGCTACGGCTCGGTAGGAATCCCCGTGCCTTTAGGCCGGGGAGGATGTCAATGAGTACATTATTGTCGTAGACCGACATCTAAAATTAAGTCAAAAGTCAAAACTTAAAAGTTAAAAGTAATCTCTGATAGTTGTAATGGTAGGAACGGGTTCAGGGTTTAAATTAATGAAGCTCAAAATTTGAAAACATTTGATGAGATGAATCCTACTCCCCACTCCTCGCTGAAGCAGAAAAATTAAGGTTTAAAGCCTTTCCTTTAAAGGAGAAACAATGAGTAAACCCTCTTCTTTTCTAAGGATAGGTAACTGTTAATAATTAATAATTAATTATTAATTATTGATACTACTCCCTATTTAAGAATCTGACTGATAAATTTGCCGTAATTGCTCGATAGTTTCCACAGTTTTGATAGAGGCGAGAATTGTTTCTAAAACCTGAATATTTTCCATAGCATTAATCTTCTGAAAATATCTCCTTTCCTAACTCCCCAAATTTCAATTCTAATCCTAGTTCTATTCCAGAAAGTATTCCTCTTTGTTGACCTATTTCAATTCCTCTTTGTTCGCCAATTACTACTCCCTCTTGTAAAATTTGTTGATACCAGGGAGATTGTTGTAAAACTACCATATCCCACCTCATTATTTGTTGCACTATTTCGGTCTTTAATACAAAGGTAGCAAAAAATGCTAGTAAATTTTCTAATTCTGATAGTTCTTCATCCTCCCGCAAAAGTTGTAATGCTTGTCTCACAGTTGCTTCTTCTCCTCCTTTAAGAATCAAAATAAAAGGTAGTAGGGAAAGAAACAAAATTTACACTTTTTTTTCAGAACATACTGTTTAAGAATCTGATTGATAAATTTGCCGTAATTGCTCGATAGTTTCCACAGTTTTGAGAGAGGCGATAATTGTTTCTAAAACCTGAATATTTTCCATAGCATTAATCTTCTGAAAATATCTCCTTTCCTAACTCCCCAAATTTCAATTCTAATCCTAGTTCTATTCCAGAAAGTATTCCTCTTTGTTGACCTATTTCAATTCCTCTTTGTTCGCCAATTACTACTCCCTCTTGTAAAATTTGTTGATACCAGGGAGATTGTTGTAAAACTGCCATATCCCACCTCATTATTTGTTGCACTATTTCGGTCTTTAATACAAAGGTAGCAAAAAATGCTAGTAAATTTTCTAATTCTGATAGTTCTTCATCCTCCCGCAAAAGTTGTAATGCTTGTCTCACAGTTGCTTCTTCTCCTCCTTTAAGAATCAAAATAAAAGGTAGTAGGGAAAGAAACAAAATTTACACTTTTTTCAGAACATACTGTTTAAGAATCTGATTGATAAATTTGCCGTAATTGCTCGATAGTTTCCACAGTTTTGAGAGAGGCGATAATTGTTTCTAAAACCTGAATATTTTCCATAGCATTAATCTTCTGAAAATATCTCCTTTCCTAACTCCCCAAATTTCAATTCTAATCCTAGTTCTATTCCAGAAAGTATTCCTCTTTGTTGACCTATTTCAATTCCTCTTTGTTCGCCAATTACTACTCCCTCTTGTAAAATTTGTTGATACCAAGGAGATTGTTGTAATACTGCCATATCCCACCTCATTATTTGTTGCACTATTTCGGTCTTTAATACAAAGGTAGCAAAAAATGCTAGTAAATTTTCTAATTATGATAGTTCTTCATCCTCCCGCAAAAGTTGTAATGCTTGTCTCACAGTTGCTTCTTCTCCTCCTTTAAGAATCAAAATAAAAGGTAGTAGGGAAAGAAACAAAATTTACACTTTTTTTTCAGAACATACTGTTTAAGAATCTGATTGATAAATTTGCCGTAATTGCTCGATAGTTTCCACAGTTTTGAGAGAGGCGAGAATTGTTTATAAAACCTGAATATTTTCCATAGTATTAATCTCTGAAAATATCTCCTTTCCTGAGGAGCCAAATTTCAATTCTAATCCTAGAACTATTCCAGAAAGTATTCCTTTTTGTTCGCCTCGTTTTTCACCTCTTTGTTCACCAATTTTTACTCCCTCTTGTAAGATTTGTTGATACCAAGGAGATTGTTGTAATACTGCCAGATCCCACCTCATTATTTGTTGCACTATTTCGGTCTTTAATACAAAGGTAGCAAAAAATGCTAGTAAATTTTCTAATTCTGAAAGTTCTTCATCCTCCCGCAAAAGTTGCAATGCTTGTCTCACAGTTGCTTCTTCTCCTCCACCTTTAAGAATAGGAACAAAAGGAAGTAAAGAAGGAATAGGTTATTGAAAAACTGTTTGTGCTTCTACTTCCCACAAGTTAATAACTCGATAATCTTGATACGCTCTGAGGTTCAAAAATTCTGATTCATAACAATTGACTATTTCTGTGGGTGTGCTTGGTTGAAGGATATTTATTAATACCGGATAAACAGGTTTTTTGTACTTTTCTTCTGCTAATGCGGCATAAGCACGCATCCGACGCGGCATTTCTGTGTTGTACCTTAATTGCATTTCATTGAGAACCAGAAATTCTCCATGTTCTTGACTAGAAACACTGAGCAAAACATCTCCTTCTCGACTTACCCATTGGAAGTCTGAAGAAATAATTTCTTCGACAGTAATATTGGTAATTTATGTAACCGAAAAATTGGGTCTGAAGCTGACTCTTTTAAGGGGATAAAAAACTGATAACTGATAACTGATAACTGATAACTGAAATGACCCATTCTACCCAACGACTGGGGGCAATTCCAATTAGACGTTTACTACTAATATCGACTTTTTTTGTTTTTTTGTCATTGGATGAAATTTATTTTATTCTATCTGTTAACAGTAGGGACGTTGCATGCAACGTCCTTACAGTAGGAAATAGGAAAAAATAATTGATTTGATTTTGAATTTTTGG
>NZ_BLZO01000197.1 GCF_014132355.1 Okeania sp. KiyG1
GACAATACGTGTCAGGTTACGACGATGGTGTCACAGAGTAGTTGTTCGACCTTATGTAATTTGACGGCTGCGGGTGAGACGCTGGAAGCGTGTAATAATAATGGAACGGGGACGAATCCTGCGGATGACTATATTACGTTTAGCCTCAATCCGATGGGTAGTGATTTGGGCTCGAGTTATTCGTTGAGTGTAGATAATGGCGGGGTAGTGACCTTAGCGGGTGGTGGTTCGGCGACGAATGTGAGCTATGGTAGTGCGACGGCGTTCCGTTTACAGGATGGGAGTGCGGATGGCAGTACGGTGTATACGATTACGGTGACGGATGATGATAACAGCACGTGTCAAATTACGACGACGGTAATTCAAAATAGTTGTTCACTGGATTGTTTGCTGACGGATGCGGGTGAGACGCTAGAGACGTGTAACGATAACGGGACGAATCCGGATACGAGTGATGATTATATCACCTTCAGTCTGAACCCAACGGGCGTCAATCTGGGGAGTAGTTATTCGGTGAGTGCGGATAATGGCGGAGTGGTGACCCTAGCGGGTGGTGGTTCGGCGACGGGAGTGAGCTATGGTAGTGCGACGGCGTTTCGTTTACAAAATGGGAGTGCGGATGGCAGTACGACGTATACGATTACGGTGACGGACGCTGCGGATAACAGTTGTCAGGTCACGACGACGGTGATGCAAAGTTCGTGTTTGACCTTATGTGCGATCACGGATGCGGGCAACATTTATCAATATTGTAATGATGCAAATTCACGCTTCGATACGAGTGATGATTTTATATCGTTTACGCTGAATCCGACGGGTACGGGCTTGGAGGGCACGTATTCGGTGACGGTTAATAATGGCGGTACGGTAATCCTAATGAATGCGGATGGGTCTGCTGGTGGAGCTGCCACGGGCATCAGCTACGGTATGCCGACGAACTTCCGTTTACAATTAGGTAGTGCGGATGGGACGCTGTATACGGTAACGATTAGGGACGATAGCGATAATACGTGTCAAGCTACGACGACGGTGCAGCAGAATAGTTGCTCGGACCTTTGCCGTTTTGAGAACGGCGGGGATGTTTTGGGTGATCAGACGATTTGTTTGGGCGAGACGGCTGCGCGGCTGACGAGTTTGAATAACCCACCGGGTGCGGTAGCTTCGTCGACGCTGTATCAGTGGTACGCATTTACGGAGGGTTGTCCACCGGTAGGTTCTGGTACGGCCTCTCCGGTAGTAGGAGGAGTAGCGGTGACGGCAGCGGGTACGGGTACGCGCTTCAATGCGTACGATCCGGGTATGGTTAGCCAAACGACGAGTTATGTCCGGGTGAGCCGTCGGCCCACTTGTTCGATTTTAGCGTACAGTAACTGTGTGACGGTGACGGTAATTGAGCTGGGTGATGCGGGTGAGAGTATGGAAGCTTGTAATGATAATGGGACGGGTGCAGACCCCTCGGATGATTATGTGACCTTTAGTTTGAACCCGACGGGTCCAGGCCTGGGGAGTAGTTATTCGGTGACGGCGGATAATGGCGGGGTAGTGACCCTGGCGGGTGGTGGCGCAGCCACGGGTGTAAGTTATGGTAGCGCGGTAGGTTTCCGCCTACAAAATGGGAGTGCGGATGGTACGCTGTATACGATTACGATTACGGATGATGGTGGTGGTAGTAGTTGTACGATTACAACGACGGTACAACAGAATCAGTGTTCGTCGACCCCGTGTAATCTAACGGCTGCGGGTGAGACCTTGGAGATGTGTAATGATAATGGTACGGGTAGCGATCCAGCGGATGATTATATCACCTTTAGTCTGAATCCGACGGGTACGGGTTTAGGCAGTAGCTATTCGTTGAGTGTGAACAATGGTGGGGTGGTGACCCTAGCCGGTGGCGGCGCGGCGACGAGTGTGAGCTACGGTAGTGCGACGGCGTTCCGTTTACAGAACGGGAGTGCGGATGGCAGTACGGTTTACACGGTAACGGTAAGGGATGATGATGACAATACGTGCCAGGTACTGACCACGGTAAGTCAAAATTCGTGCTCTACGATGTGTAATTTAACGGCTGCGGGTGAGAGTATGGAAGCGTGTAATAATAATGGGACGGGGGTAGATCCCTCGGATGATTACATCACCTTCAGTCTGAATCCAACGGGTATCAACTTAAGCACTTATACGGTAAGTGCGGATAATGGGGGGGTAGTGAGCTTAGCCGGTGGTGGAGCAGCTACGACGGTGAGCTATGGTAGTGCGACGGCGTTCCGCTTGCAGAATGGCAGTGCCGATGGGACAACGACTTACACCATTACGATTACGGATGATGCGGATAATAGCTGTACGATCACCACGACGGTCATACAGTCAGCGTGTTCGAATGACTGTGTGCTAACGTCAGCGGGCGCGACTTTGGAGACTTGTAATGATAACGGGACCTCGTCTGATCCGGCGGATGATTATGTGAGCTTTAGCCTGAATCCGATGGGTACGAATGTGGGAGCGAGTTATACGGTGAGTGCAGATAATGGCGGGGTAGTGACGCTGGCGAACGGTGATCCGGCTACGGGCATTAGCTACGGTAGTGCGACGGCTGTGCGCTTACAGGATGGGAGTGCGGACGGCTCAACGACTTATACGATCACAATCACGGATGATGATGATAATAGCTGCACGGTCACGACCACGGTGATGCAGAGTAGCTGTTCTCCTTTGTGTAGCCTATTGGATGAAGGTGTAAGCCTGCAGGCTTGTAATGATAACGGGACGTCATCGGATGCGAGTGATGATTATATCACGTTTAGTCTAAATCCGACGGGTACGAATTTGGGAGCGAGTTATACGGTAAGTGCGGATAATGGGGGGGTAGTGAGCTTAGCGAATGGTGATCCGGCTACGGGCATCAGCTACGGTAGTGCAGTAGGGTTCCGTTTACAGGACGGGAGTGCGGATGGTTCGACGACTTACACGATCACGCTGACGGATGCGGCTGATAGTGCCTGTGAAATAACGTTGATGCTTACGCAGCCCTCGTGTTCACCTGATTGTGAGCTAACGGATGCGGGAGGCAGTATGGAGGCGTGTAATGATAATGGGACGATGTCGGATGCGAGTGATGATTATGTAACCTTCAGTTTGAATCCGCAAGGCGCTAACCTGGGCGGGAGTTATACGGTGAGTGCGGATAATGGCGCGACGGTAACCCTGGCGGGTGGCGGAGCGGCTACGGGCGTGAGTTACGGTTCCGCGACGGCGTTCCGTTTACAGAATGGGAGTGCGGATGGAGCGACGACTTACACGATCACGGTGACGGATAATGCGGATAACAGTTGTCAGATCACCACGACGGTGATGGCGGCTACGTGCTCTGATGTATGTGAGCTGAGTGATGCGGGCGAGACGCTGGAGGCGTGCAATGATAATGGGACGCCTTCGGATGCGAGTGATGATTACATCACGTTTAATCTTGATCCGGTGGGGATGAACGTATTTAGCTACGCGGTGACGGCGGATAATGGTGGAATAGTGACCTTGTTGGACGGTACCCCTGCGGTAGGCATGGTGTACAACACCTCAACGACTTTCCGTTTGCAGAATGGGAGTGCGGATGGTACATTGTACACGATCACGATCACGGAGGAAACGAATATGGCTTGTCAGGTGACCACGACGGTCCAGCAGAATTCATGCTCAAGTATGTGTGATATTAGTGATGCGGGCGAGACGCTGGAGACGTGTAACGACAACGGTACGACGGCTGATGCGAGCGATGATTATATCACCTTTAGCCTGAATCCGGTGGGGATGAATCTGGGTTCAAGCTATGGGTTGAGTGTGGATAATGGTGGGGTAGTCACCCTGGCGGGTGGCGGAGCGGCCACGAATGTAAGTTATGGGAGTGCGACGGCTTTCCGCTTGCAGACCGGTAGTGCAGATGGTAGTACGACCTACACGATCACGCTGACGGATAATGGCGATAGTGGATGTCAGGCGATTACGACGCTGATGCAGGGCTCCTGTTCTACGGTTTGTGATTTGACGGCTGCGGGCCAGACCCTGGAAATGTGTGAAGATAATGGGACGGTATCGGATGTGAGTGATGATTACATCAGCTTTAGCCTGAATCCGGTGGGTACGAATCTGGGTACGACCTATTCGGTGAGTGCGAATAATGGCGCGACGGTGACCCTGGCGGGTGGTGGCCTGGCGGCGAATGTGAGCTACGGTATGGCGACGGCTTTGCGCTTGCAGGATGGGAGTGCGAATGGGGTAACGTATACACTCACGATTACGGATGATGCGGACCCTTCATGTCGGATTACGACGCTGGTGAGCCAGAATGCGTGCTCTCCGGTATGTGTGCTAACGGCAGCGGGCGAGAGTCTGGAAGCGTGCCGCGATAACGGTACAATAGAGGATCCGAGTGATGACTATATCAGTTTCAGCTTGAACCCGACGGGTATGAACCTGGGAGCGAGCTATACGGTGAGTGCGGATAATGGCGGCACGGTGATGCTGGCTGCGGGCGGAGCTGCGACGGGCATCAGCTACGGTATGGTAACGGCTTTCCGCCTACAGGATGGGAGTGCGGATGGCACGACGACTTACACGATCACGATTACGGATGCGAATGATAATGCTTGTCAGATTACGACAACGGTGCTGCAGAGTTCGTGTTCAACGGCCTGTAATATGACGGATGCGGGTGAAACGGCCGAAGCGTGTAATACGAATGGTACTCCGGCGGATCCAAGTGATGATTACGTCACGTTTAGTCTGAATCCAACGGGTTCGAATATCGGTGCGACCTATTCGGTGAGCGTGGATAATGGAGCTACGGTAACGCTAGGGGGTGGTGGAGCTGCGACTAACGTAAATTACGGTAGTGCGACGGCTTTCCGCCTGGAGAATGGGAGTGCGGACGGCACCGTATATACGATTACGGTGACGGATGATGCGGATAATGCTTGTCGTGTGCTCACGCAAGTATCGCAATTCGCTTGTTCTACGGTTTGTGCGCTGTCTGATGCGGGTGAAACCCTAGAGACGTGTAATGATAATGGGACGACGACGGATGCGAGTGATGACTACATTACCTTTAGTCTGAATCCGGTAGGAGCGAATATCGGAGATTCCTACTCCGTGAGTGTGAATGGTGGTGGAACGGTTACTTTAGCGAGTGGTGGTGCGGCGAGTGGCATTAGCTATGGGAGTGCGACGGCCTTCCGTTTGCAGGATGGCAGTGCGGATGGGGTAACAACCTACACGATTACGGTGACGGATGATGAGGACAATACCTGTGAGGTAACGACGCTAGTGATGCAGAGTGGGTGTTCGAGTAATTGTGATTTGACGGATGCGGGTAAGACCTTAGAGACGTGTAATGACAATACGACGACGAGTGATGAGACGGATGACTATATCACCTTTAGCCTGGATCCAATGGGCTCAAATCTGGGAGGTACTTATTCGTTGAGTGTAGATAATGGCGGGGTAGTGACTTTAGCGGGCGGCGGAGCGGCTACGAGCGTAGCTTACGGTAGTGCGACGGCTTTCCGCCTGCAAGATGGCAGTGCGGATGGGGTAACGACCTATACGATTACGGTAGTAGATGACGTAGATAATGCGTGTCGGGCAACGACCATGGTGCTACAGCGTCCTTGTCCAACGGTATGTGATTTGACCGAGATCGGTAAGACGCTAGAGACGTGTAATGACAATGGGACGATGTCGGATGCGAGTGATGATTATATTACGTTCAGCCTTAACCCGCTGGGCTCGAATACGTCCGGTACTTACTCGGTGAGTGTAGATAATGGCGGGGTAGTGACTTTAGCGGGCGGCGGATCGGCTACGAGTGTAGCTTACGGTAGTGCGACGGCCTTCCGTTTACAGAATGGCAGTGCGGATGGGTTAACGAGTTATACGATCACGGCGACGGATGATGTGGATAATGGTTGTCTAGTTACGACTTTTGTGTCACAATCTGCGTGTTCACCGGTGTGTGAAATGACGGCTGCGGGTGAAACGGATGAAGCTTGTAATGACAACGGCACGGCCTTTGATCCGACGGATGATTACATTACCTTCAGCCTACAACCGACGGGTTTAAACCTAAGCCCAACCTATTCGGTGAGTGTAGATAATGGCGCTACAGTGACCCTGTTGGGAGGTGGCGCAGCGACGAATATAGATTACAGTGTACCCACGTCCTTCCGTCTGCAGGACGGTAGTGCGGATGGGGTAACGACCTACACGCTTACGATTGTTGATGATGCAGATAATGCTTGCTCCGTTACCACTGCGGTAGCGCAAAGTCCATGTTCTGTGGAGCGGGTAGCGGTGGGTAACGTCATTTACCTGGATAACAATAACAACAATACGTTTGAATCCTTAACGGATATGCCTTTGGAAAATATAACGGTAGAGCTGTATAACGGAGGTGATGTGGTAGGAACGGATAATCCCGTTGCGAGTATGCGTACGAACCCCCGTGGTTACTACTACTTTGATGAGTTACCCGAGGGCGATTACTTCGTTCACATTCCGGTTTCAAACTTTAATGCGGATCAACCCTTGTTGAATCGGGAGTCGGTCCCTGGTGCGGATGGTGGTGATGTGACGGATAATAATGATAATGGTGGGGATACACCAGTTGCTGGCGGTACGTCGTCGAATACGTTCACCTTGACGGCCAATAGTGAGCCGACGGGAGAAGATCAGACGGATTATCCGGGTCCCTTGGATGATGATAATGTGAATGGGACGATTGACTTAGGGTTCCGTACCGAGCGGGTAGCAGTAGGTAGTACAGTATATATGGACAACAATAACAACGGTACGTTTGAAGCTGGCGATATGCTCCTACCGAATGTAGCCATAGAGCTCTACAATGCGGGTGCGGTAGCGGGTACGGATACGCCGGTGGCGACGACAACGACCGATGCGGGTGGGTACTACTACTTCGATGATTTGGTGGCGGGTGATTACTTTATCCACGTGCCAGCGTCGAATTTTGGGGCGGGTCAGCCCTTGGAAGACAAGGAATCTACACCGGGTTTTGATGGCACGACGACGACGGATGATAATGATAATGGGTTGGATACGCCCACGAACGGAGGTATCTCTACTCCGGTATTCACGTTGACGCCGAATGATGAACCGACGGGCGAAGATCAGACGAATTATCCAGGTCCCTTGGATGATGATAATGTGAATTCTACGGTTGACTTTGGCTTCCGTACGGAGCGAGTAGCGGTAGGAAACTACATCTACATGGACAATAATGATAATGGTACATTTGAGGCTGGCGATATGCCGTTGGCAAATGTAACGGTAGCGTTATACAGCAGTGGCGATGTAGCGGGGGTCTCTACACCGGTAGGAACGGAGACGACGAGTGCGACGGGTTACTACTATTTTGATGACTTAGCGGCCGGAGACTACTTTATTCATATTCCAGCGTCGAACTTTGGCGTAGGTCAGCCACTGGAGAACAAAGAATCTTATCCCGGAGCGGATAATACGGATACCAGTGATGGTGATGATAATGGTATCGACACCCCAGATAATGGTGGTACGTCGTCAAATGTCTTTACGCTGATGCCAAATAGTGAGCCGACGGGCGAAGATCAGACGGATTATCCGGGCACTTTAGATGATGATAATGTAAATGGGACGATTGACTTTACCTTCCGTACGGAGAAAGTAGCGGTGGGTAACTTCGTGTTCATGGATGTAAATGATGATGGGGTATTCAACGGTACAGATATGGCCTTGGAGAACGTGTTGGTAGAGTTGTACGCTAGTGGTGCTAGTCCGGGAGTGGATGCGCCGCTAGGTATGCAGACAACGGATGCGGCAGGTTACTACTACTTTGATGAGCTGGATGAAGGCGACTATTTTGTGCACGTAGCAGCGTCGAATTTTGGAGCGGGTCAGCCACTGGAGAATAAGGAATCTTACCCCGGAGCGGATGCGACGGATAATACGGATGGTGACGATAATGGGATAGACAATGGAAATCCTGAGTTGAATGGTATTTCTTCTAATGTGTTCACCTTGACGCCAAATGCTGCGCCGAGTGGGGAAGATCAGACGAATTATCCAGGTAGCCTGGATGATGATAATGTAAATGGAACGATTGACTTTACCTTCCGTACGGAGTTAGTAGCCGTGGGTAACTACATCTATATGGATGTGAATGGTAACGGTACTTTTGAAGGAGGAACGGATATGCCATTAGAGAATGTGACGGTTAGTTTGTACGCCGGAGGCGCTACGGTCGGGGTAGATGCACCCTTAGCGACGATGAGTACGAGTGCAACGGGTTACTACTACTTTGATGATTTAGTAGCGGGAGATTACTTCATCCACGTACCAGCTTCCAACTTTGGGGTGGGTCAGCCGCTAGAGAACAAAGAATCGTTCCCGGGTGAAGACCCAACAGACAATACGGATAATAACGATAATGGTCAAGATACGCCAGTAGCTGGTGGTACGTCGACGAACACGTTTACGCTGACGCCGAATAGTGAGCCAACGGGTGAAGATCAAACGGATTATCCGGGTAGTTTGCCTGATGATAATGTGAATGCGACCATTGACTTGACTTTCCGCACGGAGCTAGTAGCGGTAGGTAACTACATCTATATGGATGTGAACGGTAATGGGACCTTTGAAGGAGGTACGGATATGCCACTAGAAAATGTGACGGTTGCCTTGTACGCCGGCGGAGCTACGGTTGGGGTAGATGCGCCGCTCGCCACAATGAGTACGAGTGCAACGGGCTATTACTACTTTGATGGCCTAGTAGCGGGCGATTACTTCATCCATGTACCAGCCTCGAACTTTGGGGTGGGTCAGCCGCTAGAGAACAAAGAATCATTCCCGGGTGAAGACCCAACAGACAATACGGATAATAATGATAATGGTCAAGATACGCCGGTAGCGGGTGGTACGTCGACGAACACGTTCACGCTGACGCCAAATAGTGAGCCAACGGGAGAAGATCAGACGGACTACCCAGGTACCCTGGATGATGATAATGTGAATGCAACGATTGACTTGACTTTCCGTACGGAATTAGTAGCGGTAGGTAATTACATCTATATGGATGTGAATGGTAATGGTACTTTTGAAGGGGGGACGGATATGCCACTAGAAAATGTGACGGTTGCCTTGTACGCCGGCGGAGCGACGGTCGGGGTAGATGCACCACTCGCCACAATGAATACGAGTGCGACGGGCTATTACTACTTTGATGGTCTAGTAGCGGGCGATTACTTCATCCATGTACCGGCCTCAAACTTTGGGGTAGGTCAACCGCTAGAGAACAAAGAATCGTTCCCGGGTGAGGATAATACCGATACGACGGATAATAATGATAATGGTCAAGATACGCCGGTAGCTGGTGGTACGTCAACCAATACCTTTACGCTGACACCAAATAGTGAGCCCACGGGAGAAGATCAGACGGACTATCCAGGTAGCCTGGATGATGATAATGTAAATGCGACGATCGACTTGACTTTCCGCACGGAGCTGGTAGCAGTAGGTAACTACATCTACATGGATGTAAATGGCAATGGTACTTTTGAAGGGGGTACGGATATGCCGCTTGAGAATGTGACGGTTACGCTGTACGCCGGAGGAGCTACGGTCGGTGTAGATGCACCGTTAGCGACGACGAGTACGAGTGCGACGGGTTATTACTACTTTGATAACCTAATAGCGGGTGATTACTTCATCCACGTACCAGCCTCGAACTTTGGTGCTGGTCAGCCACTAGAGAATAAAGAATCATTCCCGGGTGAAGACCCAACAGATAATACGGATAATAACGATAATGGTCAAGATACGCCAGTAGCGGGTGGTACCTCAACCAATACCTTTACACTGACGCCAAATAGTGAGCCCACGGGCGAAGATCAGACGGACTATCCAGGTACCCTAGATGATGATAATGTAAATGGTACGATTGACTTGACCTTCCGTACAGTTCCTTGTAATTTGACGGATGCTGGAGAAACGGCTGAGAATTGTAACGATAATGGGACGAATGCGAACCCTTCAGATGATTATATTACGTTTAATTTAAATCCAACGGGCATAAGCTTAGGGACTACTTATTCTTTGAGTGTGGATAATGGAGGAACGGTGAGTTTAGCAGGAGGAGGAGCAGCTACGGGAATAGCTTATGGTAGCTCAGTAGCGTTCCGTTTACAGGACGGTAGTGCGGATGGGGTAACGACCTATACGATCACGATTACGGATGATGCAGACAACACTTGTCAGATTACGACTATGGTCATGCAAAGTAGTTGTTCGACGGTGTGTGATATAACGGATGCGGGTGAGACGATGGAGACTTGTAATAATAATGGAACGATGTTTGATCCAAGTGATGATTACATTACGTTTAATCTAAATCCAGTGGGTACGAATATCGGAACGACTTACTCGGTAAGTGCTGATAATGGAGGTGTAGTAACCTTAGGAGGAGGAGGAGCAGCTACGGGAGTAGCTTATGGTAGCTCAGTAGCGTTCCGTCTGCAGGATGGTAGTGCCGATGGGGTAACGACTTATACGATCACGATAACCGATGATAATGATAATGCCTGCCGAATTACAACTACTGTGATGCAGAGCGCTTGTTCTGCTGAGCTAGTAGCGGTAGGAAACTACATCTACATGGATGTGAATGGTAACGGTACCTTTGAAGGAGGTACGGATATGCCGCTTGAGAATGTGACGGTTAGCTTGTACGCCGGAGGCGCTACGGTTGGGGTAGATGCGCCACTTGCGACGATGAGTACGAGTGCGACGGGTTACTACTACTTTGATAACCTGGCCGCGGGTGATTACTTTATCCACGTACCAGCCTCGAACTTTGGGGTGGGTCAGCCGCTAGAGAATAAAGAATCATTCCCGGGTGAGGATAATACCGATACGACGGATAATAATGATAACGGTCTAGATACGCCAGTAGCAGGTGGTACGTCAACCAATACCTTTACGCTGACACCAAATAGTGAGCCAACGGGCGAAGATCAGACAGATTATCCAGGTACCCTGGATGATGATAATGTAAATGCGACCATTGACTTGACCTTCCGTACGGAGCTAGTAGCGGTTGGTAATTACATCTACATGGATGTAAATGGTAATGGCACCTTTGAAGGAGGAACGGATATGCCACTAGAGAATGTGACGGTTACTTTGTATGCCGGAGGAGCTACGGTCGGGGTAGATGCACCGTTAGCGACGGTGAGTACGAGTGCGACGGGCTATTACTACTTTGATAACCTAATAGCGGGCGATTACTTCATCCACGTACCAGCCTCGAACTTTGGAGCGGGTCAACCGCTGGAGAACAAAGAATCGTTCCCGGGTGAGGATAATACCGATACGACGGATAATAATGATAATGGTCAAGATACGCCAGTAGCTGGTGGTACGTCGACCAATACCTTTACACTGACACCGAATAGTGAGCCCACGGGTGAAGATCAGACGGATTATCCGGGTACCCTGGATGATGATAATGTAAATGCGACCATTGACTTGACCTTCCGTACGGAGCTAGTAGCGGTGGGTAACTACATCTACATGGATGTGAATGGTAATGGTACTTTTGAAGGGGGGACGGATATGCCGCTTGAGAATGTGACAGTTACTTTGTATGCCGGCGGAGCTACAGTTGGGGTAGATGCGCCGCTCGCCACAATGAGTACGAGTGCGACGGGCTATTACTACTTTGATGGTCTAGTGGCGGGCGATTACTTCATCCACGTACCAGCCTCGAACTTTGGGGCGGGTCAGCCGCTAGAGAACAAAGAATCATTCCCGGGTGAAGACCCAACAGACAATACGGATAATAATGATAATGGTCTAGATACGCCAGTAGCAGGTGGTACGTCAACCAATACCTTTACGCTGACACCGAATAGTGAGCCCACGGGAGAAGATCAGACAGATTATCCGGGTACCCTGGATGATGATAATGTAAATGCGACGATTGACTTGACCTTCCGCACGGAGCTAGTAGCGGTAGGAAACTACATCTATATGGATGTGAATGGTAATGGGACTTTTGAAGGGGGAACGGATATGCCGCTTGAAAATGTGACGGTTGCCTTGTACGCCGGAGGAGCTACGGTTGGGGTAGATGCGCCACTTGCCACAATGAGTACGAGTGCGACGGGTTATTACTACTTTGATAACCTAATAGCGGGTGATTACTTCATCCACGTACCAGCCTCGAACTTTGGGGTAGGTCAGCCGCTGGAGAATAAAGAATCATTCCCGGGTGAAGACCCAACAGACAATACGGATAATAACGATAACGGTCTAGATACACCGGTAGCTGGTGGTACGTCAACCAATACCTTTACGCTGACACCGAATAGTGAGCCAACAGGCGAAGATCAGACAGATTATCCGGGTACCCTGGATGATGATAATGTAAATGCGACCATTGACTTGACCTTCCGCACGGAGCTAGTAGCGGTAGGTAATTACATCTATATGGATGTGAATGGTAATGGGACTTTTGAAGGAGGTACGGATATGCCGCTTGAAAATGTGACGGTTGCCTTGTACGCCGGCGGAGCGACGGTTGGGGTAGATGCGCCGCTCGCCACAATGAGTACGAGTGCGACGGGCTATTACTACTTTGATGGCTTGAATGCGGGTGATTACTTCATCCATGTACCAGCTTCCAACTTTGGCGCGGGTCAGCCGCTAGAGAACAAAGAATCATTCCCGGGTGAAGACCTAACAGACAATACGGATAATAACGATAATGGTCAAGATACGCCAGTAGCAGGTGGTACCTCAACCAATACCTTTACGCTGATGCCAAATAGTGAGCCAACGGGCGAAGATCAGACAGATTACCCAGGTACCCTGGATGATGATAATGTAAATGCAACGATTGACTTGACCTTCCGCACGGAGCTAGTAGCGGTAGGTAACTACATCTACATGGATGTGAATGGTAATGGTACTTTTGAAGGAGGAACGGATATGCCACTAGAGAATGTGACGGTTAGTTTGTACGCCGGAGGAGCTACGGTTGGGGTAGATGCGCCACTTGCGACGATGAGTACGAGTGCAACGGGCTATTACTACTTTGATGGTTTAGTAGCGGGTAATTACTTCATCCACGTACCAGCTTCCAACTTTGGAGCGGGTCAACCGCTAGAGAACAAAGAATCGTTCCCGGGTGAGGATAATACCGATACGACGGATAATAATGATAATGGTCAAGATACGCCGGTAGCGGGTGGTACCTCAACCAATACCTTTACACTCACGCCAAATAGTGAGCCCACGGGAGAAGATCAGACAGATTACCCAGGTACCCTAGATGATGATAATGTAAATGCGACCATTGACTTGACCTTCTTTACTCCTGTGGAGCGAGTAGCGGTAGGAAACTACATCTATATGGATGTGAACGGTAATGGGACCTTTGAAGGAGGAACGGATATGCCATTAGAGAATGTGACGGTTACCTTGTACGCCGGAGGAGCTACGGTCGGGGTAGATGCACCGCTTGCGACGACAAGTACGAGTGCGACGGGCTATTACTACTTTGATAACCTGGCCGCGGGCGATTACTTTATCCACGTACCAGCCTCGAACTTTGGAGCGGGTCAGCCGCTAGAGAACAAAGAATCGTTCCCGGGTGAAGATGCTGGCGATACGACGGATAATAATGATAATGGTCTAGATACGCCAGTAGCTGGTGGTACGTCAACCAATACCTTTACGCTGACACCGAATAGTGAGCCCACGGGAGAAGATCAGACGGATTATCCAGGTACCCTGGATGATGATAATGTAAATGCGACGATTGACTTGACCTTCCGTACGGAGCTAGTAGCGGTAGGAAACTACATCTATATGGATGTGAATGGTAATGGTACTTTTGAAGGAGGAACGGATATGCCATTAGAAAATGTGACGGTTACCTTGTACGCCGGAGGAGCTACGGTTGGGGTAGATGCACCGCTAGCGACGATGAGTACGAGTGCGACGGGTTACTACTACTTTGATGGTCTAGTGGCGGGCGATTACTTCATCCACGTACCAGCCTCGAACTTTGGGGTGGGTCAGCCGCTAGAGAACAAAGAATCATTCCCAGGTGAGGATGCTGGCGATACGACGGATAATAATGATAATGGTCTAGATACGCCAGTAGCTGGTGGTACGTCAACCAATACCTTTACGCTGACACCGAATAGTGAGCCCACGGGAGAAGATCAGACAGATTATCCAGGTACCCTGGATGATGATAATGTAAATGCGACGATTGACTTGACCTTCCGTACGGAGCGAGTAGCGGTAGGAAACTACATCTATATGGATGTGAATGGCAATGGGACCTTTGAAGGAGGAACGGATATGCCATTAGAAAATGTGACGGTTAGCTTATACGCCGGAGGAGCTACGGTTGGGGTAGATGCGCCGCTAGCGACGATGAGTACGAGTGCGACGGGTTATTACTACTTTGATGATCTAGTAGCGGGCGATTACTTCATCCACGTACCAGCCTCGAACTTTGGGGTGGGTCAGCCGCTAGAGAACAAAGAATCATTCCCGGGTGAAGACCCAACAGATACGACGGATAATAATGATAATGGTCTAGATACGCCAGTAGCTGGTGGTACGTCAACCAATACGTTTACGCTGATGCCAAATAGTGAGCCCACGGGAGAAGATCAGACGGATTATCCAGGTACCCTGGATGATGATAATGTAAATGGAACGATTGACTTGACTTTCCGCACGGAGCTAGTAGCAGTTGGTAACTACATCTATATGGATGTGAATGGTAATGGTACCTTTGAAGGGGGTACGGATATGCCAATTGAGAATGTAACGGTGCAGTTGTACAGTAGCGGTTCGGTAGTAGGCGTAGATGCGCCGCTAGCCACAATGAGTACGAATGCGAACGGTTACTACTACTTCGATGATTTAGTAGCGGGTGATTACTTTATCCATGTACCAGCGATGAACTTTGTTCCTGGTCAGCCACTGGAGAATAAAGAATCGTTCCCGGGTGAGGATGCTACCGATACGACGGATAATAATGATAACGGTCTAGATACGCCAGTAGCTGGTGGTACGTCGA
>NZ_BLZO01000198.1 GCF_014132355.1 Okeania sp. KiyG1
TGGTTCAACGATGGTAGTGGCAAATTTACTGACTCTGGGCAATCTTTGGGGAGGTCCCAGGGCAGAGGAGTGAGTTTAGTAGATTTGGATGGAGATGGCGATCTGGATGCTTTTGTTGCTAATTGGAGTAATCAGCCAAACAAAATTTGGTTAAACGATGGTAGTGGCAAATTCACTGACTCTGGCCAAGCTTTGGGGAACTCCAGTAGCCAAGATGTAAGTGTAGCAGATGTGGATGGAGACGGTGATCTTGATGCTTTTGTTGCTAATCAAGGTAAGCCAAACAAAGTGTGGTTAAACGATGGTAGTGGCAAATTCACTAACTCTGGGCAATCTTTGGGGAATTCCAAGAGCTTAAGTGTAAGTTTAGCAGATGTAGATGGAGACGGTGATTTAGATGCTTTTGTTGCTAATTATAATCAGCCAAACAAAGTGTGGTTCAACGATGGTAGTGGCAAATTCACTAACTCTGGGCAATCTTTGGGGAATTCTGCAAGCTGGGATGTGAGTTTAGCAGATCTGGATGGAGATGGCGATCTGGATGCTTTTATTCCTAATGATGCTAATCAGCCAAACAAAGTGTGGTTCAACGATGGTAGTGGCAAATTCACTGACTCTGGGCAATCTTTGGGGAGGTTCTATAGCCATGGTTCGAGTTTAGCAGATGTGGATGGAGACGGTGATCTGGATGCTTTTGTTGCTAATAGGAATAAGCAGCCAAACAAAGTGTGGTTAAACGATGGTAGTGGCAAATTCACTGACTCTGGGCAATCTTTGGGGAATGTCACTAGCTTAGGTGTAACTTTAGGAGATGTAGATGGAGACGGTGACTTTGATGCTTTTGTTGCCAATTATAATCAACCCAACAAAGTTTGGTTAAACAACCTAGATCAGTATATCAAGACTTGTGAGAATACAGCACCGAACAACTTAGTAATCAATGGCAGCTTTGAAACACCAAAAACCCCTAAAGAAGAAGATTATGTTTTTGTAACTCCTTATGGTTCGTATCCCAAATTAGTTCCTCCTGTGAAAGGATTGGATAATTGGGAATTAGTGGAAGGGCCTGGTATCATAGTTTATAACGATAATCTGTTTGTATACGATGGCTACAAATACTTCCAAGCCTACGATGGTTCACAATTGGTGCAGCTAGATAGTGACAATGCCACAACTAAAATTTCTCAGAAAATAGCGACCCAACCAGGGGATATCTACAAGCTAACTTTTGGATTTGCAGGCAGTGGCAAATCAACGACAGAACATGACAAACTGAATGTAAATTGGGGTTCGGAATTAGTGGAAGCACTGGATAAACTTGACAGTGATACTGAATGGGAGGTGAAAACCTACAACCTGCAAGCGAAAAGCACTGAAACTGTTCTCAGCTTTGATAATCTGAATGAGACAGCTAATGGTTATGGTGCTAATCTTGATGGAATAAGCGTGAACTTATGTCAGTAGTGATATCATGTCCGGTAGCATCGGTCTTGTATAGCAAAGGTAAGGAAGAAGGAAGAAGGAAGACGGAAGAGGAAGGAAGGCTACCCTCGCAAGAAAAAAACCATTATTTCCTGTAGATATTCACCTTTGGGTTTACACAAATGATATAAACGGACATGATATGATATTTGGCTAAAGTTTTGGAGCGATCGCCTTAGCTAGATCAAACAGGGCGATCGCTCTGCTCTACTGGTGTAACGCAGGTGATTTTGTGATATCAAATCCGGTAGCATCGGTGTAATTAGATGGGGAGATGGGGAGATGGGGAGTGTGGGAGATGGGGAGTGTGGGAGATGGGGAGATGGGGAGATGGGGAGTGTGGGAGATGGGGAGATGGGGAGATGGAGGGATGGGGAGATGGAGGGATGGGGAGATGGGGAGATGGGGAGATGGGGAGATGGGGAGATGGGGAGATGGGGAGATTAAGAAATATTTGGTAATGGTTGAAGATGGAACATTTTTTACGTGCCGAATTAAACGGATTTGATATGATATCATGTCCGGTTGAATAATTAGACTTTGCTGGAAGGAAGGCAGAAGGCAGAGAGAGGGTAGGAGGCAGAAGGTTTTCTCCCATTGTCACCTTAATTTTATACACGCTCCGATGCTACCGGACATGATATGAATTAGATTTTGTAGCGTGCATTATATTATGTCAGGTTGAATAGTTATAAATAAATGACGGAGGAGTCAGGAGTCAGGAGTCATATCATGTCCGGTTGAATACTTACACTTTGGAGGAGGTAATACCAATTTGATAAATGTTTGCTACAAATAGTTAGGCTATTTCTTAGGAGTCAACCCACCCCTCGCCCCTCCCCTCCCAACCCACCCCTAACCCCGACCGTGGAGGGGAGGGGAAGAAAGAAGAACAACTGGAGTTGAAGGAGAAAGTTTTTTTTATAACTAATTATCCGGACATGATATAAGAAATAATAAATAAGAAGTAATATCATGTCCGAACGCAATCGTTTGTGTAAACCCAAGGGTGAATATCTACAGGAAATTTAGATTTTTTTCTTGCGAGGGTAGCCTTCTTCCCTCTTCTTTCCTCTTCCCTCTTCCCTCTTCCAACTTTGGTCTTCCTTACCTTTGCTATACAAGACCGATGCTACCGGACATGATATAAGGAGTAAGAAGTAAATTCTAGTGGTCAATAGGAGTCAAGGATTCAGTCGGTAGACTACAGTAAGGAAGTTCCATGGAACCTCCCTAATAAAAGTAAAGATTTGTCTCTACTACTTGACAGATGTTACCTTCTTACCTGATTTGGAAATTATCCTCAGTAATAGTAGGCGCACCGTCAAGGATAGCAAACTGAGTAGAATCATCACCTGTATTGTAGAACAGACCGCCAGACTCTTCACTGTAAACAATGAAAGCACTAGAACTATCTACATCATCATCGTCGGTGACTATCACGAAATCACTATCAACGCTGAACCCAATTCCAGCAGCACTGTCAAGAGCAGTAAAGGTTGACTTATCTAAGAGGATCAGGTCGATCTCTTGAAACTCTAGAATAGTGTCAACACCAAAATCATCGGTGTCAAATTCCTGATTACTATTGTAGATAAAACGGTCAATACTAGCTCCACCAGTAATAGTATCGTCTCCGGGACCACCATTAATGCGATCGCGACCTTGACCACCATTCAGCACATCATTTCCATCACCACCAAACAAGAAGTCAAAACCAGGACGACCTTGTAGTGTATCATCTCCATCTTGCCCATATAGGAAGTCATTGCCACGACCACCAATTATTTCATCGTCACCAACACCACCTACTAAGGTATCCGCACCATTCAATCCCGAAATAGTATCGTCACCAGTACCACCATTGAGAGTGTCTGGTTGAGGAGTACCTACAATTAACTGGTCATTACCAACAGAGGTATCTTGAATAACGACTTCAGCTACTCGATTTTGGGCATCAACAATATAACCATCTCCTGGTGCTGGTGCCAACCAAGCCGTTATAGTTTCATCTCCTTCCAATTGATTATCAGGAATAGTTGTCCAAGTCACAGTTGCTGTAGTTGCTCCTGCGTCAATAGTAATGGTAGAAAGGAGTCCACTGCCTAATACATCGAAGTCTAGGTTAGAAGCATTAGTTAGCTCAGGAGGAAATAATACATCACCAAAATCATTAATTAGCTCAGGAGGAAATAATGCATCACCAAAATCATTATCAGTATTCGTTTCTAACCAATTCACTTGTAAACCTCCACTCGGAGCAGCTCTAGTTAAATTGAAGGTTAAGGTGTATTGGTCTTCATCTTCAGTTAGAGGTTGATCCCCCTGTCCAAACTCGATACTTACTATGGTAGGTGGGTTCAATACTGTTAAGTTCAGAAGTTCATCTAGGTCTATCTGGATAATCTCGTTATTATCAATATCTGGTCCCCGACCAATGGAGAAAGGATAGTTATTGTCATTGGCAACTAGAATAGTATCTTCATCAAGAACTAACACATTTTCAATGGTGACAAACGGGAAGTCAAAGGTAGTTTCGCCATCATCGTTGAGGTCATTGGGGTCGTCAATATTTAGTAAGTCTACAACTTCCTCTTTGGCAACAAAACCTTCGTCATCAACTTCAGAAATGTCAATCTTAAAGATTTTCTTGAACTGAGCGTCGTCCCCTTGCTCGCCATCCCTTTCAATGACTAAAAATTCAGTTTCATTGATGGGAGTAAAATCACCAATAGCATGACCAGCAACATCTGTGGGGTAGAAACCGACTAGACCTTCAAAAGAACTAGACTCAGGATCGAATTCATAGATCCGGAGGGCATTTTCTGGATCGCCTGCAACTGCACCCTCTAATAAAGGATAGAAAGTTTCGCGATCGGGACTGAATGCCATACCTTCATAACCACGGGTACGAGGTAAGTTAGGTTCATCAATAAATTGGTCTACAACTATACTACCTGTGGCAGGGAAGTCAGTAAAGAAACCATCTGCACCTATTTCGATGAGTTGCTCAAATTCTTCTCCTGGAGTCTGGGGTGTACCGTCTTCGGTCAGAGTTAGAAAACGCTCTTCATCCCGCAAGGTATAGGGGTGAACTTGTAAACCTGCATCGTGAGCATCCTCAATAAAGGAAGTAATTTCTCCTGTCAACTGCTCATCAATTTCTGCTTCTCCGTCTCCATCACCATCAACTGGAGTATCTAAAGAGTTGCGCAACAGAATATTATTTTTCCAAGGTCCTGCACCTTCTGCGTACAACTCGCCGATCGCTTCTAGAAGTTCTGGACTGTCAAGGTCTGCATAAACTGTATTTTCAGACAGAGGAGTATCTAGTGCATCTAGGAATTCTTGACCGTAAATATCTACTAAGTCGTTACCTTCAGCAACATTAAACCGGATGTCGAATGGGAAGGAGAAGGTATCAGTTGGATCTGCTTCATCAGTTGTATCCCCATAGAGTTGAACTAAAGGAATATCTCCGAGTTCTGCATTATCCAACTGTTCTTGTAAGTCAATTAAGTTGGCAAACTCAAATGACTGAATAAAAATACGGTCGGGGTCAGTGAAACCTGTATCTTGCAGGGTTTCAATTAGTGCTTCTTCTAAAGATAAGTCCTGCTCATCAAAGAAGGTGGGGTGTTTGGTTTCAGGATAGATACCAACCTCAAACCCAAAACCTTCCATTTCTTGTACCAACTCAATAACTTCCTCGAAAGTGGGAATTTCAAACTCACCATTGAAAGATTGGTCGCGGAAGTCACGAGGTTGAACGGCACGCAGTTGCTTAATTTCTTCCAGAGTAAAGTCTTCAGCAAAATAAGCAGTAGTTTCTACACCATCAAGGAGCTTTGTACTTTGACGTTCTGGACCGAATACTTCAGCAACGTTGGTGGTATCGTCCAACATGGGTTCGTGTCGGGCAATGAGAACACCATCGAAAGTCGTTACGAGGTCTGGTTCAACGAAGTCTGCACCTTGAACGATCGCTAGACGATATGCTTCTAAAGTATGTTCTGGGAAGTCACCACTTGCACCCCTGTGTCCGATAACTATTGGTGCGCTACCGTCGAGAGTATTAAAGCGGAAGTCAGGATTTTGAGGCGATCGTACTTCGTCGGTAACTATAACATCTCGAACGGGGTCCCCTGTGCGTGCGAAGTCGGTAAAGAAACCATCTGCTCCAATTTCGATGAGTTGTTCAAATTCTTCTTCAGGAGTCTGGGGTGTTCCTGTTCCTAAAGCTTCAAAGGAAATACTACCCTCAGCAACATAAGCTCCTCCTGTTGGAATAAGTAACCCTGTATCTGGGTCTGTTATAAAACGGACGTCAGAATCTTCTGAGAGAGGAAAACCAAATCCCACGAAACCAGAAGTATCAACTTCAGTATCAATTGGATCGACTGTACCACTTCCCTCAACAATATCTAGATCGTTATCATTCAAAAAGTCTTCTGATATAAACACACTGTTGAAGCTACCTGAGTCTGAACCACCAACTATTACAAACTCACCTGTTTCCTCATTCTCTTCTAACAAAAAGTTGTCAATGAAAAAACCTGCTTCTGTACCTGCTAAGTCAGGTTCACCTATTTCTTCTGCAAGTTCGGGAGCAACAAACAAGGGAATTGGTGGCGTAGTAACTATTCCTGTATTCTCGTCTAAGATTAAGTCTGCTGGAGTGAATGTAAAGTCAAAGAATGGTTCTAGATTATTACCTTGTTCGTCAGTTTGAGTGTTATCAATACGACTATAAAGAGCAGCATTTCCACCGGGACGCTCTATACCTATTAAGGCGTTGACAATTAATTGCGGACTATCAAATTCCTCAGTATTATTAGGGTTAAGAGTTAGAAAACGTTCTTCATCCCGTAAAGTGTAGGGGTGAACTTGTAAACCTGCATCGTGAGCATCCTCAATAAATGAGGTAATTTCTCCGGTTAACTGATCGTCAATTTCTGCTTCTCCGTCTCCGTCTCCATCAACATCTGTCTCTAGAGATTCGCGCAACAGAATGTTATTTTTCCAAGGTCCTGCACCTTCTGCATACAACTCGCTGATCGCTTCTAAAAGTTCTGCACTGTCGAGGTCTGCATAAACTGTATTTTCAGATAGAGGAGTATCTAGTGCGTCTAGGAATTCTTGACCGTAAATATCTACTAAGTCATTACCTTCAGCGACATTAAAACGGATATCGAAGGGGAAGGAGAACCCAGCTTCAGGATTAGCTCCTTCGGTAGTATTTCCATAGAGTTGAACTAAAGGGATATCTCCAAGTTCTGCACTGTCTAACTGTTCTTGTAAGTCAATTAAGTTAGCAAATTCAAAGGATTGAATGAAAATGCGATTTGGATCGGTGAAATTTGTATCTTGGAGGGTTTGAATTAAGGGTTCTTCTAAAGATAAATCTTGTTCATCAAAGAATGTAGGGTGTTTGGTTTCAGGATAGATGCCAACTTCAACTCCTGTTTCTGCTTCTACTTTTTGAACGAGTTCGATGACTTCTTCTAATGTCGGAATCTCAAATAACCCATCAAAACCAGGGTCGCGGGAGTCACGAGATTGAACAGCACGCAGTTGTTTGATTTCTTCTAGAGTAAAGTCTTCTGCAAAATAAGCTGTAGTTTCTACACCATCAAGTAACTTAGTACTTTGACGCTCTGGACCGAATACTTCAGCAACATTCGTAGTATTGTCCAACATGGGTTCGTGTCGGGCAATGAGAAAGCCATCAGAAGTAGTTACCAAGTCGGGTTCGATGAAGTCTGCACCTGCGGCGATCGCTGCTTCATAAGCTGCTAGGGTATGTTCGGGTAAGTCTCCACTTGCACCTCTATGGGCAATAACTAGAGGTTCTTGACTGTTAAGGGTGTTGAGTTCAATAGGGTTGGGTGTGGCAATTGGAGCTTCTAATAAAGTTCCGGTACTATCGAAGTGTAAGATATAAGGTCCGAATTCTTCTCCGATCCAAATATCGCCATTATTATCAATAACAAAAGACTCTATATCAAAGTCTGCTCCTGTTAAGAGGCGATCGTTTGTATCTTCATTGACAATATCAAAGGGTATAAGATTATCAGGATCTGCTAGTTGAATAAAGTCTTGAACCTCAACAGTAGCATCACCATCTTCTGTTCCAGCAAAGTCGGGGTCAACTTGATATAGTCTGAGTAAATAATCTGCACTATTTCCTTGAGAACCGAAACCGTTATCAGAGAGAAACCAATAACTGCTGCCATCTTCGCTATCGGGAGCAAATTGAACGCCACTAAAACCTTGGACTGGTTGACTGTCAAATGGTGTGGGTCGATTATTTGTATTAATGAAGTTCCCTGATGGGGGACCGTCTGCAAATGTGTCTGCTGGTAATACAGCAAATCCTGTTAATTCTGCCATTTGATTCTCCTCTCACCTTAAAATTGATGTTTTAGATTGATTTTCTATTTGGAAATTCGATAAAAAAAAAGTTTTATCTGAGGCATAAAAATACAGTCAAGAAATATGCCTTGTAGTTGATTTTTAGGAATCAATCTAAATCCAAATTTCTGAACAAGCTGAAATGTCTATTTGACTCTTTAAGCTTTGCTCTATAAAAATCAATTGGAAATTTTTACTAATTCCCAGCACATTTTATTGGGTGAAGATTAAATCAATATTTCAAAGAGGTTAAGAAAATATTTTTTTCGGTTAAAGAAATAAAATAAATAGTTTAAGTTACAAAAAAAACGTTTACCGAAATATTGTGGTTTAATACCATTTATCAAAAACTTTTCTACATTTTATTGAGCAGGGGACCCACCCTCGCCCCTCCCCCTCCTGGGAGGGGAAGTAGGGGAGTGGGGGAGTGGGGGAGAAGTAAAAAATAAGAATAATTAACATTAACTGGGCTATTTTTAGCAAAAAAGTAACTCTACCTGTTTTGATTAATTAAAAACTGAAATCTTACCCAAGTATAGCGTTACTTTTAGGAATTGGTTTAAAGCCTCCCCTTGATCGGGGATAATAAATAAAAATGTTCATGATTAGTCAATCAATTCCGTTTTAAAGGAGAGGTAATTCTAAATTCTAAATTCTAAATTCTAAATTCTTGAAAGAGGAAGTTATATACAAATTTTTAGCACTACTACTTAACTTAGTTATGAAAATTAAGTTATATAATGTCCGCTGGGGCGCGTTTGTGTAAAATCAAGGGTGAATATCTACAGGAAATTTACGTTTTTTCACACTTTTAAGCCTTCTTCCCTCTTCCCTCTTCCCTCTTCCTTCTTCCTTCTTCCTTCTTCCTTCTTCCTTACTTCACTATACAATACCGATGCTACCGGACATGATATTAGTCACTTAACATCACAATTTTTTTGCTAATTTTCATGGAAATACTAAATGATTTTTGTGGATTGAAATAATGACTGATTTTATAAATATTGATTTTTATAAATCAAGAAAAATCAGTATTTCAGGTGAATTTATATCAACCTACTGCCATAGTAGAGAAATTTTTTAATGTCTGACTATAGAAATTTGCACTTCAACTATCAGTCTGATTTTTTCTATCTTGAAAAACATAGAGATAACTTAACTTTTACCATTTCGGTTTGTACCAATCGTCACGAAAAAGTATACTCTTATATTTTAACTTATTGCCATCAATGAGTAAGTATTAAAAGAAACAATTTTCAATCTAATATAGTGTTTTTATTTGAGATATAAATCTAGATTGAGGTTTTTTCTAAGAAAAAAATAACGCCGAGTGAATACCTTATATCCTTGTGTTTACTACTATTTAATGCTGTTTTACCTCCTTTACTATTCCCTCCATACCTTTTTCATAGAACTTAGTCTCCACATCCCAGATAAAAACGCTATATTTGAAATTATTAGTAAATACATTTGTAAGCATTTCCTGCGGAATGCTGCCCAAACAGCTATTAGCAGTCAGCTCGAGGGCAATAAGACCTTACTTTTAAGGACATAGTTTAAATGAATATAGACTTTAACGACTTTTGTAGTAAGATTAATTCTAGCTCAATTAATACAGCTTTAAATCCACACGAAAAGCAATAGCTGATAGCTGACGGCTGAATGCTTACATACATTTTGGTATAAGAATATAGAAATCTTTATTACTAGAATAAAATTAGATTATTATAAACCATATTTTTCTAAAAGCGCAGCACCAAAAAAAATGCGTACCAAAAAAAATCCCTAAACCCCTATGCTTAACTAACGGCGCTACAGAATTTATAGAACTACATAAATATTCGTCTATTTCCTATTCCCCACTCCCCACTCCCTACTCCCTTTTCACTCAAATTTATTGTCAAACGCCAAAGAACATACTGCTATATTTATCAGAATTTTCTGATTCCCTGCTTCTTCTCTTGATGCACTACCAGGTACTTCTAAGTTCTTACAAAGGAGCTAACGTAGTTCGCTGACCCTAGGTGGTAAAACTATTCCATATTCCCTTCTTATAGCGGTTTTCAAATAGATAGACTACAGTGGCCAAAGTATTCTCCTACTGCCTACTCCCTGCTCCCTACTCCCTGCTCCCTAACTCAAAAGAATTGTGTCGTCTACTTAAATGAATTGCTATGAAAATAGAGAAAAAACGTAAATCTTTGAAAGAGCAAATTTACTATATTTTTGAACATTCAGACCATAAAAATCTTTTAAGTTTGCTAGATGATTTGCTAATTACTATTCTAACAAGCATTAGTATCAGTGCGTTTATTTTGGAAACTTCTCCCAGCTTTTCAGATATTTATTCTGAAGATTTAAAATTAGTCGAAATAATTATAACAGGATTGTTTACTTTAGAATATTTTCTTAGAATCTGGGTATGTACAATTAATCCTAAATATCGTCATCCCATTAGTGGTAGACTAAAATATATAATTACCCCATTATCATTGATAGATTTGATCGCTATTTTACCGTTTTATTTGCAAGTATTATTTCCCAGCTTGGAATTTATAAAATTTACATTGTTACTGCGTTTATTTCGCTTATTCAAAATCAGTAGATACTCTGAGTCACTGCGGACTATTATTAAAGTTATAGTTCTAAAAAGAGGAATTAATAGCTACATTGCTGGTAGTAATTTTTGTGTTAGTCTTTGTTTCAAGTCTCATGTTTTTTGCAGAACATGAAGCACAACCAGAAAAATTTTCTAGCATTTTAGAGACTATGTGGTGGGGAGTAGTAACTTTAACAACTGTGGGTTATGGAGATGTTTATCCTACGACGAATGTAGGCAAATTATTAAGTGCTGCTGTAGCATTTTTAGGTATCGGAATTTTTGGTCTACCAGCAGGTATAATTGCATCTGGTTTTGCAGAAGAAGTTCAAAAAAGAAGGGGAAAAAAAATAGTTCATCCAGTAGGAAAAGATATTAAAATAACGGCAGAAACTACATTTCCCTTAAACTCAGATGTCAGACATCATATACACCCAGACTTCAGACATCATCATACAAAACAAGAGCAAAAGCAGGCGATCGCTGACTATATTGAAGAATCATCCGAAATTATGAAACTTTGCATCGAAACAGCAAAGAAAAAGTACGGAAATTATTTTCAAAATGAGGAAATTATTAAAGATTTTGCTATGGTTCTTTATCAGGAAACAATGCGCAAATTTCATCGTTAAAAGTCAGGAAGGAGATGGGGAGATGGGGAGATGGGGGGATGGGGAGATGGGGAGATGGGGAGATGGGGGGATGGGGAGATGGGGAGTAGGACACGGGGACGCACCAGACGCGGGGACGGGTCGATTTGTGGGCGAACAGGCAAAGGTTTCGGCCATTTTATCTAAATAAATTTTCTTGAATTTCAGCAGAAAATTTCAGTATTTTGAGGCAAATAAGAGCAAATAACTAGGAGTTAACGAAGTCAGAAGTCAGAAGTCAGAAGCGAGTGTGTAATTCTGAGGGGAACTCAGAATGTAAGACACACTCAAGACAGTCAGAAGTTATTTTTGTAACGGGGATGCGTGAGCAACTCTCCAAAAATATTGCGCCTTAAAAGGCGGGGTTTTAGACCCATATTATTTTGATAAACTGAATATAAAAAGCTCCATTACCGTAAGCTATACTGACTTTTAGCTTTATGAGCGCAAACCCTAAATATTGAAGTAATTATAAACATATATTATGTAACTGGATTCTATGTGCAATTAACCGGATTTGATATAAGATCTACGACCTACGACCTATCACCTACCACCTTGTTAATAGACATCTCCAATAATAAAAAGAAAATCAATTATCCCACAGAAATTATCAATTCTTCCCTCCTGGGAGGGGCGAGGGGTGGGTCCCTACTCCCTCTTTTCTGGAGATGTCTAATAATCAATGGGTAAACCATAATATTCAAGAGTTGAAGTATCTTGAATAATATTTTGAGTAGAAGTATCTACTTGAATTTGACCAGATTGCAAAATCAAAGCACGTTGAGTTACTTTAGCAACCCAGTTTAAATCATGGGAAGCAATTAATATAATTTTTACTGGTAATTGTAAGATAATTTTAGCTAAATTTTTTCGCCATAAAGGGTCTAGACCATTAGTGGGTTCATCTAAGATTAAAATTTCTGGTTTTAATGCTAAAACAGCAGCTAAAGCAGCCAATTTTTTTTGACCTCCTGAAAGTTCATATACAGATCTATCTGCATACTTTTCTAAACCAAATTTTACTAACAAATCATTAGCAATTTCTGTAGCAATTTCTGGAGATAAACCATAGTTAAGCGGACCAAAAGTTATATCCTCTAAAATTGTAGGCATAAACAGTTGGTCATCAGGATTTTGGAAACAAAAACCTATTTGACGACGTACTTGAGATAAAGTTTTTTCTTCTAGGAGAATTCCTTGAATCCAAATTTCACCAGATACAGGTTTTTTTAAGCCGACCAAAGTTTCCATAAAAGTGCTTTTTCCTGTACCTGTAGGTCCTAACAAAGCGACTCTTTCTCCAGGCTTAATTGTCAATGAAAGACTCCGTAAAATCGGTTCATTTTGTGGATATTCAAACAATAAATCCTTAACATAGACACCAGCTTGTGGATAATCCTCTTGCATTTTATCGATGACTAATTATTAACAGTAAAAAATATATTTCTGCAATTACAAAACTAGCAGCAATTATTAAAGATAAGAATAGATATATTAAGTCTGGTCTATATTTAAGATTGTTTGTAGAACCAGAATATATTCTATTATTTTCATTATGCAACACATTGCCATAACCGCGCAACAACATTGCCTGATAAACTCGTTCTGCTTGTTGATAACTTCGCACTAAAAGACTACCTGTAAGAGCAGCATAAACTGATAAGTTTCTCCAACTAAATTTGTTTCGTTTAAAGCCTCTTAATCTAGTAGCTTTAAACATCATACTCAGTTGATTAGATATTTCAAAAATATAACGATAAGATAACAACAGTATATCGGTAATAATGGAAGAAATTCCCAACTGCCTCATCCCTTTTATTGTTGTTAAAAATGAACTTGTACCGAATAAAATTAAACAAGTAGTCATAATGGCAAAAAAACGACTAACAATTAATATAACTGCCAGACATCCTTCCTGGCGAATTGCCAAAAATCCGTATTGCCAAATAATTGTTTGACCAGACAAAAAAGGTAATAATACGATTACTCCTAACAAAAAAAATCCTGGATAACGTAATCGACTAATTAAAAATGATAAAGGTAGCTTTGAAACTCCATAAAGCAGAATAGTTACTAAAAGCATTAATGGAATTAAATACCAATTTTTAACAGTAGCAAAAGCAAACATTAATGCCATTAAACCAATAAGTTTATATCTCACATCCCACTGATGTATTGGAGAGTTTAAATTGGCATATTCATCTAGGGCAAATTTCATTACTATAAATAGGTGCTAGGTGTTATATTATGTCCGCTTGAATATTTATAAATAAGTAGGGGCAAAAGGCAGTTTGCTTGCTCATAACTATCGTTAACGCCCGTACAGGAGTAGGTATTCATTAATTGATAATGGATAATGGATAATTGATAATTACCTCTGGTTAAAACCTAGAGGATTGAAAATAAGGAAATATTATTTCTTTTTTTTCCCCTTAAAAGGGTCGGCTTTAAACCAGAATTATTTAATTATTAATTATTAATTATTCAGTAAGGATAATAGAGATATTTTTCCTGTGTCAGAGCATAGGTTTTTCCAAATTCCTATTATCAAAATAATTGGGTCGCGCAACCCCACCTTTTAAGGCGAAATATTTTTGGAAAGTTGCTCACGCATCCCCTACTTCCCTCCCTCCTGGGAGGGGTTAGGGTGGGTTGGGAGGGGTTAGGGGTGGGTTAACTTCTGACTTCTGACTTCTGACTTCTGACTTAGTTAACCAGACTTGATATTAGGTAGTACATTTTCAACAATTAATAGGACTCCTTTCATTAATGGATAATGGATAATGGATAATGGATAATGGATAATTACCTCTGGTTAAAACCGTTACGGAATTTAATATAAGGAAATATTATTTCTTTTTTACCCTTGAAAGGGTCGGCTAATCAAGCTGAATAATTATTAATTATTAATTATTCGGTAAAAATAACCTAAACAGTTTTTTGATGGAAGCTATATTTCACAATTTATTCCAGATAAAATTTGTACAACTGATTTTTACATAGCTCCATAATTAATTGTTACCGATAAATTATGGTCTAAAGCCTCCCTTTTTAAGGAGATAAAAAAAGAGAATATTCCATATTTTAAGCCTCCTTATTGCAAGAGGTATTGATAACTTATAACTGATAACTGATAACTGAAATGACCTCTCCTTAAAATAGATAATATTGGCATAATTGTTATTTTTCTTGATTTCTTTTTTAAAGAAGAGGGCTTAAATCTTACAGCAAATTCTAGCAAGGGAGAGGTACACCTAGAAGCGGGCAAGATGCTCGCACTAGAAACATTAAATTGTTAATTTATGTACTTCATAACTTCGGAAAATGCTGTAATTATTCGGTAACTTTTAAAAAATTTTCCTCACTTACCTAATACTTTATGTTAACTCTTATTTGCTGTAGACGAGAAAAGTTTACTGCTCTATCTAACACCTAACTTTGAAAGCAAAGAAACAAATAACAAAAGAAGGAAAAATTTGTAGTTAAAAATTTGACTAACTAATAGTTATTCAAGATTAATTTGAAGGATATAGTAGTCCAAGGAAAAGCGAGGAAATATCAAAAGCTTAAAACTCAGACAATGCCAGATTTTTCTTTCTTCCTTCTATCTTCTTCCTTCTTCCTTCTGCGTATAACCTATCAAATTTCCTCCCTCACCTATTTTCCATCACGATATTTCCTAATAAGAGTTTCATATAGAATCCGGTTATAATAGCTTATATATATGTTTATAACTCTATAATTACTTCAATCTCCCCTACTCCCTTACTCCCCTACTCCCTTACTCCCCTACTCCCTTACTCCCTTACTCCCCTACTTCCCTACTCCCCACCCCCAACTATACAAAAGTTCTAAGAAGGTAAAAGCTCTGGCATAACTCGACGCAAAAAACTGATAATCATTGCAGTTAAAATACCTTCTATTCCCATCAAAGGAATATGAGAAATCATTAATCCATAAATTACTCTCTGCTCTAAGACACTATCAAACCCAGAAGGTACATTTGTAATAATTATCGTAAAAAATATTAAACTAGAAACTCCAATAGCACTAGCTCCAGCAATAAATCCAAAAATACTCATAGATAAACTTTCCTTAATTCCATTTCCTAAAAGATGACGTAGCTGAAATATTTGATAAGCCAAAAGCGCAGGTATTCCCATAATTAAACCATTAATTCCTAAAGTAGTTAAACCACCATGTCCGAACATTATTGCTTGAAAAAATAGACCAACCAATATAGCTGGAAAAGCATAATAACCCAAAACAGTTCCTAACAAACCATTTAATACTAAATGAACACTAGCTGGTGGAATAGGAATATGAATACTAGAAGCTACAAAAAAAGCTGCTGTTAATAAAGAAGCTTTAGGAATGCTAGCTTGAGGATTTGGTAAACGATTAATTTGGCGTAGAGAATACCAGGTAATTAAAGAAGTAATCCCATAGCCACTAATACAGAGTTGAGCAGGTAAAATACCTTCTGAAATGTGCATTATTGAAGATTTAAAATTATCCCGATATAAGGTCAAATAATAATTAATAATTAATAATTAATAATTAATAATTAATAATTAAAGAATTCTGGTTTAAAGCCTCCCCTTTAAGGGAAAAAAGCGGTTGAGGGATGGATGGGTTTCCTAACCATATCCAATCAACCAAGACAGCGGTCGTTTTGCTTCGCATAACTACGTTAACGGCTGTCGCCGACATGTTTGCGAGCGCATTCCGCACCGAAAAAGCGCAGCTTCCCGAAGGGTGAGATGGATGGGTCTCCTGCTCTTATCAGAGCCGCTCCGCTAACGCCATATCCATGAGACCAAGAGAAGAAATAATATTTCCTTATATTCAATTCCGTAACGGTTTTAACCAGAGGTAATTATCAATTATCAATTATCCATTATCAATTAATGAACATTATTCTAATGTTCTTCTTGTGGTCGATCTTGAGTTTTAAATCGCCAAAAAAATAAACCAGTTCCCACAAAACCCCACATAGTACAACCGATCATTAATCCCTTTTGTAGCGGGTTATAATCATTAGAAATATTGCCTAAATACTTGTGATTGTTGCTGACATTATGATTATGATAATTGTTAGATTCATCTACTTGAAAAGGGATACTGACCAACCCACCATGACCAGCTTGACGCACCTTAATTTCCCAAGTTCCAGACTGAGAAGAATCAGGGGAAAAAATAAAATTTCCTTGCTCATCAGTTGTGTCTTTTAACCATACTTTACTTGGATCGACCGGAGCATAAACAGTGACAGAAGCATTAGCTAAAGGAGTGCCAGTATCGTAAGTAGCATTAATCTTAATTGCCTGAGTAATTTGATGTTGAATTTTCACTCCATGAGCTATGGCTTTTCCCTGTAAACCTACTGAAGATAAAAATATTAAAGGAATAACAAATTGCCATTTCATATTTTACCTATGGATAATTTTTACTTTAGCAATCTTGCCATTATTTACAATGAAATAGGATTTATTTTATAGAAAATCCCAAATTACTAAATTACCCAATTTAATTAGACATCTCCAGAAAAGAGTCAGTAGGAAGTAGGCAGTAGGGACGTTCCATGCAACGTCCGTACAGAGAAATAATTGATATATTAGTGTGAGAATTGATTTGATTTTTGATTTTTGGAGATGTCTATTGATTAGATTTCTTACAAGGCTGAAAGTCCAATAAATTATTAGTGCAGGATGGCAGAAATAACTAACCAGTTACAAAATCCGAAAAGCCTTACCAATCAATACTTTTGAGGGTGCCATTCGGAGCTTGGCGCTAGCCAATGCCATTTGCTTCGCATAACTATCGTTAACGCCCCTACGACTTTTGACTTCCGCGTAGCGGCACTAGACAAAAATTATCTTTGACTTTTTAATTTTTACTTACCAATGACTCATGGCAATGACCTTCACCTACATGACCCAAACTGGGTAAAATTGTCATTAACTTTTGATAGTCAGCAGGGGAAAGTTTGCTTTTCAATGTAGCCATATCTGCTTCAACCTTTCCTCCTTCGGCGATCGCTGCTAGAGGTGCAAAACCTAATGCTCCTGTATTAATTTCGTCATCTGAGGCGGCACTACCATCACCGAAAAGATGGTCAAAATGGAATGTTGTTTCCAATTCTGCACTATCTCCACCTTGGAGAATACCTTTGCGCTCATCTCCAACAAAATCTCCACAGGTAAATTCTAGCTCCTGGTCAACTTTTAGGATAAAAGGTATCGTCTGACCATCTTTAGTTGCAGTGCCATTCATTAATAAAGAATAACCCTGAGCTGGGCCAACCGTTGCTTTGAGCATTTTCCAAGAGATGGCATTGTAGCGACCTGGAGGTGCAGATACCTCGCTTACCAAAATAGCTTCCGCAGTTTCATCCCCCTCTGCCAAGTCTACTGTTTTAGTTTGAGCAAGAATGACTTTTTCTTTTGCCTCTGGTTTTCCTCCCGTTTCAGCATTATAGGGTGGGTCTGTTTGGTAGGCAGTCACTTCGACTAAATTCGCGTAGAGTTGGTCAAATGTCACTTTCCAACCATCTTTAGTAACGAAACCTTCTCTGACAAAGTCTTCTCCGTTGGCACGAAGCTTAAGAGTGCCTGGAGTATTGTCAGTTGTTTGGGTTTGCTCCGTCTCAGTTTCAGTTGTTTGGGTTTGACAACTGCTCAGTAGAACACTAGGAATGACAAAGGCCAATGTTGACCATATTAAAAGCTGTTTTCTCATCTTCATTACTTTTACAGTTGTATAGGATGTCGAAAGTAAGAAAATTTTAGCCATGGCATTTTGATTTACAGGGAATTATGGACATGAATGACCATTTCTCTCAAAATCTATGTTGCTTACTTTTTTGGCCTTCTTTTTTTACACATCTCTGTTATTTAGTAAACACTTTTTTACAAAAATTAACAATCCCTGGGGAGGGCATTATAGCCCTACGCGCAAGTCAGAAGTTAGAAGTCAAAAGTCAAAAATCAGAAGTCATCCCCGACACTCGTTTGAGTCTTTATAATTGCCCTAACCTATTTGCCTAGTGCTATATGTAGGGTTTACTGAATAAGTCTTATGGGTGAGGGTAGGAAACAGGAGACAACCCACCCCTCGCCCCTCCCCTCCCAACCCACCCCTCGCCCCTCCCAGGAGGGGAGGGGGAGACAGGAGAAATGGGAACGAGCGAGGAGATAGGAGTAAGAATTGTAAAAATGATTTTTCTGCCCAACTATGAGCCTAAAATACGCTCCTTTTTGACCTTGAGCAACCGAAAAGCTGGCACTTTTTTCAACCTAAAACAGCTAAAACCTTTATATATCAATGCTTTTATATTAGATAGGTAAGCCCTATGTAGAAAAAATAATAATTAAGTATTAAAAAGTTTTTTTTAATAAGGCATAAGGCATCCTCCCTTTCAAAGCTATCCCTTACCCATAAGTCTTAGAGGTATTGCAGGGTGGGGACGCACCCCTAACACCTCCCAGGAGGGGAATGTGGAGAGATGGTTATCAAACAGGATTGGGTCGCGCAACCCCACCTTTTAAGGCCAAATATTTTTGGAGAGTTGCTCAAATCCCCGTTACAAAAATAACTTCTGTACGGGTGGTTTCCGTTCCGGAATACTTCGTAAACGCGTAATTAGGAGCATTCCGTAGGAAACCACCCCTACTGACTTCATTAAAGTAGCAACGCTGCCAGAAATCAAATGGCGCACCCATTCCTTATTCACTTTTAGCCACCTCTGTCATTATTTATCTTTTAAAGATTTAAAAGCAATTTTAAATTTTGAGATAATAACTATTACTATCAGAAATAAGATGATAGAATTATGGCTTTAATAAAGATCAAATAAAAAAACTAATATGTAAAAAATTGTCAATATTTTTGAGACCCCCTACAATATTTAATTGTCTTAGCATTAGCCAAAAAACTTACTTAACTAATATGATGAATCACTTTCGTTTTCTATCCTTATCTGGAATCATTGCTAGTTTAATTGCCATGAGTTCCTGTGCAAATACAACTACTCCAACTGTAGATCCTAACGCTAGTCCTAATAGTTTAAATTCACCAGTATCTACTGCTTCTGACACCATGAGCAAAATAGATATAAATGATGCTTCAGACTCAGACTTAAAAAAATTAGCAATCAAGTTAAACATACCGGATCTACCAGAAAAAATAAAGGAAAATCGTCCTTACAAAGATATTAACGAATTGGCGGTCAAACAAGTCATCAGTCCTCAACAATTAGACTTTGTGAAGAATGATATAACTGTTGCAAAACCTACCCAAACAAAAGAAAACAATTAATGTAAGCATTTACTGCGGAATGCTGCGCAAACAGCCATTAGCTATTAGCTAGTCTCATAAGATCGGAACTACCTTATCAGTAATTAATTTTGCCAAAGGTAAAAGCAACCTTTGAAATAGAGAGAGTTTGAATAAAAGTTACTGCAAAAATCCTCTTCCCAAACCTTAAAAGTAATTATTCATTACTAATTGCTGAATGCGAGCCCATCCCGTAGGGAAGTTCTGACTGCTAATAGCTGAATGCTTACCCCCTACTAATATATTCCTTATTTCCTTAGTAGTAGTAGGGGTTGAAAAAACTTTTGTATTGAAATTATCTATAGAGAAAATTAATATCTTTCATCCTTAAATAAAAGTTAAAATCATGTATTTTGTTGATTAAATATATATAATTCAGAAGTGACAATTAAGCTGAAAAAACAAGAATTGATACAGTAAAATGATAGAACTTAATACAGAAAAAGCTGTAGAGTTATTAAACTCTATTATGGAATTTGAACTAGCAGGTGTAGTGCGCTATACTCATTACTCCCTAATGGTGACAGGACCTAATCGCATACCAATTGTACAATTTTTTCAAGCTCAAGCAAATGAATCTTTACTTCATGCTCAACAAGCAGGAGAAATATTAACAGGTTTAGAAGGTCATCCCACATTAAGAGTAGCTCCAATTGAAGAAACAAATCAACATTCAGTACCCGATCTTTTAAGGGAAAGTCTTAACCATGAAGCTAAAGCTTTAGAACTATATAAAAGCTTCTTGGGAACTGTAGAAAACGCAAGTATATATTTAGAAGAATATGCTCGTACCATGATTGGTCAAGAAGAGTTACATAATATGGAAATCAAAAAAATGTTGCGTGACTACAGTTGATTAATTTAACCTAGAGTAAATCTCTAAAATTATCATAGCAATCCATCTAAAAAATGTGAATATCTGCCCAGAAATTACATATTATTTAGGATTAAAGAAAGAGCAATCGGATTGCTTCATTTTTCCTAATACCAAAGAAAAAATATCAACTATTTTGATAAAAATTTTGTGATTATTTACCAAAAATAATCCGCTTTTTTATTGCTAAATATGGCGTTGGTTATTGGAGGTATTAAATCAGTAATCTAGGTAAATTTAAGAGTAATTCTTTGAATGGCAGGATTAGATATTGTCTTTACTTAATTGACCGAAAAGCACTTTTCTTTCTCCTGACTCCTGACTCCTGACTCCTAAGTAATTAGGGTTTGCTGAATAAATATCAAAGCATTGACTGATATTGGTTTTAGAATTTTTTGGTCTAAAAAAGTACCAGCTTTTCAGCGCAAGAAGCTCAAAAAGCTAGTATTTTGGGACGATTATGGCAGAAAAATCACTCTGACAATTTTTCCGACTACCTCCTCTATAATTCCCATTTCTCCTGTCTCCTGTCTTCCCCTCCTCCACCGGAGGGGTTAGGGTGGGTTGGGAGGGGGAGGGGCGAGGGGTGGGTTGTCTCCTGTCTCCTACCCCTACTAAAAGACTAGTGAAGCGCAAACCCTAATTAAAGTTAATATCATACAATAATTCACCAACGCCCTAAATATTTATTCATCTTCATTAGGTACAGAAGGAAAAGATTCAATCCACTTTTGATGAATACTCCAATCCAAAACAAGGCCAGCCACAGCAAAAGCCACTAAACTTTCTATACCCAAGACCATTAAAGGCCATAAATCAAGAAACGTATCCCCATAACTTAATCCCGCATCAATTTGTCCCAAACCTCTGACACTGCCAAAGGCCACCACTGCTCCGGATTTTAGATGGGGGTTACTATCCTGACGGATGATATAACGATAAGTCACGCCAAACAGAAAACCACTAATAAAAGCAATAGCGCCTTGAAACAAAAGATTCCAACCTAAAGCTATAATTTCTAAATCTGCCAATAACTCAAACTTATGGGCCAAAAATAGGCTGTTACCGAAGGCGATCGCTCCAGAGGTTAAAAATAGGGAAATACCAGCCATAGTTCCTGCTTTGAGAGATTCTATTCTTTCTTTGACATCCTCTCCGGCCTGAAGGCGCGGAGATTCCTACTGAACCGTAGCTCTTCGGTGGGTTGACGTTTCACAGGCTGCTGCTACCAGATGCGCTAGTCTTATGCTTGCCTCCACGTCCGTTTAATGTCTCGGACTGCCCGCCCGCGACTAATATATTTATTGCTGCATTCTCATCTCTGTCGTGTTTGGCACCACAATTAAGGCATTCCCATTCTCGCACTTGAAGGTCTAATTTGCCTCCACGAAAACCACAACATGAACATTTTTGAGTCGTCGCCTCCCAACGACTAATTACTCTCAAATCACGACCATACTTTTCTGCTTTTCCTTCTTACGAAAGTTCTAAATTGTCGCCAACCTAAATCAGATATAGCTCTGGATAATTTGCGGTTTTTTACCATGCCAGAAACATTCAAGTCCTCTAAAACAATTGTTTGGTTTTCACAAATTATTTCAGTGGATAATTTATGCAGAAAATCTGTCCTTGTATCTTTCAATTTGGCATGGAATTTAGCAACTCTAACTCTGGCTTTTTCATACCTTTTAGACCCTTTAGTTTTATTAGATAATGACTTACTTAACTTTCGATACTTCTTAATCCGTTTTTTCAATGGTTTTGGTGCATCAATCTTTGTACCATTGCTGAATGTTGCAAAGGTTTTAATACCTAAATCTATGCCTACTGAATTATCAGTTTTTGGTAAAGTTTCTGGTTTTATTTCTACTACAAAACTAAGAAAGTATCTATTAGCTGAATCTTTAATAACTGTTACTGAGCTAGGCTCACTAGGTAGTTTTCGCATAGCAGGCTACTTTCAGCTTTCCAATCTTGGCTAAATAAACTTTATCTTGGTGTACTTTAAACCCCCTCAAGGTAAACCTGGCAGTCTGCGCGTGATTTCCTGGTTTTAAATTTTGGAGGTTTTATGGATCTTGCTTTTCTCTGACCCTTTGTAGAACTGAAAAAGTTTTGTAGGGGCGAACGGCCGTTCGCCCCTACGGTTTAAATCATTCAATGATTGCTGTAATGGTACAACTGAAACCTCTGATAACCATTCTCTATCCTCCACCTTTTTAGCTTGAGTAATAAACTGTTTTTGTAGTTCAGAGTTAGCAGGTTTTTTCTGTCCTAATTTGTATTTTTCTTGACAGTAAGCTAGACTATCATTCCAGACAACGCGCACACAACCAAATAGCTTTGCTAATCGGTATTTTTGTCCCGGTGTTGGATAGATACGGTACTTAAACCTAGCTTTCATAGTATGACTTTAAACTAACAATACGATAACATAGTTATTGAAGAAAAACCAATTTAAAAGTCGCCCGCTTATGGGCGAGGCTTCAGACCCCATTTTTCGGTGAAGGTAAAATTTGATGAGTATTTGACCATATACTATATCTTTAATTATTGATTAGCATCAGTTTTTTGCCTCAATTAATCTTATAGCACTACAAAAATTGGTTAAGACATTTTTCAATAACGATCCCCCTAAATCACCCTTAAAAAGGGGGACTTCCGGCTTCCCCCTTGTCAAGGGGGTTAGGGGGATCTCCAGAAGTGTACCTCACGCTTACTGAGAAATGCTATGTAGTCAAAATACCCTAAATCAAATATTATAAAATTTGAAGTAAATGTTTACCTTTTTCTAAATGTAGTTATGGATATTTTGTCATTAGGCTGGGTTTCACTTTTAGTTGTGTTCGGCTTCTCTATTTCGATGGTAGTCTGGGGTCGTAACGGTTTCTAGAAACTAAGCATCGGTTTTTATAAACCTAATTTTTTTTGATGCGATCGCACTAAATAGTTTTCCTTAGTAATACCAGAGATGGGGTAGGTTTGTTGCCTCTCCCCATCAACCTTGGGAAATAACATTGTTTAACCAATAATATTATATCAGTTTAATACTATCTCCATTAACTTTTTCCGTCTTCCGTCTTCCGTCTTCCTTCTTCCTTACTCCTTCTTCAAAAATTATGCCAAACGTTCACAAACTAGAACAGTCCCCTTTTCTCCCCCTATAATGCGAAGCTCTTCATCTAAATAAAGCACTTCTAAACGACCTTTAGGCGATCGCTTCATTGTAAAAGAAATTTCTCCTGTTTCTGTATTCATACCTTGGGGTGGCACTAACCCAAACATCAACTTTAAAAATACAGACATTAATTGTTCTTTTAAACCTTTCTTTGATGATTTATCTTGACCAAATATATCTTTCCAAATTGATAAATTTTGAGATTTTTGTGGAGTTAAAGTTCCTCCAGTCAATTCGACTTGTAAGGTTTTATAAGCTTTCAGATATCTATTCTGAAATCTCCATCAACGGAAAATCTCAGGCATTATCTCAGTTAATCATGCAAATTCTTAGCCAAAAGCTAGACTATAAAGCTGAATACTGTGAAACCCAGGTACAGCAATCATTAGAGGTAATGACAGCTAGCCATAATAATATATATAAATCAGAGGAGGCGGCAGAAGCTAAAGGCCATATACAAAAAGCTATTCAACCTAATATTTCTGTGGGAGATTTTGTTGACCTAGATTGTGGCAAGATTTTCATCAGAATAGTTGCTATTTCTAAAGAGAAATTGAAGGGTGTTTGGGGCGCAAAAGGCATAATTGAGTTTTCGCTCTCAGAAATATGCAGAGTCAAGCAATATTTAGGGGAAAAGCATTTAGGGGAAAAATACTCATTGGTCTGGGAACGCTGATATTTTCTGCTTGAATATTTGGACAAACTTGAATCTTATGAAAGATTCAAGAGTTCTTTACTGGCCAATTTATTGACATTTTTTGATTGTCCAGCTTGATACGCTTTTTGATACGCTTTTTGATACGCTTTTTTATCCATTTTTCGTCCATTTGCTATCTAAAGAAGGCTGAAAGCTCGGAAACTCGTTATCTTTCTAGTAAGCGGGTAGGGGGAATCGAACCCCCATCATTAGCTTGGAAGGCTCTATATTCATTCATTTCTGTTGCTGCTATTGCGTTGTTCTGATGGTTAAGTTTTTTTAAACTGATAAATTTCATACACACTTTAATACTCATTTCTTGTTTCCTTTAAGAAAGAGCTTTAAATGTTTTATGAATGAAAAACAAGTCCATTTATTGGGGATGGCCAAAGTTGAGTCTTTTCAAAATCGCTTAAGAGTTCGCTTTCCTCGTAGCTTGTTTGGTGGTCAGCAAAAAACTCTTGCTTTGGGACTTCCAGATTTACCTAAGTATCGTGCGATCGCTGAGGCTAAAATTGAGGCGATTAATTCTGATATTGCTCTGGACCAGTTTGATTTTACGTTGGACCGTTACAGGCCACAACATAGACAGAAGTTGCATTTGGTTAGGGCTGAGGAGTTTAAGTCTCAAGTTTCTCTGCTGGAATTGTGGGATAAATATTATGAGTATGGGTTGCCTAAGTGGAAGGAAAGCACCCAAGTTTACTTAAAGACTTCAATTAGGCGATGGTTGGAGAAGGCTGAGGTTCAAATTGATTCTGTGGATAAGGCGCTGGAGTTGAGAAATTTTTTGTTGTCTCATACTTCTGAGTCTATGACTAAGCGGGTGTTGACTTGGATTAATGCTGCTTTTAATTGGGGGTTAAAGCGGAAGTTGGTGGGGGGTGAAAATCCTTATGAGGGGATGGCTAATGAGTTGAGGCACAATTACCAGAAGACTACGACTCCTTTGGCTTTTACTTCGGCGCAGAAGTTGACAATTTTGGATAATTTTGCTAACCACAAGGGAAATTGGAATGGTCGTGGTGTAACTGGGAAGGGTTATTGTCATTATTTCCCGTTGGTGAAGTTTTGGTTTTTGACTGGGTGTCGTCCTAGTGAGGGGATTGGGTTGACTTGGGGGGCGATCGAGTCTAATTATCGGTTTCTGTTGTTTGCTGGTGGGGCGGTGCAGTTGGTGTCGGGTCGGACTGTGAGTACCAATAGCAGTAAAAATAATAAGGTGAGGCGGTTTCCGATTAATGAGGAGTTGAGGGAGTTGCTGATAGGGATTAGACCTGAGTCTCCGGAGCCATTGGATTTGGTTTTTCCTAGTTTGACTGGCAAGGTGATTAGCTACAACAATTTTTGCCACAATGCTTGGCGACGGATGGTTTGTGAGTCTGTTAAGAAGTCCACGCCTTACTCATGCCGGGACACTTTTATTACTGAGCAGTTGAGTAAGGGCGTTAGTTCTACGATTATTGCTAAGTGGTGCGATACTTCGGTGAAGATGATTGAGACTCACTATTTTGATTCTAGTGTGATTAATATTTTGCCTCTTTGAAGTTGTTGAAAAGTTGAGGCGATCGCCTCTATTATTTTGTAGTTTTGCGTGGTTTTAGGATTCACGAACCTCTAAGGGGTTTGTGCAGTTTTTGACATACTCCCGACGCTCCCCTACGGGAGAGCGCGGGATTCTTCAGCCAGAGAAAAACTGACCGCAGTTTTAACAGAAGTGATGTCCTCCTCCTGTGTTGAAAACAATCCTATTTTTTGTATTAGGAGTGCTGAGTTATAGTCTCTGTCTAATTCCTGTCCACATTTAGCACAGGAATGCCAGCGTTCTGATAAACTTTTAGAGACTTTATTCAGACATTTCCAACAATGTTGGGATGTACCTTTTGGGTCTACTTTGATAATTTTTTGCCTAGTTTCCAGGCTACATACTCCAAAACCTGAACAAACTGCCCAAAAGCTGCATCTTGCAAAGATTTATTTAATCCTGACTTAGCTGATTGACCATTGGGCAAAAACTGACCATTATCACCCAATTTAGCTTTGCAACGTCTGATTAAATTTGCTATTTGCAGGTCTTCTAAAAATATCACCTGACAGTCACTAAATAAATGATAAGCCAGTTTGAATTGCCAATCCAAACGTTGTCTAGCTATTAATTGATGCAGTCTAGATATTTTACCTTTGAGAATTTTCCAACTCTTTGAATGTTTGTGTTTTTTAGCTAATCTCGCCTGAAGTTTAGACAAGCGATGCTCAGAACACCTGAAAAACTTCGGGACTTCTATAAATTCACCATCACTGGTAACAGCATAGTACAATAATCCTAAATCAATACCTTTTGAGTTATCTTCGGTGGGTTGAATTTCTGCACGCCTCAAAGGTACAGCTTGATCTTCTATCGTTAAGCTGATATACCATCCATCTGCCGCCCGTATCACTGTACCTGTTTTCACCTTGAATCCTATTGGTATTGAACGATTGTAGACAAAGGGGACTAAACCAATCTTTGGTAGATTTATACAAAAACGACCGTTGGCATTTTTGACTATGTTGGCATTTGATAGCTGAGGATAACTGAAAGAATTATAATAATGCCGACCTTTAAATTTAGGTCTACCACTGGTTTTACCCTTGTGATCAGGTTTGGTAAAGTTATCCATTGTTGTTTGCACACGCTGGATAACATCTTGCAACACCTGAGAGTGCATCAACTTATACTCAGGGAAAAGTTTTTAGTCCGTGCTAAATCTGCTAGTTGAACAGTCTCCCAAACAACATATCCATTAACTGTGTTCGGATGCTTATCTCCTTTCCTTGTTATCGGATTACCAAAAATGTCCTTTTTTCTACCATCTCGTGTTTGTACCCTAAATTCAGGGATATTCTGATAAATCTGGTCTACTGGCACCACTGAAACATTAAGAGGACAAGCATTTACTGGTGTGCGTGTTGCTTCAAACCAGTTTAGCCTTTCAGCTAAACGGTAATTATATTGCTTTCTGGCCATTTCTAACCAATTGGCTATAATTACCGTTTGACTTTTATGGGGTTTTAGCTTGTACTTGTATTTCAGTAACATGGCAGAATCTACCAGGATTTCTATATTAGTTATTATAATGGCTATGTTAGAAATTTTCAATAGCTATAGCAAACAGGATCTTATGAAAACCACACACCCTGGCCCGGCTCTCATCCCGACGCTCCCCTACGGGAGAGCGCGGGACTTCCCGCCGGGGAAGTTAACGCCTACTTTTTACAGGTGTTTAGTTCCATTGAATCCTATGTCCACATAGGGGGTTGATTGAAACTCAATACTAGGGGATGAGTGAGCTATTGGGTTAGTAAAAGATGCGTTTGGTAATGGGGGCATTGGCGTACTTGGCATATAAGCATTTGCATAGTAGGTCAAGATACGTCTAATCAACTCGTTTAAAGGGATGCTTTGCTGTGCTGCAATGACTTTCAATTTGTAGTGAATTGTGGGGTCTAGTTTAGTTCCTACTTCTTTTCCAGGTGGCTTTAGTTGTTGCTTTTTTCGTTTCATATATTTTGGGCAATGCTACAAGTCTTATTGTGACTTCTAATTCTAATAGTGTCCATTTTTCTTGAAGCTACCAAACTCCTACTGGAAGGTGAGGTGTATAGTGGGGTGTCTAGTGACTACTGTACACCTTACTAGACAGCAACTGTTTTTAGTATTAGCTGCAACACATTTTTGATTATCTAAGAACTGGAAGTGGGAGAATTTTCCATTTGGGAAGTTTAGAGTGGTAGTTAAAGGTAACTTAAGAGTGCTAGTAGTAATGATTTGTAATGTCTCTGAGAAAAGAATAATCAAAAAATCCTTGTAGCCCCCATTGGCTCGTAATTTATGGAAGAATCACTGCGAGAGCTTCTTACCTTCTTATGGAGTGCTGATAAGAATGAATTTTCATTTTATAGTCACCAAACAAGGTAGTAGGAGTGACTAGGGGTAATATTTTTACCCAAAAAAAAAGGAGTAAGGTATAGTGTCCATTTTTTTTGAAGTTATCAAGCTCCTGTTGGAAGGTGAGGTGTGTAGTGGGGTGTCTAGTGGCTACTGTAAGCCTCACTACACAGTAACTGTTTCTGGTATTAGCGATCGCTCCTACTCAGTTTCTAACTTAGTGAGATAGTCTTGTCCCTCTCTTCTGGTAAGTTTTTTAGACTATATATTTAATGTCCGTTTTTTGTGAGAATATTTGGCACGGAATTGTCCTTGATGATTATCCTTCACATAAAATCAAAAGGGATGGCCTTTCTCGATTGGCAGCTAAACTATACTATTTCTTCTTATTGATTTGGGTATGTCCTAGCTAGTTCTTAGAGCGTATTTTAATAAGCTGCAAGATTAATTAAATTTTTTGATAAAAGAGTAAGGGTTAACCCTTTATAGGTAAAACCACATCATACTTCCACAGCCTATACATGATTGTGTTGACTGATTGAATTTGCCAAGGCTTTAAAGTAATTTATGAGTTACTACCACTTTGATTTTAAATTGTCAAATCTGTATCAAATGGCCTGTTTCTCAAGCAAAGGTTCTGTATTGAGTGTGAGCTTTGAGGGGCAACAACTAGGTCAACTATATTGAATAAGCGATCGCTTATACTTATGAGATGCTACACAAGTCTGAGAAGTAAAATTACTTCCACTCAGGACTTCCACTACCATTTCCCAGTAATTTTCAGCTAGTTAATTTTGGAAGTTGGTAAAAGTGGAAGTAGGGAAGTTTTTCAACTTTTTGTGATGGAAGATGTGTTACATCTAAAACGTCAAGTTTATCTGATATTGCATTAAGCTTTTTGTGGCCTACCTTAAATATCAAATCTGGTCAACAGACTTGACACCCGATCGCCAACCTGTTAGATTAGCTACATCAACGAAAAAGGCTTTTAAAAAAAGCGGACTAATCAGGTGCTGGAAACACCCAATTAGCCCTAGCCCCAAAAGTTGACGATACCAACTCAAGAGGATAATAGAGATGCTATCTCACAATAATTCTGCGCGTCAAGGTAAAAGACGTGCTAAACGGCTTTTGGTTAAAGAAGCTCGTGCCAAAGCACCAGAATTTAAGCGCTATAGAAAATTTCAGCGTAACTTATCTTTACCTGATGGGTTCCCATCACCACGTTTCAAATTTGGGGACTTCGTTAGGACAAATGAAGGAGATGAGGGACAAGTAGTAGGAATGAGTTTATACCGACGTGGCTTGGATGAATATTGGTGGAACTATGAGCTGGACCTTTGCATTGAGTCTCCCAACTTCCAGCTTTACCAATGTGAAGAAATAGTCAGTCGAGAATTCTCATATCCTGGGTGGGATAGTCCTGCCTGCAACAATTGGCATGAATGGCAGCTTACCTTGGTGAAAAGATGTAGTAATCGTATTTGTTTAACAAATCAATTGTTTGATGAAATGTTTAGAAAATGTGTTGATATTCAGCAAGCTAAACACAACGCAAATTGTAATCATCAGTTGTTTTATGCAGCTTCTCAGCTTTCTGTGAAATCCTGGAAGTAATTTTAGATTAGTTTTTGATACGTCAACTTTAATTAGTTGACGTTTTTTTTGTACTATTACATGAGAGAAAGAAGGAATGTCTTTTAAATCATACAAAGAGATATTTTTAGAGATAGAGGAACAATATTTCAACGGAGTTCATAAGAACAGTAAGCGCAGGCGAAGCCGTAACAATATAAGTGATAATAATTCTTATAATCGCACTAATAAAGTCTATTTTGATAAGATTTTAAATCAAAATGAGTGTCCAACATTAGACTCGTTAAAAAGTGCTTTATATAGCTGGACTCCTGGCACAAAATCGTTCAAGAATGCCTATTACATTTATAAAAAGATAGCTTCAAAAGCTACCAACAGTCAAGAATTAATCAGGCTTTTTGATGGCATTGACACTATTCAAACTATATTTCAAGAGAAACAAAGCATTTCTTGGAATGAGTTTTACAATTGGCACAATAAATGCAGTCAAGACTGTCAAGAATGTGATGAACCGTGGTTATGGGTATGTGCTATGTGTGTTACTTATGGGTTAAGACCTTCTGAAATTGCAGCAGCACAAAATCTTTTTAAATCTTGGTCTCGGCGCAATACTACTATCAAAGCTATCAACAATCCTAGCAACAAAGATATGTTATTGGTAGTTGGAGAATTTACATATTTTGGTACATCTACTAAAACAGGGGCAAGAATCGCTCGTCCTTTAATACTTAACCAAAATATTTGGGATGAATTAAGGTTAAAACAGCCAAAATTACCAGTAATAAATAGCAATTCAACTAATTCTAAAACACTTGTAAATTTATTCTCTGGCCGATTTAGGAAGGCGCTGATAAGAATGAATTGTCCCATAACTCAACCTTATGCTTTTCGACATTTGGCTAATCAATTGGGTGAAAAGTATGGTGTACCTCAAGAGATAAGGGCTAGGTCATTGGGACATTCTGTGGCCGTTAATGATAGTGTTTATAAATCTCGGTCAAATCTAGAGACGGAGGTTGATTTACTACTAAACTTTTCAAAATCATATTCAAATGGACAAGAGTTTAGTCCATTTGATTTTGATATGGCTGTGGAGAAAATTAAAAGTATTAAAGCTATTTTGGAAGCTTGACATAGTTACCATTTGCTGCTTTTGAGGGGGATGCTGATCAAACTTGTCAATGTCAAGATTTTATCAGGGGTAAATTTCAAACTCCACACGTTTAACCCTTGTACACTGACTTGTACACTGACAAGTCTTCTTAAAATCCAGAAGCTTTATAGCGACTAGATTGCACCTGTCTAGTATGTCTATACTACAGCTTACTGCTGACAATTAGATGCTTTCACTCTTAAAAATCAGTTAATATCAGCGATGTAATCCTGTTAAGATTCAACGCAATGGTAGTAAGATACTTTTCCTAACGGTAGCAAGGTTCTAATTTAATTATCAAAAAAAATTTGCTTCCTTGGTGCGATTAGAGTTATGATTACAGTGTGTACCCAAAAAAAATGCTCGGCTACCAACCGAGCGTTAGAAAATTCCAATTTAAAAACCCAATAAACAAAATATTGCCTATTGAGGTTCAATATTTATATCTTCTCATTTATAGTAGGAAAACGCAACATTGTAGTGTAATGTCTGAAGTAATTATTTAGAGAGAAGTTTAACGGTTTATTGGGTTCATAGCTCAAAGATAAAAACTATGAACCACTACGATTTAGAAGATGGAAACTATAATAATACATCCTCTCATAATTATAACACTAATAGTAATTCTCACCATAATCAGGACAATAATGGTACAAGTCCCCAAAACTATCTAGAAGATAGTGGGCTGAATATTTCCCCCTACCATCGACAAGAATTTCACAAAAGTTTTGTCGATGATGAATTAATAAATCTCAACGTCCGCTCTATTGAAGGGTTTGAAGCGCAACAGCTTTACTTTAGCTATTGGGACGGCGATCGCCTTAACAACGGCGCTCCTGCTGGTAGATTATTGGAAAAAACAAACCATCTTTTGCATGGTTGTTGGTATATTTTTATAGTCACAGAATTAGGTTTAGTCCCACACTTCAAACCAGACAAGCCTAGAATAACTGACGACAGAAAGATTAAATATGAACAGATAAAAGGTTCAAGAAATGGTATTTTTCTGCCTAAGATAACTTATGGTCATGTAAAGTTGATTGCTGAAAGATTTAAAGTTAAAAACTATCCCCAAGGTGAGCTAAATGCTTACTGTGAGAAAGCTTGGAACTGGATAGCTGCTAACAAAAAAATCACGATTGCAATTACTGAAGGCTGGAAGAAAACAATGGCTTTAATGTCTGTTGGAATTCCAGCTATCGGACTCTCTGGAGTCTGGAACTTCAATAACTCCAGTAATGATAAAACATTAATCCCTACTTTCTATAAGTTCAAGGGTCATAATTTCTGTTTTTATTATGATAATGACAGTAAACCTAAAACTATTAAGCATGTAAATACTGCAATCATAAGGTTATCAACTGCTCTTCTAAAAGAAAGAATAGCAAAAGCAACTTATAGATGTCATTGGTCATCGACATCATCCAAAGGGATTGATGATTATTTATATGACCATGATGGTGATGAACAACATCTACTATATGAACCTATAACCTATGGCGAGAAGTCCGAGAAAATTGCTTCTGACTTGGTTGTGAATGTTCAATATTTGACCAACGAAAATCTAGAAGCAATCCCAGAAGTAAAAAAGGTGATAGCAGAAAACAGAATCATCCTTATGAAATCAGCAAAAGGGTGTGGCAAAACAGAAGTGATAGCAGATTATATTTATGAATGTCAGCAGTCTGGAACTAAAACGCTAGCACCAATTCATAGAGTGCAACTTATGACTGAACTTTCTGGGCGCTTTGGAATTGCGAACGCTAATAACTATATGAAATCACTAGATAAAGTATTTGGATTAGCAGTTTGTACCGATTCCATGCACGCAAACAGCAAGACTAAATTCAATCCTGATCATTTCAATGATAGCATTGTCGTAATAGATGAAATTGAGCAGGTACTTTGGCACACTGCAACAGCAAAAACGGAAGTAAGAAAACATCGTCCTGAAGTAATCAATAATGTCATCAAACTAATACAAAATGCTGGAAAATTTATTGGTAGTGATGCCGACCTTTCAGCAGCGACAGTAGACTTGATAACTGAAATCACAGGTCAAAAACCTTTCGTCATTGAAAATAAATACAAGCAAAAAGACGGGCACTGCATGATATATACTCAAGGCAGCCCATACAAAATTCTTGAGGATTTCTTAAAAGAAGCAGACAAAGGTAAAAACTTAATGCTTTTTGTAACAGGTCAGAAAGCATCTTCATTATTTAGTTCTATTAATATGGAGACAATGCTTAAAGCACGATATCCAGATGAGAAGATAATGAGAGTTGATGCAGAAACTGTTGCCGACCCTGAACGACCTGAGTACGAGTTTTTTAAAGATTTTGATGGTAATGTAGATAAACATAAACCAAGTATTTTAATTTGTACTCCTGTTATGGAGACGGGGATAAATGCAAAAACAAAACACTTTGATAGCTTCTGGGGACTTAATTGGGGAAATTTAACTGTTGACTCTTTCTCTCAAGCAGCGGGTAGGATTAGAGAGAAGATACCAAGATATATATGGAGTTCAAATCGACCATTAAATGTTGCAGGGAATGGTTCATGTTTTGCTTCACAACTAATTGCAAGTGCCAAGCAACAGCATGAACTAAATAAAGCTGTTATCAGCTATAAAACCAATCGTGGTGCTGACGACTTTGAAGTGTTTTCAAATGATAGCATTTTAAGATATTGGGCAAAGAAAGGCGCGATAATAAATGCGCAAGGAAAAGTGTTAAGGGAATCAGTGATAGCAAAATTTGCTAGCGACTATGAACATCTCAGTATCAACGATGAAGTGGTAGCAAAAAATGTAAAGATGGAAATATCTAGCTTACTAAAGACTACTAGAGAAGCTAATATGAACGAATTTTACTCTGATGTTATTGCTGCCGAATATGTAGGTGATATCACTTTTGATAAGTTGAGCAGTCAGAAAGAAAAGAACTATCAACAAAGATGCTGTGAAAGAAAAAATAAAACTATTAGAAAACTGTCTCCAGTGTCAAGAAAATCTGAACTATCTCCAGAAATTTTAGAGGCTGAAGACCGTGGAGACTTTTATCATATAATGCTTCACTGGCTATTGATTCAAGGATTAGAAATTGCTAGCAATATAGATGCTGAAAGACATCAGAAAGGTGAGTTTATTTTAGACAGCAATAGCAAGGTATCTTCTTCAAAGATTTTTTACTTTGAACAATTTGGCATTCAAGAAATAATAAATAACCCAGATAATGAATATTCTAATAGTCACCCATTAATCAAAAAAGTAGGGGCAAATATTAGAGCTGGTTTTAACCATCTTAGAGAATTAAAAGTTAGTATTCGTGACTTATGGAGCTTGGGTGGGCTAATTTTTGAATCAACTGATTGGGTATTAGTTAAATGGTGCTTGAGGCTTTTGGGTTTTGATATGAGACAAAGTCGCCGGACTGGTAAAAAACGATACTACTACCTAGTAGATAAAAGCAAGTGCCCCAGAGAAAAAATTACAAAATATTGGGATGAATATATTCCAGCTCCCAGAGAAGTCCAACAACTCAAACTACCAGATATAGAAGTAGGTGATTTGGTCGGAGCCAAAATCAACGATCGCTTTTTTGATATGTGCCAAGTCCTGGAAAAGATAGGGGACAAATTAAAAGTTTGTTGGGGTCTAGTAGATAAAAAAATTTTTGAACTTGGCCAAGACGTTGTTTGTAAGCTTTGGAAAAGGGGGCCAGACGGGGTGTATCCCGCATGGTCTCTCAACTCGTGATTTTGGCTTTCAGAATAAACTTGTGTTTTTTTTGTTGACTATACATTCAATATAAATCTCTGTAACTCTTTATTAGTAATAGTTTTAGACATTTATACATTTTCCAGTTGAAAGTTGTACATTTTTCAAGCTTCAACTACTTTCAGTTTTTATGGAGATTATCCTAAAATCCTGGCCTTAGTGTGACTAAATTTATGTTTATATCTAACTTGTAATTAGTCACATTTTTGATTGTCCAGATTCATACTCAATTCATACTCAATTCATACTCATTTCTATATAGATTTTTGTCCATTTTTCGTCCATTTGCTATCTAAAAGAAGGCTGAAAGCTCGGAAACTCGTTATCTTTCTAGTAAGCGGGTAGGGGGAATCGAACCCCCATCATTAGCTTGGAAGGCTAAGGTTTTACCACTAAACTATACCCGCACTTATTTAATAATAATAACACACTTTTCTAGAATTGCAACAAGTTCAGTAGAAAAAATTTTTAGATCGTATTTACTGCCATTTAAGCCTTAAATTATAGAGCCTCGAGTGACATACTCCCACACTAAGCTTGCGCTATAGTGTGGGCTTCTCGTTTCGCAGTCCTGCCATTGCATGGGACAAGCGCGTGCTTTAAGGACGTCTGGGCCCTGCCGCCCTATTTTTGATATTTATTGCTGCATTCACATCGCGGTCAATAACAACGCGGCAATGGGGACAAGAATGGATTCTTGTTGATAATTCTTTAGGGACTTTTTCACCACAATTTGAGCAATTTTGGCTGGTATTTTTGGGGTTCACTGCTATAGTTTTCACCTCCAGCATTTTCAGCTTTGACAGTTAAAATAGTTAGGAATTGTCCCCATCCAGCATCGTTAATCGACTTACTCAATCTGGTTTTTGCCAGCCCTTTAATATTTAAATTTGCCTTCGGCGCGCCGCTCCGCGTCTACGTGGGCAATAACATCGGCCTTTGATCATAATTCATTAGCTGTTTTAAAATGAAAGTCTTTACGCTGATCAGCAACTTTTTTATGCTGTTTAGCTACAGCAATGACCGCTTTTAACCATCTTTTGCTGCCTTTTTTCTTACGGGATAAACGTTTTTGTAGAGTCTTTAACCGATCCGCGAGATGAGCGATAATATTGAGGAATTGGAACCGATTCTCCTTCACTTGTTACCAAAAAGTCTTTCAATCCCATATCAATTCCCAAAGTATTTTCTGATGTTGGTTCGACATCAGAATTAAAATTAGGAACCGATTTATCTTCTAAGGATAGCGTGACATAATAGCCGTCAGCTTTACGACTAATAGTGACGGTTTTAATGTTAAAACCCTCTGGCAATGGTCGATGTTGAATTAACTTTACTTTACCTATTTTGGGTAAGTTAATCCTATTTATCTCAATGCAATCTTGCTTGATTTGAGCATAAGTAAAGCTATGGTAACGACCTTTTCCTTTAAACCTTGGTTTGCCTAATTTTTGGCCGTTTTTATCGATCTTAAACCATCTATCAAATGCAAGTTTTACTCGTTTAATACAATCTTGCAATACTTGAGAATGAATTAATCTGTATTCAGGAAACTTGTCTTTGGTATTGACCAAATCTTTTTTTTGAGAATAATAATCCGGGTTATCTCTGAGTTGAGGAATTGGTATTATGAAAGGACTTGCATTAACCGGACAGCGATTTTCTTCCCACCATGAAAATCTCTCCCCCAGTCGATAATTGTACTGTCTGCGTAACAAATCTAGCCACAATAGAATTGTGGCTATCTGATCTTTGTTGGGTCTTAATTTATATTGATACGCAGTCCGCATATTGCCCAAGTTTTGTGCTGAATTTTTATAATAACAGAAACTTTTTCATTATTATGTAAAACTCCAAAATCTTATTGTAAATTAATTGGACATCGAGTCCAATTAATTTACCGCCGATTCATCTCACGCTCCTCTTAAAAATTATGGCGTGAGGCTTCTCGGCGGTCTAGCTAACTACAAAACCTAAAACCTCTTCATCTATACCCTTCAACTTCAGATACCCATACTTTTTCACCTCTCGACTATCCACATAATTAGCAACAATCTGCGATACCAAAATTGTATTTGGCTCTGCAGCTTCCTGTAGCCTGGCCGCAATATTTACTGATGGGCCAATAGCTGTATAATCAGACCGCTCTGCACTACCAAACATTCCCACTACAGCATTACCCTGATGAATACCACAACGAAATCTCACTGGCGATGCCCCATTCTGGCCAATCAACCCCAGATTTTGCCACCGCTCATTTAATTTATCCAACGCTTTTAACATGGCCCTGGCTGAAGCCACTGCTCGTTGTACCTGCTCACCTGCTGTCAACTCTTCAGGGGAACCATAAATTGCCATCACAGCATCCCCCACAAACTTATCCACAGTACCACCATTAGCAAAAATAGCTTTTGTCATCTCTGCTAAATATTCATTCAACAACTCAGCTATTCTACGCGCTTGCAAAATATTCGACATCTGAGTAAAACCAACAATATCACTAAACAAAACTGTGACCAATTTTGGTTCTGGTGTTAAATCTAAAGCCAATTCTCCCTGTGCTGCACGTTGCACCATTTCTGGTGGCAAAAACCGCCTCAGCACTGACTCCGTCAAATAGGAATTCAACTCTTGCACTCTTCTTTCATTCTCTTTCAAAGCTAATAAATTATTAACTTCTGCCAAAAGTTCTCTATCATTAAAAGGTTTTGATAAATAAGCATCAGCTCCTATTTCTACCCCTTCAACTCTGGTGTCTTCATCTGCTTTTGCTGTTAACAAAATAACTGGAATTCCTCGCAGTTCTTTTTCTTCTCTAATCATTTTAATTAAATCAAGACCAGACACTATTGGCATCATTAAATCTGTAATAATCAGATGAGGATGATGAATTTGTGCAATTTCAAATGCCTCAGATCCATTCCTCGCTAATAATAAATTAAAGTTAGATTTATGCAGAATTCTAGAGACATACCTTCTCAAATCTGGGTTATCATCTACCACTAAAATAGTAGGGGGCGATTCGCGAATCACCCCTACTGTCGCATCATTACTATTAACTTGAGCAATATTTTCTGCTTGCTCTACTGCAAGCAATTCCTCAGCTTCTTCTAATTCTGCTTCTACATCTGCAAACTCCACAGCCAACTTAGAAGCATTAAATTCAGCAGTTTTCTCTACAATTCGATCTGTCGGTAAATGACTATTTCCTGTTTGTAGCCAAACTTCAAAAGTGGCACCTTGACCATAAACTGATTGTACATTTACTTGGCCATTATGAAGTTCTACTAATTCTTTGACTAACGCTAAACCTATACCACTTCCTTCATAAGAGCGATTTGCCGACCCTTCTGCTTGTCGAAATCGTTCAAATAAAAAAGGAATTTGTTCTTGAGGAATGCCAATTCCAGAATCTTGAACCCTTAATAGACAATTTTCCCCTACTGGCTCAACTGAAATAGTAATTGTGCCTCCAGCTGGAGTAAATTTCATGGCATTTGATAGCAAATTATAGATAACCTTATCAAATCTTCCTATATCCAGATAAACTGGCGGGCAATTTTCACTAAATTCTGTAACCAAATGAAGCTGCTTTTTCTGACAGTAGGGGGTAAATGATTCCACAATGTTGCGACAGAAAGCTACAAGATTACAGGGTTGAAAAGAAGGCTGCATTCTTCCAGCATCAAGTCTTTGCAAATCTAATAATTGATTAACTAATCTCAAGAGACGACGAGAATTACGCAGGGCGATCGCTCCTTGCTCTAGAGGTAAATCTCTGCTGGAATTAACTGCTTCTTCTAACAAACCGATCGTTAAAGTCAGAGGTGTGCGAAATTCATGGGAGATGTTTTGGAAAAATTCTGTTTTGAGATGGTCTGCTTCTATTAGTCGTTCAGCTTGTTGTCTGGTTGTTTGATATAGACTAGATTGTTGTACGGCGATCGCTGCTTGGGAAGCTACTGCCTCAGCTAGTTCAATTTCATAAGCTTGCCATTGATGTCGGTCGAAATTGTGCCGCAGAGAAATACTACCAATAATTTTACCATCAACAGTGAGGGGTACTACCATCAAAGCACGAGCATTAGAGCGTAAGGGAAGTTGAGATTCATTAAATTCCGGATTTATACTCAGATCGCAAACTGCTATTGTTTTTTTGTTTTTAGTAATTCCATTAAAACAGGATTACTATGAATGGGAACAAATGACTGAGGTAATTCTACTGTAGTTGACGAGCTATCGTTGTCAGAAATTTCTGCCCTACAAGTAGAGTTATCTAAAAGAGTTGAAGCTTCATTAGTAGTACTAATAGAGGGTTGAGTTTGGGCATCATATAATCCTACACATTGAACATATTCATCAGCTTCCGTCCACAAGGAGAGAACGCAACCATCTACTCTCAACGCTTTGCCTAACTCTTGAGTTATAGCAGCAAAAATATCTTGGGGATTCAGACTAGAGCGAATGGCAGTTGTAATGGTATTGACCAGAGCTTCTCTTTGAGCAAAACTGCTTAGTCGATCATAAGCACGAGCTTGTGATAGAGCTAGAGCAGCTTGCTCTGCAACCGTATTTAGGAGCTGTACTTCATGGTCTTGCCAGTTCCGGATCTCCTCACACTGATGCAGTGCCAAAACTGCAATGAAGTCTAATCGGGATAATAGAGGGACAATTAAACTAGAACGGATATTCCCCGCTTGATAAGCTTGTCGGCGTTGTTGCAGTTCTCTGCTTTCTCCCTGTAGCCTTTTATCAGTTTGGACATCTGAAATAATTTCTACATCAGTAGTTTCCCAAATAATATGATTCAAGATTTCTTTTGGTATTTCAGTAGGATGAGGATTGACTGATTGTTGAGACTCATATTCTTGATTTCGATAAACAAACCATTCATCTTCTCCATTACTATCTCTATCTTGAAAAGGGCGACAAACAGCTAAACTCACCTCAAACATTTGGCCAATAGTTTCCACTATTCTTTGGAGCATCTCCCGATAATTAGGAGCAGAGCGAATAGTATTGGTAACTGCGTATAGTAGAGACTTTTGTTGGAGAGCACGTTTTAGTTCGTCAGTGTGAGACTTGAGGACATTGTGAGTGTCAACTGCCTGTTTAACTAATCCTCTGAGTTCCTCTGCATTCCAAGGTTTAGTCAAATATTTAAAGACTTTACCAGAGTTAATTGCTTTTACGAGGTCTTCTACATCAGTGAAGCCAGTTAAAAGAATCCGAATAGTATCGGGGTATTGCTTGGCAGTTAAACTCAGGAATTCTGTACCACTCATTTTGGGCATTCGCTGGTCTGAAATAATTACAGCTACTTCCTCAGATTTTTCTAGAATTTCTAGAGCTTCCAGTCCACTTTGAGCACGCAACACCTTGTAGTCTTTGTGGAAAGTACGGTAAAGAAGGTCTAGGTTGTCTAATTCATCATCAACAACCAAAATTTTCGGTTTAAGTTTTTTTCTAGAACTCATGCACCGCTCTCCGTGCTTTCAAGGCAGTAATGATCGATTATTATTTAGCAACTTACAGTTTATAGATAGGACACCGTTATGCTGGACAACTTAATGCTAAATGTCCATTTACACCTGTATCATCAACTAAAAAGCAAATCACCAACTTTGGTACTTGCTTCACTGAAAAAAGTTGTTTCAATCACAGTGGTTATTATTAATAATTTACTCATAATCAAGTTAATTAAATTTAATTAAGTTAATAATCTCTATCGTGAAGTTCTCTCCCGTTAAATCGGAGATTATAACGGGAGCTTCTTAAGCAAAGAAGTTTCTTGCGAGTGCTGGCGCAACGCTGCGCGTTATATGTCGCGGAGCGAAACACAGGCTGACTAACGCCTAAGCCTCCACAAGCAGTCAAGATGATACCCACCTCGTTTAATGCTTTATTTAATATGTTAATTGCTGCATTCTCATCTCTATCTAAAACTGTTTGACATTTAGGACAATTCGGGAGTTCTAACTGATAAAGTTTTAGGCACTTTATGACCACAATTGCTACAATTTTGAGAAGTATGATGAGGATGTACGGGCGAATGGCCATTCGCCCCTACTTACATGAACACCGCGAACTGCCGCCACTGCATTCAACTTTTCAATAAAATTACCCCAGGCTACATCATAAATTGATTTTGATAGTTTAGTATTTTTAGCTAAACCTCTAATATTTAAGTTTTCCACTGCAATTAAATCATATTCTTTAACTAATTTATGAGCAGTCTTATAGTGGAAATATTCTCTTTGCCTGGCAATATGTTGATGTAATCTAGCTATTTTGTTTTGTACCACCCTCCAATTATTTGAACCTATTTCTTTTCTAGCTGCTTTTTTTTGCTTTCTTGCTAAATTAGATTGAGATTTTCTATATAATTTAGGAACAGAAACAGTCTCACCAGTATTAGTAGTTATAAATTCTTTTAAGCCTACATCAATACCTACAGCAGTTTTGATATTATTTGTAGGAATTAGACTGAGGAACTGATTTATCTTCTAAACTAAAACTTACATAATAACCATCAGCTTTTTTGGTTATAGTTGCAGTTTTGATCATAAACCCATCTGGTATTGGTCTATGAACTATGACTCGAATAGCACCAAACCTCGTAGTAATTATTTGTTTTCCATCAAATTTTATTACTGCTTTGGGATGATTAACTCTACTAAAACAAAATGACCTTAATTTGCCAGACTTTTTAAATCTTGGTCGTCCTGCACGTTTACCAGCTTTATCAGGTATTAGCCAACGTTTCCAAGCTTTATCTAGTCTTTGTAAGTTAATTTGTTGAACTTCTAAATATATTTCTTTGTAGTCAGGAAATAACTTTTTTGTCTGTAAGAGTGCTGATTGCTGAAAATAATAATCTGGTCTACTAGAAATTTCACCAATAGGACATGAAATTAATGAACAACGGTCAACTTGACATCTAGTTCTATTCAACCAGTCTAGTCTTTGACCTAGAGCATAATTGTAATGTCTTCTTAACAGTTCTAGCCAATAATCTATTTTGACTGACTGTTGACAAGTGGGCTGAATTTTGTAGCAATGAGTAATTATCATAATTTTTATACTACTCTTTAGCGCTAGATTTGAACAGCAATCGAAACCTATTTAATTTGCAGCTCGGCAATTCCCCTCCCGTTAAATCGCAGATTATAACGGGAGACCCCGAGACCGTATCAAGTTGGAGTTGATATTCAATTAAGATACAGTTGCTTAAAATGTTACTATCGAGTATTTTTACCTAAAATCAAATTAACTAAAGTTTTCTGAAATTCAGAAAATTTTAATTCTTTGGACTTTTAATTCTTGTTGTACATACTCAATGGTTAAGTTAAGTTAGGTGGGAAAATTTACCGAATAATTAAGGTTTAAAGTCTCTCCTTTAAAGGAGAAACAAGCGGTCGATCTTCGGAGCTTCCCGTAGGGTGGGATGGCGCAATTCGGAGCGACTCTGATAAGAGCGGGTCTCAGAGCCATATCCATGAGACCAAGAGAGAAAAAATTTTCCTTTTATTCAATCCTCTTCCTTTTAGGGAGAGGTAATTATCAATTATCCATTATCAACTATCAATTATTGAAAAGTACGTCCGAAGTGACTGGAAGGGAGTGGAAAGTTTGCACAGCATTCCGGACCGAAAGCAATCTCAAGGGTATGAGCTGCATCAACATTTCGTTAACTCAGATTTATTCACGCCTACCTACTTTAGTGGACTTTCAAGTTATAAACTAGCACCCTGATTAGTATATACACTAAAAGCTGTAGTAGGCTGCTCAATATCATTTTTTCATCTAAAATCACATTGCCTACAAAAATGACTTGATTTCTCACAAACCCTAAAATATTTTATTTTAGCTTTAAACTTTATAACCTTATTGCCTAATATAAGCTTTTGCCTTTTCCTAGATTTTTACCTAAATAACATGGGAGCATGAAAGCCATCGTCTTTTAAGCGATGGATGAAAGGTGAGGAGTCGGATTTTAAGGAGATGTATTTTATTTGACCGAAAAGCTACGTTGAAGGCCCCCGTGTTTTAACCGGGGATGAAAACAACCGAGTCGTTTAGACTAGACAACTAAAGTAGTCTTGTGTTATTATTACTCACGGGTAAGCCATCCAACTACCATTTCAAATGTACTCTTGTCAGCAAGTTTTAGTAAATAAAAATCCTGAATTAATTGCTATCTTAACATTCCTATGCGAACAGTCTCACAAGCTAACTAACATGGGAATATATTATGGTCGGCAATTATTTTTAAGTCTCACAAAACTCTGGGCAAGTTTGACGCAGGAATTAGTCTATAAACACAACTATCATTACAAAATTTTATATTCGCTCTTCAGCACAACAAATATTGAGAACTGTAGCTGAATCATTTAGGTCTTCAGGATGGTCTGATTATGGCCTATAATGAAGGTAAAATCTCAAACAGACCAAGGATTCCTAACTACAGAAAAAAAGGGGGAATGGCTACAGTTAGTTACCCCAAGCAAGCATTAAAACTTAAAGGTAATCAAATTAGAGTACCACGCTTGTAATACTTGTAAGCGCTGGTTTGGAGTAGATAGTTTTTTAATTCCAATGCCTAATAATCTAGCATTTTCTACTCTCAAAGAACTGAGAATATTACCGAGGAATAGATGTTTTTACTATGAAGCGTGTCTATGAAAAAGAAGTAATAGTTAAACCTCAATTAAATCAAGAAAATGTATTAGGAATTGACCATGGTGTAAATAATTGGTTGACCTGTGTATCGAATTTAGGTGCTAGCGCGGGTTGTAGATGGTAAACATCTCAAATCAATGAATCGTTGGTACAACAAACAGGTATCAACTATCAAAGAAAATCAACCGACTGGATTTTGGTCAAATAGGCTAGCTTCTATTACTGAAAAACGTAACCGCCAAATCCGTGACGGTATTAATAAAGCAGCCAGAATAGTAATTAATCATTGTTTAAAAAATACTATTGGTACAATTGTTTTTGGTTGGAATAAAGGTCAGAAAAATGAAATCAAATTAGGAAAGAAAAATAATTCAGAATTTGTACCAATTCCGACAGCTAGACTGAAAGAAAGAATAGCTCAGTTGTGCGATGAATATGGAATAATATTTATAGAAACTGAAGAAAGTTATACTTGTAGGGGCGAATGGCATTCGCCCCTTCATTTTTAGATGGTGACGATCTGCCTAATTATGGTGAAAAACCCGATGATTGGAAACCGTCAGGAAAAAGAATAAAGCGTGGTTTGTATAGAAGTAGTAATAATTGGTTAATTAATGCAGACTGTAATGGAGCTGCAAATATCATCACAAAAGTAAGCAGAAAGCTGTAGGGGCGAACGGCCGTTCGCCCCTACTTAAGCCGACTGTGTAGGGGCACAATGAAATTGTCCCCAAAGAGTGTATCTTTGGTCAGCTAAGAAGAAACGGAGCAACACGGATAAATCGCTGTTGCGTAGTATCTGCGCTTGTTTCCCCGTGACTTCAGTCCGGGGAGTAGTCAAACAACCTCAAGACAACTGCTACATTTATTCTAGGCTTTTATATAGAATTTAGATATAGCTAGTAAATTTATTGTGAACCCTTTATTTTTTTATCAAAGTTTCTACAGTCTCAAGCCCAAGAAAAATTGTCTAATGAATTTAGTTTTTTCATTCGGGTTGCTCAATCAAAGGATATCAACAGTATTACCGAAATTTTGACTAATAGTTTTTACTCCTGTCAAGGAATTATGGGTTATGTTCGTCCTTTTTTACGATTAGGTATTTACGAAGATTTACGCAATCGCATCCGTTCAAAAAGTGAGCATTATTTATGTATTGTTGCTATGGTTGTCGAAAATACTGAGTTTACCTGGGATGTATCTAATACTAGAGAACAAAATTTGGTAGGAACTGTGGAAATTGATGTGCGTTCGCGAAGTGGGATGGATGTCCTTTTGCTTAACTCTTGGCAATTAGATAATTTTGAGTATGCTTATTTATCAAATTTAGCTGTTGATGCTAACTATAGAAAATTAGGAGTGGCTCAAAAATTGTTAAGTTATTGTGAACATAAGGTATTAGGATGGGGTTTTTGTGAGTTATACCTTCATGTATTAGAAAATAATTATATTGCTCGAAGACTTTACGATAAAGCTGGTTATCAATTACAAGAAGTTGAATGGACTTTTGGTTCTCTACTATTTGGGCAACCTCGAAAGTTACTTTTGCGTAAATCTTTTTCAAAAGAGGGAGTAGGGAGTAGGGAGTAGGCAGAAATAATTGATGAAAATTAAATTGTTAATTATTAATTATTAATTATTAATTATTAATTATTCCCCCGCCATTTACTTACAACATTACCTAAATCTTTTGGCAACCAACTATCATATTGAGAATAGACAGGTAATCTTTTGATTAGCTGCCATCCTCGGGAGTGCAACACTTCTGCTAAAGCTTGATAATGAGGATGAGGATAATCAGGGTTTACTTCATCGTGAGGTCCAATTCCTCCTAAGTCACTCGCACCAGTTTCTAAACAAGCTAATAATATTTCCGGTTTTGTAACTAAATTAGGAGGAATTTGTAACGTAATAGTTGAGGGCAGAATTTGACGAGCGATCGCTACAACATTTGGCAACAAATTGATGTTGAAAGCTTCACCATTCCATATTTGTTGCTCGCCAGGACTGTAGGGCTGTAAAATAACTTCTTGAATATGACCCCATTTTTTATGAACATTAGCGATCGCTGTTAATGTTTCTTTCCAGTCAGTTACAGTTTCTCCAATTCCTAATAATAAACCAGTAGTAAATGGAATTCTTAGTTCGCCAGCTAATTCTAATTGTTGTAAGCGTAAATGTGGTATTTTACTAGGAGCATTTTTATGAACTTTTTGTAATAATTTAGGTGTCATCTGTTCCAACATTAATCCCATTGACACATTGACTTGTTTCAACTCTTTCATTTCTGCTCTACTAAGTGGCCCAACATTAGTATGAGGTAAAAATCCTAAAGATAGAGCTAGTTTACATAAGTCATAGATTAATTGGAACCAAGTTGGTCTATTTTGGCTGTTGGGATGTACTTCACCACTTAGAATTAAAATTTCAATTACACCTTGATTTTTTAGGGATAGTAATTTGGCTTCTGCTTCTGATAGACTCAGCCATGAACTTTTGCTTGGATCTGAGCGAAAATTACAGTAAGTACAATGATTAAAGCATTCATAAGTAGGAACTATTGTATAAGCAGGACTATATGTAACAATTCTAGACATGGGTGAAGTATTAAATTTAATTAGTCAAATTTTTGTCCAAAGTTGTGTTTACGGCAATATCATTAGTTTTCTCCACTGTTATCTCGACCCGGCAGCGATCGCCAAAATATGTGCGCCATATTATCATGTCACACCGATAGAATTTTGAATTAATAGACATAGGCGTGAAAATCCAAAATCAAATCAATTATTTACCCGTACTGGCGTGACACGCCTAAAACTGTGTAATAGATTTTTGTTTCTAGGTGTCTTTATCTCTCCATCTCCCCATCTCCCCACCTCCCCATCTCCCCATCTCCCCATCTCCCCATCTCCCCATCTCCCCATCTCCCCACCTCCCCATCTCCCCATCTCCCCATCTCCCCACCTCCCCATCTCCTCCCTACTCCCTTAATTTATAAGTATTCAACCATACATGATATAAGTTATTTTTTTATTGACTTTTAACATAAATATGATAATAAAATTCAAGTTTCATCAACAAAACTTATAACTTACTTAAACAACACTATACTTAACACCCCTTTACAAACCGAAATAAACTAGCTATATTATTAACAACGGCGCAGGAAAACAAAAAAACACCTGCACCACCGTACCTCGAAAATTTCATACATACATAACAGCAATCATACATACTATGACAACTACCTTACAACAGCGTGAAAACGCCAACGTATGGGAAAAGTTCTGTAGCTGGATTACCAGCACAGACAATCGTTTATACATCGGTTGGTTCGGTGTATTAATGATCCCTACCTTGTTAACAGCTACTATCTGCTACATCATCGCATTTGTAGCAGCTCCTCCTGTAGACATTGATGGTATCCGCGAACCCGTCGCTGGTTCCTTAATGTACGGAAACAACATCATTTCTGGTGCAGTAGTACCTTCCTCCAACGCTATCGGTCTACACTTCTACCCTATCTGGGAAGCAGCAAGTTTGGATGAGTGGCTCTACAACGGTGGCCCATACCAGCTAGTAATCTTCCACTTCCTCATTGGCGTATTTTGCTACATGGGTCGTGAGTGGGAATTATCCTACCGCTTAGGTATGCGTCCTTGGATCTGTGTTGCTTACTCCGCTCCTGTAGCAGCAGCAACAGCAGTATTCTTAATCTATCCTATTGGACAAGGAAGCTTCTCCGATGGAATGCCTTTAGGAATCTCCGGAACATTCAACTTCATGTTAGTGTTCCAAGCAGAGCACAACATCCTAATGCACCCATTCCACATGTTAGGTGTAGCAGGTGTATTCGGTGGTTCATTGTTCAGTGCAATGCACGGTTCTTTGGTAACTTCTAGCTTAGTACGTGAAACAACAGAAACTGAGTCTCAGAACTACGGTTATAAGTTCGGTCAAGAAGAAGAAACTTACAACATCGTAGCAGCTCACGGCTACTTCGGTCGTTTAATCTTCCAATATGCATCATTCAACAACAGCCGTTCCTTACACTTCTTCTTAGGAGCATGGCCAGTAGTAGGTATTTGGTTCACAGCTTTAGGTGTATCAACAATGGCCTTCAACTTGAATGGTTTCAACTTCAACCAGTCCATCATCGACTCCAGTGGTCGTGTAGTAAATACTTGGGCAGACATCATTAACCGCGCTAACTTAGGTATGGAAGTAATGCACGAGCGTAACGCTCACAACTTCCCTCTAGATTTAGCTGCTGTAGAAGCTCCTTCTATCAATGGTTAATTTTTGAGTTGATTGATTAAATTTTAGTTAGTCAAAAAACCCTCCCTTTGGGAGTGGTTTTTTGGTTTGTTTGATGGAAAATTTAGGATAAAGGTTATATCATTTTCGGTTGAATACTTATAAATAACTGTTGTGAGGAGTCAGGAGTCAGGAGGAGAGTCAGCAGGGAATAAAGGAGGAAAAGAGGAAATAATTGATAATTTCAGTATTTTTTTGGTACTATCGGTACTGTCAGTCCTTAAATTTTATTTATAACTGACCCGTCCGAACATGATATTAGATAAAATGAAGATTACTAATACAATTACCGATAAATTGTGGTTTAAAGCCTCCCCTTTAAGGGGAAAAATCAAAAAATTTTCATGATTAGTTAATCCTTCTATTACAGGAGAGGTAATTATTAATTATTAATTATTAATTATTAATTGTTGAAAAAGCCAATATTTGTTAGTTGCACAGCTCTGGCATTAATATTTGGGTCTTTCACTAAAGAAGTAAATGCACAAAATGTCACATCAGCTCCAGGAGGTAGTACAGGTTGGGAGCCTGTTTCTACTACAAATGAGTCAGATTGTGCAGCTAAAGCAGTACAGAAAATGAGCAGTTTAGTAGCAACAGGACTAATTAAAACTGTCACTGGTTCTTCTTCACGGTATGCAAGAGGAAATGCTGTTTTTAATATTGTCTGTCATAAGGATGGTAAGTATGTTCGGGTTGATATTATATGTTTTGGTAAGTGTGTGGATGACACTTATGACATTCGTTCCCAGATAGAAAAAATGCTGAGAAATGGTTGGTAAATCCAACCTTTATCTAAATTATCCAAAAAATAAAATTTTCTTAGAATTTAGTTTTTCCAAAGCTTCAAGTATTCTTGCTTTTAAATAACATATAATTGAACTACAAATAAGACTTAAACAAAAACACTATAGCAATTCCCAAAAAGCGTTTCTGTACAAAATTCTTTTGCTGCTGTGTAAACCAAAGGGTAAATATCTACAAAAAATTTAAGTTTTTTTGGACTTTTAAGTCTTCTGTTCTAGATAACTAAAGCCTTCTTCCCTCTTCAATTCTTCCCTCTTCCTTAGCTTTACCGAAAAATTGTGGGTATGCGCCTCCCCTTTTAAGGGGATAATAAGCGGTCGTTTGCGGAGCAGTCCGTTAGATGGGATGGCGAGGTCTCCTCGCCATATCCAATCGACCAAGAGAAGAAAAATTTTCATTATTAGTCAATCCTCTTCTTTTCAAGGAGAGGTAATTATTAATCATTAATAATTAATGATTAATTGTTGAAAATACCGATACTACCGAACTTGATATAAAAAGATAAAAATATAACTTTACCTCACGAGCTTGAGAAACGCTATATATTCAGTTAGTAATAAATTAAAACTATAACGTTATAGTTTTTCAACATCAAAATCTATGAAAAAACCAAGTTTTCAGGTTCTCCTACCGAAGTCCTGATTCAGTTTATGATAAAAAAAAGATACTAAATATATAAGCTGAATTTTTATGGAATCTGCTGTCAATATTCCCACTGAAGCTAAGAAACCAGAAAAATTGCCAGTTGTGCAAACTACTAATTTAGGCAAATTTTACCGCACTGGTTTTTGGATGAATCAAAAAATAGAATCTCTTAAAAGCTGTACTTTGACAGTTTATCAAGGAGAAACTTTTGGACTTTTGGGACAAAATGGTGCAGGTAAAACTACCCTACTTAAAACTTTATTAGGAATTGTACGCCCTACATCTGGATCGGGAGCTTTATTAGGACAACCAATAGGCGATCGAGTGATTAAAGAAAAAATTGGTTACTTGCCAGAAAATCCTTACTTTTATGAATATTTAACTGGATGGGAATTTCTAGAGTTTGTAGCAGGATTATTTCAAATACCAACATCAATACAAAAACAAAGAATTCCAGAATTACTTGACTTAGTGGGGTTATCCAAATCAACGGCTATCAGAAAGCAATTACGTCAATATTCTAAGGGAATGTTGCAAAGAGTTGGTATGGCGCAAGCTTTGATTAATGACCCTGAGTTAGTATTTTTGGATGAACCAATGTCAGGTTTAGATCCAATGGGACGTTATCAAATCAGAGAAATTATTATCTCGCTTAAAAAACAAGGGAAGACGATTTTTTTTAATAGTCATGTTTTGTCTGATGTGGAGAAAATATGCGATCGCATTGCTATTCTTGCAGAGGGAGAATTAATTTGTATTGGTACTTTAGATGAAGTATTAGGAACTAATGAAAGTTATTATGTCAAGGGTAAAAGTGGTAATCTGAAGATTCTTAAGCAATGGATACCTGATTTAGAATTTGAGCATAATTTTTGGCAAGGTCATTTGCAGGGAGACCCCAAAGAATTTTTAGTTAGTGTGGGATTAATGAAAGCTACACTAATGAAAATGAATATAGAAAGGCTTAGTCTAGAAGAGTATTTTATGCAGCAATTACGAGAAAGGGGTATTTTTTCTAGTAAGGAATAGATTAATATCATGTTCCGTTGAATAAGTAGGTAGACGGGAAAATTTATCACTATGTAACGAAAAGTTAAATCTGAGTTCTAGAGTTAAATTTAATGGGGGGTCTTATTCTTATTAGGACTTACGCATGAAGTACGAAAAACTAGGATTTGATATTGCTTCCCTGTAGGTCGCAATGACGAAAATATGTTGTAATGCCAATTTGATAAATGTTTGCTACAAATAGTTAGGCTATTTCTTAGAGTCAACCCACCCCTCGCCCCTCCCCTCCCAACCCACCCCTAACCCCGACCGTGGAGGGAGGGGAAGTCAGGAGTCAGGAGTCGTATGGGAATAACTTCAATACCAGTTTTGAGCTAGTAAATTCTATTTTTTGTCAAAGGAAGACCTCCTGTAAAGTATTTTTCTCATGCTTATTATTCGTAACATTCTTTTTTCATGCATGGTATAATGCATAAGTCCTATCTTATGTTTACTTCTCCCCTACTGCTCTACTCCCCTGCTAAATAAAATTTTGTTTGCTACTATTTAATGCTGTTTTCCCTTCTTTACTATTCCCTTTTTCATAGCACTTGGTCTCTACATCCCAGGTGAAAACGCTACATTTGTTCTCTATAAAAAGAGTTTCGTAATATTCTTTGATATTGATCGAACTATAAATTTAAAATAAATTAATCAAAACTTTTTTCTTAAATTTTTAGTAAGCATTTCCTACGGAATGCTGCGCAAACAGCAGTCAGCCATCAGCTAGCCTCCTAGGTCGGAACTACGTTATCAGCTATGTGTTATAAACTCATTATCATACTAGAAGGGAATTATCCACCAAGGGGAATTAAAGTTCATTAATTAAATTGCCCATAACCTAACCTCAGTTATTGTTTGAATATTTTCATGCATCTGATTGCTGAATGTTAATAGCTGAATGCTTACAATTTTTATTGTCTTTTTTCAACTTTCTAGCAATAGTAAATTCCCAAAAAAGTTGCCAGGCTTTCAGAGAAAAAAACTGCTGGTAATAACATATTGATAGCTGTTAATAATTGTTTTTGTTTGACAGCGACTATACCCCAATGCAGATTTATGTATTGCCGTATATATTCAATATCTGGGATTATATTAGAATACTTTTTATGAACTTTAGTATGAATTATTTATTTCATCAAAATATTAGTATTACAACGTTTTTTAAGGGGATTTTTTTTGTCATATACCCCGGTCCAAATAGTACGATAAACTAAGCATTGGTTGAGAAAAATAGCATCACCAAACTCAGCAATTCTAATCCAAGAATCAATATAATCGCAACTCCTTAAATTAGTATCCCATCCTCCAGATTCTAAAAAAGCATCCCGACGAAAAGCAACTTGAATAGGAGTACCAAATGGCACTAATTCTAGTAACATCCCATAGTGAATATCTTCTTGAAGAATATAAAATGCTGTTCCAGGCCCTGTTTTATAAGTACGACTAATTTCTACCTGATGAAAATTAACTTGTGTTACCTGACAAGAAAGAATTACTGCTTGAGAATGAAGAGTAATGGCTTTAGTCATTTCCTCTATAGAACCCCTAACCGTATCTTCATAAATATGCGCGTTTTTTTAGCCTTGAGTCAGGAGACAGGAGACAACCCACCCCTAGCCCCTCCCCTCCCAACCCACCCCTAGCCCCTCCCAGGAGGGGGGAAGACAGGAGGTAAGAGGGAAGAGGGAAGATGTGGGGAGAAATAATACAAAAAATTAAACACTCCTTCTTCATATTTTTCCTCAAAATTGATGTGCGAAAAGACTTGACTACCATAATTGTATAGTTCTCAAATGGGTTCTATACAATTAGCTGCCATATAGTTATCATCATCTAAAGATTTTATTCAATCTCCCTGAGCATTTTGTACCCCTAAATTCATTGTCGCTGCATGACCTTGGTGGGAAGAAGTACAATATTTAAATGATTGTAAAAGATAGTTAAGAATTAAATGTTTTGGCTAGTGTAAGCAAGTATGATGGAGTAGAAAGCTAAACCAAGATTAAATAAACATCCAGGAGTCAAGAAACGAATAAGTTAAAATCTAAGGATCTACCGCAGCAAGAAAAAAAGTTATTATCACAAGATTTATTGATATTAATAACTTGTGACTTAATTTAAAAAGTAATTTTATCTTTAAATTTAGGAGAAAAAATTAATGGCGATCGCTACAATTAATCCAGCAACAGGAGAAACACTAAAAACTTTTGAACCAATCACAGATGCAGAGATAGAAACAAAACTAGAACTAGCAATAACAACCTTCCGTCAATATCGTCAAATTCCCATGACTCAACGTGGGGAATGGCTATTAGCAGCAGCCGACATATTAGAGAAAAATGCTGAAAAATTTGCTAAAATAATGACCCTAGAAATGGGTAAAACTCTAAGTGGAGCCATTGCCGAAGCTAAAAAATGTGCCCTAGTCTGTCGCTACTATGCAGAAAATGCAGCAAAATTTCTCGCTGACGTACCAGCACAAACTGACGCAAGTAAGTCCTTTGTCCGTTATCAACCATTAGGTCCAGTGCTAGCTGTCATGCCTTGGAATTTTCCCTTTTGGCAAGTTTTCAGATTTGCAGCACCAGCTTTAATGGCAGGAAATGTAGGTTTATTGAAACACGCCTCTAATGTTCCCCAATGTGCTTTGGCCATTGAAGAAATATTTAAAGAAGCAGGTTTCCCAGAAGGAGCATTTCAAACCTTATTGATAGGTTCCAATAAAGTAGCAGGCATCATGGCAGATGACCGAGTCAAAGCAGGAACTTTGACTGGAAGTGAACCAGCAGGAATGGCTTTAGCAGCAATAGCAGGTAAATCAATTAAAAAAACTGTTTTGGAATTGGGGGGTAGCGATCCGTTTATAGTATTAGAAAGTGCTAATTTAGAACAAGCTGTGTCTACTGCTGTTACAGCTCGGATGTTGAATAATGGCCAATCTTGTATTGCAGCCAAACGCTTCATCTTGGCAGAAACCATTGCTGAAGAATTTCAACAGCGTCTAGTAGAAAAATTTGAGGCTTTGAAGGTAGGAGACCCTATGTTGCCAGATACAGATATTGGTCCTTTGGCAACTCCATCTATTCTTCAAGAGTTAAATTATCAAGTAGAAGTTTCTGTTGAAAAAGGAGCAAAAGTTCTAACAGGAGGTCATCTTTTATCTGACGGTCCCGGAAATTTTTACCCTCCTACTATTTTGGCGGAGATTCCAGTTGATTCTCCTGCTTATGAAGAGGAGTTTTTTGGTCCTGTTGCCTTAATATTTCGGGTGGCTAATATTGATGAAGCAATAGAACTGGCCAATAACACTCCCTTCGGATTAGGTGCAAGTGCATGGACTACAGATACAGCACAGACAGATAGGTTAATATCAGAACTAGAAGCAGGTGCAGTTTTTATTAATGGTTTAGTCAAGTCTGACCCCCGTCTGCCTTTTGGTGGGATTAAACGTTCTGGCTATGGTCGAGAACTTAGCAAAGAAGGAATTCTAGAATTTGTCAATATTAAGACAGTTTGGATTAGATAATTAAGTATTTGGCGATAAGATAAATAAAGTTAATCTTGTCTACCTACTTAATAGTTGTTAAGAGTTATAGCAATTACTTAAAATATTGTCATACTTAGATTTAATATTTCTCAATCCTAGAAGTTGAATTGATTGCTGAGTATGCAATAACTGTTATTCTTTTCAGGGTGATTTTTACAGTCTAAGCTATATAGTGCTGCTTCTAAAAGTTGGTCTTAGATGTGATATAAAATCTGTTTGTACAGTTATAAAAAAACCCGATCCTATAACTGAAGTAGTAGGGGTTTTACATAGAACCGACTTACATCTTCTCACTAACTATGGAATCCTAACTTCTAATACCATTTATTAGTCATTAAGTGCTACCCTTGGAAGGTAGTAAAAATCAGCATAAACTAGATACTATTTAGATGTAGAAAATTCAAGCATTGCAAATTTTTTGAGCATTGGTATAACTTCTAACCGTTAACTTTTAATTCCTGACTTCTAAATCATCAAATAACTAATTATCGGGATTTGATGGTAAGGTATTCGGCTGTCAGCTATTAGCTAGCCTCCGATGGTCGGAACTGCCGACTTCAGCTATTAATTTTGGGTCTGTGTAAAAGCAACCTTTGAAATTTAAAAAGAATAAAAAGTTACTGCCATGAGTCCCAGGACAAAACCTTAGAAGTAATTATTCATTACTAATTGCTGTTTGCGTAGCATCCCGTAGGGAAATGCTGACTGCTGATAGCTGTTTGCGCAGCATTCCGCAGGAAATGCTTACATTTGATGTAAGGTATGAGAGGATGTTTAGTAAGTATAGTTTTTGTATCTAAATAATTCAGAATAATTATCAATCTACCTTTAATGCTTTCCCTATTTCAGGAGGGTTTACTGGAAATTAGATGACTTTTTGATTACCTACTAAAAACTTTTAAAGCATCCCCTTAGATTCAATCTAAAGTAGGCAGGAAAAATAATTTTTATATCTACTACTCAGATATATTTTTACTTTATTTTGCCGGCTTTAACCAAATAGAAAATTTATTTCCCACAGATACTTAATTACTTGGAAAAAATTGAATCTCTATTCAATTTATTTTGACTCCGGAAAATAAGAAATAATCAATTATATAATTTTTGTTTGAAAATTAAGTATCATATTTCAGCCTGTAATTTAGAGAAATAATAGTCGAAATTACTTTTCGCTGTACCCGTAAATCTATCTTAATTTAAAAAAGCGTTTTGGCGGAATGCTCCGCAAACAGCAATTGGTGCACCCAGCATTTCCTAAGGTCATAACCCACAAACAGCAAGTGATTTATACTGAAACCGAGAGAAATGCAATTTAAAAGGGGATTACCCCGATTAAATTATCCGGTGCCTACAGGAATTTAAACCCAAGCTGATAGCTAAAAAGTGTTAGCCTAAACCTAGTTAAAGTTAAAAGTTTCGATTTAGTTTTCTACCACCTTTGATAAAAGGAGAAAAATACAAATGAACACTGCAGAATTATTGGTAAAATGCCTCGAAAATGAAGGTGTAAAATATGTATTTGGACTACCTGGAGAAGAGAATCTAAATATCTTAGAAGCTCTCAAAAACTCCTCAATTCAATTTATAACTACCCGACATGAACAAGGTGCCGCTTTTATGGCAGATGTCTATGGTCGTTTAACAGGAAAAGCAGGAGTTTGTTTATCAACATTAGGCCCTGGAGCTACTAATTTAATGACAGGTGTTGCTGATGCTAATTTAGATGGCGCACCTTTAGTAGCAATTACAGGTCAAGTTGGTACAGATCGAATGCACATTGAATCTCACCAATATTTAGATTTAGTGGCAATGTTTGAGCCAGTAACTAAATGGAATGCTCAAATTGTTCGCCCTAGCAATACACCAGAAATTGTCCGTAAAGCATTTAAAGTAGCTCAACAAGAAAAGCCTGGTGCAGTACATATTGATTTACCTGAAAATATTGCAGCAATGTCTGTGGAAGGGAAACCTTTGAATCGTGATAAGCGAGAAAAATCTTATTGTGCTTATCAAAGTATGACTGAAGCAGCAGTGGCAATTTCTAAGGCGAAAAATCCTGTTATTTTGCTTGGAAATGGAGCGATTCGAGCTAATGCAAGTGAAGCTGTAACGGAGTTTGCTACACAATTAAATATTCCTGTTGCTAATACTTTTATGGGTAAAGGTGCCATTCCCTACACTCATCCTTTATCTTTATGGACCACAGGATTACAACAACGAGATTATATTAGTTGTGCTTTTGACCAAACAGATTTAGTTATTGCAGTTGGTTATGACTTGATTGAATATTCACCAAAAAAATGGAATCCTCAAGGTGAGATTCCAATTATTCATATTGGGGCAAAATATGCAGAGATTGATAGTAGTTATATTCCCATAGCTGAAATAGTTGGAGATATTTCTGATTCTTTGAATGAAATTTTGCGACGCTCGGAACGCATAGATGAATTAAGTCCGACTGTCTCAGAAATTAGAACAAATCTTCGCTCTGAATATGAGGGGTATAGTAAAGATAATGACTTTCCAATTAAGCCTCAAAAAATAATTTATGATTTACGTCAAGTAATGGGGCCAGAAGATATTATCATCTCTGATGTTGGTGCTCATAAAATGTGGATTGCTAGGCATTATCATTGCGATCGTCCTAATACTTGTTTGATTTCTAATGGGTTTGCGGCAATGGGTATTGCTATTCCCGGAGCGATCGCTGCTAAGTTAGTCCATCCTGACCGTAAGGTAATAGCTGCAACAGGGGATGGCGGGTTTATGATGAATTGTCAAGAGTTGGAAACTGCTTTGCGGGTGGGTACTGCTTTTGTGACTTTGATTTTTAATGATGGTGGTTATGGTTTGATTGAATGGAAGCAGGAAAATCATTTTGGTAAGTCTTCTTTTATTAAGTTTGGCAATCCAGATTTTGTTAAGTTTGCTGAAAGTTTTGGTTTGAAAGGTTATCGAGTAGAGTCTGCTACTGATTTAATTCCTACTCTGAAAGAAGCTCTTGCTCAAGATGTTCCTGCTGTGATAGATTGTCCTGTTGATTATCGGGAGAATACTCGTTTTACTAAAAAGTCAGGTGGTTTAAGTTGTTCTATTTAGGGTTTGCTGAAAAAGTTTTTGGTGAAGGGAAGCAACTGTTGATTTGGCAAGAGCTTTTTGAGGTTTAACAGCAGTAAAATTTTCACGAGTTCTAGTTTGCTGAGGTACATCCAAAACTTGACTCAATCTAAATATAGGTTTTGTCATGTACCTCACTAGCTTGGAAAGCCCTATATTAGGAAGTTTTAAACAAAAACTTAGCTGTTCTCAAGCTCATCTAACACATTCTCAAATGGATTAGGACTAAAAAGGTCATCCATTCGGAAATTTTCAGCTTTTCCTTCTGCTTGCATGTGCTTGAGAACTGCTGCACTTGCATTTACTGCTGACTGCATTGCACCTTCAATCCAGCCTCCTTGAAAAGAGCAATTATTTCCAGCTAGATATACTCGTTTGTTCAATTGTTGGTATTGGTATACCAACTGACTTGTGGCATAGTATTGGTTGGGATAATTCATCTTAAAAGCACCGTAGATCATTGGCTCTTTTTGCCAAACAACAGAAGCGAGTCTGTCTCCAGCTTGATCTAGAGTAATAGAATCTAAAGCAAGAACTATTGGGTCATCTTGACCTAATGATCCTTCAATACCAAACTGATAGGCTTTCTTCAGAGCATAATCTGGATTATCTGGGTAAAGAGTCTGATGAGCCTCGTAATCCTGTATAGCCATAATCTTAGTAGAATCATCTCCCCAGTTGTAGCTGATGAGTACATTGGAAGCAGGATTATCAGGAGGATCGAGAAAATACATTTGTCGTGCCAGGGTATCTGTAAGAACGCATTTGATTGGTTCTCCACAAGGATCATTAGGAGGATGTGTTGGCCAACCTTTAATGCCTGTACTACCTGCCCAAGGTTTCGGGTCGATCAAACCAAACAACTTGGAAGAATTCATAATGTGGGGAATTCGCATACTATCGCGGATTTTATAGTCCTCATCGCCACCGAAAACTGCTGTACTTTTATTATAATTACTGTTAGCAACTCCATAGTCCCTAGGTGGAACTTTTGCATCTAGATTCATACGAATCTGCATACTGCGGAGAGTTGTAGCAACAATCACATAATCGTATTGCTTACATTCTACTGTATTGTTAGGGGTTCCTGTTTGGATGCTGTAAACATTTACCTGGTTTGTATCATCTTGATCAATCCCAACGTAGTCAACAGTTTCGTTGCAAATAGTAACACCTGGACTAGCACCATCACCATGATTGTACTCCAATAGCCCATTGACAATATCAGCCATTGCCATACTAGGCGAATATTCTTGGTCATACTGCCAAAGTAAAAGACGAAATATCTCTAGAAAACAAACGGGGAACAAAGGACCGAAACCTCCACTTCCTAATCCTAAAACAGCAAACATATTGTACTGTTCCTCTCCCCAACGTTCTTCAAAGTAATCTTCAAGGGCCTTAACAAATGGCACATCATTGTAAATGCGCAAAAAGTAATTCCAGTAGTCGATAATTTGATTTTTTTGTTCACAGTTCAGAAGTTCTTCCTGGAGCAAATTAGCGATACTATCTACATTATTATGATCTCCATAATTTAGAGAACCGATGAATTCTCCTATATCGCTTTGTAGCTGTTCCCAATTGACATTGTTTGGGTTGCCTGGGTCTTCTGGTTGTGGGAATGGCTCATCTTTCCAACTGTATTTTAATCCCCGGAAAATTATCTGTGTAGCGACTACACCAGGGTTCGGGAAAATTTCCTGTATTTTATCTGGCTCTCCTGGATTGGATTTCTCCCAAACATTGGAAAAGTAATGCCAAAACAACTTGGAGTTTTCTGGGACTCTCATCGGCCCCATTTCATTTGTATATTCTTTGTTATTATTGCCTGTAAATTTGGGGGAATATGCACGTCCACCAACTAGAGCTTCTCCGTCTTTACGACGAGCTTCATAGACTGTGATATTTTTAATTCCTGCTCGACGCAATTCATAGGCGGCTGTTGCTCCGGCATAACCAGCTCCTATTATAGCAACCTTTACATTTTCTTGAAATTCTTCTTTAACGTTTGCAAAAGCATTAGAATCATCTCGTACCAATTGAGGATAATCATAAACAAAGCTATCCACCATGCGGGAATACCCGCTGTTTAGTTCACTTAGTAATTTACCCACAATGAGATTCTCGTCTCCTGATTGATCTTGAGGAATTCTTTCAGTCTTGGCCTTCAGCTTACCAATACCCTTTACTCCTCCAAAACCACACAATGATGGAAATATACCAGGCATAATTCACTTCCTTATAGTTACTAATTTAAGCTTATCATCTTTGCAGCTCTTCTAAGATAGTATAGTTAATCTAGGAGTCAGGAGTCAACAGGGAAGAGAATTTAGAAAGATTTGCACACTGGCACTCAGATGAAAAATTTTTATACCGAATTAAGTGGATTTGATATGAAGAAGTAGACAGAAAAAAGTGGATAAAATCTGCTTACCAAAAATCACCTTTTTTTGAGATTTGTCTGATTGTTTTGAGCATCAGATTCAAGCTAATATTAGTCAGCGATCGCACTTGACAAGCAGAAAAAGTTGTTATATTCTCTAATTAAATAACTATTATGGGAGAATAGTGGCTCTTTTTTTTAGGGCAATTAATTTTTCAATTTTCTCTATGGCAAAGGAAAGCCTTTCATTAATGGATAATGGATAATGGATAATTGATAATTGATAATTACCTCGGATTTTAACCGTTACGGAATTGAATATAGGGAAATATTATTTCTTTTTTCCCCTTAAAAGGTGAGGCTTCAAGGCGCGAATTATTTAATTATTAATTATTTGGTAATTTAAGTTTTAGGTAAAATCAAGAAAAATCTAATTTCCGAACTGCTGAAACAGATGAAGTCTCTACATCGAATCCTTGGTCTAACTTTCCTTACATTAACTCTAACTAATTGTTCCTTATCCTCAGAACAAATATTTTCTCGACTAGAGCCTAGTATTGTCAGATTATTTTATAGAAATCAACCCGGACATGGAACTGGTTTTTTTGTCCGGGGAGAAAAGGGAGTCTGTACGGTACTAACGGCAGCTCATGTTGTGCAAAAAGAAGGAGAAAGAGCATTACAGACTGAAGATGAAAAAGTCTGGGATGTTGCTACGGTAGAAATATTTCCCAGAGATATAGATTTAGCTTTGGTTACTTTTCGCCCAGAGGGAGGAAAATGTAATTATCCGGCGCTGAAAATAGGTAATTCTGAAAGTCTGAAAACTGGTAGTTCTATTTATATTTCTGGTTTTCCCATTCGGCGTGGGAAATTAGTACCTCAATCTGTTTTAGGTAATGTTACACGTTTGGATAATTTGGCGCGGGGTTATGGAGTTTCTTATCAAACTTTGACTGTGGGTGGAATGAGTGGAGCGCCTGTTATGGATGAGAAGGGTGAGGTTGTGGCAGTGCATGGGATGAGTGATGTGGAGGTTGTGAAAAGTTTTGCTTCTCTACAGAGGAGTTTGTCTGAGTCGGAACGGCAGACTTTTCAGCAAGCTGTGGAAAGGGTGGAGACTGGTGTTCAACGTTTGACTTTTTCTTGGGGTATGCCTATTAATTTGTTTCGGGAGTATCGAGGGAGGGCAATCGCTCTTGGTGGAGAAAAGCAGGAGGTTGATTTACAAAAGGTACTGCGAGAGGTAGAAACTGGAAGACAAAAGCTACTTCAAGAACAGGAAGCTAAACTACAAAAGAAATTGGAGGAAGAAAAACGGCAGCCTGAAGAGGTAAAACAACAAGAACAAGAGCTGAAGGCTGAAAAACAAAAGCAGGTAGAAAACGAAATTTCTCTAGTTTCAGCTAAGGGGGTTGATTATAATAAGTTACGTAACTTATTGGCGGCGGGAAAATGGAAGGAAGCAGACGATGAAACAGAGAGAGTCATGGAAAAAGTTGCAGGTAGGGAGTCGGAAGGATGGTTGAGACTTGATGATCTGGAAAATTTTCCCTGCCAGGATTTAGGCACTATTGACAAACTTTGGGTAAAATATAGTAACGGTAAGTTTGGTTTTTCTTTTCAGGAGCGAATTTATCATGGTTTGGGTGGTACGAAGGAGTACAACAGAAAAGTATGGGAAGCTTTTGGAGATAAAATAGGATGGCGTCAAAGAGGAGAATGGTTGCGTTACAATGACATAACGTTCAGTATCAGCACGCCTTATACGGGGCATCTCCCCAAAGGTGTGGAAGAGGGAGGGGGGATGTCATGGTGGGAGGTACTCTTCTCTCGTGTGGAAACTTGTATTTAGCGAAGCCTAACGCGTCATCAAATTATCTACCATCTCAAAAAAAGGTGCGTAACGGCAAAATTTCTGGAGTTTCCCGAAAATCAAAAAGAGGAAATCGTCACACACTCTGGGATTTTCTGACTTCTAACTTCAAGATAGCGATCGCCTGACTATGCTAATATAAACAACATTAAATTATCAATCGAAATATTAATAATATAGGAGGTAAAAATTGAATTGGGAAATACACGAAGCACAACAAAATTTATCAGACCTCATCAAAGCGACAACCCAAAAACCACAAATGATTTATGAACAAGAAAAACTTGTAGCAGCTATTATAGATGCTCAAACATTTCAGGAATTTTTAGCATGGCAAAAACAACATCAAAAACCTTCCTTAGCTGATACCTTTGGAGAGTTACGAAGTTTGTGTACTGAAGCAGATTATGTACTAGAAATTCCCTCTCGCAAAAATAGAGCAAACCCTTTTAGTGACGATTTTGAAAATGTTTCTCCTTGACACAAATATTATTAGTGAATTAGCACGAAAAAAACCTAATCCAAATGTATTAAATTGGGCAGCAAAAGTAACAGAAATATCCGTTAGTGTCGTTACAGTTGAGGAAATATCCTATGGCTTAAGTTGGAAACCAAACTCTCAAATTCAAGAATGGTTTGAGAATTTTTTTGAGTCTAACTGTCAGATTTTTCCAGTTACTACAAATATTGCCAAATTATCTGGAAAATTGAGAGGTAGATTCCAATCTCAAGGTCAGACACGCTCTCAAGCAGATATGATAATAGCTGCTACTGCTAAAATTCATCAACTAACTTTAGTCACTCGTAATACACGAGATTTTGAAGGTTGTGGAGTTTTACTTCTTAATCCTTTCGAGGATAAATAATATTAAATTATCAATCAAAATATATGTCAATTGTAATTAACTTAACTCCTGAATTAGAAGTACGACTCCGGGAAAAATCAACTCAACAAGGACAAGATATTTCCCTAGTTGTCAGTGAATTACTTGCCAGAGTATTAGACTGGGAAACTGTCGATACCGCAGAAGCTATTGAAGGTATTCAACAAGGATTAGATGATTTTGAAAATGGTCGATTTCGTTCTTTTGATGAGTTTGCTAAAGCACAACGTTAGATTCAGTTATCAGTTATCAGTTATCAGCTTTTGATAGTTGAGTAATTATCTCTTCCCGTAACTCTTCAGCAGAATAATTAAAAATAGGGATTTTATATTGTCCTAAAACTTCGATAAAAGCTGATTTAGAATATCCTGCTAATTTTGCTGCTTTTCCTAAATAAATTTTATTAATTTCATACAACTTTATTGCTAAGAATAACTTAGCCTCATTTTCCGAAATTCCCATAGGAAGTTCACAAACTAAATTCATAATTGCTCCTTTTCAGTTATCAGTTATCAGCTTTGGATGGTTAAGTTATCAGTTTTCCCCGATCGACTGCCGATGTCTAATAATTGATAATTAATCCCTAAAGGTTTAAAGCTTCTCCCTCCTAATAATTAATAATTAAGAAAAGAATTTTTAAACCTTTAAATTTCTATCTAACTTTATCAAGCTCTAATTATCAATTATCAATTATCCATTATCCATTATCAGTTATCTCCTGCCAACTTATCTTCCGTCGCCAAAAAATTTCCTAAATCAAGCACAGGGGACTCTCTGGAAAAATCAGGATGTGTACCTTGATAAACAGTCGAACCATCAAATAACGCTTTAGTCATATCTACCATTGCCTGATAACCATCAACTTCCACATCCAAAGTTAACAATAACGGACAACTATCACCACTCAACTTTGTTTTCGCACAAATAACTTCTTGCTCTGGAGTATTAGGATCTCGGCGACTTTCTATGGAAAGTAAACCATCTTTGCGGAAATATTCTAAGCGCTCCTCTATTTTTTCACAACGTTTAGCAGGAGTCCAACCCCCTCCCATAGGTATCACAATACCTAACCAGGGATGTTTACCTTTATCATTGTCATACATTACCGTCCAAACTTTTTGATTTTTATTTCCATCCAGTTTTAATTCGCAGGAAAAGCGGTCTGTTTTTTTTACCAGAAGGGTAGGCCAATCTTTGACAAGATCGATGAAACCAACTACTTCCATTAATAATCCAGCTATGGGAATTATTACAACTAATATGAACTTTCCTATTCGTGCAATTTTTCCATTCTCTGCCACAAGTTTCTCCTCATCTATATATATTTATGAATATTTTTTGAGGGTATCTAAATAAACCCACAATATTTTACTCAATTTTTTGTGAGGAGTTTTCGGAAAGGTTGAACTATTTCAGTTATCAGTAAAAATATTGCTTGTCTTGTTAAAAATTTCAGATTTGATATACTGATAACTGATAACTGAAATGAGTATCTCACCCGAAAGACTTAAAGAATTACAAAATATAAAAGACTCTGAGATTGACACCTCTTTAGTGTAATGTAGCGAAATGAACAGAATTTTTACTTATGATAACTTAAAAATTTATATACCTCCAAAAAGTTATAAGTTATTGATAAAAACTATAGTGCTAGAGTAAAAATGACTATTATTACGACTAGAGAAGCAGCTTTTTTATTAGGTATTTGTTGTCAGAGAGTTAGAGTTCTACTTTCTCAGGGAAGAGTAAAAGGGGCTTATAAACATAAAGGATTTTGGCGTATTCCTCTGTATGGCCAAATGCCTGTTGTTATACCAGGTACTAGAGGACCGGAAGGCGTCTGGTGTAAGAGGCTGCGACAAGCCCCCACAAGAATTCATGTCAATCAAAAGAAAATTCAAGCCAATGGTAAGAGAATCAACACAGATCCTCAAATGACTCCCGAGCAACTAATACCAGTGGTTTCCATGAAGCAGGGGAAACATAATTATTTAGGTTATCAGATGGAGATTCATGGTCCTTGTCGTATCGTATATAAACCTTACCACCCCTTAAGTTGTGGTGCTCATTTGTGGATTGAGACCTATCATCCGGTGCAATTTGTAGATACTCAGTTTAAACCTGCTACGGCGAAGCGAGCCTATAAATACGTTGAGAACCAGTATAAAAGAAAATTTTAGCTATCCTTAATCGCTTTGTTTACTGAAGAAGATTGCTATTAATTTGTTCTATACATTATAACTGCTGTAAAACTCTGGTATTTGACTTTAACAGAGAAAAATTATGGTGATTGAATTAAGGTGTGAGTAGAAAGAAAGTTTTTGCCTTACCAAAAATAGCTGATTTTCAGATTAATTCTATTTTTAAAGTACATACGAATACTTTTGCTATGAATAACAAAAAATATGTTTTCAGCCGTCAGTAAAAAAGCTAAATGGTTACATTGGTAGATAAATTTTCTACCTCTGTGTGAGTAACTTCAGTTGAAGAAGCAGAGGGAAAAAAATTGCTTACCAAAAATATCTCATTTCCAGATTAGTTTGATTTTTTTGACAATCATATTTGAGTAAATATTCACATGGATAAGTAAATTTTTGACTCTTGTGTGGCTAACTTTAATTAAAGTGACAGAGGGAAAAATTTTTGCTTACCAAAAGTAGCCTCTTTCCAGGTTAGTTTAATTTTTTTGAGAATCATATTTGAGTAAATACTCGTCAGCGATAGCCTACAAATTCTGGAGATTTTCTCCTTCTACCTAAACAACTTCAGTTGAAAAAGCAGAAGTCAAAAAGTTGCTGACCAGAAGTATTCTTTTTTTGAGATTTGTCTGATTTTTTTGAGAATCATATTCGAGTAAATATTAGTAAGCGATCGCCTCCAAAATTTTGAAGATTTTCGATTTTACCTCAGCAACTTTAATTAAAAAAGTAGAGATAAAAAAAGTGGCTTACCAAAAGTATCCTTTTTTGAGATTAGTTTGATTTTTTTGAGAATCATATTCCAGCAAATACTCGTGAGCGATCGCCTCCAAACTACGGAGATTTTCTACCTCTAATTTACCAATCTCAGTATCAGTAGATAACAGAATAACTTGATGACTAGCAGAAGGGAAATAACGTTCTACTAAATTCTGACGGTGAGATGAATCTAATCTACCTAAAGGTGTATCAATAGCGACGGGTAAATGTCTACCAGAAACCCTTGCCAAACCCCACAAAAACGAAATTGCTAAAAGCTGTTTTTCTCCAGCAGAAATGCGATGTTTAGGAACAATTTGCCCTTGATTATCGTAGAGAGAAAGAGCAAAATTATTAGTATCAATAGCCACACGATGTACCAAATCTGATTTATGCAAAAGATAGCGGAAACATTCAGTAACTTCCATCTCTAACTTATTCAATTTTTTCAAAGTTAACTTCTCCTTAAATAGCTGCAAAGTTTTCTTCACTTTGCCAGAAGATTCAATGATATTTTGAATATTGTGACGTTCGATAGTTTCATCAGTATAACTAAATAATTCCTTCTTAGTTTGAGTAATAGCATCGTCCATTTTTTTACGCTCGCGATCGCTATTTTCACAAGCTATCTGTATCCTAGCTAATTCAGTTTGTGCCTCCTCTAAAGCAGTTTCCAAAATTTCATAAGCTTCCGGAGATGCTGCACTTACCAACTGCTTTTCCAAAACATTAATTTCCACTTCAAAATCTTTGAGACGAGTTAAATTTTCCCGAGCATTTTTCCGACAATTTTCAATTTCATAGCGCAACAAATTTTCTAGTAAAGTTAACGCCTCCTCATCTGCCAATAACCAAGATTCATCACTTTGATTAATATCCTCTTCAATCATCAGATTTTCTTGATTAAGAAACGTTTGAATTTTACTAATTTTGCCAGCAGGAATAGACAACTCATTCAGGTAATTAACTAAACGTCGGTCTCTTTCCTGAAAAGCATCCAAAGCTATTTCTGCTTCATGGCGTAAAATCTCTACATCACCCTGAGAACTTGCTTGTTCCAAAAGAGGAGAAATTAAAGCTAGAGGTAAAGCTCCCGCAGCAAGTTCAATCATTTCCTGACGAGCATTCTCCATATCTAACTCTATATCTTTAAACTCTTGTTCTAACTGACTTCTCTCCGCAGCAATTTTTCCCCCTTCCGAAACAAATTTTCTCATGGCTTTTTGCTGTTTTTGTTGAGCCTTTTTTAACTGCTTTTGCAAATCTGCTAATTTTTCCGTAGCAACTTCCAAATCTGTCTTTTGTTGATGGAGTTTTTGTTCAATTTCTTCTAAATTTTTTAATTCTGTAGTTTTAGCAATTTGTTTCTTTTTCCGAGTCACCAAAATATCTAAATCTGTTGCCAGACGTTCAGCTAATTCCAGTCCTAATAATGATTGAATTGCATCTACAACCAAAGGTGGAGGAATTTCTAGTTCAGCCAACTCTTTTACCTGTTCTCCATCAAAGAGAAATAGATTAGAAATTCCCAAAGGTAAGAGATTTTCTATATATTCATCCCAGGCATTTGCTAAGTAGGAATCAGGCCATTCACCATCAAGAATTCCCAGACTATCTTTGCCATCTTTCGGATTTTTTTCCCAGGTACGAACTACGCGATATTCTACAAGTTGGTCATCTTGAATATGTTCAAAAGCTAATTCAATGCGAGTTTTTTCTGTAGGGGGAGTATTACGATTTACGCATTGAGAAAGAAAGTCGCCATAAGTTAAGTTTCCTCTAGTTGAACATTGGGCGCGATGACCATAAAGTGCGAGGCGAATAGCATCTAAAAGAGTAGTTTTTCCTCCTCCATTCATACCTCCAAATAAGATGATGGGACGGGGGCGATCGGTAAGGGTAGGGCGGAGGTTTATTGTTTGTTTACCGGAGTATGGTCCGAAATTTTGTAAGACGAGTTCTAGGAAAATCATTTTTTAGGGAATAGGGAATAGGGAATAGGGAATAGGGAGTAGGAGGAAAGGTAGTGGGTTAATGAAGTCAGAAGTTAGAAGTTATTTTTGTAACGGGGATTTGAGTTCCGCTCCAAAAATATTGCGCCTTAAAAGGCGGGGTTTTAGACCCATATTATTTTGATAATTAACTTGATTTTTTTATTCTTAGAATTTACCTTTTTCGGTAGGAGGTAAGTTTGACAAATAGAATTTTCTTGTCAACCAACGCACGATTTTTTGCCTTTGACTTAGACTGAGAAAAAGGGAGGTTTGCCACAGATGAGTTTGCCAGATAAATTTTCATAACTTTCTAGTCATTGTGGAATTTTTCCCAGTAGAAGGTAAGTCTGACCAATCCAATTTTCTTATAATTTTTGCCTTTGACTTAGACTGAGAAAAAGGGAGGTTTCCCACAGATGAGGTAAACAGAGAAATTTTCATAACTTTCTAGTCATTGTGGAATTTTTTCCGGTAGGAGGTAAGTCTGACCAATCCAATTTTCTTCTCAAGTAACAGATAATTTCTGCCTTTAACTTAAACTGGGAAAAACAGAGGTTTCCCACAGATGAGGTAAAGAGAGAAATTTTCATAATTTTCTAGTTATTGTGGAATTTTTCCCAGTAGGAGGTAAGTCTGACAAATCCAATTTTCTTGTAATTTTTGCCTTTGACTTAGACTGAGAAAAAGGGAGGTTTCCCACAGATGAGGTAAACAGAGAAATTTTCATAACTTTCTAGTCATTGTGGAATTTTTCCCAGTAGAAGGTAAGTCTGACAAATCCAATTTTCTTCTCAAGTAACAGATGATTTTTGCCCTTAACTTAGACTGGGAAAAACAGAGGTTTCCCACAGATGAGGTAAACAGAGAAATTTTCATAATTTTCTAGTCATTGTGGAACTTTTCCCAGTAGGAGGTAAGTCTGACCAATCCAATTTTCTTGCCAAGCAACGCCCGAATTTTTGTCTTTGACTGAGACTGAGAAAAACAGAGGTTTCCCAGGGATGAGATTTCCAGATAAATTTTCATAACTTTCTAGTCATTGTGGAACTTTTCCCAGTAGGAGGTAAGTCTGACCAATCCAATTTTCTTGTAATTTTTGCCCTTAACTTAGACTGGGAAAAACAGAGGTTTCCCACAGATGAGGTAAACAGAGAAATTTTCATAATTTTCTAGTCATTGTGGAACTTTTCCCAGTAGGAGGTAAGTCTGACCAATCCAATTTTCTTGCCAAGCAACGCCCGAATTTTTGTCTTTGACTGAGACTGAGAAAAACAGAGGTTTCCCAGGGATGAGATTTCCAGATAAATTTTCATAATTTTCTAGTTATTGTGGAATTTTTCCCAGTAGAAGGTAAGTCTGATAAATCCAATTTTCTTCTCAAGTAACAGATAATTTTTGCCTTTAACTTAGACTGGGAAAAACAGAGGTTTTCCACAGATGAGTTTTCCCGATAAAATTTACATAAACTGCCATTCATTGTGGAATTTTCCCAGGAGGTAAGTTTTACAAATCGAATTTTCTTGCCAAGCAACGCCCGAATTTTTGCCTTTGACTTAGACTGGGAAAAACAGAGGTTTCCCACAGATGAGGTAAAGAGAGAAATTTTCATAATTTTCTAGTCATTGTTGAACTTTTCCCAGTAGGAGGTAACTCTGACAAATCGAATTTTCTTGCCAAGCAACGCCCGAATTTTTGTCTTTGACTGAGACTGAGAAAAACAGAGGTTTCCCAGGGATGAGATTTCCAGAGAAATTTTCATAACTTTCTAGTCATTGTGGAATTTTTTCCGGTAGGAGGTAAGTCTGACAAATCCAATTTTCTTCTCAAGTAACAGATAATTTTTGCCCTTAACTTAGACTGGGAAAAACAGAGATTTCCCACAGATGAGGTAAACAGATAAATTTTCATAATTTTCTAGTTATTGTGGAATTTTTCCCAGTAGAAGGTAAGTCTGATAAATCCAATTTTCTTCTCAAGTAACAGATAATTTTTGCCTTTAACTTAGACTGGGAAAAACAGAGGTTTTCCACAGATGAGTTTTCCCGATAAAATTTACATAAACTGCCATTCATTGTGGAATTTTCCCAGTAGGAGGTAAGTTTTACAAATCGAATTTTCTTGCCAAGCAACGCCCGAATTTTTGCCTTTGACTTAGACTGGGAAAAACAGAGGTTTCCCACAGATGAGGTAAAGAGAGAAATTTTCATAATTTTCTAGTCATTGTTGAACTTTTCCCAGTAGGAGGTAACTCTGACAAATCGAATTTTCTTGCCAAGCAACGCCCGAATTTTTGTCTTTGACTGAGACTGAGAAAAACAGAAGTTTCCCAGGGATGATATTTCCAGAGAAATTTTCATAATTTTCTAGTCATTGTTGAACTTTTCCCAGTAGAAGGTAAGTCTGACAAATCCAATTTTCTTCTCAAGTAACAGATAATTTTTGCCCTTAACTTAGACTGGGAAAAACAGAGATTTCCCACAGATGAGGTAAACAGATAAATTTTCATAATTTTCTAGTTATTGTGGAATTTTTCCCAGTAGAAGGTAAGTCTGATAAATCCAATTTTCTTCTCAAGTAACAGATAATTTTTGCCTTTAACTTAGACTGGGAAAAACAGAGGTTTTCCACAGATGAGTTTTCCCGATAAAATTTACATAAACTGCCATTCATTGTGGAATTTTCCCAGTAGGAGGTAAGTTTTACAAATCGAATTTTCTTGCCAAGCAACGCCCGAATTTTTGCCTTTGACTTAGACTGGGAAAAACAGAGGTTTCCCACAGATGAGGTAAACAGAGAAATTTTCATAACTTTCTAGTCATTGTGGAATTTTTTCCAGTAGAAGGTAAGTCTGACAAATCCAATTTTCTTGTAATTTTTGCCTTTGACTTAGACTGAGAAAAACAGAAGTTTCCCAAAGATAAGGTAAAGAGAGAAATTTTCATAACTTTCTAGTCATTGTGGAATTTTTCCCGGTAGAAGGTAAGTCTGAGAAATATAATTTTCTTGCCAAGCAACGCCCGAATTTTTGCCTTTGATTTAGACTTGCCAAAATAGAGGTTTTCCACAGATGAGTTTTCCCGATAAAATTTACATAAGCTCCCATTCATTGTAATTTTCCCAGTAGGAGGTAAGTTTTACAAATCGAATTTTCTTGCCAAGCAACGCCCGAATTTTTGCCTTTGACTTAGACTGAGAAAAACAGAGGTTTCCCACAGATGAGGTAAACAGAGAAATTTTCATAACTTTCTAGTCATTGTGGAATTTTTCCCGGTAGAAGGTAAGTCTGACAAATCCAATTTTCTTCTCAAGTAACAGATAATTTTTGCCTTTAACTTAGACTGGGAAAAACAGAGGTTTTCCACAGATGAGTTTTCCCGATAAAATTTACATAAGCTCCCATTCATTGTAATTTTCCCAGTAGGAGGTAAGTTTTACAAATCGAATTTTCTTGCCAAGCAACGCCCGAATTTTTGCCTTTGACTTAGACTGAGAAGTTGTTAGTAATTTTTGCATTTTTCCCATAGTAGAAAAGATAAATTTTCCAGATAAAGTTTCATATTTTTATTTCTCCTCTACTCCTCTACTCCCCTACTCCCCTACTCCCCTACTCCCCTACTCCCTCACTCAATATCTGCCGAACTTTGACCAGAAAACTTCATGTTTGCCCAACTTAATTGTTTAATTTTATCTGAGACTTTTCCTTTCTCGACAGCTTCTTTGAGGTCTCTTTTATTATGAGCGTTTTGAATAGCTTCTTCCTTGGAACGAGAACTTGTTTCAAAACATTGTTCGAGACTTTCATAAATCTTATATCGGTGAGACTTAATATAATATTGCCGCTCTGTATCTAACAGTTTTGCCATAAGTTCAAGGTGCATTTCATCCCCATTACATATTTCTTCTAATACTGACCATTCATCACTACCTAAAAGACTGATTCCTGCACCAGGACGACAGTCTTTAAATTCCTCTCCTGTTACTTCTTCATATATACGAGGTAAACTATCATCAAACTCGTGTTTTTCCTCTAACCAAATGCGTCTAATTTCACTCAGTTCTTCCAGAGAAATGAGAGTAATATCTCGCATATTTTCTGGAGCAGTTTCACGAATTTGTGTTTGAGCTTCTAACAGTTTTCTCAGTAAAGTATCTCGCCATTCTTTTTTATATGGACCAGGAATTGGTTCTACAGAAACTTCACCATCTATATTCCGTTCAAATAGTTGAACTGTACCCCAAATTCGCCGAAAGTCTCTTTTATCTCTATCAGAAATATCTAGTTCCCGACGCAAATCTACAAGAGGTTGTAACCATTCTTTTTCTTCATCATTTTGAATCATTGCTGACATAGATTTATCACTATCTACTAAGGTGCAAACCCAGCATCCAAAACGAGAACTTCCACAACTAGGAGTAGAAGTATCAACTACTAACGGACATTCATTATCTTCCGTCGCACCTCGATACATTGCTAGTAAATCTTTATTACTATTTCCCCAAGGATTTTCCCACTGCATTAAATATAGCCAAACTTCATCAGTTCGCCAGTCTTCAATAGGAGAATAAATTAAAGAATTAAGTAAATTGGCATTAGGACTAAGGCGTTCCCGAACTCGTTTTTCTTCTAGTCTTTTCATTGTTCTAGCGCGGTTAAGACTTTCAGTTTTACGAGTACCTAAAACTAGGATAACTTCTCCATTAGTTCGTACAGCATTACGAATGAAAAGATTAGATGGTTCAATTTTTAAACGTCCCGTACACCATCTAAATTTCAGACGGGGTGCGGGATAACCTTTACCAATTAAACCTACCCAATATGTATATTGAATATCTGGTTGTAGAAGGTGAGTTTCTATTGGCATTTTCTGTTTTTGGGCAACTCTCTCAATGTTTTTTAGAGATTGTTTAACCCAAGCAGAAACATAAGGATTTTCTACTCGTGTATCAGTGGTAATGACATAGATTTTTTTTGTTCTTTTTTCTGCTGGCAAAGCAGCGATAGCATTCCATATAAGTTGCAAAACTGCTGTACTATCTTTTCCTCCAGAATATCCAACAATTAAGGGAATTTCATCAAGGCAATATAATTCTTGAATTTCTATAGTTAGCTTTTCTATATCTTTGATTAGTTCAGCGGTTGTCCGCTCTGGAAAAAGAGATTTTTGTATTCCTACCATTTTTCAATACTCCTAAAATTTTTTAATTTATTCTGTATTTTTATGTTTATGAGATAAATACATTTTGGCGATGCCATTGTAAAGCTTCTATTCTGGGGAAAGATTCTTTTTCATTTGGCAACCAAAGCTGATTACTATTAAATTCCTTCATTGGTTTAGAATTTGGTGATTATTCTAAGAAATTATTGGAAACGATGATTTTATAATCATCAGTTATGGTAAATAAACCTTTATCGAATGCCCAATGATGATTTTTACACAGTGATATGCCGTTATTTATTCTATTGTCATAAAATTTGGCAAATGGTTTGATATGCGCTCCATCTACAATGTTTTGCTTGATTGACATGGTGACTTTCATTCCACAAAAAGCACATTTATAGTTATAGGTATGTACAACTGCTTTACGAAAGATACCATCTCTAACTACAGATTTTCTGAGATATGATTTAGGTTGTTTTTTCTCTTGGTTTAATAAATTAATTGAGCTTTCTTCCTCATCATCCTCTTTTTGGAATCTTTCATTAATTGCTAGAAGTTCTTTAATATCTTTTGATTGGCTGAAAACCAAGTTGCAATTAGTACATCTATTAATTCTTTTCTATAATTTTTGTCTTGCAATAGTTCAAAAAGTTCTGGGTCTAAACTGGCATACTCAACTACTTCTTTCAACTTTTTAACGGAACTTGGTTGCTTTAAAGAATTATTTTTAGATTCAATATGCCAAAATCCTTCGCTCTGTAGATAGAAAAAAGGAAGGTGTAAATTATCTTTACCTTGATAAGTACCAGAAGATAAAATATCCCAATGTTTATTAAAGGTATCAATTAATTGCTCTGAAGCAGCTATCTGATTATTTTCAATGAAACCTTGTGCAATTAAATCAATTACAGACAAAATTAAAATGGGCTTATATTCTGCATTCGGACCTAGTCTTTTACTTGTCTTAAGTTCGGTAAAACGTTGACAGTAGTATGCTAAATTTTTTTCCCTATGTAATTCTTGATTTTCACTCATTTATAGCACTAGCTAAAACATCTGTATTTTCACTATTTATTTCTGATAAACCAGTAGATTGAGTAAATAGGTAGGCAAAATTAAATCTAAAATAACTATCAAAGTTAAATTTACCATAACTATTCTAATTCCTCCTTTTTTAACTAGCTATCAGCTATTAGCTATCAGCCTAAAAATTTGTACATAGACTTCTATAAGTTGTTTAATTTGATGAGGGGTTTAAATCCCCTTCTAAAAAACTGATTGCTGAACTGCTATTTGCGGAGCATTCCGTCAGGAAACGCTTTTTAAATTGCAAAATTAAGTTGATTAGTTTCTCAGTTATACCTGCTACTTTCATTAATTGATAATGAATAATGGATAATTACTTCTGGTTAAAACCGTTACGAAATTGAATATAAGCAAATTTGATTTCTTCTCTTGGTCGATTGGATATGGTTAGGAAACCCATCAACCCCACCCAACGGGTGCGCTCCTAAGATCGACCGCTTTTTTATCCTTTAAAGGAGAGGCTTTAAACCTAGATTCGATTAATTATCAATTATCCATTTTAATCTTATACTTATACAAAATAAATAAGTTTTTAATCCCTTTTTTTGCAGAAATAAATAAACTGTATATTAGATACTATTTCTATTTTCAGTAAGGATGTATTCGTCAACTAAAATAGCTGATCTTCAAATTTATTAAGTAGTAAGTTTTAAGAAAAATACTAATAAATTATTCATTTTTCTCTAAACACTATGCTCTGTGAAAACTGGCTTTTAATAGCTGAATGGCTATTATTTTGATGGTATAGCACTACGCATTAAGATTAGGACAGCTAAGAAACTTCAAAATATTACAGTTAAAATTTTTGACTCTAGCTGATAGCTGAATGTTGTTTGCGGAGCATGACAAACGGAAATGCTTATAGCTATCAAAAGACATCAATATTCATGCCTCATGTTCCATCGGTTAGTATTGACATAATAAATAGTATATGATACAAAAATTACTATACAATTAACAATTATACTGACTCAAAAGTTTTTAAAAACGTTTGTTGACAAAAATTTATATATGTAGTGATTTTCAAAAAAATTAAAAATATTTCCTAACATCAGCGATGAAAAGACCAATAAACCCACCTCAGAAATAGCAAAAGAAATTTTAGAAAATGATAATCGAGAAAGAGAAGCGATCGCCATCCTTTTAGACAAACATATAGGCAAAGATGACAGACTTTTAGTACAAAAAACCATGATGGGAAAAACCGAAGCTTATATAGGTTCCGTCACTCTAGAATGGTTAGATAGTCGTGTACGTTTTGCCTCTCAATTACCATTATTTCGGCAAAAATTTGATGTAGAAACAGATAATGTAATTCGTGACGCAGAAACAATAGATGAAATTCAACAACGACCTTTAGATTGGTCTCGTCAAGCTCCATTAACCCTATATTTAGCAACAAGAAAAGCACATAAATTTCCAGCAGTATTAGTAGTAATTAGTCCTAGTTGGGTAGATAATCCCAAAGCAGAAGAATGGAATAAAAATGGTGAAGCAAATAAATCTGCTACTGATTTTTTACCCCTAGATTCAACCGGAAAAGTAGGATTATTAGACCTACGTTTAGAAGTAGCAGTATTTGCCCTAGACGGTCAACATCGACTCATGGGAATTCAAGGATTAATGGAATTAATCAAAACAGGTAGGTTGCCTAGATATAACAAACAAAAAAAACCAGTAGGTGCAGCTATTAACATTGATGATTTAGCGGAAACCCATCATATTGAATTGCCAGAATTACAAAAATTAGCTTACGAACAAATAGGTATAGAATTTATTCCCGCAGTAGTAAAAGGAGAAAGTAGAGCACAAGCACGACGGAGAGTTAGGTCAGTTTTTGCTCATGTAAATTTGACTGCCGTAAAATTAAGTAAAGGGCAGTTGGCATTATTAAATGAGGACGATGGGTTTGCTATTGTGGCTAGAAAAGCAGCAATTTATCATCCTTTATTAAAAGAGAAAGATGATAGAAACCCACGGGTGAATTGGGATAGTGCAACTGTGGCAACTAAGTCTACTGTTTTAACAACTCTTCAGGCAATTCAAGAAATGTCTGAAAGATATTTAAAACCTCGTTATCCTCATTGGAAACCTTCAGATAGAGGTTTAATTCCCATGCGTCCTGAAGAAGAAGAATTAGAAGAGGGGCTAGAGGAATTTATGTTGTTTTGGAATTATTTATCTAATTTACCTAGTTATTCAAGATTAGAAAATGGTGCCGAAACTCCAGAATTGAGAAGATTTAGTTTTGAGATAAAACCAGGAGAAGGTCATGTTTTATTTCGCCCCGTTGGACAAATTGCTTTTGCTGAAGCTCTAGGAATTTTAATATACAAAAAAGGATTTTCTCTCGAGGAGGTTTTTCAGAAATTAAATAAGTATGATGTGGATGGTGGTTTGAGTGGAATAGAATTTTCTGACTCTATTTGGTATGGGGTTTTATATGATTTTAATCGGAAGCGAATGTCGGTAGCTGGGAGAGATTTAGCGATGAGATTGTTTATCTATATATTAGGTGGAATTTCTGACAAAATGGAACGAGCAGAAATTCGTCGGGAGTTGGCAGAAGCAAGGAGAGTTGGGGATAATCAAGCTGTAGATTTTCAAGGTAAGTTTGTGGAATTAAAAAAGGTAGGGTTGCCGAAAATTTTGTCCTAGAGTGTTAGAAAAAAAGGCAAGGTCATTTCAGTTATCAGTTATCAGTTATCAGTTATCAGTACCTCTGCAATAAGGAGGCTTGAAATAAGGAATATTCTATTTTTTTCTCCCCTTAAAAGGATAGGTTTTAGACCACAATTTTTCGTTGAGGAAGAGTTGATTGATGTTTTGAATTTTTTCAAATTCTTTAGACTAGCTTTAATGCAATGAGCTACAAAAATTTATCTGCAATGCAATGAAAGCTGTTTTATACCAAGGGTGAAAAAAGAATGCTTTTGTGAAGTGAAACTTCAATTATTAAGTAATTAACACAAGCGCAATGACATTTTTGATAATTAGTACACCAGGAGCGTATTAATAATTCTTATGTTTACCGAAAAATTCAGGTATAAAGCCTCTCCATTTATGGAGAAAAAAGAAAAAAATCCTTTGATCCAATCCTCTTATTTATAAGAAGAGTTCATTAATTGATAATTGATAATTACCTCTAGTTAAAACCGTTACGGAATTGAATATAAGGAAATATCCTAGCACTTTTTTCCCCTTAAAAGAGGAGGCTTTAAACCAGAATTATTTAATTATTAATTATTCGGTAACTAGACAGTGCAAAGTTCTTGGAATAACTATTGCTAGCTAAGGCTTTCAGCGATCTAAAGGTTAAAAACTCTTTATTCACAGCTGTAAGTACTGTAAGCCTTTTCCAGTAATACTTTCAGTATTCAAAGCAAATAGTTTTTTGGCAGAACTTTGTACTCTCCAGTTCGGTAATTCTAAATTCTAAATTCTAAATTCTAAATTCTAAATTCTAAATTCTAAATTCTAAATTCTTGAATTCTCCCCCACTCCCCTACTCAAGAATCAGTAATACTACGCTACAGAATATTATTTTCAACCATTACTAAATAAATATTTTTCTAAATACTCCCAATGTTGATGTCCGTATTCTTCTCGTAGTAAATCTTTTACATCAGCATTAATAACTAATTCTCCATCTTGATTATCTTGGAATAGTAGTCCATGAGCAAGCACCTCTTGTAGATTGGTGAGAGTATCTATTAAATTGGCGATCGAATAATGTTCTTCTACCCATTCAACAGGACTAGGTATTTCAGAATTAACATTGATTGGATTATTAGTATTAACTTCCATAATTTAATATCAGTAAAAACCCTGAATTTTAATCAATTGTTCAATCTTAATATATCATCTGATTATTTATGTTGTAATTTCAGTGAAGCTAGTTAAGGTGTTCGCCATGAAAATTTTTATGTGTTTTGCGGTCTAGATCGATTGAATAGTATGACCTATTGTTGATCTACGGATGTTTAAGAAAATAATAGGAGCTATATTAGGAGAAGTGAGGATTAAGGAAAAGAAAAAAGTAAACTACCTTTTTTACCTATGGATCGATGCCTAACTTCTAGTCCATGAGATAGTACAAATGTCGCAAATAAGGAAGAATAAAAAAGTAAAAAATAATAGACATCTCCAGAAAAGAGGGAGTAGGCAGTAGGCAGTAGGGACGTTGCATGCAACGTCCCTACAGAGGAATAATTGATAATTTATGTGTGAGAATTGATTTGATTTTGGATTTTTGGAGATGTCTAATAGAGATAAGTCACTTTTAGCATTCTTTTTTATCGTTGATACAATACTAAATCGAATTTAGCTTGTAATTTTTATAAAAAGTCGAAGTTTTTGCTTAAACTAGGATTTGAGTATTTAAATAACTGGATTCTGATTTGTGCTATCTAAAGTAGTAATAGGTTAAACAACATAATTAAGATGGCTATAAACAAATTTTATGGATAGTATTTTTATTCAAATAGTTGCCTATCGCGATTTAGAATTAGTCCCAACAGTAGAAGAAGCGATCGCTCATGCCACTCATCCTGAACGCCTCACTTTTGGCATTTGTTGGCAGTATGGTACGGATGAGGAAAAGGACTATATCAGCAAACTTAAAGGTATTAAAGATTGTCGTATTATTGCAGTGCCTGCTTCTGAAGCTCGTGGCGTAGGTTGGGCGAGGTCTTTGGTACAAAAGTTGTGGCAAAAGGAACGTTATACTCTACAAATTGATGCCCACATGAGATTTTTGCCTGGCTGGGACATAGAATTGATTAAAATGCTGGAAATGTGTCCCAGTGAAAAACCTCTTTTGAGTACTTATCCTCCTGCTTACAGACCCCCCAGGGAATTGGTTGGGGATACGCCAAGTCGGTTAGAGGCAAAGGGGTTTGGAGATCCTGGTATTTTAAGTTTAAGAGCTATAGGCGATTTGAGTAAATGTAGTATTCCACAATTAGGAACTTTTGTTGCTGCTGGATTTATTTTTGCAGATGGGTTAATTATTGAGGAAGTACCCTACGACCCGGAGATTTATTTTACTGGGGAAGAGGTGTTATTTGCTGCGAAAGCTTGGACAAGGGGATGGGATATTTATCATCCTAATCTTAGTGTTTGTTGGCATTTTTATAATACTGGTAAAAAGCGGGTTGTACATTGGGAAGATCATCAAGATTGGTGGGTGCAAAATAAGATATCTGAATCTCGTTTCCGTCAGATTTTAGGTATGGAAACTGCCACGGAAGATTTTGGAATTTATGGGTTAGGAAATGTCAGAAGTTTGGCAGATTATGAGGCGTTAGCTGGTGTGAGTTTTAAGGAACGTTGGTTTATTCGTTTTATGTAAGCATTTAGCTGTCAGCTATTAGCTATCAGCTATTAATTTTGGAGAAGATAAAAGTAACCTTTGAAATTGAGAAAGAATAAAAAATTACTAGCAAAGTCTCCTTTCTAAACCTGAGAAGTAATTATTCATTACTCATTGCTGATAGCTGACTGCTAATAGCTGTTTGCGCAGCATTCCGGAGGAAATGCTTACCGTTTTATTTAGGGAAGTTAAAAGTTAAAAGTTAAAAGTTAAAAGTTAAAAGTTAAAAGTTAAAAGTCATCAGGAAGTTAGCCAAATACAAGCGTGGGAATTTTTCTCTTTCTTGAAAATCGGAAAGTTCTCTGAATTTATGAATCAGGAAAAATTTAAAGTCCACACTCAAAAGTAATTAATTTTCAAGCTAATAAATCATCTACTTCAACACTAAAACCTATTAAAACTTTTTGAGTAGTAACAACTTGACCAGAAGTAAACATTAAACCTTGATTTTCAGTAACTATTATTATCCATTTACTTTCAGGAAAAACTAACCAAATTCTTCACCACCAGACTCTAAATATTCCTGAGCTTTTAAAAAGACATTTTCAGCTAAATCTGTAGGGGAAATAATCTCTGCACTTAAAGGAAAACTTTGAGGCAAAGTAGGATAATTTCCATATTCTGAAACTAACTCAGGAGTTAGATAAGCAATATCAGGCGATCGCCCTTGTTTATTAGTACGGCAAGGTACATCTGTATAAACTTCTCCACCTTGTTTGCTGGAATTTTTATAGTTATCCCAATAACGACCGAGCTTAAATTGAATTTTTCCATGTCTTAATGTTATGCCGTTTTTTTCTATTAATTTGCCGTCTACCCATTCCATTTTTTCAGGAGGGTTTTTTGTGAAGTCTTCTAAGGAAATATTTTGATTGATGAGAGTAGAATTTATCATAGTTTAAGAAGGAAGAAGGAAGAAGTAAAGTAAGGATATAGCTGAGAAGCTCTGTCAATTTTTTTGAGGGAATGAAAAAGTCAGGAGCAAAAATATGATATTGTATTGATAGTAGAGTTTAGCATCAATACCCAAATCAAATTATCAAATTATTGTGCTATTTTTCGTCTGTTTCCTGCTCCTGATTATAAGCACTCTTAATCATATCTCCAATTGATACACTTGAATCCTCTATTTTTGAAACATTTACATTGTACTTAGCTGGTTGAGTTTTATTTTTTTGAAAAGGCAGTATTAGAAGCTCTGCAATTTTTTTAGAAAAAGTACCTATATCTAGAATGATAATTAACAATATAGCTAATTTTACGAAAAAAGCCGTAAATTCACCGGACAAAGGAATCATTTCCAAGATTTGTGGAAGAGTAAAAAACAATATCAAGAAGGTGACAAAATTCATAATTCTAGAAATTTCATCCCTCTCTCCTTTATATGTTCTTGGAATAAGTTCAACTTTACTAATATCTTGAATTGAGCAAAACAATTTTGGTACTTCCTTTTCCTCAGTTCGTCTTCCCGACAAAAATCGAAATCCTACTTTACTTTTCGGTAAAATTTCTCTTATCAAATACCTTTTTTTTGCTTCATCTTGCTTACTATCCTTTATCTCAATTTCCTCTATACCCATTAAATTATCATTTAAAGGTGGCTCGAAAAATTGCTCTAAAATTCCAACGCTTGTAGAAAAAAGTTCAAAAGTAATTTCTTGATTTTTAATGACTTTTCGACCAGTATTTTCAATATCGCAAGAGATGACATACAAATCTGCAATCTTCTTATCATCTTCACCATAAAGGATACTAATATTTTTCTGACCTATATCTTTTTTGAACTCTAAAATACTCAATATATTTATTGTATAGGAAAGCTCCATAGTTTGGTCTTGACGTTGCTTGTTTGATGAGAAGTAATTAAATAACGCTACTGAAAAACCAGAGATAATAGCAATAGCAACCTTTTGCCAGAAATCATTATTCTCTAATAGTGTTTGAATTATTTTCGGATATTCATTTAAGTTATCCATCTGATAATCTCCTTATTTTTTTAAATAATAATGAGGTGCATCTCATATTTGCAAAAATACTTTTTTCTTATTCCCTATTCCCTGTTCCCTGTTCCCTGTTCCCTGTTCCCTAAAAGCGATAAATTTTTGGCTTTATTCTTGCATTGAGATGCACCTTAACAATGATTAATTTTATACCAATTTGTTAAAGATATGGAGGAGTTTTATCCCCCCAAACCCCCCTTGGAAAGGGGGGCTAAGAATTCAGGTTTATGTCATTTCAGTTAACTGTTAACTGATTATCCACTGTCTAGTTCCGAAATATTCACAAGAATGAGCAGCAATATTAACAGCATTTGCCAATGCTTCTGTAAATTCTCCATGAAAAATATAGTGACAAAATGCTCCATGAAAAATATCACCTGCACCTAAAGTATCAACAGCATTAATTTTCGGAACTTCCACATTACCAAGCTTACCTTGACTCAAATACTTGATAGGTTTTTCTCCTTGAGTAATAGCAATATGTGGAATATTTTGATTTGCTAAGTAGGTAAAAACTTCCTCTTGACTCTCACAATTAGGAGGATAAAAATTAGCAGAACAAATAGCATAATCAACAAAAGGTAAAATTTCCTCAAATCCTGGTTTCCAACTACCACCATCTATAACAATAGGAATGTTTTTTGACTTAGCAAGTTGAGCAACTTCTAAACTCGCTGCCATTTGATGACCGTCGATTAAAACAATATCAATATTATGAATAATATCTGGGGAAATAAATTCTTTTGAGATTTGAGACTTAGTAGCATTGATAGAAATTACAGCGCGATCGCCTGTATTTTGAGTAGTAATAATTGATGAAACTGGTGGTGGTTCGTCACGATTTTTATCTAAGTCTTGTATTGTGACATTATGCTTTTCTAAATCAGCCCTAATTAGGTGAGTTATTGGATGATTTCCTAACCCACAGAGAAGAGTTGTTTGATTATCAAAATAGCTAAATGTTACGGCAGCATTTGTGGCAGGTCCCCCTGCTGTAATAGTATAATCGGCAGCAACAACTTTTTTATTTTTCTCAGGATAAGTTGCTGTGAGATAAACTAAATCTAAGGTTATTAATCCGACAAATAATCCGGTTTTAGTCATAATTTTATTCTGGTTTACCAATTTCAAAAAATATATTTATATCCAAAAGTAAAGTAAGTATTGTATTAGGAACAATAAATCCAAGTATTTCTAAATATCAATGCTTAGAGGTTGTCTGAAAAGTCCCATTTGCTACATCCAAGCCCCCGCGCATCCCCCTATTTTGGGGGACTAGAGCAAGCAAATTGACTCTTGTTCCCCCCAAATTTGGGGGGCTAGGGGGGCAAAATTCAGTATCAAAAAACTTTCTGACTTCTGACTTTGTTAAACACGCCTTCTTTGATTTAAATTTAAAACCAAGTTCCGATAACTATATAATAGATTTATTTATCGAAAAATCGAAAATTGGTGTATCTAAAAATTAGTATAAATGAATAAACTAACAGTAAATTTTTGCTGTCCGACAATGCCATCTCATCTTAAATTACGACCCTATCAAGAACAAGCTATTAATAATTGGTTTACAAATCGAGGTAGGGGAATTTTGAAAATGGCAACAGGTAGTGGAAAAACAATAACTGCCTTAGCGATCGCTACTCAACTTTATCAAAAAATTGCTTTACAAGCATTAATTGTGATTTGTCCTTATCGTCATTTAGTAACTCAATGGGCAAGAGAATGTGAAAAGTTTAATCTTCAAACCATTCTGGCTTTTGAGAATGTACATACTTGGCAAAATCAACTTTCTACTACACTTTATAATATTCATTCTGGCTATGAAAAATTTATTACTGTTATTACTACAAACTCTACTTTTATTTCAGATAGTCTCCAATCTCAGATTAAATATTTTCCTGAAAAAACTCTGATTATTGGGGATGAAGCACATCATTTAGGTTCGCCCAAGTTAGAGAAGAGTTTACCAAAAAATATTGGTTTAAGACTTGCTTTGTCTGCCACGCCAGAAAGATATTTTGATGACCAAGGAACTACGGCAATTTTAGATTATTTTGGTGAAGTATTACAGCCTGAATTAACTTTGGCTGATGCCATTAGACAAGGTGCTTTAGCTCGTTATCTTTATTATCCAATTTTAGTGGAATTGACTGAAGCAGAAAGTCGAGCTTATGCAAAATTAACTTCCAAAATTGGTTGGGCATTATTATTATCAGAAAAAGAAAATGTAGAAATAGAAAAAGAAGATTTAACAGCTTTATTAATGCAGCGTTCCCGTTTAGTAGCTTCAGCAACAAATAAATTAATAGCATTAAAAGCATTAATGGCAAAACGTTTACAAACCAGTCATACTTTATTTTATTGTGGGGATAGTTCCGTAGAAACTGAAGATATTTCAAACTTAAGACAAATGGAAGCAGTGGTAAGAATATTAGGTTATGAATTAGGTTATCGAGTTAATACTTATACTGCTGAGACTCCAATTAAAAAAAGAGAGAAATTAAGACAACAATTTGAAAGTGGAGAATTGCAAGGTTTAGTAGCAATTAGATGTTTAGATGAAGGGGTAGATATACCAGCAATTAAAAATGCAGTTATTTTGGCAAGTAGTCAAAATCCACGACAATTTATTCAGAGAAGAGGGAGAATTTTACGACCTCATCCAAGTAAGGAAAGGGCAACTTTATTTGATATGATTGTTTTGCCTCCAGATATGGGTAGAAGTACCTTGGAAGTAGAAAGAAATTTACTGAGAAAGGAGTTAAAAAGGTTTTTAGAATTTGCAGATTTAGCAGACAATGCTGGAGAAGCTAGAGTGAAATTACTAAGCATTCAAAAAAGGTATGGATTATTAGATATTTGATATTTGATTAAGGCAAGAAGTAAGAGAGAAAAAGAAGTATTTTTGGGCTTTTATTTTTTCACAGTTTACTGAGTAGAACTTGGAGAGTACCAAGCATTATGAAAGTCTGGGTAGCTCATGTGTTGAGCGCAGTGCCAAACAATATCATTTGCAGCTACATATCGTATTAAGTCATAATTATAAACTTCGCTTTGTACAGACTTTTTTTCTTGCATATAAAAATTTTGTTGTACATATTCTTTGAGATTAGCAACCATCACCTTTAATTGTTTTACTTCACTAATTTCTGTGAGTGCAAGAGCAACTTGAGTGGGAATTTCTGGATTTTCAATTACGACAATAAAATTAATAGCCTCTTCAAGTATTTGGGGAATTAAAAATGCTCCTAGTTTTGTTAAAGCATATAGCCAAGTTGAACGAAATTGTGCATCTTTGCTCTGTTTTATCCGCTCTAAAAATTTCTTAAGTGTATCAATATCATTGTTGGCAATCGCATATTTTATGTTTCTAAAAAAAATGTGTTCACTAGATTCTAATGTTAATTTTTCTTGGTCTTCCAAAAAATCCTTAAATTTTTCATATTGTTGCATTTGTATTTCGTTAAAAAATAGGTCAGATTCAAAATCATCATCATCGTTATCATCAAGCATTTCAGGCTCAAAATAAAATGTATTTGTGTTAATTTCATTTAGTATGCTATCTGCTAACTCAATTACATATTGCTCATTAGAGTTATTTCGCAGTGTTATTAATGAGTTTAAAATATTTTTATCTGTCAAAATAATATCATTAATAACTGAGATAGTGCATAATATGGAATCTTTTTCCATGTTTCTACAGTGCTGTTCTAATGGCATAATAACTAGACTTCTTAGCAATTCCACATAGGTAAATTTTTGAGGATTTAAAATACTATACTTTTTAGCAAAATCAAGCAATAGAAAAACTTTTATTTCTTCCATTTCATCAGCATATAAATACAAACATATTATATCATTAATTATTTCTGAACTTATGTCTCTTTTCTCCAATATTTTTAATGCTTGATCGATAACTAGATGCTCTTCTTCCGGATATATCAGCTTAATTAAAATTGCATCATTTATTCTATTATCAACTTTTAGCTTTTCTAATAAATTTAAAATATTAAAAACAACCAAAATTTTTGCTTTGTATTCAACCATAGCAAGACTGATAATTTCTAAAAATTCATCATCATTCTCAAAGTCAATTACACCAAAATAACTTAGCTTATCAAGATGGTTACTTGTGAGAAACCGAATGTTATAGTCTTCACTAAAAAGAAAAAACAATAGCTTTCTTAAAACGTCTTCACTAATAATTTCTTTATTGATACTTTGATTATCTAATAATACTCTAATAATAGAAATACATTTATTTTCATCTTCGTTAGATAAAAATAGTTCAACTAATATACTTGTAGCTTGGGGATGAAATTTATCATATTTTAGTATAATTTCAGCAGCTTCTAATGCAATAGAATAATCAGAGTCTAAAAAATCAGCTACTTTATCTAGTACAGCCTCTTTATTTGGAGATATTTCAAACAATATTTTAGTTATTTCAAAGCGTTTATCCTGGTAGTTTTCAGAATTAAGGTAATAGTTTAAGAGATTTGAAGATAGGCTAGGGAAGACTTTCAAAATATTTAAAAATAAATCATCAAAACAATATGGTATCAACCACTTAAGTCCACCTTGATAATAAATGTTAGTTATAATAGAAAAAATTGATTTTTCTATTATTTCTTTACATTGATAATAATTTCCTAATCTGTATAATGCTGCCACGATAAAAGGAAAAATTTGAAAACCATAAAACTCTAAACACTTATCTGACTCAAAATAATCAAAAATGTTGAGAAATTTTTCTCTATCTCTTGTTGAACATTTACCACTTTCCATCCACATCAAAGCTACTTCTTGCCAGTATGAATCAAAAATTCGGTAGGTTGAGTTTGACACATTTCCAGGAATATGGTTAAACAAAAACTCCCAGTTAGGAATGACAAGACTAGCAAAATATTCTTGAAAAGTAGGATGGAAAAACCTATAAGCTTTATCTGTCTTAACTTCTTCATCTACTAAAACTAATAAATCTAAATCTAAAGCCAAATTAAACAATTTATCATCCTGAATTTCTTTGTAAATTAAACTCTCAGACAACCGAAACCTTTCCAAACTATCTAAACCAGCTAAAGCTACCCTACCCAAAGCTTGATGAAGTTGATTTTTTAAATTATGCCTAACATTCCAATCAATATCTATTTTTTCAGGCTTCCACTCATAAAAATACCGGATAAACTGTTGATAAAGTCCTGCTTTTGTTTCTGGAAATTCTGCATTTTTGTCAAAATAAAAAATCTGACACAACAACGATAACCTCAGAGGATTTCTCACCAAATCATAAATCCTTTCATGGCGCGACTCTTTTAACTTTTGCTCCAACTTTTTACCCAGTTTTTAATTCTCAGCTTTAACAAACCACTGATGAATAAAATCATCGACTTGCTCAAATTTAAACTCCAAAGTTTTGTAAGTTTCAAAACCACTAAGAGGATTATTAAAATTAACATCCCAAACATTTGTGCGACAAGTTAAAACTACTCGCGCTGCATTTAAGAAACCAGTAAGTTGTTGTTGAATATTTCTCAGAGTTTTCCCTGCCGAACTTTCCCCTATTTCATCCACACCATCAAGCAACAACCACACCTCATTCTTTTGTAATAATTTTGTTAAAAGTTTCTCCAAAGTTGCTGAGTCAATATCTAAATCTATGAAAAACATCGCATTTGGCAACCACTTTTTCAGAATGTACTCTTCCAGTGTTTTTCCCTGCAAATCTCCCAATGGGATACATATATATAGATGGTTTGTGTTTTTCAGGTAGGTAGCAATTTTATCTAACCAAGTCGTCTTACCCGATCCTGCTTCTCCAACAATAGCAGTAAATTTATTTTTCTTCCCTTGAATAACATCCAACAAAAATTCATCATATTCGTAAGTGCGGGTAATAACCTCTTTCTCCCTGAACTTTTCCATCCCATTATTCTCACTGTGACGTTGTTGTAATTTGCGTTCAACTAACCCCAATTTCACAAATACTTCAACTTCACATCCTATTTGAGTTGCTTTACGTCTGAGTTGTTGAGTTGTTTGCTGCTTTTCCAGCATTTTTGCACATACTTCACGCCAATTAATTTTTATTTCAGTGGGGGTAGAAGGTGAGTTTTCTGGTTTTTTTCTATATTTTTTCAGGAGTTTATGAAAGTCTAATTTTTCTCCATCAGCATCTTCTCCTAACTCAAATTTCTCTCGAATAGCTAAAGAGATTTCTTTTCCTTTTTTTAATGCTTGTCGGAGAGAACCTTCAGCATATCCTGATTTTTTGGCAGCTTCAGCGTGAGTTAAACCACTTAACTTTCCTAAGAGTGCAGCTTTTGAACTTGGTGCTAAATCTTTCTTTTTTTTATGTTGTTTTTCTACAAGAATTTCTGCCAAGTCTCTGAATAATTCGTCAATATTCCAATTCTCGTAAACTTCTGAAAATTCTTCTTCAAATGTCATTTACTTAAACTATTTTGATAAATCTACAAATCTAATTTTATCAATATTTATCATAGCACTTGTAAGCATTCAGCTATTAGCATTTCCTGCGGAATTATCCGCAAACAGCCATCAGATGCATGAACATATTCAAGCAATAAATGAGGTTAGGTTATAGCCAATTTCATTAATGAATTTTAATCCTCCTTGGCGGATAATTCCCCTCCAGTATGATAATGAATTAATAACAAATAGCTGATAGCTGATGGCTGACTGCTGAATGCTTACTAGCACTCACAAAATACTCACAGTTTTACTCACACTTACTCACACACTGTAAGTAGATTTTATCTAATCTTCTAGATAAGCTGTAAATAGTTAACAAAAAGGAGAAAAAATTATGACTGCTTATCAACTCAGCCTTTTCCCTAACACTGAATATATCTCTAGTAAATCTAATAATTTAGATGACTTATCTTCTGCTTATCGTAATTTTAAAAGTGGCGAAGTTATCAACGAATTAGAAATGAAAGTCATAGACATTTTGGAAATTGTTTTAGGAAATAATTTCCGTTATTGCCCCCAAATCACTCTCAAGAGTATTTGTCCTAACGCTGGCTGGATACCAAAAAATATTTGGGAAATCTGGATTAATTCCAAAGTAGATATTGCTGTAATAGAACGAGGTTTAAAAACAAATCGTCAAGCAAAATTAGTAATAGAATGTCAGTCATTTTGCCATAAACTCCCAGAAGTAAAAGAAAGCGACTACCACAAATATCAAATTTTATATACTGTAAATATTCCGTTAATTTATGTAGAGCAAGTTCCAGAAGATGAGCGTTTTTATCGGTTTTATACACCCAATGAAACAACCCAAATATTTTATAACTTAATCACCCAAGATAATAGACAGCAACTCAAAACATTTCTAGAACAAAACATTGTTCAAAAATAATCAAATTCATGGCAGTTTTAAAGTTATAAAGTTAGCTAAAATTTAGGTTTGGTTGAGAAAAGAAACCCAGCAGGATCTTGGTGAGTCGGGTTAAGCGACAGAGTAACCTAACCTACTAACTAAACCTAAACAATGTTAGAATAAAATTTGTTGGGCTAATATTGGATTTTGTGGCGCAACCTAGCTAAAATTAATTAAATATTTAGAATTAAATGTTTAGTGAGTATAAACCAATTAACCCAAGCAATAAACAAGCTCAAACCTGTCTAAAAGTTTGTCAGATTATGATTACTATTAATTTAAAACCAGAAATTGAAGCTCTAATCCAAGAAAAAGCTACGTCACAAGACTTATCAATTGAACAATATATTGAAATTTTAATAGAAAAATAAATTGAAAAAATTGTTTCTGAAGTTCAGGAAACAGCCTACTTATTTAAAAGTGAAACTAACAAAACTAGGCTGTTAAATGCTATCGAAAATCTTGAACATAAAACCAATTTAATTTAACTTTCATTAGAGGAAATTGAGTGAGTAAAAGAATTCTATTTGAAACTTCTGCTTTTTCAGACTTTACTGAGTGGGTTATTTCAGTTATCAGTTATCAGTTATCAGTACCTCTGATGAAATTATTATTATTGCCTGTAAATACCATTATTAGTAATAAAAGAATTTTAGATATTATATTTTTTTGTGCCGAATGATAGTTCATTAATGAATAATGGATAATGGATAATTACCTGTGGTTAAAACCGAGAGGATTGAAGATAAGGAAATATTATTTCTTCTCTTGGTCGATTGGATATGGCGAGGAGACTTCGCCATCCCTCGAGCGTTTTTTTTTCCTTAAAAGAGGAGGCTTTAAACCATAATTATTGAATTATTAATTAGGGCTTGCTGATTAAATCTCAAAACATTTAGAGATAAAGGTTTCAAGAATTTTAGGTGCTGAAAAAGTAGCAGCTTTTCGGTTGATGGAGCGGAAAAAGTGAAGATTTTTCTATCATTATGATAGAAAAAGTAAGGGTGGATTATGAATGACTAGTTCTTCAGCTAACTCCCCTAAATCCTAACTCTTCACTACTCCCTACTCCCTACTCCCTACCATAGCAAAAAGACTTTATTCAGCAAACCCTAATTATTAATTATTAGGTAAAAAAAGCAACTCCAGTTTATTTCAGACAACTATCTCTAGCATTCTCTTATTCTTTTCAAAATTTACTCCTTCTTCCCTACTCCCTACTCCCTTCTTACATTAAAATGACTTTCAAATACAATGACTTTCAAATACTCAGACAAAAGAATCACAGAAATATCAACTATTTTTTCAGAAAAGCAGTCAAAATATAATCATAAAACTCAAACAAAACTGAATAATATTCAAGAACCAATTACTACTGCACCCCCAGAAGTAAAGCAAATTATTGGGAGAGTATTACAACTAGAAAAAGACCGACTTTATAAAAAAACACCCCGGATAAACGATGATATTCTCAAAATTATCAAGGAAGCAGTGCAATGAAATTAATTTCAATTATCTTGTGTAACTTTCGTCAGTTTTACGGCAAAACTCCAGAAATAATCTTGGCATCAGGTCAGAAAAATACAACAATTATTCATGGCAATAATGGTGCAGGTAAAACTACCATAATGAACGCCTTTACTTGGGTACTTTATGAAAAATTTAGCGCCGCTTTTGTCGTAGAAACTCAACTTGTAAATAAACGAGCAATTACAGAAGCAAAACTTGGTAAAGCCATAGCTTGTTGGGTAGAAATTGTATTTGAACATGATAATAAACGGTATCAAGCCAAACGTTTATCACGAGCTTATAGGAATGAAAAAAATGAAATTGAACATGGTAAAAGTGAATTATATATGCAGATAGCTGGAGATGACGGACGTTGGTCTCCACCCCCAGAACATCCTGATGATATTATTGGTAGAATTTTGCCAGAAAGTTTGCATCGATATTTCTTTTTTGACGGAGAAAGAATTGAGTATATTGTTAGAGATGACCGGAAAAGTGAAATAGCAGAAGCGACAAAAGAATTATTAGGAATTGAAGTATTAAATCGTTCTGTTAGACATTTAGGAGAAGCCAAAAAATCCTTAGAAACTGATTTAAGATTAATTGGTAATCCTGAAACTAAAAAACTGCTGAAAGAAAAAAATCAAATTGAACAAGAAATTAACAAATTATCAAAACGCCAAACAGAGATAGAGAAAGAATTACAAAATCATCGAGAAGTTAAGAAAGAAATTAGTAGTCGTTTAGTGGAATTTAAAGGTGCAGAAGGATTACCCCAACAAAAAGGCCAATTAAATCTCCAGATAGTATCAATCAAAGAACAAATATTACAAGCTCATCAGGGGTTAAAAAGAGCCATATCAACTCGTGGTTATATGGTTTTCTTGTCAGATGCCATAGAAAAATTCCGAGAACTTTTTGGTAATTTAAAAGAAAAAGGAGAGTTACCCATAGGAATTAAAAGACAGTTTGTACAACAATTATTAGAAAAACAACGTTGTATTTGTGGAGCAGAATTAACTATAGATTCTCCAGGGAGAAAATCAGTAGAAAAATGGATGGAAAAAGCCGAAATTGCTGATGTAGAAGAAACCGCAATTAGAATGAGTATACAGATAGATGAAATTGACAAACAAGTAGTGGAATTTTGGGATGAAGTTGATAGACAACAAGCTAATATCGAAAAATTACGTCATCAACTTTCACGGGTTGAAAATGAATTAGAGTCAGTTCATAAAAAACTACGAAATTATCCAGACGAAGATATTCAGCAGTTACAAAAACGCTTAGATGAAATTGAAATTAAAGTAGGAAACTTAAACCGAGAAACTGGCTCAAATGCTCTACAACTAGAAACTTTAAATAAAGAAATTAAAATCTTAGATAAACAACTTGATAAACAACAAATGAATGAATTAAAACAAGTTTTAGCCCAAAGGCGAATTGCCGCTACTCAAGATGCTATCAATAGATTGATAGAAGTCCGAGGGCGTCTAGAAAAACAGTTTAGAGTTTCCTTAGAAAAACGAGTACAAGAATTATTTTCAGAAATTTCTTTTACTCCCTATATTCCTAAATTGAATGAAAATTATGAATTAACTTTAGTAGAAAATACTGGTGGAGAAGATGCCTTAGTTGCCGCTTCTACAGGAGAAAATCAAATCCTAAGTTTGGCATTTATTGGTAGTATTATTGACGAAGTACGAATCTGGAGTCAAAAAAACACTTTAATGGGACCAGATAGTAGCACTTTTCCCATAGTAATGGATTCCCCTTTTGGCAGTTTAGACGAAATTTATCGCAGACAAATTGCTAATATTATTCCTCAACTAGCAAATCAATTAGTTGTATTAGTAACTAAAACTCAATGGCGAGGTGAAGTAGCTGAAGAAATGGCTGATTATATTGGTAGAGAATATGTGCTTTCTTATAATTCTCCAAAATTAGATTGTGAAGAAGATGCTATTCACTTAAGTGGAAAATCTTATGCTTTGGTAAAACGTAGTCCGAATGAGTTTGAATATACAGAAGTGCTGGAGGTAGATTATGATTAAATCCTCAAAATTATTTATGTGAATTAGTATTAGTAACATAAGTTGAAGTTGTTGAACAGGGTAAGCTCATCTTAACAATCATTGACAAATAGTATTTTTTGTGTTCCTGTTGCTCTGAAAGCTTTTTAGATTAATTTAGTAACTAGAATACATTCCAATTGTTAAGCAAGAAAACCCATAATTATGAATATTTTGTGATATTAATAATTCCTTGAAAAGCTTGTACTGCAAGCAGCTCATAAAAACCTTTATTTATCAATAGTATTTTAGATGAGCTTGCCCTGATAACTGATAACTGATAACTGATAACTGATAACTGAAATGACTTCTTATCATAGCTCCTCGACAGAAGGTAAAATAGTGAAAGTCAAATAACAGATAAATGATGATAAATAATATTCAAGATATTGAAGGCATGAATTCTGTATATGCTGAAAAATTAATAGGAGTAGGTATCACTAAAGTAACAGAACTATTAGAACAATGTTCGTCTCTCGCAGGAATAGAAGAATTAGAGCAAGCTACTACCATTGAAAAAGACCTGATTATTCAGTGGGTAAATTTTGCTGATTTATCACAAATTAAAGGAATAGACCGGGAATATTTTTCCCTCTTATCAGCTTTAGGAATACATACAATTTCTCAGTTAAAAAATCGGTTTCCTGAAACACTCCACTCTCAGATGATGAAGCTTAACCGTCAAAAACAACTGGTACAATGTTTACCTAGTTTAAGTCTTGTTAGAAGTTGGGTTGCTCAGGCAACAAACCTTCAAAGAAAAACTGCCCATAACAATGTGCCAACTACTAAATTACCATCAAAAAAATGGTCTATAGATTGGTCTGATTAAGAAAAAAGGTAGCGATCGACAAGTAATGATTTTTGCAGTTTAATTTCTAACAATTAAAGGAATATACCAAGTGACATACTCCCACACTAAGCTGAAGCTATAGTGTGGGCTTCTCGTTTCGCAGTCCCGGTACCCCGTCGGACTCCACGAGCTTTAAGGACGTCTGGGCCCTGCCGCCCTATTTTTTATATTTATCGCTGCGTTTACATCGCGGTCTATTACTGTACCGCAGTGCGGACAAGAATGAGTTCTTTGGGATAATTCTTTCGGGACTTTTTCCCCACAGTTTGAGCAGTCTTGGCTGGTATTTTTGGGGTTTACTGCTATAGTCTTCTGTCCAGCATTTCCGGCTTTGACAGTCAAAATAGTCAGGAATTGACCCCATCCAGCATCGTTAATTGATTTGCTCAAACGGGTCTTTGCTAGCCCTTTAATGTTTAATTTTTCGTGGGCGATAACTTCGGCTTTTGATAACAATTCATTGGCTGTTTTAAAATGAAAATCTTTACGTTTATCGGCTACTTTTTTATGTTGTTTAGCTAAGGCTTTGACAGCTTTTAACCATCTTTTACTACCTTTCTTTTGATAAACGTTTCTGTAGAATCTTTAATCGCTGCTGAGAAGAGCGATAGTATTGAGGTATGGGGACAGATTCTCCTTCACTTGTTACTAAGAATTCCTTTAGCCCCATATCAATTCCCAGAGTATTTTTTAATGTAGGTTCCACTTCACTTGTGGAAGTTGGAACTGATTTGTCTTCTAGGGATAAAGTCACATAATAACCATCTCCTTTACGACTAATAGTTACAGTTTTTATTTGAAAACCATCAGGTAACGGCCGATGTTGAATCAACTTTATATTGCCTATTTTGGGCAAGTTTATCTTGTTTCCTTCTATGCAGTCTTGCTTGATTTGAGGATAAGTAAAACTGCGATAACGTCCTTTTCCTTTAAACCTTGGTTTTCCTAATTTTCCTCCATTTTTGTCTGCCTTAAACCATCTATCAAAAGCAAGTTTTACCCGTTTTATGCAATCTTGCAAAACCTGAGAATGAATCAACTTGTAGGAAGGAAACTTGTCTTTGGTATTGACCAAATCTTTTTTTTGAGAGTAATAATCTGGATTATCCCTGAGTCTTGGAATTGGCATCTACCTTGGGGCAAGCATTAACCGGACAACGGTTTTCTGACCACCATGAGAATCTTTCACCTAACCGATAGTTGTACTGCCGACGCAACAATTCCAACCACATTTCTATTGTGGCTAACTGTTCTTTATTTGGCCTTAATTTATATTGGTAGGCAGTGCCCATGGTGGAAATTTTCCGGGGTGATAGCAATATAATAATACAAGTTTTTCAACTAGGGCGAAAGCTTCTGCTGGGATAGCATGCAAATTTAATAGGTTCGATGCCCATTCAATTTGTCGCCGATTCATCTCACGCCAAATCTGCATAATTATGGCGTGAGGCTTCTCGGCGATTCAGCTAAAATTTAGCTGATAGTAAATAGTCATTCATCTGTTTCATAGAAGCGATCGCTCTACTGAAAAACTCTACACATTATCATCCTGTGAAGCACCTAAAAAATCCCCAAGGTTTTTTGCCTTGCATTGCTCAAATAATTGTGAGATAATTTAACTATAAGGGTTAACTTGCCTATACGCTTGACTTTTTATTCAATCAAGAAATATATATGACATACTCAACACTTACTACCACAAATAGTCTAGAGAAATAAAAGACACAAATATAGCCAGACTTGAGGTGAATTTTATTAGTTATCTGTATAGAAGCGATCGCTCTACTGAAAAACTCTACACATTATCATCCTGTGAAGCACCTAAAAAATCCCCAAGGTTTTTTGCCTTGCATTGCTCAAATAATTGTGAGACAATCTAACTATAAGGGTGAACTCGCCTATACACTTGACTTTTTATTCAATCAAGAAATAGAAATACTCAGCACTCACTGCCACAAATAGCCATGAGAAATAGAGGTGATTCTTATAAGTTATTTGTTGATAGCGATGTAGCTACTGCACTTGCTCCGCCAACGCTCCATTGAAAAACCGGACAACTTTTTATTTTGTGAAGCACCTAAAAAATCGCCAAGGTTTTTTGCCTTGCATTGCTCAAATAATTGTGAGAGAATTTAACTATAAGGGTTAACTTGACCCTACGCTTGACTTTTTATTCAATCAAAGAATATATGATGAAATACCCAGCACTCTCTAGCACAAATAGTCTGGAAAAATAAAAGACACAAATATAGCCAGAGTTGAGGTGGTTTTTATTAGTCCTCTATATAGAAGCGATCGCTCTAGTGCAGGATGGCAGAAATAACTAACCAGTTACAAATGACTTCCGCGTAGCGACTCTATTGATAAAACCCCACAACTTTTCATTTTGTGAAGCACCTAAAAAATCGCCAAGGTTTTTTGCCTTGCACTCTCCAAATAATTGTGAGATAATTTAACTATAAGGGTTAACTCGCCCCTCCGCTTGACTTTTTATTCAATACAAAAATAGTATTTCACCCACATATAAAATCTCAGTGATTTTCAATTAGAGGAAGTTTAAATATCCCCCCAATCGAAAATTCAGACTTTTTAACCGTGAATTTTATCAAGAAAATTCAGACTTTTTAAACACTAGAAAATGTTGTTGTGGTAAAAAATCATCAGTCTCTTGCCAAACCAAACCCACAGAATTCATTTCTTTTTTCACCTGTTTCTCAGTCATCTTGTGCAAACCTTTAATCATAATCATCGGATTTTCACCCCGATATTCCAATAAAATAACCCGCCCACCAGACTTCAAAGCAGCAACTATTCCTAACATCATTTCTCGCGGATATTCAAACTCATGATAAGCATCAACTAACAAAGCAATATCAACAGTAGAAGGAGACAACTTAGGATTATCTACATCCCCTAAAACCGTCTCAATATTAGTAATATTTTCCTCATTTTTAACAAAATTAATTAACTCCAACATCTCCGGTTGTACATCTACGGCAATAACCTTACCTTGAGGAATCAAAGGACTAATTCTAAAAGTAAAATAACCAGTACCAGCACCAATATCTGCCACAACATCCGTAGGTTTTAAATCAAGATAATCGATAGCACTTTGAGGATTTTCTCTATAACTTCTGCTAGGTCTTTCTAACCATGTAGCACCTTCATGACCCATAACTTTAGCTATTTCTCGACCTAGATAAAATTTCCCAATACCTTCCGGGTTATGGATAGTTTTATATTGATAAACTCCATCTGAACTAGCAACCACATTAGCTTTTATAGAACAAGCATTTAAGACCAAACCTAGAATAGCTATAAATAAAATTATAGCTACATTTTGAAAATACTTCCTGAACTGTTTATTCATTGCTAAGTATAATTAAATAACAGGAATAATCTTATCATATTTCATCAAATCAGTAAGTTAATATAAAACAAAAAAAACCTGATAATTAGTTTAATTATACTTGCCTTATATTCATCCATTTTGAGTATTTTTAGTAAGCATTCCGCAGGAAATGTTTACCATTTTCAAACAGAATAATGAATTACTATTACCACGGCAATAGTTGATTTTTTTCAATCATTTAAAATTCACAATTAATAACCACTCATTCTTTTTGAGAAAATAATTGAGTCAGAATAAATATCAATGAATCTTCTACTTTTAAGGAGAAGCTTAAAACATGAAATAATTAATCATTGGATAACTTTAACTCAAAAATCCATATATTTAAGCAGAAAAAAATAATTTTAAATTTAATTATTTTAGTTATAAAATAATTGAAAAACAAGAGAAATATTCCCTATTTGACTAGATTGGTATATATTTTAATTGGAGATACAGTAGTTTGTATCAATTCAAGCAATCAACAAAAATTAATTGGTAAATTAATACAATTATGCCTCAAGAATATAATAAATTAGTACGCGATCGCATACCAGAAATTATCCGTAAAAATGGTTTAGAGTGTGAAACGATCGCTCTCTCAGAAACAGAATATCGCCAAGCATTACGAGAAAAACTTATTGAAGAAGCCCAAGAAGCAGCAACAGCAAGTAACAGTGAATTAGCCATAGAAATAGCCGACCTATTAGAAGTAGTAGATGCTTTACTCAAAAGTTATGGAATTTCTCATAATCAAATTACACTCGAACGAGACCGAAAACGCGCAACTAAAGGAGATTTTGAGCAAAAAATTATGTTATTGTGGACAAAAGAAAATACTACTAAATAGAAATTATTAAAAATGTTGAGGAAAAACATCTTCAACAATTAATAATTAATAATTAATAATTAATAATTACCTCTTCTTTTCAAGGAGAGCATTGACTCCAAGAAAAAAATTTTCTTGTTTCTCCTTTAAGAGCTGATTTGTAAACTTCGCCAAAAGTGTTATATTATCTAGCTTGTAGCAATTAATAATTTACTTGACAAAAATCCTGGAATCCTGGAATCTAAGTATAGCAAGTAATTCAGTGCCTTAATATTTACTTTATAAATCAGCTCTAAAGGAGAGGCTTTAAACCTTAGTTATTCGATAAATTTTTTGTCAAATTAGACTACCTACTACAATGGTAGAAGTAAATCGTTTAATACTTCCAAAAATGTTAGTATAAATTGAAGCAGATATTTCACAATAATAATAAAGATGATAAATATCTGCTTACTACTTAATCATACTGTAGATAAAATTAAACAATTAATAATTGCCTATTCTTATTCTTAAAATAGGAAATGTCTTTCCAACTGTTCCCTGCTATATGTTTAAATTTTAGTAATGAATAGAATTAGAATTGCCAGAGATAAAGCAGATTTAGTCAAAGCTTTAACCGAGTCAGAAGAAAAAACAGGTCCTTTTAAAACTTATGCCGATGTAATGGTATTTGCCGCATCTTTAGCCATTAAGAAAAACCACCGAGTTCCACTAACAGAAATTTCTCAAAGAGAACCCGGTCCAATTAGTATTGAAGTGTTTTGGTCTAGGGGATATGAAAGTGTTATTAAATTAATCGCGATCGCCGACACAAAAGATACAAAAATTATCTCTCCAGTAAATGAAGAAATAGAAGAGAATTGCATTAAAATATTTGAAGAATATGCCAATGGAGGGCTAGAAATATTACGAGATGAAATGCGGGGAGCAGTAAATTATTCAGAACGACTTTTATTAGTCTTAATTTCCCAGAGGTATCAAAAATCTCAAACAGAAACAGAATTTGACTTAACTAAATTTTTGAAATAAATAAAAAGTTCAAAAATCAACAAATAACAGTTAACAATTAAAAATTAATCATCACCTCTTTCTTTTAAAAAATCATAGAATTGACTAAAAAGAAATATCAATAACTTTTATCCTTCGGCACACTTTTTTTCTTAGAAAAAACCTCAATCTATAATTTACACTTCAAATAAAAACACCATACTTAATTGAAGAAGGCAGCTATGCTACGGGAGCTGTTTTTTTTAACTTTTAACCTTTAACCCACATTCGGAAATTCAAGAGCGTATCATTAAAAGTAGTATATAAATCCTGAACTTGGTAGGTATTTATACTATGCAAATCATCTCAATTACTTTTTTCGTCGATCGATCTTCCCAGTAAAAAATTTACGCATAAATACTTGCTATATTTGATTACTCAATCACGGCAGCTATGATTTTCTTCTAAAATTCTGTCTCCTGTCTCCTGTCTCCTGACTCCTGATTCTATACTACATTTTGTGGTGCGGAATGTGGGCTTTAACCTTTAACTTTTGACTTTTAAGTTTTGACTTTTGACTTATAGTCTAGATGCGCCCATACAGGTATGATGGCGATATTGAGCATCAAAAAGGGAACGCAAATTAAAGAATCATGCGAATTTTATTTGTGGCAGCTGAAGTAACTCCTTTAGCCAAAGTTGGTGGTATGGCCGATGTAGTAGGAGCCTTACCCAAAGTGCTACGGGCCATGGGTCACGATGTCCGTATCCTTATGCCTTACTATGGCTTTCTGGGCGACAAAATGGAAATCCCAGAAGAACCAATCTGGGAAGGAAATGCTATGTATCAAAGCTTTGGCATTTATGAGACAGTACTACCAAAAAGTGATGTACCGTTATATCTGTTTGGTCATCCTAGCTTTTGGCCACGTCGTATCTACTACGGAGATGACGAAGACTGGAGGTTCACTCTATTTGCCAATGGAGCGGCTGAGTTTTGCTGGAATGGCTGGAAACCAGATATTATTCATTGCAATGACTGGCACACAGGTATGATACCAGTTTGGATGAACGAAACCCCAGATATTAAGACCGTATTTACTATTCATAACCTAGCTTATCAAGGACCTTGGCGCTGGTACTTGGAAAGAATTACTTGGTGTCCCTGGTACATGGAAGGCCATAATACAATGGCAGCAGCAGTTCAGTTTGCAGATCGAGTAACTACTGTTTCTCCCACTTATGCTAGTCAGATCCAAACACCTAATTATGGTGAACGCCTAGATGGTTTAATGTCCTTTGTGAGCGGGAAACTACATGGCATCCTCAATGGTATCGATATGAACTTTTATAATCCAGCTAGTGACAGATATATTGCTCAAACTTATAGCGTCGATACCCTGGAGAAACGTGCTGATAATAAAATTGCTCTTCAAGAAGAGGTGGGTTTTGAAGTAAATAAGAATACCTTTCTCGTAGGAATGGTCTCCCGACTGGTAGAGCAAAAGGGACTCGATCTAATGCTGCAAGTCTTGGATCGGTTTATGGCCTACACCGATAGTCAGTTTATATTGTTGGGCACGGGCGATCGCTTCTATGAAACTCAAATGTGGCAGATAGCTACTCGTTACCCTGGTCGTATGAGTGTGCAACTTTTATATAATGATGCACTATCTCGACGGATCTATGCAGGTACCGATGCTTTTTTAATGCCTAGTCGGTTTGAGCCTTGTGGTATTAGTCAAATGTTGGCCATGCGGTATGGTAGCGTACCTATTGTACGTCGCACAGGAGGGTTAGTTGATACAGTACCTTTCCATGACCCAGTTAACAATGCTGGTACTGGCTATTGTTTCGATCGCTATGAACCACTAGACTTCTTTACTGCAATGGTTAGAGCTTGTGAAGCTTTCCGCTTTAAAGAGCAATGGCAAGAATTACAGAAACGTGGGATGAGACAAAACTTTAGTTGGGACAAATCAGCTCAGGAGTATATTAAAATGTACAAATCAATACTTGGATTACCTGAGGAAGAAACAGCAGTAGAGAAAGAACCTGAATTAGTACAGTAAGAAATTTATAATAGGAACTGGGGTAAATTTCCCCAATTCCTTCAGTTTAAGATTATTAGATAGGATCAATCTATTGTTTGATTTATTTTAAATTTTTCTTGCTCTTTTTCTTTCCATCCTTAGTGTATTTTTCAATTAGAGTATTAAATACATTATCAGCAAAGCGATCGCTAAAGCCTACCAGAAAAGATAGAATCAAAATTACTTCGGTAGTTATCTTTTCTGATGTTAATAAAGATAAGCCAGAAATAAGAATTAGGTAAAAAGCAGAACCCAGAACAATTCCTTGTACCGATCTAGTAACAGTCCATTTAAGCACATTACCAAATTCATAAATTGGTTGACGATTAAAGCGATAAATCATTGCTGCAAAGCTACCTATAAAACTCCAGAAAACAACAGGCCAAGGAATATTAATTAATGGAAGTTTTAGTTCATTCAAAGATTTTTCTCCCACTGAAACTAAAGGTCCATAAAATAATCCCCCAACAATCATCACTAAAATAATTCCCACAATAGTTATAGTAACTAAACCAGTAGTTGCTCTTGCCTTCTGTAGATCGAAGTTTACCAATTTTTCAACCAAATAACGCCTTTTTTCAATATCAATCATTATCCCTATCGTAGCTTGTGCTTCGTCACTTAAGACATAGATATTTTTATCTTGATCGTCTTTATTATTTCGCTCTTTATTATCTTTATTTTGACTAATAGAAATTTGTTCATTTTCTGATTCTTTTACTAGATTTTTGATTAAATCAAAAGAATTTACGATCTCTTCAGGATTTGAATTTTTAATTATCTCGACTACAGTTTGATGGGAAACTATATTATTTTGTTGGTTTGATAATTTCCCTTCAGTGTTTTGGTTCTCTATATCGAACTTTTCTATCAAATTATTGAGCTTTTCCACCAACTTGCTAAGTAAGCATTCAGCCGTCAGATATCAGCTATCAGCTATTGCTTTTAATGAGTGATAAAAGCTTTATTGACTGAGCTAGAAAAATCTTACTACAAAAGTCAGCTCTAAAGTCTATATTCATTTAAAACTCGTCCTTAAGCACAGGTTATTATTGCTGATAGCTGACAGCTAATAGCTTAATGCTTACCTTACTAATAACACTCAAATGGGTTTCTGCCTCCTCCCGAATTTCCTTATATCCAATTTTAGAAACCATATTTGCAACTAACTCTTTACTAGATGAAGCTGGATATAAAGCCAGAATAAATGAATTATTTAACTTAGATATTTGCAAATTTACTTCATCTGCTATACTTCCTAGAGATTGTAGTAAAATCTTATCTTCTTCAGGACTTTCACCTATTTGAGATTGTATTTTTCTAATCTGTTCAAAATATTTTCCTGCAGTAATTAGTTCATCATTCTGATTAATGTAATTTTTTATATTTTTTTGATTAATTGACCAAGTGTAAATACAGGCTTAAAAAAAATCTCCATATTTTGAAATGTCAAATCACTTATAACATCAAATACTGAAATGGGATAAAGTTGACGAATTTTATCTAACTCATCCATACTTTCTTTGACTGTAAAAAATTGAGTTATTTTTCCTTTGATTTGTTCTATTTGAGTGAGGATACGCTGAGTATATTCTTTGTTCAAATGGATGAATTTGACATCAGCTTTAATATTTGTACCGGCAAGAAAATTTGAGTTCCCTTGATTAATGTTTTGAATAAAATTTTGATTTCCGGAAAGAATACCTGGGTCTTTACCTAAATAATCACCTCTACTAACATTTTCCTTGATTTTTTGTTTAACATCATCTACATCTTTCTGCAAAGCTTTTATTTTATTAGTTAGCCTTTGTATTTGTCTAACATACTCTTGAAAATCTGTTGAAGAACTAGATTGAAGTTCTGTTTCAAATAGATGTTGAACTTCTTCAGCTTCTCTCGCAAAATCAGGTTCTGTATTAATTTTTCCTTGTAAAGTATCAGCAATTATCTTTAAAGTTTGAGTCAGTGGTTCTTCAGCATTACTTGTTTATAATTGATTCCATAGTAACCTGGTTTGAAAATTTTCCTCAAGCTCTTCTTTAGTTCTTTGTTTTAGAGAAGTTATTTTTTGAAACGTTGTTTTAGATATTTTTGATCCACCTTCTTCAGCAAACCTATTAACTAGCAATGATAATAAAAATGGGACAACAAAAGTTTCCATAACCAATTACCTAAAAATCAAGATCTAAAGCCTCCCCTTTAAGGGGATAAAAGCAGTCGTTAGCGGAGCTTCCCGTAGGGTGGGATGGCGATCTTCGGAGCGGCTCTGTCAAGAGCGGGTCTCGGAGCCATATCCAATGGACTAAGAGAAAAGAGAATTCCGTATTTCAAGCCTCCTTATTGCAGAGGTACTGATAACTGATAACTGATAACTGATAACTGAAATTACCCTAGTTCTTTATTGGTTTAAACATCAAAATAAATATAATAAAAACCTAGTATTTTTAATTGAAAATTAATTAATAAATTTGTCAATAATTAACCATAAATATATATAGCAGATGCGGTCATATATGAAGTGCAGATATTAACAAGTAAATGTCTACAATGTGAGCATATTGACCGCAATGAGCATACCTCACCCCCGATGGAATTTGCTGTAAAAAAATTATTTGTCTAAATTTTAGGCAAATAAGTCAAGTGGTAAATAACCATAAGTTCCATTAACTTCTGTCGCTTCAGCAGATTGACAAGATACTAATACTCCTCTATATTTTCCGATATAGGGTTCAAGATGATATGACTCTTTCATCCCATTAAACTTGATATAAACTGAACCTTCAATTGCTCTAAAATTAGAGTCATCAATTAAAGTATTATTATATCCTAATGCCCTTAGATAGCTTTCTAAAGCAGATAAAGCTTCAGTAGTTGATTCGGCACAAATTCCCAACATTTGATAGTCAGACAAATTAACTAATAGCAAAATTGCTGCTTGAGTAATAGCTTTTTCCTCTGGTGATTCTACTAACTTAATGTTTTGGCAAGTAAATTTATGGAGGATTTTTTCAGCTTGAGCAACGGTGAGATTCTGAATGTTTTGAGTAGACATATAATATGGCAAATTGTATGACGATAATATCTTTAAACAATTAATAATTAATAATTACCTTTCCTTGAAAAGAAGAGGATTGACTAAAAGAAAAGTTTTTTCTTCTCTTTGTCGATTGAATATGGCGAAGTATCCTCACCATCCCATCCTACGGAAAGCTCCGAATATTGACAGCTTTTTTCTCCTTTAAAGGAGCGGCTTTTAACCTTAATTATTGGTAATATTTGTGGGATAACAGGAGTTTTATGAAAATTATACAATTTTCAATAAATTAAATAAGTATAGTAGGCATCTCCAGAAAAGAAGGAATAGGGAACAGCGAGAAATAATTGATAATTTATGGATAATAATTGATTTTTTTTTGATTTTTGGATGTCTAGTACAGGATGGCGGAAATAACTACTTACAAAATCCTCAAACAATTACAAATCAAAAATGATTGACTGTTAACTTCCGCGTAGCGACACTACTTAATGAATGATAGCCTCATATTAAATCTATCATATTGTCTAAGGTACAAAATTTATAATAGTTAACTGAGAATATGAAAAATACTATAGCGTTTCTCAAGTTACCGAGGTACAGTTGTTTTTCTTCTTTTCTACTCCCTACTCCCTACTCCCTAAAGTAAACCAGTTTTGTATCTCACACTTCTTGGAAATTGCTATATAGCAACCAGCCTATTTTTATACTTCCTACTCTCCAACCCCCTGAAAAAATTAGCTATCTCAAGAGAACGGGGTTAATACTAACTTTTGAACTTTCATGTAATAATTGACCGAAAAAATGGGTCTCAAGCCTCGCCTTTTTAGGGCGACTTTTTAGTTGATTTTTTCAATAAATATGTTAACCTATATGTTAGTTTGATGCGTCAAGTTATGAAAGCTAGATTTAAGTACCGTATATATCCAACGCCGGGACAAAAATACCGATTAGCCAAGCTATTTGGCTGTGTCCGTGTGGTTTGGAATGATAGTCTAGCTTACTCCCAACAGAGGTATAAATCAGAAGAAAAGAAATCTACTAATTCAGAACTACAAAAGCTTTTTATTACTCAAGCTAAAAAGACTAAATGCAGAGAATGGTTGTCAGAGGTTTCTAATATACCACTGCAGCAGTCCTTGAATGATTTAAACCGTAGGGGCGAACGGCCGTTCGCCCCTACAAACTTTTTTAAATCAACTCAAGGCCAGAGAAAAGGTAAACCTGTTAAACCTCCTAAATTTAAAAGTAGAAAGTCAAAGCAAACTGCGAGGTTTACAAAGGGAGGGTTTAAAGTTGGTCAACACAAAGTTTATTTAGCCAAAATTGGAAAGCTGAAAATTGTATGGTCAAGAGAATTACCTACTGCTACATCATCAGTAACAGTAATCAAAGATTCAGCCCATAGATACTTCTTAAGTTTTGTAGTAGAAATACAACCAGAAATCTTACCTAAAACTGATAATTCAGTAGGTATAGATTTAGGTATTAAAACCTTTGCTACATTTAGTGACGGTACAAAGATTGATGCTCCTAAACCACTGAAGAAACGAATTAAGAAGTTAAGAAAGGTAAAGTTTGTCATTATCTCATAAAACTAAAGGGTCAAAAAGGTATGAAAAAGCAAGGATTAGAGTTGCTAAGTTCCATGCAAAACTGAAAGATACAAGGACAGATTTTCTACATAAATTATCTACTAAAATAATTCGTGAAAACCAAACAATTGTTTTAGAAGATTTAAACGTTTCTGGAATGGTAAAAAACCGTAAATTATCCAGAGCCATATCAGATTTAGGTTGGAGACAATTCCGGACATTCTTAGATGGAATTGCTGAAAAATATGGTCGTGATTTTAGAGTAATTAGTCGTTGGGAACCGACCTCTCAAATTTGCTCAAATTGTGGCTTTAAAGGTGGAAAATTAGACCTTAAGGTGCGAGAGTGGGAGTGTCTAAACTGTGGCACAAAACACGATAGAGATGAGAATGCAGCAATAAATATATTAGTCGCCGGAGGGCATTCGGAGACAAAAAACGGACGTGGAGGCAAGTGTAAGACTACTGCAAAAGTAGCAGCAGCCTGTGAAACGTCAACCCACCCAGGAGCTTCGGCTCGGTAGGAATCTCCGCGCCTAAAGGCGCGGAGAGGATGTCAAATGAGTTATTATCGCTCTTAATCGACTATAGCCATCCTAGATATAAAATGAATATTTGCTACATATCAAAAAAATTAACCCTCAGTATTTAGATAACTAACATTTGTTCAAAATATATTTATTTAGGACAGGTATATTCTTTCAAGAAAAACATTGTATGGAAAAATATTTTTTATGATGAGCGACAACCTTAGTCAAATTTATTATTAATAGATAAACTAGAAAAATTGGCTATCTATAAAAAAAACAATAATTTATAACTATATTCACAGATATTTAGTTGTGTAAATACTTTTAAATTTATCCATATAGCGAAAAAATCTGGTTTAAAGCCTCCTCCTTTTGAGGGGATAAAAAAAGAGAATATTTCAGATTGCAAGCCTCCTTCTTGCAGAGGTATAACTGATAACTGAAATCACACTAATCACTCCTATTTCTATTGTTATTAACAAAATATTGCACAAACAAAATATCTAGATAGGGATACAGAAAGAAATTGCTCAATACCTAAATTACCAAATTAAGAAAATAATCCTTAGACCCAAGAAATAAAATTAGAATAGAAGTCGTAAAATCAGGAAATTAATCATCAGTGAAAGTATCATTAGTTGTTAGTGACTTATCAAGCAGTGGTGTGGGTAGATGGGGAGGCGCAGTTCGTCCTTTCTTATTATCTCAAGCATTGAAAAAACTACAAGTAGAAGTAGAAATTGTCGGCTTTGTTAGTGGAGAAAAACAACAACTAACAACTAATCAGGAGAATTATATTATCGCCATAGATAGCCACAATTACTATCCCAAATTTTTATTATCAGCCAAACAACTTCTAGATAAAATAACAGGAGACATAATTTACGCCTACAAATTAAAACCTACCAGTCTAGGTTTATCTCTAGTAAGAAAAATGCAAACCCATCGCCCAGTATTTTTGGATATTGACGATTGGGAGTTAAGCTGGCATGGAGGAGATAATTGGAAATATCATCCCACTCTTAAACAATTAGCTAGAGATATTTTGAAACCAGAAGGAGCATTACGACAACCAGACCATCCCTTTTATTTAAAATGGATAGAAAGTTTTGTCTCCAAAGCAGACAGGGTAACTCTACATAATCAATTTCTCAAAAAACGCTTTGGTGGGACTTATTTACCAAATGGAAAAGATACCACTCTATTCGACCCAAGCAAGTACAATCCAGAGGTAAGTAGAACTCGTTATGGCTTAAGCGATTATAAAATTTTAATGTTTCCAGGGGCACCACGACCTTATAAAGGTGTAGAAGACGTGTTAATAGCCCTAGAGAATATCAATCAGCCAGATTTAAGATTGGTCATTGTCGGAGGTAGTCCTTATGATGATTATGACCGTCAACTAATGGAAAGATGGGGAAATTGGATAATTAAAATGCCCAAATATCCACCTACAGTGATGCCAGAAATTGTAGCGGCTGCCCATATAATAGTAGTCCCCCAGAGAGATACTCCAGAAGCTCAAGCACAATTTCCATTAAAACTAACTGATGGGATGGCAATGGCCAAACCAATTATTGCCACAAAAGTAGGGGACATACCAGAAATTGTAGGCGATACTGGCTATTTAGTCGATCCTAGTTCTCCCGAACAAATTGCAGCACAAATTGAACTAATATTTAATGACTTAGCCACAGCAAATATCAAAGGCATAAAAGCTAGAGAAAGATGTATTAAATATTATAGTATTGATGCTATGGTCGCCATTTTATCAGAGTTAATCAAAATTTAGCGAGAAGGTTGAAGAGTAGAAAAAATTGAGATAATCGAAGATATTAGGAAAATATAAATGTCTAAAAAGAATTTATTTTAAGATTTATTCGGCGTTACCCTTTCCACATAATAGGAAATATTATATTAGGCTTTGCCGGAGGATTATTTAATGGAGTTAATACAGCCCTAATAGTACCTATACTACTACAAATTTCTGGGCAAGAAATTGAACTGAAGGGTTCTCCTCCTATAATTCAGTTTTTATTATCTCCCTTTGACGGAGTTCCAGAAAAGTATCGTCTTGTGGTGATGCTTTTAGCAGTCATATTAACTATTGTTCTGAAAAATTTAACCACATATTTAAAAAGTTTGTTATCAGTAGCTTTTACTCGTAGCCTCACAAATAGTATTAAATCCGAAATGTTCCAAACATTAATGGATAGCGATTTAGACTTCTTCACGAAAGTAAAAGTAGGAGATTTAACAAAACGTTTAGGCTCAGATACAGCTCAGTGCACACAAACTATTAATGCTTATATTAATCTAGTAACTCAATCAATAACTATTTTATTATTTGTCAGTATACTAATTTCTATCTCTTGGCAACTTACTTTAATTTCTACTCTATTGGTAACCTTAATAGCAGGTATTAATCAATTATTTATCCGTCGTTCAAAGAAATTTGGATCTTTTTTGAACCGGGAACAAAAAACTTATGCCATCAAAGTAATTGAAACTCTTAATGGTATTCGTTTAATTAAATCAGTAAGTAGCGAAAATAGAGAATATAAGCAGTTAAGAAAATTAATGCTGTCCTTGGAAAACATAGCGCTGAAAGCCAAAATGAATTCAGCATTAATAGCACCAGTGAATGAGGTTACCAGCATAATTACGGTAATCAGTATATTATTATTAGGTAGAACTTTATTTGCCGATCAAGTAGCAAATGTTTCTGCTATTTTACTTACTTATCTTTTAGTTCTATTTCGTTTACTACCAATGATATCAGGAATTAATGGTATCCGTAATCAAGTTGCCAAAGGGTCTGCTAGTTTTGATATGGCTGTAGACTTATGGAGAAGAGATAATAAACCAATTATGAAACCTGGTTCCATACCCTTTCAAAAAGTTAGGAGAAAAATTCATTTTAATAAAATTTCTTTCTCTTATCCAGGCAATAGTAATTTAGTTCTCAAAAATGTTGATGTCTCTGTACCTAAAGGTAAAACCTTAGCATTAGTGGGAGGTTCGGGAGCAGGTAAGTCAACATTTGCTGACCTACTACCAAGATTTTATGACCCTATCTCTGGTTCCATCACTATAGATGGCATTGACTTGCGTGAGTTCGATATTACCAGTCTCAGAAAAAGAACTGGTATTGTTAGTCAAACTACTCATTTATTCAACGACACAGTCAGAAATAATATTTTTTATGCTCGTCCTGACGCCACAGAAGATGAAATGATTAAAGCTGCCAAACAAGCTAATGCTTATGATTTTATTATGGAATTGCCAAAGCAATGGGAAACCGAAATAGGCGATCGGGGTGTAATGCTTTCAGGAGGCCAACGTCAACGTTTGGCCATTGCTAGGGCCTTATTGCAAGATCCAGAAATATTAATCTTAGACGAGGCCACCAGTGCTCTTGATACTGTTTCTGAGCGTTTGGTGCAGGAGGCCATCGATAAATTAAGTCGAGACCGAACAGTTTTAGTTATTGCCCACCGTCTCTCAACAATTCAAAATGCAGATCAAATAGCTGTTTTAGAGCGTGGAGAATTAGTGGAAATTGGCACTCATTTAGAACTTCTAGAAAAAGAAGATGGTTACTATCGCCGTCTCTATTCTATACAGTTTGGCGACCAATCTCAGCTAGGTAATTATGTTGACCAGAAAATTTTGACTAAAGCTTCTTATGAAGCTCGTGGTTCTCTCAATCAAATTATTGGTTCTTTAAGACTATTAGCTGATGAAATAATTGATACTCCCGAAGAACAGACAGAACTTACTGAGGAAGCTTTTCAGTCAGCAATTTCTCTTTTAAGAACCCTAGAAATATTTGAAAATCAAATGGTAAACAAGAAGAAAGTTTAACGCTCAAAGTTTTATTGGCTCAGTTATGAATAGACCTCTCCGGAAAAGAGGGAGTAGGGAGTAGTAGGGACGCCCTTATGCAACGTCCCTACAGAGTAGGGGGAAAGAATTGATTTATATAGTGCAATAATTGATTTGATTTTTGATGATCGCGCCTATGTCTAATAATTAATCAAAAATTTTAATATTGATATATAGCGCTGCTCGCTCAGGTATTTACAACTTCCAGATAAAAGTGCAGTAAGGGAAAAGGTATTTGACATCCTCCCGACGCTGCTCTGCGAGACAGCGCGGGATTCCCATCCACCAATCAAACATACTGTAGGGGCGATTCGCTCTTCGCCCCTACACTGAACGACTCAGGGCGGGTTGACACCTCACTGGAAAATGCTGGCAATGCCAGTAAGCACGCTTCCTCTATTTTAACATGCTTATCTGTAAAACTGCAAGATTGATTGGTTTTCCCATGGGACGCTCCCCTAATAGCTGCCGCACTTGCTCCGCCTTTTCCTGACGGAATGCTCCGCTTGCCATGTCGGCGACAGCCGTTAACGCAGTTATGCGAAGCGCAAAACGGGAGAGCGCGGGTCTTCAACCAACGTTGAGATAAAAAATCATGTGTAAATATGTCAGAGTGCATTGCTATATTTAGAGAGTTAGCTGATTTTATATAGTTATTTTATTTGAGATGTAAATCTAGATTGATATTATGTCTACGCTTTATCATTTGTGTAAACCCAAGGGTTAATATCTACAGAAAATTTAAGTTTTTCTTGCTTTTAAACCTTCCTGCCTCTTCCCTCTTCCCTCTTCCCTCTTCCTTACCGAATAATTAAGGTAAAAATCATCTCCTTTAAAGGAGAAACAAGCGGTCGAGGGATGGCGAGGTCTCCTCGCTGTCCGACCATCGACCAAGAGAGAAAAAACTTTCCTTTTATTCAATCCTCTTTCTTTTAGGGAGAGGTAATTATCAATTATCAATTATCAATTATCAATTATTGAACTTTGCTCCAGATAAAAACGCTATAGAAAAATAGAAAAATTTTGTCATACTAAAATGCTAAATGGAGTTCTATCGCTCCCATTTTTCAAATATCCATTCTTGCAAAATAGGATTGACTAATTCCGGTGCTTCATCTTGAGGACAATGACCAACTCCAGGTAAAGGAATAAACTTTTGTACTGTTTCAAACTTAGCAAATTCCTTTGCCAATTCAATATTTTCCCAGGGGTCTTCTTCTCCCCATAAAATGAGAGCCGGACATGGTAATATTGGCAATAAATCTTCGGGTAAAGGTCCTTGAGAATAACCAGTAAAAGCCACAAAAACATCAACTGCTCCCTCATCTTTTGCTGGTGTTAAGAGTAGATTTATTAATTCATCAGTAACAGCTTCAGAACGTTTATAAGCTTGCAATAATACTCGTCTGACTGTTTTCTTTGTTGCTAACTGATTAAAAAATATTTGACTTACCCACTTGACTTTTAGTATCTTTTGTACTATATATGCCCCTTGACTACGATACCAAGGAAGAGTAGCTCTTTTCCGTTCGTGCAAAAGTCGCAAAGAACAATTGATAATTCCTATACCTAAAGCAATATCAGGAGAATCTACTGCTGCCTGCATCACCGCAATACAACCAACAGAATTTCCTATTAGAAAAGCAGGGGTGCCAACTATTTCTCTACAGAAATCAGCAATTTGTTGACCCCAGGTTTCAAATGTATAGGTAACATCTTTGCTTGGAGTTGGTTTAGCTGAAGCGCCAAAACCAAGTAAATCAATAGCATAACAACGACAATTGGTAGCTAGTACAGGGATATTTTTGCGCCAGTGTCCCCAGGAAGCACCAAAACCATGTACTAATACTACAGAAGGGCCTTTTTCTCCTTGGCTTTGGTAGCAAATAGGCCAACCTCGCCATATCCAAGTTTTAGCGGTAGTCATCAGAATTTTAAGATGTATCGATCATTAGCTTGATTATTTTACCTGAATTTACCGAAAAGTTGGGTTTAAAGCCTCGTCCTTAATCAAATAACTACCATAAAGCAAGAATTAGACTGGGAAAATGCCATTTGAAGGTTAGTAGACAGCGTAAAGACTGGGCTATTAAACAAGCTCGGTGCATAGTGGCATCTAACGATGTTATCGTCTATGTAGACCTGAAGATACAAAATATGGTCAAAAACCATTTAAACCTTCAGGACTTACGCATTTTTCCGACAAAAACGCTATATATACCATAGTGCTATAGTTTTTATATACTATATATAGTACCTTTGCATAAGTCCTGACCTTGAAAAAATGAGTAATTTATCTCAATAATTATCTTCTAAATTAGATTCATTATTTATTGATAAGTAGAGCGTTTCTCAAGTTACTGAGGTACAGTTGTTTTTCTTCTTTTCTATTACCGAATAATTAATAATTAAATCATTCAGCTTGATTAGCCTCCCCTTGGCTGCGACTTAAATAGGATTGCTATAATACTCTACATTTAACATTTACAATAACCATCAAAATTTTGCTAAATGTTAAATTATTCAACTCTAGAATACTAAAATTTTAAAAATGTCAGCAATTTATCCTACATCAAACCTACCATTTATAGGTTCAGAAATTGAACCAGACTATACCACTGCCAAAGTAGCAATTTTACCAATTCCTTATGAAGCTACTACCACTTATAGAAGGGGTTGTGTTAATGGTCCATCAGCAATATTAGATGCGTCTCAACAGTTAGAATGTTATGACGAAGAATTAGACCGAGAAACTGGTTTAGAAGTTGGTATCTATACCCATGAATCTATAGCAGATACAGGTAATGGAAAAAATATTACCATTAGATATGCTAAAAGTAACTCAAGAAACAGTAGAAAAATTAGTGAATGATGGAAAATTTGTTATTGCTATAGGTGGAGAACATAGTATTACAAATGGAATTGTTAAAGCTTATAAAAAAATATATTTGGATGAAAAATTTACAGTTATTCAAATAGATGCTCATGGCGATTTACGTTATGAATATGAAGGTTCAATATATAACCATGCCTGCGTAATGCGACGGATAATTGAAATGGAATTGCCAACAATACAAATCGGTATTCGTGCGATTTGCAAAGAGGAAGCCAATTTAATCAAGGAGAAAAATCTCACAGTTTTTCGTGCAAGGGAAATAGCTATTCAGCCAGATTGGATAGAAAGAGCGATCGCTAGTATTCCGACTCAACGAGTTTTTTTAACAATAGATTTAGATGGAATTGACCCAACATTAATTCCTGGAGTTGGTACGCCAGAACCTGGTGGGCTAAATTGGTATTCTTTAACTACATTTTTGCGGAAATTATTTGAATTACACGAAGTAATAGGTTGTGACATTATGGAGTTAGCTCCGATAGTTGATTCTGTAGTATCTGAGTTTACAGCAGCTAAATTAATCTATAAACTTATTGGGTATCAGGCATTAGCTCAAGGCTGGTAAAAATATGGGATATGATAGAAAAATATTTGTTATAAGTAAGGCGATTTTTGAAAGGTAATAGATATATGAGTTTGACTGAAATGACAGGAACAGAAATTGATAATTATGCTCCAGATTTTGAATTGCCAGGAGTAGATGGCGAGGTTCATCATTTAGCAAGATATTTAGAAACTTTTAAAGTAGTTTGTGTGATATTTTTGAGCAATCAATGCCCAGAAGTAGATTTATACATTGAACGGATTAAACAACTACAAAAAGATTTTCAAAACCAAGGAGTAATCATAATTGGAATGAATGCTAATGATGGGACGATTTCTCCCACAGAGAGTTTTGAAAAAATGAAAGAATTTGCAGATAAGAATCAACTAAATTTTCCCTATATTCGGGATGTAACTCAAGATGTAGCAGAAAGCTTTGGGGTTGACAAAACACCCGAAGCTTTTTTATTGGACCGGGAAGGTAAGTTACGGTATCGTGGCCAAATAGACGATAATGTTAATCAGCCAGAAGCAGTAAAAGTTGCTTATTTACATCAGGCAATTGCCCAACTTCTTCAAGATGAAGTAGTAACCCTATCCCATACAAAAGTTGTTGGTTGCTCAATTAAATGGCGTCGTTCAACAATTAATAATGAATAATGAATAATTAATAATTAATAATTAATAATTACCTCTCCTTCAAAAGAAGAGGATTGACTCAAAGGAAAGTTTTTTCTCTCTTGGTCGATTGGATATGGCGAGGTTTCCTCGCCATCCCTCCACCGCTTGTTTCTCTTTTAAAGGAGAGGGATTTTACCTTAATTATTCGGTAATTTCCAACTGTTGATAATTTCACTCCCACAGAAAATTTATATGAATCTGCCAAGAATGATGAAATTTATAGCGCGTAGCGCCAGGGAATAGGGAATAAGGAAAAAGAAAAAACGAGTACATAAGAATAAGATAACTGCTATATTCTATACTTCAAAGGAACACCTCAATTCTCACATCTGACTCGGTGATTGCTATATTAGACATATCTAATAATAAAAAATCAAATCAATTATCACACATAAATCATCAATTATTCCCCTCCACCGGAGGGGTTAGGGTGGGTTCCCTACTCCCTACTCCCTCTTTATAGAGGAGAAGTCTATTATTTTATGCAACTTCTTATAAATTTAGTATCAAGAATAAAATAGTGGAAAAAAGCAGATCAACTGGTATCGTATTGTGGAAGCAACTTTAGTTGAGAAAAGACTCAAAGTATGGGGACAGTCGATCGACGGGTTTTGCTGAAATTGAGTGGCGAATCCTTGATGGGAAGTCTGGGCTATGGCATAGATCCGGCAGTAGTCCAAGGAATTGCTCAAGAAGTGGCCGAAGTAGTGGCCACAGGAATTCAAATGGCAATTGTTGTTGGGGGCGGTAATATCTTTAGAGGTGTAAAAGCAGCCTCGAAAGGAATGGACCGAGCAACAGCAGATTATGTGGGCATGATTGCCACTGTAATGAATGCCATTACCTTACAAGATGCCCTCGAACAAGCAGGAGTACCGACAAGAGTCCAAACAGCGATCGCTATGCAGGAAGTAGCCGAACCTTACATTCGCCGTCGAGCCATTCGCCATCTAGAAAAAGGCCGAGTGGTAGTTTTTGGCGCAGGTTCTGGTAATCCATTTTTTACCACTGATACTACTGCTGCTCTGAGAGCTGCAGAAATTGATGCAGAGGTAATTTATAAAGCCACTAAAGTTGATGGGGTCTATGATTCCGATCCAGAGAAGAATCCACAGGCCAAAAGATACGAGTCCCTAACTTATGGGGAAGTATTAAGAGAAGACTTACGGGTAATGGACAGTACAGCGATCGCCCTTTGCAAAGAAAATAATATCCCGATTATTGTATTTAATCTTTCAGTTACGGGTAATATTCGTAAAGCCGTTATGGGAGAAAAAATTGGAACTATTGTGAGAGGTTTTGATGAATGAATATAGAAGAAGCTGAAAAGAAAATGAAAAAAGCAGTTGAAGCTACTCAAAATTCCTTCAACACGGTTAGAACTGGAAGAGCTAATGCTTCTCTTTTAGACAGAGTAATAGTTGAGTATTATGGAGTTCCAACTCCACTGAAATCTATGGCAAATATTGGCATCCCAGATGCTAGTACCATTACTATTCAACCTTTTGATAAAAGTAGTCTGGGCTTAATTGAAAAAGCAATTAATATGTCAGATGTTGGTTTAACTCCCAACAATGACGGATCTATTGTAAGGCTAAATATTCCTCCACTCACCAGTGAACGTCGTCAGGAAATGGTCAAGTTAGCAGCTAAACTGGCTGAAGAAGGGAAAGTTTCTGTCCGTAATATTCGTCGTGATGCTGTAGATTCAGTTCGTAAACAAGAAAAAAATAGCGATATTTCTAAAGATGAATCACGAGATTTGCAAGACAAAATTCAAAAAAAGACAGATAAATACGTCGCAAAAATAGATGAGTTATTAGCTGCGAAAGAGAAGGATATTACCACAGTTTAAAAACTTTTGAAAACATGAGTAAGTAAAAGTTAGAAGTCAAAAAAAATTAGGTATTAGATGGTAGGTATTACATAAACTTTTTCACTTAGTATCCGATAAGTAAATTAGTAAATTCTTATGGCCTATCATCTATTTGAAATGATGACTTGAGGAAGCTAAATAAAATCCGGTTGAATAATTGTAATTTCTAGTAGGAGTTGCGCAATTTTTGAACTTTAATACACTAAACTCTCGTTATTAGGAGTAATACCAATTTTAAAAAAGAATGCTATAAAAAGTGCCTCTCGATCAGATATGCTTAAAAATAATGGCTATCGTTCATTTTATATAGTTATCTCTATTTTTTTACCTTTTTTTCAATATTTCCTCCTTCTTCCTTCTTCCTTACTTCCTTCTTTCTTACTTCTACTATTTGTAACAAACACTTATCAAAATGGTATAATACCCATTTTATGTGAAGTAGCATTGAGATTAACTTCTCTCCTTTAGAACTGATGAGCCACTTGGCAAACTCTTGTTGCAGACGGCCTACAACCTAGAACTTAATTTAATGCGATCGGGACTTAGGCCAAGGTACTATATATAGTAGGTAAAAACTATAGCACTATGGTATATATAGTGTTTTTGTCGGAAAAATGCTTCAACAATTAATAATGAATAATGAATAATGAATAATGAATAATTACCTCTCCTTGAAAGAAGAGGATTGACTAATAATGAAAATTTTTCTTTATTATCCCCTTAAAAGGGGAGGCTTTAAACCACAATTTTTCGGTAAATCTTGGTTATCTATGCAATTAGACAAGACATTAAAAATCGAGTATGTTAAAAAAATATTAGGTATGATGGAGTCTTTGTGACTTTAATGCAGTAGGTTCTATAGATAGTTTGACAAAAACCAATAGTATATCTACCATAAGCCCACGCTTAATTAACTTTTTCCCATTCGACGAAATATCAAAAATCTAGTTATCAAAGTTGAAAAAATGTTTGATTGTATAATTGTAGGAGCAGGCCCAGCAGGAGGTACAGCAGCTTATCATTTGGCAAAGAAAGGACGCTCCGTTTTAGTCATAGAAAAGGAATCTTTGCCCAGAATTAAAGCTTGTGGTGGTGGGGTATCTCCAGCTATTGCTCAGTGGTTTGACTTTGATTTAACTCCAGCTATTTCTCTCAAGGTCAAGAAAATTCGCTATACATGGAAATTAGAAGACCCCGTAGAAGCAGATTTACCTTCTGCAATGTGGATGGTTAAACGGGATATTTTCGATCATTTCCTGATCCAAAAAGCTCAAGCAGAAGGTGCAGAATTAAGAGATAAAACAGAAGTTACAGGTATTGAATTTAAAAGCGATTGTTGGGAAGTTAAAACAAACGGAGAACCTGTTACAGGTCGTTATTTAATTGCGGCTGATGGAGCAAAAGGCCCAATGGCTAAATGGTTAGGTTTTAAAGAATCAAAAAAACGGCAAAGTTTGGTTTTTGAAGCAGCATTAAAAGAGCAAAATCAACAAGTTAATTTTGAATTTGGCTCAGTTAAAAATGGCAATATTTGGAGTTTTCCAAAAGCAGATTCTTGCTCAATTAATATTGCTACTTTTAGAGGTGGAGAACCCAAAAATTTATCCAAAGATTTGATGGAATATGCACAAAAAATTGGTTTAAGTGCAAATCAAAATGAGTTATTAGAACATCCTATTTCTCTATGGGATGGAGATAAAAATCTCCACACAGAAAATGCAGTATTGGCAGGAGAAGCAGCAAGTATATTAGACCCTTTATCTGCTGAAGGAATTCGCCCCTCAATTTTCAGTGGTGTTAAAGCTGCTGAAGCAATAGATGAAGCTTTAGGAGGTAATGGGGATGCTCTGAAGAAATATACTCAGGTAATAAATGAAGAATGGGGTGCAGATATGGTTTGGGCAGGTCGTTTAGCAGGAGCATTTTATCGGTTTCCTAAAGTAGCTTATAAAGTGGGAGTTAAATTGCCTGTAGCAACTGAAGTAATGAGTAAAATTCTGTGTGGAGAATTGCGTTATGCAGATATTGCTAACCGAGCAATTAAAAAACTAAGTGGTAGTTTTTTACCAGGAAGAGGTTAAGGAGAAGTCAGAAGTCAGAAGTTAGAAGTCAGAAGTTTAGTAGTGGAGTGGCACACCTAAAATGTTGCAATAGTAGGGGCGGGTTCCACGTTAAATTAATGGCGTTACAAATTATTCAGATAAACCCGCCCCCACCTCAATAATCGCTCCGCACCAAATTATGTCGGTCCAGTAGGGTACATTAGACGACTAAAGTTTAGACTTTAAAAAGCATTTAACAATTCGTCGTAACGCACCATTTTTAGATTTCTCAGTCAACTAGATTGATTATATCTAGTTTGCTTGGTCATAGTAGAACCAGAAAAATTAAGAAGCCCAAATAACTCTTTGGAAAGGGATACAATATGCCATTTCACAAACTGAAATTGAATCAGGTTTTTGGAATTTCACCAAATATTCCTGAGCATACCTATGTTGATAGAAATAATCTCGATCAACAATTTAACTATTTGGTTGGTTCTGGAAGTCACCTAGTTATTCATGGTGCTTCAAAGCAGGGTAAAACAGTGCTAAGAAGAAAAAATTTACCTGATAAAAAATGTATTAAAGTTCAATGTACTAATAGAACAGATATTGGTCATATATATTCTGAAATTATTAGGCAGGCAAAAGTTAACATACCAACGGAAGTAACAAATCAAATTTCTGGTTCTGCGGGCGCAAAAGCTATGGGTCTGGGATTTCAGATAAATGGGGGATTAAATGGTGGCAGATCGGAAAAATGCAAATTTCCAGATTTTAGTTTAGATAACATAAATTACATTGCTGAAGTAATCCAAAAAACTGACAAAAAAGTAGTAATTGAAGACTTTCACTACTTATCAACGGACGTAAGGAAAAAATTATCATTTGACTTGAAAGTGTTTTGGGATTGCTCTGTTTCTTTCATTATTATGGGAGTCTGGTCAGAGGATAATATTTTATCTTACTACAACGGAGATTTAAGTGGTCGCATTGAAGAGATTGATGTTCGATGGAAAAACGAAGAACTCGAAAAAGTTCTTGAAATGGGAGAAAGGAAATTACAAATTTCTTTTAGCGATCAGATAAAAAAATCTATCCTAGATGATTCTAATGGAAATGTCGGTTTATTACAGCTTATTGCAGGAAAAGTTTGTTTTGCATCAGGCATCACAGATAATAATTCTAGAAGCAAACGTACTATTAGTAACATTAACTCTCTGGCAAATTGTCGTTCACAAATATGTAAAGACCTAGTTCCAAGGTATCGTTTATTTAGTGAGAAATTTAGTAGAGGTTTTAAGAATGAAGCTACTCAACCGATTTATGAGAGTTTACTGCATATCTGCATGGAAGCAAGTGATGAAGAGCTACGCTTGGGTATACATAAAGACATTATTGGGGAGCGTCTCAAACATCTAGATATAGAAGTAAACTCACCATTGAGCGATTATCTTAAAAGAATAGATAATCTACAGTCAATAAGTGGAGTTTCTCCTATTGTTCTGTCTTATAACACAGATTCCCAAAAGGTTCAATTAGTAGATTACGACCTTTTATTTTTTCGCAAATATATTGGAGAAAATAACTTACCTTGGCCGTGGTTACGACAAGATTAGCCTCAAGTTTATAACCTCTTTTTTGATATTATTTATAATCATTTTAAGGGGATGAAAAAAATAAACCTTACTATTTCTAGAAGCACTGATAACTGATAACTGATAACTGATAACTGATTAAAATGCCAACCTTAATAAAGAAGGAAGTAAAGAACCAATAGCGTGTACAAATTGATTAGGCTTTTTTGGCTCAGGAGGATTTAAACGTAGGTCAATAATTTCCACCAAATATTCTGATAATTCTTCACCCTCTTTACTACCTTTAGAAATAAAAATATCACGAGATTTTTCCGCATCTGCAAGAGCCGCTTCAAGATTTCCCAAGTCTGCAAGAGCCATACTTCTAGCAAAATAAGCAGCAGCTAAATCGGATTTCAAACTAATAGCTTGGTTATAATACCTAACAGCATCTTTATAATGTCCAGCCTTTGCTTCAGCAATTCCTAATCGATAAAAATCTTCAGCTTCACCAACATTAGATGGCATTCCCACAGCACCTAACAAAAAAGCATTTTTTAGGTCAACATCACTTAAATTAGCACCAGTTAAATAAGCACTTCTCAGATCCGTACCAGCCAAATTAGCCCCAGTTAAATTAGCCCCAGTTAAATTAGCACCAAATAAACTTGTACCAGCTAAGTTAGCACCACTTAAATCTGCCCCAGTCAAATTAGCACGACTGAGATTTGCCCCACTCAAGTTAGCCCCTTTGAGATTAGCTCCTTGAAGATTTGCTAGTACCAGGCCAGCACCACTTAATTCACAATTTGGACATTGTTTACTAGATAATAACTTTTGTGTATGTTGGATATTTTCAGCAATGGCTGGAGCGTGAGTACAAACCGTACTTAAAACTAAAATAGCAGAAAAGATTTTGAGTCTCATCTTCAAATCTTCCAAACTAAAGATTATATTTTGCTGCTATGTTAGCACTCAATTATTCAATAATTTAGAATTTAGAATTTAGAATTTAGAATGCGCGAATTACCTCTCCTTAAACATGTCGCGTAGCGTTAACGTAGTTATGCGAAGCAAAACGACCGCTTTTTATCCCCTTAAAAGGGGAGGCTTTAGACCACGATTTTTCGGTAAAAATAAGGTTGTATGAGAATCCCAGTTTTAATTTAAAACTATGTTCATAGTTGATTATAGATTTATGGAAATTTTACTAATTTGATAATTTTTTAACTGAGAGAATTTTAATTCACCCAGTTGGGTGATGCTACTCATAAATTATTAGTAATAAACTTAAAGAAAGTTATAAATTCAAAATTAAGTTAGTAAAATATGAACAATATACAAGGTTCTGAGATTTTACTTCAAAAGGAGCAAATTTCATTAACAAAAACCATTGACTCTATTTTGAAAAAAGGTATAGTCACTCAAAGCGATAGAAAAAAACTATTATCTTTTCTGGCATCTAATCCACTGCTTATTTCTGAATATATCCAAAGAATTAATTAAACTATCTTCCAAATAGAATCTGGAATGTTAAAAGTATTAAGTTAAAGTTAAAGTTGTTTTCCATATTCCTGAAAATCCTAATTTTTTCTGCTATTGCTGACATGAAATATAGTATCTATACACTAGCAAAAGTAGCAAAGCTATTTCTTAGGCGTTGCAGTTTAAATAGCTTCATTATACTACATTAGACTCGCAATAGTTTTAAAATAATTGATTATCCATATTGAGATGAATTTTGCGTATCGATACAAGTTAATATATGAATAAGAGCTAGCTCCACAGTATCATGCCAATTATCTGAAACATCAAAGAATGGAAAACCATATCGAATACAGTCTTTTTCGATCGCTTGGCTCAATGAAATAAAACTTTTCACGGTTTCTAGTAATTCTAAATCTTCTATTTGATGAGACCAACAGCAAGGATCGTCAACTGCTGCTTTGCGAATTTCGTGAAGTTTGCGTTCAGGTTCAGTATTTGTATATCCCAAAAATAAAGTAACGGGTTTGATATACCAAAGACGTTCGATAATGAGTTTAGGTGAGATGAATGAAGACTCATAAACACGAAGATAGTTAAATTCTTTACCCATATTACGAATAGCTTTCACCAACACCGTATCACAATAATCTTGAAATATCTCCTTCTCCCTAGGAGTAAGTATGGGAGCAGGATAATTATTGCGAACAGCATTTAAAAATGAGTCTAAATGCACAACAGTACATCGGGTTTGCTGAAAAACGAGATTAGCAAGTCGAGACTTTCCAGCACGACTAACACCTCCAATAATAACTGTACCAATGCTCTCAATTTTTTTTTCCATAACCACTCTGACAAGTTATATCATGTCCGGTTGAATACTTATTATTAAGATAGTAGGGGAGGGGGAGTAGGGGAGTAGGGGAGTAGGGGAGTAGGGGAGTAGGGGAGTAGGGGAGTAGGGGAGTAGGGGAGTAGGGGAAATTAAAGTAATTATAGAATAAGGACTTATGCACCTACAACATATTTTCGTCATTCTAATTTAGAAATTACACAAGATTCGCGATCGCTCTCTACTAATTTTTTTTTTGATATCAGAAAACAGCGCTGCAATTCCTTAATTATTGAATCTAATTGCGATCGCATTGTTTTCTATTAGACATAGGCGTGGAAATTCAAAATAATATCATGTCCGAACGCAATCGTTTGTGTAAACCCAAGCATGAATATATGAATATACATAGGAAATTTAAGTTTTTTCTGGCTCTTAACTTTAGCCTTCCTGCCTCTTCCCTCTTCCCTCTTCTCTCCTCCCTCTTCCTTCTTCCTTCTTCCTTACCTTAGCTATACAATACCGATGCTACCGGACATGATATAAAATCAATTCTTATCCATAAATTGTCAATTACTTCTCCCTGTTCCCTGTTCCTTCTTTTGGAGGAGATGTCTATTTTTTTGAATAAAAACAGCATACATAATTTGAAGAAGCAGTTAACCTTGTTACAAATTTCTTAGAATTAGAGTTATTTTAATTATTATTAAATAAGCTTAGAAATAAACTAGCCGCTTTGTATTTATTAATACAGCTAATTAGAGACTAAAGCTTTGAAATGTATATTGTTATCAGTACTGAAACAGATAACTGAATGTTAAGTAATTCTGGATATATAAACTCTTGTAGATATAGCAATAGACAGGTAGGTTAGGACTTGTGCGGATGACGATTACAATCAGGGAAAATGTTTTTCCCACTGTTTCCTGCTATAAATCTCAGGAAGTCTGGTCTCATAAAGATTTGCGCTCTTAGCTATTTATTGACAAAAAGTGTGAAATATGGTACTACATAGTATCTAACAAAAACTTTAATATTGAGTTTATTGTTAAGTAATAATTAAGGAACCAGAGTGTAATAATTTAAGGAATTATAGTATAAAATTACACTTTCTGTACGCTTCATCAACCATTTACAGCCAAAAAACTATATAATTAGGAAAAAAACACCATGAAAATTCTACTTACAGAGAATTCAGGTAAGGATAAAGTCGAATTTCCAGCTCCCACTAATAAACCAGAAATGGCAGCTCAAATACAACAAATGAGTTTGATGATTGCCGAATCACTACATGAAGAAGATCAGTATCAGGAGGACTCTAGTATGAATATACAGGCTTTAACTCTCTCATTATCAGAAAATTCACAAGACATAGATGATGCAGTAGGAGCATTATTTAAACAAATGTCTCGCTATCCTCTTCTCAGCCAAAAAGAAGAAGTAGAATTAGCCAGGTTGATCCAAGAATTACTTATCTTTGAACAACTGCCAGAAAAACTAGCAAATGACTTAGGGAGGATGCCCACAAAAGGCGAAGTAGCAGCAGCAGCAGGTTTAACAGAAGTACAACTATCTCATCGCTTACATAAGTGTCGTGCCGCCAAACGCCGAATGATTAGCTCTAACCTGCGTCTAGTAGTTTCCATTGCCAAACGCTATCTCAACCGAGGAGTACCCTTTCTAGATTTGATTCAAGAAGGAGCATTAGGACTAAACCGTGCCACAGAAAAATTTGACCCAGAGAAAGGTTACAAATTCTCCACCTATGCTTATTGGTGGATTCGTCAAGGAATAACTCGCACTATTGCTAATCAAGGGCGTACTATTCGTTTACCAGTTCATGTAGTTGAACAGATTAACAAACTCAAACGAGTCTACCGCGACTTACGACGGAAGTTAAATCGTATCCCCAGTGATGCCGAAATTGCTCAAGCATTAGAAATTTCTCACCAACAACTGCGTAACCTCCAGCAAATTCGCCGGAAAACCCTTTCTTTGAACCATCGTTTAGGTACTGACGAAAATAGCGAACTGCTAGACTTCTTAGAAGATAATGAAAATAGCACTCCCGAAGCGCAGATGAATGATATGATGATGCGCCAGGATATCTTGGAAGTCTTAAATCATGTATTAAGCGATCGCGAACAAGATGTCATCACTCTCCGATATGGTTTACTCACAGGAGAACCTCATACTTTAGATGAAGTAAGTCGCATGATTAATCTATCCCGGGAGCGAGTCAGGCAAATTCAAGCTAAGGCCATGCGGAAATTACGTCGTCCTCAAGTAGCTGAACGCTTAAAAGAATGGTTAAATCGATTTTAATAAAATTTCAAGAATTTAGAATTTAGAATTTAGAATTTAGAATTTAGAATTACCTCTCCTTTAAAACGGATAGGATTAACTCAAAGGAAAATTTTTCTTTTTATCCTCTTAAAAGAGGAGGCTTTCAAGCGCAATTTTTCGGTAATAGCTGTAATAGTGATTAAATTATGTCTTTAGATGAACTAAAATTGCGTAGTGCTACGCCAGCAGATGTACCTGTAATATTTGAGTTAATTAAAGCACTAGCTGAGTATGAGAAATTATCCCATGCTGTTACAGGTAGCGTTGCCTCCTTAAAAGCTGATTTATTTGGCGATCGTCCCTACGCTGAAGCTATTATTGCTGAATTTGCTGGCCAACCTGTAGGTTTTTCTCTCTTCTTTCATAACTACTCAACTTTTCTCACTCAACCGGGAATTTATATAGAAGATTTATTTGTTTTACCGGAATATCGAGGGCGGGGTATTGGAAAACAACTGGTCAGTTATGTCGCACAGTTAGCAGTATCCCGAAACTGTGGACGTTTAGAGTGGAGTGTTTTAGATTGGAATAAACCAGCGATTGGATTTTATCAACGTATTGGTGCGTCAATTTTAGATGAATGGCGTATATGTCGTGTTACTGGCAATTCTCTCAAGAGTTTAGCATCTGGACAGCAATTTTAAAGAAGGCAGGAGGCAGAAGGCAGAAGGCAGGAGGCAGAAGGTCTAATTGCTTATGGATAGTCAACGACCGTTGACTAAAAAATAAGGTCTCGAGCCTCCCCTTGGCTTCGCCACGAGCTGTCGCTCTACAAGGGAATGAAAAAGCGGTCGTTAGCGCAGCTTCCCGTAGGGTGGGATGGTGCCATTCGGAGCGACTCTGATAAGAGCGGGTCTCCTCGCCATATCCAATCGACCAAGACAGCGGTCGATCTTCGGAGCTTCCCGTAGAGTGAGATGGCGAGGAAACCTGCGCTGGCCGACCATCGACCAAGAGAAATAAAGTTCAATATTTCAAGCCTCTGACTTTCCTGCGGAATGCTGCGCAAACAGGTAGAGAGAGGTGCTGGTAACTGATAACTGATAACTGATAACTGATAACTGAAATGAGGCTATTAACCATGACTATTTGGGTAAATGAACAGATAGATCCATCTGGTATTATCTACTCTTGTATTGCTTGTGGCGATCGACAACAGGCCCAAGAATGCCATGAGTCTTTTCAAAACAATTTAACTGAGACTCAAAAGGAACAAGGATGGAAAGCTATACTGCGAACTGTTGAATCTTGGGATGAAGTACCTGTCAGTGCTTTAAAATTGAACTAATATAATAGACATCTCCAGAAAAGAGGGAGTAGGGAGTAGGGAGTAGGGGGTAGGGGGAAAGAATTGATAATTTCTGTGCGATAATTAATTTTATTTTTTATTATTGGAGATGTCTAATAAGCAAGGTAGCAAAAAAGGAAAATTTATAACTGCTCTTAAGCTAATTTTCCGGTTGAGTAGGATAAAACTATGAATTTTAAATTTATGGAGTTAAATTCGGAAATTATCAAACATGGAAATCTACGCATACCATCAAATTGCTGTGACTTGGGAAACATCTCACAAAATTGAACAACCAAGGTGTTTTTCGTGCGATCGCATTATGGATTTTTTACGTTTAGGATGGAAAATCATGTTTGCACCAGAGTTGCTAGAAGTTGCCGAAGTTCCTGAAACTACTCAACCTTCACCTAAGACAAATTCTTCCATAAGTTATGCTTAGATTGAGAAGATAAGAGAATTTTTATAGACTAGGCATTATAAGAAGGAAAAAGGAAGAAATAAGGTTGAGATAGCGATCATTTATTATAATCAGGATTTACGAATTTTCCCAACAAGTCTATTATATATACCATAGTGCTATAGTTTTTATTTGCTATATTGCTATATATAGTACCTTTGCGTAAGTCCTGATCAAATCCGCTGCCATTCGGTCTAAAAAAATGCTTAATCTGAGCGCCTACTCCCCCACTTCCCCACTCCCTTACTCCCCTACTCCCCTACTCCCCTACTCCCCTACTCCCCTACTCCCCTACTCCCCTTATGATGGTGGTTGAGGAAATTTTCTCTCCCTAACTTCCCAACTATATTCTTTCACTGCTTGAGTAATATTTTCTCGCAAGTTAGCATAAGATTTAGCAAAGGGTGGCTGCCAATCAGAAATGCCTAAAACATCGTTAATGACTAATACCTGACCATCACAATAAACTCCCGCACCAATACCAATAGTAGGAATAGAAACTTTTTCAGTAATCTCTTTAGCTAAATCTGCTCCAATATGTTCTAAAATCATGGCAAAAGCACCAGCTTCTTCCAAGGCGACAGCTTCTGCTAAAATACGCGCCCTAGCATCGGGAGTTTTACCTTGTTTGCGATAACCTCCAAATTGATGAACAGATTGGGGAGTTAGACCAATATGACCCATAACCGGAATACCTACTGATGTTAATTTACTTATCGTTTGAGCGATCGCTTCATTTCCACCTTCTAGTTTCACAGCTTGAGCGCCAGTTTCTTTGAGTATTCTCCCTGCGGAATGTATGGCTTGTTGAATACTTTCCTGATAAGTTAAAAATGGTAAATCTACCACTATTAAAGCTTGTTTAACACCTCGACGTACCGCCTTAGCATGATGAATCATTTCATCAAGAGTAACTGGTAGAGTAGTATCATAGCCTAATGCTACCATAGCCAGAGAATCTCCTACTAGAATTAAATCTACTCCTGCTTGGTCTAAAATTTGAGCGATCGCATAATCATAGGCCGTTAAAGCTACTATGGGACGACCTTTTTGTTTCCATTGAATTAGTTGTTTTGTGGTAACTGTCATTTTAATTAAGTTAAAAGTTATAGCAAGAAAAGGGCGTTGCTGATTCTGGGTATGATGCAAGCCCCCCTAGCCCCCCAAAATTGGGGGGAATAAAACTCTAAAAGTCCCCCAAATTTTCGGGATTTAGAGGGTTTGACCAGAACCAAACAATCGCACATTCATACTTCAATTCAGCAACGCCAAGAAAAGTATAGTTTATATTAACAGGACTTATGCAAATTTACCTTTAAAACGCCTATGTAGGGGCGAATGGCATTCGCCCTTATAGGTTTTTGCTTATGACAATGTGGTTTATCAATCTGAAAAGGGCTGTAATGTAAAAGGGGAAGCTTTAAACCACAATTTCTCGGTAAATCAATTCATGGAGCAAATTTCATCAGGCGTGAGGTGCGCCTTGCGAGCAAGATGCTCGCACTAGAAAGATTCCCTCAATATCTGTACTTCAATTGCTTGGGGTCAGAAACTCCATATAATTGTTCCTTCTTTATCCCCCCTTTCAAAGGGGGGGGGTAGGGGGGGATACCTTCTGCCTTCGTTCATTGCTCTGATGCTAATAACATTCTCCCAAAAGATTTAACAACAGGTTGAATTGTAAAAAACGAACCTTCTGTTTCCATCACTTTTTCTACTAAACAACGTCTTTTTAATGATTGTGTTCCTTTCGATATATGTAGGGGCGAATGCCATTCGCCCTCAAACGAACCTTCTGTTTCTATCACTTTTTCTACTAAACAACGTCTTTTTAATGATTGTATTCCTTTCCATAAATCTGAGTGGGAGTGTGGAAAATCTGTGGGAGTAATAGAAATATCAACTGCTGTTTCTTGATTAGCCATCCAAAATATTACTTGTTTTTCCAACTCTGATAAACGCTGAAATATTCTCTCTAATATTGGTTCTAAATCTCCTAAATATAGATTTTTGCAAGATAGAAATTTAGCTACACTGCCACCACATAAATCTTCAACAGCATCGGCAATAATATTTAACCATAAAGGATTTCCGTCATAGAGATTAATTAACTCTAACCATTTATCTTCATCTGTTAAATTTCTTTCTTGTAAAAGCATTTTGCACGCCTCTAAAAACCATGAATTTTTAAAGTATGAGAGTAATGATTTCCTAGTTCTATTTTTGGCTCTTCCTGACTCAGGAGTAATAAACAACTTTGGTGGGATGATGTGGCTATTTGTTTAAAAAGTTTGCCATAATTTTCATGGTCTGGCAGGTAAGTGCCTGCTAATTCTCCACTGGCAAAAATTTCTTGTAGGTTATCAAAAATTAGTAAGCAACGATGTTTACGGAGGTAATTTATTAATTGATTATTAGTAGTTTTGGCAGGAGAAAAATCTGCTGTTTTTTGGGAATAAGAATCAGGTGGGGATAAAAAATTAATAATGCTTGTTTGCAGAGATTCTAAAGTGGAGTAGTTATCAATATTGCGCCAGATTATATAATCAAATTTATCTTTTATTTGTGGAATTAATTGTAAGGCAAGTACACTTTTGCCGATGCCAGTTAATCCTAATATAGTGATGATGCGGGTGTGGTTTTGTAGTATCCATTGTTTCAGGGTGGTACGTTCGGTGTCGCGATCGCACAACCAATATAAATCTGGAGCTTCAGATAAATCATAATTATTTTCTGGGTTAGTGTGGTTTTGGTTTTGGTTAGTGGGAGTGGAGGAAGATTTGTTTTTAGGGATGGAAGAATCTCTGTTTTCTCCGCAGATATTTATATGATTACTATTAATATTTACCCAGTCATCACCTGTATATGATATCTGTGAAAAGTGGAATTTTTCTAATATGGAACGAGCATTAGATTTTTTGATATTTTTTCCCAATACATCTGACAGAAGTTTCCATAATTTTGTACCTACCTGTTTGATATGGTCGGGATGACGTTGACAATCATCAGCTATTTGTGGGTATTTTTTACCATTTAAAGTACCTTTTAAGACTTCCTTTTGTAGAGAATCTAAATGTTGTTTCGTGTAAGTAAATACCAGGTTGTCTGTTAATTCAACCAATGTTTCAATGTCCATAAACAATCTTTCTCCCCTACCCTAATGCACAGGCGTAGGTTGGGTTGAGGGACGTTAGCGAAGCTTATCCGTAGAAACCCAACTAAGGTTTTGTTGGGTTTCACTGTCGTTCAACCCAACCTACACTTTTAGGTGCGTCAGTCCAGTAGTTTAGTTTTGCATCTTATAACTTTATCACACTTTTTATCACTGGAATAATTAAATCATACTTTTTAACACTAAATTAGTTCTAAAAAATTTGCTTTTTACCGCTAATTAACATTTTTTGAAGTTGCCAAAAAAGAGGGTTATATTGCAAGATCATAATCAACAATTTGTTGTTATTCTATTTACATCAGGACTTAGGCAAATTCACCTTAAAAACGCCATATGTAGGGGCGAATGGCATTGGCTAACGCCAAGCTCCGCTAACGCCCTCACTGGGTTTAGTGTTCGTGCGTAAGTCCTGTACATTTTTTACCGTTATATTCAGAAGGAGCAACTAATGAGTTATTTGGAATACAGCATCAGGTATCCTGACCCATCTCTGGAGTCAGCTCAGTCTATCGCTAAAGAGGCCCTGGGGGACTTTGCCACTAGCCCGAATTTCTTGGCAAATCTGGAGACCGCTTTTGGCAGCGACCTCGATTTTGAAAAGGCGGCGGAGTTAGCTGCTGCTTGGGGTGCGGGAGATTTTAGCGGTTTGCCTGAGATTGAGGTTCGCCCTAGCAATGAGATTAACGGGGCGATGGGTGCTTTTTCGACCGATACTAATACGATCTATTTTTCCCAGGAGTATTTGAGTGCGAATGCTGGTAGTGATGAGGCAGTTGCTGCTGTCTGGTTGGAAGAGATAGGTCATTTTGTTGATTCGGTTGTTAATAGTCAGGATGCTGCTGGGGACGAAGGAGATATTTTTTCCCGGTTGGTACGCGGGGATGTGTTAAGTGCGTTGGAGTTGGAGTTGTTGAAGAGTGAGGATGATGGTGCAGTTGTTGTTTTGGATGGGGTTGAAGTGGCGATCGAGATGGCAGCTTTGAAGTTTAGCACTCCTGTTTCGGGAGAGCTTACCAAAGCTGACAACTCAGATACCCATACTTTTAGAGCAAAAGAAGGAGATATTATGCTTCTAAATGTAGTTGGGCCTGAGATTGTGCCACAAGTTGAAGTGTTTCGTCCTGATGGTACTTTACTTAGCAGTTTTTCCCAGCCCTCTCCATCTCTTCTAGAGATAACAGGTCCTAGGAGGGAATTAGAACTTCCTTTCTCTCCTGACGTAAGTGGTACTTACACTATTGTGTTAAAATCTTTGCCTAGCAACCAACTTGCTGGGTACAGCCAAACTGGTAACTACAACATAAATTTGGAACTCATTAATAATCCTGCGAAGCAGGCAACACCTCTAAAATTTGGCCTTCCTATTTCAGCAAGTATAGATAAAATTCTAGAGCATGACAAATATAGCTTTACCGCCCAAGTAGGAGACAGGATACTTCTGGAGGCAGGTGAGCCTGATACTTCATCATCTGATATTGCACCACAAGTTCATGTATACAATCCTGATGGTTTTCTGCTAGGCATAAGCTCTGGTAGCGGTGGTAAAATATTCGACGAAGTTACACCGCTGATCGACGGTACTTACACCCTAGTATTCAGTTCTGCTGCTTCTTCTTCTGAGGGTCAAACTGGTGATTACACTATCAGTGTTGAGTGTACAGGTGAGTGCAAAGCCAAACCAGAACCCCCAAAACCCACCAACAGAAATGACAAAATCACAGGTACCTCCCGCAAAGATACCATTGACGGCAAAGATGGTAACGATCAAATAAATGGACGCGGAGGTAACGACCGCTTACAGGGTGGCATCGGCAACGACCGACTTGACGGTGGCACTGGCAAAGACCGCCTTAACGGTGGCATCGGCAACGACCGACTTGACGGTGGCAAGGGTGCTGACATATTAAACGGCGGTGGCGGTAAGGATACACTCATTGGCGGTGGTGGCAACGACAACCTTATCGGTGGTGCTGGCAGAGACAAGCTTCTAGGTGGGGGTGGCAACGATCGCTTAACGGGAAGCGCCGGTAATGACACTTTAACCGGAGGTGGCGGAAGAGATCGGTTTATCTACGAAACTAATCGCCGTTTCCGCAGAGCAGACTTCGGCGTAGATAGAATTACAGATTTCGTTGCAGGTCAAGACGACATAGTTCTCGACAAAACCACCTTTACCAGCCTTGAAAGCACAGCAGGCAACCGCCTGATAGCCAATGATTTTGCCATCATCACAGACAACGCTAACGCAGCCACTAGCAACGCCGAAATTGTCTATAACTCCAGTAACGGACAGCTATTCTATAACGCCAACGGTAGTGCCGCTGGTTTTGGCGGTGGTGGCAGGTTTGCCATTTTAACCAACGAAGCAGAACTCAGTCGTACCGATTTCATCGTACAGAATTAGAGCATTATATCCTATAGTTTTGTGTAGTCTTGTGGAATGGGCATCTTGCCCGTTCCCGTTCCTTGATATTTTTGTGCAGGCATCCTGCCTGCTCCACTTGTCATTAATGCTATACTTCAGTTCTACTTCAACAGTCAAATATTTACCAAGATTCAAAGTCTTTTTTTGACAATTATTTAGTCGGTTAGTATAGATTTTTCCTACTTTTAACCCATCCCCCATCCCCCATCCCCCCATCTCCTCATCAATTTTTCTCTAGTGACAATAAATAGACTCTTGTTCCTTGTTCCTTGTTCCTTAGTTCATTGCTCCGATGCTAATATACATCTCCAATAATAAAAAATCAAATCAATTATCACACAGAAATTATCAATTCTTTTAATCCACATTTTTTGAAGTTGGCAAAATAGAGGTTTGTATTGTAAGATCATAATCAACAATTTGTTGTTATTTTATCTACATTTTTTACCGTTATATATATTCAAAAGGATCAACCAATGAGTAATTTGGAATACAGCATCAGTTATCCTGACCAATCTCTGGAGTCGGCTCAGTCTATTGCTAAAGAAGCCCTGGGGGACTTTGCCACTAGCCCGAATTTCTTGGCAAATCTGGAGACTGCTTTTGGCAACGACCTCGACTTTGAGAAGGCGGCTGAGTTAGCTGCTGCCTGGGGGACAGGAGATTTTAGCGACTTGCCAGGGATTGAGGTTCGCCCTAGCAATGAGATTAATGGGGCGATGGGTGCTTTTTCGACCGATACTAATACGATCTACTTTTCCGAGGAGTATTTGAGTGCGAATGCTGGTAGTGGTGAGGCAGTTGCTGCTGTCTGGTTGGAAGAGATCGGTCATTTTGTTGATTCAGTTGTTAATAGTCAGGATGCTGCTGGAGACGAAGGTGATATTTTATCGCGGTTGGTACGCGGGGATGAGTTGAGTGGGTTGGAGTTGGAGTTGTTGAAGAGTGAGGATGATAGTGCGGTTATTGTTTTAGATGGGGTTGAAGTAGCGATCGAGATGAATACGTTGCCTGGAGATGGGGCAACTATTGAGGAGACGATCGATCCTGCTTTTGATGAAGATCAGTTTACTTTTACAGGTAGAGCGGGAGATATAGTTACTCTGGGAGTAGACAACCGCTTGGATGCTGCTGGACGTTTAAGCTTAACATTGCTAAATCCTGACAGCTCAGAATTGAACTCGATATCTTTCACTTCCGGCGATCCAGAAATTAGTAGCATTGAGTTACCCAGTAATGGTACTTACACTGTGATAGTCGATGGTGAGAATTTAGCAACAGGCGAGTACACATTAGGCTTATCTAACTTAAGCCAAGATTCTACTACCCAATTATCTGGAGACAGAGCTACAGCTATTGGTAACATCGACCCTATCTTTGACGAAGATACTTTTACTTTTGGGGGTAGAGCGGGAGACATTATCACTCTAGGTGCAGACAACCGCTTGGATGATTCTGGACGTTTAAGCTTAACATTGCTAAATCCTGACAGCTCAGAATTGAACTCGATATCTTTCACTTCCGGCGATCCAGAGATTACTCGCATCGAGTTACCTAGTAATGGTACTTACACTGTGATAGTCGATGGTGAGAGTTTATCAACAGGCGAGTACACATTAGGCTTATCTAACTTAAGGCAAGATTCTACTACCCAATTATCTGGAGACGGAGCTACAGCTAGTGCTAACATCGACTCTATCTTTGACGAAGATACTTTTACTTTTAGGGGTAGAGCGGGAGACATTATCACTCTAGGTGCAGACAACCGCTTGGATGATTCTGGACGTTTAAGCTTAACATTGCTAAATCCTGACAGCTCAGAATTGAACTCGATATCTTTCACTTCCGGCGATCCAGAGATTACTCGCATCGAGTTACCCAGTAATGGTACTTACACTGTGATAGTCGATAGTGAGAGTTTAGCAACAGGCGAGTACACATTAGGCTTATCTAACTTAAGGGAAGATTCTGCTACTGCTATACTAGAGGATGGAGCTGCAATTAATGGTGTGATTGACCCTATATTTGACGAAGATACCTTTACTTTCATCGGCAAAACAGGAGATATTATCTCTCTGGTAGCAGACAACCGCTTGGATGATTTTGGAAGTTTAAGCTTAACATTGCTAAATCCTGACGGCTCAGAATTGAACTCGACATCTTTCACTACCGGCGATCCAGAAATTAGTAGCATTGAGTTACCCAGTAATGGCACTTATACTGTGATAGTTGATGGAAGTGACACTAATACAGGCGAGTACACTTTAAGTACGTTTGGTTTATCCAGCCAAGACCCCACCGGAACCAACAGGGGAGACAACCTCCAAGGCACCTCCAGCGGCAACAACATCAACGGCAGAGGTGGCAACGATCGAATTAACGGTGTCGGTGGTAACGATACCTTAAACGGCGGTGCAGGCAACGACACCCTCAACGGTGGCCCAGGCAGAGACAGCCTCAGCGGTGGCAGCGGTAACGATCGCTTAAACGGCGATGCAGGTAACGACAACCTCAACGGTGGTGGAGGTAGAGACACCCTCAGCGGTGGAGGGGGCAACGACACCCTAAGAGGTGGAGGGGGCAACGACAACCTGCTCGGTGGTGGCGGTAACGATCGCTTAGACGGCAATGCAGGTAACGACAACCTCAACGGTGGTGGTGGCAGAGACACCCTCAGCGGTGGCGGAGGTAACGACACTCTAAGAGGTGCCAGTGGCAACGACAACCTTATAGGTGGTGGCGGCAGAGACGAGCTTCTAGGTGGGGGAGGCAACGATCGCTTAACAGGAAGTGCAGGCAATGACACCTTAACTGGCGGCAGAGGAAGAGATCGGTTTATCTACGAAACTAATCGCCGCTTCCGCAGAGCAGACTTCGGCGTAGATATAATTACAGATTTCGTCGTAGGTCAAGACGACATAGTTCTCGACAAAACCACTTTCACCAGTCTCGAAAGCAGAGTAGGCAACCGCCTGATTGCCAACGATTTCGCAATTATCACAGACAACGCTAGTGCAGCCACCAGCAACGCCGAAATTGTCTATAATTCCAGCAACGGATCGCTATTCTATAACGCCAACGGTAGTGACGCTGGTTTTGGCGGTGGCGGTAGATTTGCCATTTTAACCAACGAACCAGAACTCAGTCGTACCGATTTCATTGTACAGAATTAGAGTCCAGTAGTGGACTGACACATCTAAAATGTTGCGATAAGTGTTGGTTGGGTGGAGGACAGCTCACACAGATTATGGCACGGATGTACGGATTAACTTCCCGCCAGGGAAGTCCCGCGCTCTCCCGTTGGCGGAGGATGGTGGCGGCAGCTATTAGGGGAGCGTCATAAGGGAAAGCCAGGGCCAAGAGTAGGATACCTCCACAAATAAAACCTTCCTATACCCTTGACAAGCTAGGAGGTATGCATGTTATTATCAAGGTCAATACAGGGGGGAGGACATCACCTCACACGAAACAGCGGTCATTTTTTTCATGACTGAAGAATCCCGCGTTGTCGCGCTATGCGCAACGTCGGGAGTATGTCAAGAGTAGTAGTCTTGTAGTAGCGTGTCTAGCTTGAAAATGTGATAGTGGCGGCAGAAATGGTCTACTACCAGACTCTCTTAAACAAGAGCGATCGCTCCCTTCCCAAATAAACTAGATTTTAGGAGCGATCGCCTTTTATTCAAGACAGTGAAACCCTGCTTCTCCTCTTAATTTTTTTGTCAAAGGTCACAGTTTCTACACAACCTGCTTGGCGAGCGATCGCTCCTATCAAATAATCAGAAAAATCTGCACTTCCCTGTTTTGTTCGCTCAATAGCTTGATAAAGAACAGAAGGGTTTTCCCACTCAAAGATTGAACTCTGTAGCATCATTTCCAAAGTGTTGATAATTTGGTCTTTGCTAAATTTATATGCTTGACTTTTGAGAACCCAAACTAATTCACACAACACAATATTAGAAACAAAACATGGCTGGTTTTCTCTAATAATTTCTAGTGCTTTCTGCCACTGTACTTAGTCATCTCTAGTCAGATAGCGAACTAGAATATTAGTATCAAGTGCAATCACTAGCTGACTCCTGGATCGCGTTTTCCATATCCTCAATGGTTGCTTTCTCAATTCCAGGATAATGTAGGATACCCGACAAGTCTTCCACAGAGAATTTCAGAGGAATTATTTTAACCTCTCCTTCTTCATCAATGACAAATTCTATTTTAGTACCTGCATTTAGTTTAAGGTAGTCCCTAATTTCTTGAGGAATCGTTATTTGCCCTCGATCGCTAACTATTGTACTGGCCATTACTATAAATATTTACTAAATTTACTTAATTTTAATGGATATTTACAAAAATAGAGAAGTTTTCCAACTCCTACTATCGCAACATTCATGTAACAAACCAATTAACAACTGTAACCTCCAAGAAATCCTGATAATCTGACACATTATTCGTCACCAGAATCAAACCATTAACTTTAGCAACTGCTGCAATTTGACCATCAGCAAAAGCAGGAGTTTTGCCAATACTGGTCAATCTAGCTCTTTCAAGGGCGTGCCATGTCGCAACGTTAACATCATAAGGTAGAATCGGAATAGTAGAACGAACTATCTCATTCAAATATCTGGCGTTGCTGATTCTGGGTATGATTTGATAATTTTATATTTTGGATTTTGTATTTTGGATGGTTTGAACTACTTGTTAATATTAACTGTTCCCTGTTCCCAGTTAAGTGTTCCCTATTCCTTATAAACCTACTTTCATACCTTAATTCAGCAATGCCAAATATCTTTCTAAAAACCTGCGTTTCCTAGAATTGGGAAGGCGACTGCAACCAAACAGAAGTTCGTGCCACACTGTAGTTGAAGTAGCAATTTCTCCTTCGTGTTGTTGTAGCTTTGCCATCACATTTGGGTGCGGGTGTTGGCGTGGTGGTTCCGATAGAACATTAGTATCGAGCAAAAAACGTAAACTCATAAAATTACTTCTCTACCAGATGATGAATCTCGAACTCCCTCAAAAACTTCTGGTTCGAGCCATATTCCTTCCGTATCAAGTTCTTGACGAAAGTTATTGAGACTTTTCCAGAAACTACCCCTTGTTTCAATGGTAATCAAAATCTCTTGACCATCAGGAATGTTTATATCCTCAAAAGTTTCGATATTTCTTCCTTGTTTTATACCTTTGACAAACATGGTATCACCTTGATAAGAATTGAGACTAACGACTATTATCATAACACAATTTGTAATTGTTGGATTTTCGATCCAATCTAAAGTTTGAACCTCATTTGAAAAATTTAGTTTTTATGCTTTAATAAAAAATCTAACCTTAAACATGATTTCTCCGTCCATCCATGCCAAAAAAAATTAGGGAACTAAAAAGTATGCTACGCAAGGCAGGATTTATATAGAATCCGGTTATACAGTATATGTTTATAATTCTATCCACACTTTCTCGCCTTAAATCCCCCCATCTCCCCATCTCCCCATCTCCCCATCTCCCCATCTCCCCATCTCCCCATCTCCCCATCTCCCCATCTCCCCATCTCATATAATAAGTATTTAACCGGATTTGATATTATTTATCGTTCGGCAAAAGGCAGTCACACTAGATGGGTTCATCCTTTACTTCCAGACCAACCTATTACTATTGCAGGTAGAGATGGAGAAGACGCTAAACTTTACATATAAAAAGAAGTTAATCGCAAATTGGAAATGTTAAAAACCATCGAACAACAGGAGTCAGAAGAATGAAATTACCCTATACAGTCGTCATTTTTTGGTCGGATGAAGATAACTGCTATCTGGTTCATTTACCAGAATTTCCTTCTCAAAAATTTCATACTCACGGAAATTCTTATGAAGAAGCAATACAAAATGCTTGCGAAGTATTAGAGCTGTTAGTTGAAGAATATCAGCAAGAAGGTAAAAGCCTTCCACAACCTAAAAATATAGAACAAATTCTTCAATTAGCATAAAGATGGCAGGAGCGATCGCTCCCCGTCTCTCAACTATCAAACAAGAGCTTAAGCGCCAGTGGTGCGGAGTATTATCGCTCTATTTTGTTGTGTTGCAATGCTACTAAAGCACCTTGAAAAAGTCAACCTTGAATCAATGCAGCTTTCTTCACAACAAATCTAGGAATTTGTCAAGGTCTATTCTTGCCTGTTTTAAAATTATGGCTAAAGTCGAACGCTTGACAGAGCGATGAGCTGGAACCGTCAATTTTAAAACTCCATCTGGCATTTGTTTGTGCAATCTAATGTGACTACCCCGTTGACGCACTACTACCCACCCATCACGTTTTAAAGCAGCAATAATTTGCGTGTAGGGAAGATTGGGAACTTTACTCATAATGCTAATTCCTTAACGATCGCCCCTGCGGACATAGGAAATTCATCTTCAATGGGTTCAAGGTAAAGTTCTATAGCTTCTTGGATATTAGTCAATGCCTCTTCAATAGTTTCTCCTTCACTAATACAACCAGGAAGTGATGGAACATAAACGGTATATCCGCCTTCTTCACTTGGTTCTAATACTACTTTTATATTCATAATTATACCCGTTAACTGACTTATTTATTTTAGCACCAGAATCAAGGGATAGTACTTCCTCTCGAAGCGATCGCTCCCTGTCTCCCTACTACTAAACAAACCAAATTTTAGGCAGCGATCGCTCTACTTATCGTAAACCTAACCAACGTAAAATCGGAACAATCACATAATGACTCACACCCAAACAAAAACCACCAATACAACCTAACAAACTGAAAAAAGTTATGCTTGCAAAAAATTCTAATAAATCAGGTTGATTTTGATTAACAACACTAAACTGTAAAAATAACTCTGGAAAAATATTAAATTGCTCCAAACCAAAAAAAACTATCGCCGTCAAAGCAGCAACTATCAAAGCATAAATAAAGTTATGCTTTCTTAAACCAAGTCCTAGAGTAACAACACCAGTAGCTACCCCCACAGATAATTTCCCCATAATTTCTAGGATAATTAAATCTTCTTTTGTCGTATAGACACTGCTACCAACTTGGGAAAATTGCCAACATAACCCACCCAAAATGTAACCAATAATTCCCATAAATGCAGCCAACCAATAACGACGACGTTGACCTAAACCTCCCACATCCGTGAAACCAACTCCCGTTCCCAAACCTGCCAAACCAAAGACAAGTATTTCCGGACCAATATTTAGGGGAACATCCCACACAAGAAAAATTAGATTAGTAAATATACTAGCGAGGCGATCGCCTATACCTGACCAATAAGCAAAAATTAATCCGAATGTTGCCCCAATACTCCCCCAACTGCACCCAGTACCATTTCCCAAATTGTATCTACACAACCTGAAATTATTTGATTAAAAATTTTAGACAGGGTAAAAAATAACCTATTAATATTCTCACTGAGATTTTTCAACTGAGCTATTAATAAATTTTTAACAGTTGTAGCTAATGTAGCTAAGGAATATATTCTCAGAGACCTCTTTTGCCGTCGATAAATTTTAGCTAAACGGACTTGCACTTCTGCTGCTGTTGCTGGTCGTTGGGCTGGATCTAAGCTCACCATATCATCAAGTAAATTAGCCAAAGCTGGATGAACAGGCTTAAGTTGACGCCACTTTAGCTTACCTGTTGAGGGGTCTTCCAATTCTGCTGGATATTGACCAGTTAGTAAATGAATGCAAGTACGGCCCAAAGCATAAAAATCTGTGAATGGGCCTATTTCACCTCCATTAATTTGTTCTGGAGGGCTATATCCAGGAGAGACTAATCTGGTTGTGCTGCGTTTTGCGACAGTTTCTCTAGGTTGGATTTTATAACTACTAATTTGTTTTACCCCTCCGAAGTCAATTATGACCAGTTGACCTCTTTTTTTTCGTTGATGATGAAAAGAATAGGATAAAGAAGATTTTGTCAAAGTTGAAGGTTGGATTTCCCGCAACATTAAATTAGAAGGCTTAATGTCCCTGTGAATAATTTTCCGGCGGTGTAATTCCCATAAAATTTCTACAGCTTGGGAAAGCCAATTAATTACATAGAAATCTGGACATCCTTGGGGATATTGTTCCAGGATTTCTTCTAGGGTACAACCATCAATTTTTTCCATGACCAGGCATGGGAGAAACCATTGACTAGAGTGGCCAACTGCTGGCTGACTATTTCGCTTGCGTAGATGAAAATAGTCTCCTGTTTCGACTCTAGGAATACCTGAATGACGCATACTGGCAAGTATCCAGGCTTCTTGGTCGAATAGTTCGAGTGCTTTGGGAGAGCTTTCCAATAATACTTTCAGGATACGTTCGGTTTGAGTTTCTTGGTCCCAAACAATGTAGATTTTCGCAAATCCACCAGCGCTTAATTTTCGCAGGGGAATATAGCGATCGTTAAGTAGAAGTGGGGTTCCACAACTTTGACAAAAGTTATTGCCCCATGCCTGAATTGGACTTAGACAATGGGGATTAATACAGTGGATTGTTGATAAAACAGACTGATGTACAGTCATCTACAGTTAGGTCTAGATTAAGGACAATGGGAAAATTATTTATATTTTTACATTTTCACACACATATAGCAGGCAACAGGTAACAGGCAACAGTGCGAAAAACATTTATTCAAAGTCAAGGATAATTAGACCTAATTATTTTTATTTTGCGGACAAAAATGCAAGTTAAATGTACATTACTTTAGTCCGATAGTGGTAGTAGTTATCAATAGAAAGGTGCTGAATAATTAGCGCTGTTTAAAAATTAATTTACAGATTTTTCCTTGTCTTCAATACTTATTTTTTCTAGAAAAAGTAATTATATTATTTTGATAATACTAATAATTGCTACATAAAA